>JBFLGD010000009.1:0-73718 GCA_041859965.1 Bulleidia sp. | reverse complement strand
ACATGACTTTGTACACATACAGGAAAACTCCCGTATCAATGTAAAGATAGAAGCTGACAAGGAAACACAGATCAATGGGGCTGGACCTAATGTTTCTGAAGGGAATATGCAGGAACTGTATCAGAAGCTGGATCTTTTGAAGAATGGAGATGTACTGGTGATGTCAGGCAGTGTTCCATCTTCTGTCTCGCATCATGTTTATGCAGAGATGATGAAGAGACTGCAGGGCAAAGGAATACTGTGTGCAGTGGATGCAGAGAAGGATCTGCAGAGCGAGACACTGCCGTACAGACCATTTCTGATTAAGCCGAATATTGAAGAATTGGAGATGCTGTTCCATAAGGAAATCCATACTGAAGGAGAGATTATGCTGTATGCAAGGCAGCTTCAGGATAAGGGTGCATGCAATGTATTAGTATCAAGAGGCGGGGATGGGGCATGTCTGCTTACTGAAAAGGGCAGTGCCTATTCACTCCCTGCGCCGCAGGGAGCACCTGTCAATACGGTAGGTGCAGGAGATTCGATGATTGCTGGATTCTTATATGGATATATGAAAACACAGGATTATATTTATGCATTGAAAGCAGGAATCTGCGCGGGCAGTGCTTCTGCCTTCTCGGATCAGCTTGCATCTAAAAAGGAAATTCTTGATCTGATTGATCAGGCGGAGGAAACTGTATGGAAGAAATGAGCGAGCTGTTCTATAAGGAACCATACCGCAGAGAATTCGATGCGAAGGTCGTCGCGTGCAATGCATGTGATCGTGGCTATGAAACAGAACTTGAAGATACGCTGTTTTATCCAGAAGGCGGAGGACAGCCGGCAGATCATGGCACATTGAACGGCACTGCAGTAGGTGATGTTCAGAGAAAAAATGGAACAATCCTGCATTACACGGAGAAATCATTCAAGACTGGCGATACAGTGCATGGCTGTATTGACTGGAATAGAAGATTCGATCATATGCAGCAGCATACTGGTGAGCATATTGTGTCTGGGCTGGTGCATAAACATTATGGCTATGACAATGTTTCTTTTCATATGGGAGAAACAGTTCAGATTGATTTCAATGGTCCTATTTCATGGGAACAGCTGCAGCATATTGAAATGGAAGCAAATGAACTTGTCATGAAGAATGAGAAAGTGCAGATATCGTATCCTTCAAAGGAAGAACTGTCACGCCTGTCTTACCGCTCCAAGAAGGAACTGAATGGGAAAGTACGTATTGTTACTATACCGGAAGGCGATGTATGTGCCTGCTGCGGTACACATGTGTCTCATACTGGGGAGATAGGACTGGTCAAGTTTCTTTCCCTTACGGCAAGAAAAAAAGGATGCAGGATTGAAATGCTGAGCGGCAGGAGAGCAGTTGCATATATGCAGAAAGTGTACAACTGCAATCATGAAGTATCTGTACTTCTTTCGGCAAAGCCTCTGGAGACTCCGCAGGGTACCTCTGCAATATTGAAGGAATTTGAAGACTGCAGATATAAATTGAAGGATATCAGGAATAGAGAACTGGAAAAGCAGGCTGATTCATATGAAGATGGTCTGCCGCTGATCATATTTTTTGGAGAGAATATTGAAAGACTGGAGATTGTTGCCCTCGCAGATAGGCTCATTAAGGAAAAGCATACAGGCATCGCTGCTGTTCTAAGCAGAGAAAAGGGAGGATACCGCTATGGCATTCTTTCACAGGAATACAATCTTGCTGAGAAGGCTAAAGAGATTAATAAGGAACTGAATGGAAAAGGCGGGGGAAAGCCGGATATTATTCAGGGATCCTTCGCTGCGGAAGAATCAGAAATACGTGAAGTTCTTGAAAGAATACTGAAGTAGAACAGAGTGCGGCGCCACTCTGTTTTTCAGTTTCAGAATCTGGAAATAAAAGATGAGAATCATATACATGGTAAAATGATAAAGGAAAGTTCAGAGAGCAAACATGAAATATAAAAACCTTAATTTGAAGTATGCTGCTATTAACTGTTTCTATTTTATGCTGGTATGCGGAATCGGAGGATATGCAAATAATTACCTCGGCTATAAGGGATTCAGCACTGGCACGATTGGTATTATTCTGACAATGATCAGTGTGATTGCTCTTCTAGGTCAGACAGTGATGGCACCGATCGTAGATCGTTCCAAAAGCCTGAATGAGAAGAAGTTTATTCTGATAACGCTGGCCGTATCGGCAGCGATGCTGACATTGATGCTGTTTCTGCCGAATGGTTCATTCCTGATTCTCGTATGTGTTGTCATTGGATTTGCTTTTGCGACAATGGGAATGCCGTTTCTGAACTCAATTGCGTTTATTTATGAGAAGGAAGGTCAGAAGATCAACTATGGCTTGGGCAGAGGCGTTGGTTCTGCTTCTTATGCGGTTGCAGGTCAGGCACTGGGGCTTCTGATCAGCTGTAATAATGAATCAGTCATTCCTTTCTGGGCTTTGATCATGGCAGCTCTGACAGCTGCAGCAGTGTTTACACTGCAGGTTCCATCCAAGGAAAAGGAAATGGAACTGGTCAAGGAAGAGGACAGGGTTTCAGACAATAAGACCAGCTATGCTGCCTTCTTCAAAAAGTACAGTGATATTACGCTGGTCGTTGTAGCAATGGTTCTTCTGTTTTTCTGCCATATGATCGTAAATAACTATATGATCAATATCATATCAACGATTGGCGGTGACGCATCCTCACAGGGTACATCTATTATGATTCAGGCACTTGTTGAAATGCCGCCTATGTTCCTGTTTGCATGGCTTCTGAAGAAATTCAAGGTAGACAATCTGATGCTGTGTGCTGCTGTTTTCTATTCCATTAAGCATTTGATCATTCTGTTTGCTCCGAATATGACCGTCTTCTATTTTGCTATGGTACTGCAGATGCTGTCATATGCAATCCTGATTCCGGGGTCTGTCTATTTTGCGGATAAGTATGTTGCAGCTGAAGACAGAAATCAGGGACAGACTGTCATGGCAGTTACTATTACAGTAGCAGGTCTGTTTGCCTCATTCCTGGGCGGATTTATGATCAGCGGTCTAGGTATTCATACAACGCTTCTGATTGGTACTGTAATTTCTATTGCAGGTACAGTATTAATGGTCTATGCAATTATGAAACTGAAAAAGAGCGGTAAGGTACAGAACGCTGAATAACAAAGCAAAGGCAGCCATCCGGCTGCCTTTCGTTTTGTTATTGCTTTTCTAAATGATATACAGGGATGGAATCAAGCGGTGCTGCTGCTTTAATAGAAGTGCCTCCTTCATAGATCTTTCCGTCTCTTGTATCTTTCCATGTTCCTTTCGGAAGGTAGACTTCTCTTTCCCATGTATCCTGTGTGAGAATAGGTGCGACCAGATATTCATCACCGAACATATACTGATCATAGGTATTCCAGCACTTATCATCATCAGGAAATTCATAGAACATTGTACGTACCAGCGGGGAGCCATCGGTATGTGCTTCATGGAACAGCTTTTCAATATACGGTTTCATTTCAAGACGTATATTGAGATATTTCTTCATGATTTTATAGTTGTCTTCACCATAGCTCCATAGTTCATTTGGCTGGCCTGTGTGCTGGCAGCCGCCTCCAAAGTCCCTGTCATCGAGATTTGGAATGGTGTATGGTCCTCTGTCTCCATGCATACGGAAGACAGCTGTAAATACAGCAAATTCATACCAGCGGATCAGAAGCTGCTGGAAGGCAGGATCGCTGACATCATCTGTCATAAAGCCGCCGATATCAGTAGTCCACCAAGGAATGCCAGCCAGTCCCATATTGAGCCCTGCCTGCAGCTGATCGCGGAATGCTTCAAAGGTGGAAGGAACATCGCCGCTCCAGATAACGTTGCCGTACTTCTGGCTTCCTGCCCAGCAGGAACGGAGAAGATTGACAGGCTGCTTACCCATTGCAGTTTCATTGTCATAGAAAGTTCTGCTGAAGTACTGCGGCCATATATTGGAACATTCCAGTGCCGGTCCTAAAGCATAGCGGTAATGATCAAAGTCATAGGTGACATAGTCCGGTTCTGAATTATCCAGCCAGAAGTTATCTACACCGAGGTCATAGTAGTTCTGTTTGCACTTGTTCCATACAAATTCTCTGGCTTCTGGATTTGTTGCATCGTATTCAACACAGTCGCCCAGATAATCGTATGTCTGTGCACCGCCTCGTTCTGTACGGATCAGCAGTCCCTTCTCATTCATCTCATTGAAGTTCTCGCTGCGCTTATCTACGGAAGGCCATACACTGACAACGACCTTGATGCCCATAGAATGCAGTTCGTCTATCATTGCCTTTGGATTCGGCCAGTATTTGCTGTCGAATTTCCAGTCTCCCTGATATGTCCAATGGAAGTAGTCAATGACGATGACATCGATTGGTACCTGATGTGCCTTGCAGTCTCTTGCAACCTGAAGGACTTCCTCCTGGGTGCGGTAGCGGAGCTTGCACTGCCACAGTCCGGTCATGTCGGAAGGGTATTCAGGGGCTGTTCCGGTAGCAGCAGAATACTTCTGCAGAAGTTCCTTTGGATTCTCTCCGACGGTAATCCAGTAGTCTATTTCTTTGCAGGCCTCTGCACGGAATTCAGTGATATTTGTACCGAAAGATGCACGTCCTATTGCAGGATTGTTCCAAAGAAGTCCATAGTTCAGGCTGGAAATCATGAATGGAACGGTAATCTGTGAGTTCCTCTGTTCCATATCAAGAATGGTACCTTTGAGGTTTGTATTTGGCTGCTGATACTGTCCCATACCGAAGATCTTTTCATCTGGATTGGCTTCGAATTTCTCTTCAACACGGTAATCACCGCCGACTAACGGGTGCCATTCTCTTGAGAGTGCTTTTAAGCATCTGCTCTCACGCGAGATGGTGCCGTCATAGTTGCGGAAGTATTCACGAAGTACCTTATGATCATCTCTGAAGAATGTGATAATTCCCGCTTCATTGATATCCGCACGGATTCTTCCATTCTGTATGGAGGAGGTGGAGCACTCGCTATTTCCTATTGCTATCTTTGCACTGGAATGGGGAATCTCTTCACTCAGTGCCCAGTTCTCACCTGAGAATGAAGGATATCTGGTAACGCGGATACGAAGACTGTCTGAACCCCATGGTTCAATGCGAATTGTTTCTCCAAGATGTCTGCATACGAGACTGCCATTACTGTTTTCTGCGAACATGTGTAGTTCTTCCTCCTGTATTTATGTAATCATTATAAGCATTTTGTATCAATAAGTATCGGGGCATTGATGCAATTTGGATATATCATTGAAAATATGCAGACAATTGATGAAGCACTGGAAAAACTGAAGCATTCACGTTTTCGCTCTTCCTTTCATTTAGGACAGAGGGAACTGGCATATACGAAAGCAAAGGGACTGGATGTAATCCGTTCTCATGCCGATTTTTTTGTACAGACACGTCTTGCGCCGGCAGTGATTCCGAATGATGGAAAGCAGACTCCGATGCATGGTCATCCTGTATTCATTGCACAGCATGCAACAGGGTGCTGCTGCAGAGGCTGTCTGTATAAATGGTATCGTGTTCCGAAGAATGTTGCTCTTACAGCACAGCAGCAGAAAAAGATCGTGAATCTTATCATGACCTGGATTGAAAAAGAGATAGATGAGCAGAAAAAAATATGAGGGACTGCTGTCCTTCATATTTTTCTGATGATATTCATAAATGGAACAATGACTGCATCTGGTACAAGCTTCGTAAAGAAACGGGAAGCAGAGGTAACAAAGCCTGGAGTCGACATCCACATATTCATACGGCTGTCCCGTAAGGCAGTGCGTACCACGAATTCTGACTTTGTTGCGAGCAGGGTACAGTGATAGTCACTGTGACCGGTATCCTGCGCAGTAGGAATGAATTCCGTATCAGTTACCCAGTAAGGACACAGACATGTAACATGGATGTGTCTGTGCTTTACTTCTGAATGCAGTGCTTTTGAATAGCTCTGTACAAATGCCTTGGTAGCCGCATAGATAGAGAATCCCGGCATTGGCATATAGCCGGCAATAGAGGAAACGTTGATAATACGGGATTCTTCATGCATCAGAGGCAGACAGATATTTACCATCTCGGCAGTCACTCTGCAGTTGAGATCGATCATTCTGTCTGTATCAGACAGAGATGTTTCCTCAGCAGTTCCTACTCTGCCCATGCCGGCACTGTTAATCAATACCTGAATATCCGGCTTTTCCTTGTCGAACATACTGACAAGCTTCTTAATGCTGGCAGGATCCAGAAGATCCATGGGTACACTGCGGATACGGTCCGGATTCATGTCTCTGATAGAATTCAGTACATTCTCTCTTCTGGCAATGATCCAGAACTCGTCAATATTTTCTTCCTTCAGAAGCTGTCTGAGAAATTCTTTTCCGAGTCCGCTTGAAGCACCTGTTATTACCGCAATTTTCTTATTCATTTACTGTTTCCTCCTTGCTATCCTTTGCTCTGTAGTGAGGAAGAATGACAGCAGTATAAACAGCGACCAGAAGGATGGAAAGTATGGCAATGCCCAGTATCGTTCCAAAGAGAATAACATTCTCATTGCCAAACAGAATCAGAAGGCCAAGGACCTCGTAGCCAGCAAAATAAAGAAGCCATGCTTTGCCGACAGACTGATTGAAGGCTTTGACATCTGTAACAGAAGGAGAGGAAAGATTGCTGAAAAAGCCGACCGGTTCATTCCGTTGGTTCAGATAGTCATAAAGACCAATCAGCAGGAATACAATACCTGCAGCTTCCCAGAAAAGACATGCAATAGGATAGTTCATATTATCAGTTCTCCTGCTTTAGATTATAGAGCATTCTCAAGCAGAGTTATTACTCAATTGCGTCCAGATGTACACTGCGTACACCGTGTATCTGTTTCAGGGAATGGATCAGTTCTTCACTTGTACAGCTGAGGGAATTGATATCCAGTGAGATCAGCACATTTGCCTTGCCTGAAATTGGTATTGACTGTGAAATAGTCAGAATGGAAGTGCCAAGATCAGTCAGCTGGTTGATCAGCGATGAAAGAGTCCCGCTTTCATCCTTCAGAACAAAGCTGAGTACTGCCTTTCGTGAAGAAGCAGATGTATCATCTGCTGTAAATACATAATCCTTATATTTGTAATAGGTATTTCTTGAAATGCCTACTTTCTTAACTGCTTCAATGACAGTAGGGACCTCATGTGTCTCTATCAGTGTCCTTGCATAGATTACCTTATCCAGATAATCAGGCAGTATATGTTTATTAACAATTAAAAAGTCCTTGCTCATCAGTTGCCTCGAATTTCTGTGCCATGTACAGCAGCTTCTGCCGGTATGATCTTCCAGCATCCAGGAAGTTTCTCAATGCTTTCTTTCCCGTTTCTGCTTAACGAAGAACGGGATATCAGAATACAGGTCGAGCCGCTTCCACTGATAAGCATAGCACCGCCAGTGTCTTTTTCTGCCGCTTTCTTCAGATCGTCAAAACCAGGTATCAGCTTTTTGCGGTATGGTTCATGAATATAATCTACTGCACCTGCTTTCAGCAGACGCATATCTCCAATACGAAGTGCATCGCACATAATAACAGCATCTGCACCTGTGCAGGATGCATCATGTCTGCTGTACATTTCAGGAAGGATCTTTCTAGCTTCTTCTGTGCTGACTTCAAAGTCCGGTATGAACAGAGTGAATTGCCAGATGCTGTTCAGTTCCAGCGAATGTGCAAGGAAGGCATTTTCCTTATTCAGGCAGGCTGTCAGTCCGCCGAATACACATGGAGCTGCGTTATCCGGATGTCCTTCCATTTCAGCAGCCAGTTCAAAGATGGCAGAATCCTCCAGAGCATCATCATGCAGAACACTGGCTGCTGTCAGTCCGCCTACGATCATAGATGCACTGGAGCCAAGACCTCTTGATACAGGAATGCTACAGTGAAATACGGCGTGCACATGATCATTGCTGTGGATTGCTTCACATCCTTTGTGCCATGCCTGCAGGAACAGATTGTCCCGATTGTTGAAGCGTTCTTCAACATTATCCAAAGTATCTATGCTGCTCAGTTCTACATCAAAGCTGTTATAGAGATTTAAAGCAAGACCGAGGCAGTCGAAGCCAGGTCCCAAGTTTGCACTGGTGGCTGGCGTTTTAATCGTGTACATTTCCAATCTCCTTCATTCTTTCTGCGATAGCATGCATGCCATCTTTCTGCTCAATGGAGCGCTTGAAGCGTACAGGAAGATTTCTGAGTGCAGAAAGATTAGCAGGTACCTTCACACCAGAGAGTTCATGCAGTCTGTCCATTGCCGCAAAATCATCGCTGTATGTTTCATTGGAGATGCACTTCAGTACATCTGCTGAAAACTTATATGGAGAAGCAGTGGAAAGAACAATGCATGGAGTGCTGTCGCCAGTTTCCTCTCTGTATTTTCTCATAGCATGGAGTGCTACTGCTGTATGAGGATCAATTAGCGTGTTTTCTTCTTTATAAAGAGTACGGATCGTGTCTTCGCATTCTTTTTCATTCGTCCATACACCCTTGAACAGTTCCTGAATACGGGAAAGCATGTCTGCAGGGATGCTGAAGCTGCCTTTCTCATTCAGATCTTTCATCCATCCTTGCACTGCAATGTCATCATAATTGCTCATGATGAACAGCAGTCTTTCCAGATTGCTGGAGATCAGGATGTCCATGGAAGGAGACATCGTTGTATGGAATGGTCTCTGGATTGAATAAGTACCAGTTTTCAGGAAATCAGTCAGTACATTGTTGGTATTGGAGGCACAGATCAGATGATTGATTGGAAGACCAAGACAGTGTGCAAAGTAACCGGCAAGAATGTCACCGAAGTTTCCTGTAGGCACTGCAAAGTTAACCAAGTCTCCGCATTTAATGGCTTTCTGACTGACAAGCTTTGCATAGGAAGTGTAGTAATAGACAATCTGCGGCATTAGTCTGCCGATATTGATAGAATTGGCCGAGGAAATGGTGACATTATGCAGAGAGGATTTTACTTCCGGATCGCTGACTGCTTTCTTTACCATGCGCTGGCAGTCATCAAAGTTCCCTTTGACAGCAATCACTTCAACATTGTCTCCTTTGCTTGTCTGCATCTGTTTCTTCTGAATCGGAGAGACACCTACTTCAGGATAGAAGACGGTGATTGCAGTGTGTGGAACATCAGCAAATCCGCTCAGGGCGGCTTTGCCTGTATCACCGCTGGTGGCTGTCAGAATAGAGACAGTATCATTTCGATTATCTTTTCTGTAGGCTGCGGTCAGCAGTCTTGGCAGGAGCGTAAGAGCGATATCCTTGAAGGCACTTGTTGGACCATGCCAGAGTTCCATCAGCCACGCATCCTTAATAGGGTGCAGAGGAACAATTTCATCGCTGTCAAATTTGCTGTCGTAGGCACCGTTGACACAGTCCCGGATTTCTTCTTCAGAATAATCATCCAGCATTGTTCTTATGATCTTCGCTGCTGTTTCCTGATAGGATAGAGAGAGTACTTCACTGACCGGTATGCCGGCAGGCATAGCATTTGGTGTATAGAGACCGCCGTCATCTGCCAGTCCCTTAATAACGGCTTCATGTGCAGATACACGGTCTGACTTGTTACGGCTGCTTTCGTAGTACATATATATTCCTCCTTGAAAAGATACTTGAGTCATGATACTATGTTTCTGTTTTGAAAACAAGTGTATTTATATTGGAAACAGTGAGGATGAAGAAAAATGAGAGTTGGACTGTTAGGACATGGGGTTGTTGGAAGCGGTGTATGCGAGATCATTGATAAACATTCTACAAAGGAAACAGAGTCACTGGAGATAGCAAAGATACTGGTAAAGAATGATTCTGAGAAGAATGATCCAAGATGCACTGTAGATGTAAATGAGATACTGGAAGATCCTTCCATAGACATGATAGTGGAATGCATGGGAGGCATTGAACCTGCACATACATTTATAAAAAGAGCTTTGGAGAACGGCAAGCATGCTGTGACTTCAAATAAGAAGATGCTGGCAAATTCAGCTGTGGATCTTTTTGGTACTGCTTCAGAATCCGGAAAGAAGCTTCTGTATGAAGCTACCACAGGCGGCGGAATTCCATGGATTGCTGAGATCAGAAGGACACGAAGAATAGATCGGATTGTTTCGTTTGAAGGTATCTTCAATGGGACAACAAATTATATCCTTTCACGTATGGACAGTGAGCAGAAGAGCTTTGATGAAATGCTGAAGGAAGCACAGGCACTCGGATATGCAGAGAAGGACCCTTCCGATGATATAGACGGTATGGATGTGCGCTATAAGACAATGCTCAGTGCACTGAGTGCGTTTGATGCTCTGGTGGATCCTGAAGATATCATTACCTATGGTATCCGCAGCATCGCAAAGGAGGATCTTGACTGGGCACGCAGTCATGGCATGACAGTCAGACTGATTGGCAGAGGAAATATGGAACAGGATTTTCTGCATCTGTCTGTAATGCCGGTCATGATGAAAAGAACGGAACTGCTCGCCAATGTCAACTCGAACTTCAATGCAATAGGACTGGATTCTAAGACACTTGGACGGGCAGTCTTCTATGGGCAGGGCGCAGGTTCTCTGCCAACAGCACATGCAGTCGTACAGGATATGATCGATATAGCCTGCGGTACAGATATACCGGCTGTCAGCATGAAGGAAGCTGCTGTATCTGCTTCAGGAAAAACAGGTGTCTATTATGTCAGAACGGAAAAATCAGGGCTCTTCAGCGATGCGATTGATCAGCGGATCAGTGAGAATGCATTTATTACAAAGAAGATGTCACTGGCTGATATCAATATGATCATGACAAGTGCTGCTGATCCTTCTCTGTTTGCAGCGGAGGTGCAGGATGATTAAGGTTGTCAAATTCGGTGGATCATCTGTTGCCAATGCGGCACAGTTCAGAAAAGTTAAGAAGATCATTGACGCAGATCCTTCCAGAAAGTTTATTGTAAACAGCGCATGCGGAAGAGAGTCACATGAGGATCATAAGATAACAGATCTTCTGTATCTGTGTCAGGCACACATCAAGTATGGAGTTTCCTATGAACAGATCGTGAGTCTGATTGAAAAGAAGTTCAATGGCATTAAGAATGAACTGCATCTTAAGACAGATCTGGATCATGAGTTCAAGCAGATCCGCGATCTGATGGAAAAGGATATTTCTACCGATTATCTAGTGAGCAGAGGAGAGTATCTGACCGGCAGACTGCTGGCCGAGTATCTAGACTGCGACTTTCTGGATGCGGCTGATTCAATCTTTTTTCACTATGACGGTTCCTTCGATATGGAGCGTACAGGTGCTGCTATTGCATCGCACGCATGTGAAGACAGAAAGATACTGATTCCTGGTTTCTACGGTGCGCTGCCGAATGGTGTTATTAAAGTAATGAGCAGAGGCGGTTCGGATATTACAGGAGCATTGATTGCAAACCTTGTAGATGCGGATGTCTATGAAAACTGGACGGATGTATCCGGCATCATGGTTGCGGATCCGCGTATCATTCCGCATCCGCTGGGCATCCCATGCATTACATACAGTGAGCTGAGAGGGATGTCCTATATGGGAGCCAATGTGCTTCATGATGAGGCGATATTCCCAGTCCGTTCCAAGAACATACCGATCAATATACGCAATACTAATGAACCGGATAATCCAGGCACTATGATTATGAATGACTGCAGTGAAATGGATAAGGTCAGACCTCCGCATGCCATTACCGGCATTACCGGACGCAAGGACTTTACATCCATTACATTGACAAAAAGCCACAGTGCAACAGAAGTGGGATTTCTAAGAAAGATACTTGGCATCTTTGAGGAATACCATGTTTCAATAGAAAGCGTACCTTCAACAGTAGATACTTTCTCGATTCTGGTGCAGTCCAGGGACGTAGAACAGTGCCTGTATGAGATCATTGGAAGACTGAAAAAGGATCTGAAACCGGATGACCTGCGTGTAGAAGATCATCTAGCTTTAATCGCAGTAGTAGGAAGAGCGATGAAGGAAGTTCCGGGAATGTCAGGAAGCCTGCTTTCAGAGTTCGGCCGCAGCAACATCAACATTAAGGTTATCAGCCAGTCATCAGACGAGCTTTCCATAGTTGTAGGAGTTGAGAACAGAGACTTTGAGAAGGCAATCCAGGCGATTTATGCAAGATTCATTTCTGAAGAAAGGAAATCCTTATGAAGATAGGTATTCTGGGAGCTACAGGTGCTGTTGGAAGACAGATGCTGGAGTGCATTGAGGAAAGAAATCTGGAACCTGACGAGATCAGACTGTTTGCGTCAGAAAGATCTAAAGGAAAGAAAATTCCTTATAAAGATAAAGAACTGGAAATACAGACAGTTGAGAAAGACAGCTTTGAGGGATTGGATTATGTACTTGGGGCAGTCTCCAATGAACTGGCAAAGAAGAATGCAGAAATGATAATAAAGGCGGGGGCTGTATTTGTAGACAATTCCAGTGCTTTTCGTCTGGATAAGGATGTTCCGTTAGTTATACCGGAGATCAATGGCGAGGATGCATTGCAGCATCATGGCATCATTGGCAATCCCAACTGTTCTACGATCATTACGCTGATGGCAGCAGCGCCGATTGCACGCATCTCTCCAATAGAGAAGATGTATGCAACAACATTCCAGGCCGTGAGCGGTGCCGGAATGAAGGGCATTCAGGAACTGCATGATGAGATGGAATGTGTCAGAAACAGCGAGGAAGTGCATCCGCAGGTATTTCCTGCGCAGATTGCAGACAATGTAATTGCCGAGATTGGTTCCTATACGGAAGACGGATATACGACTGAGGAACAGAAAATGCAGAATGAAGGAAGAAAGATCCTGCATATGCCTGAAATGCTGGTGACATGCACATGTGTAAGAGTGCCTGTATACCGCTCCCATTCCATATCTGTTGATATTATTACAAAGGATCATGTTTCTGTAGAAGAAGCAGAAAAGGCGGTACAGGCATTCTCTGGGGATGTACTGATGAAGGAGCACGTTCCTACACCTCTTGAAACAAGCAATCAGGATCTTGTCTGTGTTGGCAGGATTCGTGAAGACCACTGTGAACAGAATGGGATTGCGCTGTGGTGCACTGGCGACCAGATCAGAAAGGGTGCGGCTTCGAATGCTGTGCAGATCATAGAGTATCTGAACAATCGTTTGTGATAGAATAATTCTAGATATTCTACAAGGAGAAAAACGATGGGCAACTTTGTTAAGAAAACAGTATTGGGCACGCTGGTTGTAGCGGCAGGTGCTGCAGCATACTTTGCAACACTGTATCTGAAGGATAAGAAGAACAGTTCTGAAGATAAGGATGAAGATGATAAGGATGATGAGATCCATTTCATCAAGATCTCAGATCCTGATGAAAAGGAAGAGGGAACTTCCGAAGTTTCAGATGAGGTCAAAGAAGTATGTGCAGTATATCCTTATCTGACTAGGGAATTTGTCGAGAAGACACTTGCTGCAAATGAACTTCTGGATACACAGTATAAGGAAGATACACTTGTGACAATTCATCATCAGGTATCCTTCAGCGACAGCGAGACACTGGAAGGATTCAAGCAGATCATGATCACGGGCGGATATGAATGTACAGATGAAGAGGGAAAGACGACAGTTTCCCGCAAGTTCTATACACAGTCCGGAGCATTGATCAGTGACATTCTGAACGTTGCCAATCAGGCAAAGGCTTTGAAGGGCTCTTACGAAGGCTACGGTATTGACCAGTAAGGTATGCTAACAGGAGCTCTTTTTTGTTTGTACAAGCAATCAGTTCCTTGTACAATAGGTTCATTGGTATATGGGAGCAGATAAAATGGATGATAACAAGGAAACAAAGGATCCATCTGTAAAGCCTGAAGAGGAACAGAAGGATGAAAAGAAGGACGGCGTTCAGGAAGAGGAGAATGTTTCAAAGACTGAGAAGTCTTCTGAATCAGAACAGACTTCCAAACCTGAAGAACCTTCTGTAAAAGAAGAGAAGAAGCAGGCGCAGTCCGGCGGTGCATTTGCAGGTATCGGTGCCTTGATGTCCAGCAAGAGCATTCTGATGATAGCTGCGCTTGTCGTTGTGGCAATCATGGGAATCAAGTCGCTTGTTACAAGCAGCAGTTCTTCGACACAGACCTGTGAAGTTGTACCGCAGAGTCCTTTTGGAAATTCACAGCAGCAGACCTGGTATGAAGCAAAATCAGAGCCTGAAGCGAAAGCAGTAGGCGGATATGATATCGAGTATCCGGATTCTGTAGACGGCAATGATACGAAGAAATATGTAGCACTGACGAAGCAGGTTATGGAAGTCAGATACTATGACGGCGATACTGAAACCGCTCGTATTACAAAGGCATATATCTGCGGCAATCAGGTATTCTCTTTTCTGTATGTAGACGAGACAAAATATACTTCGACCAATGTAGTAAAAGTTGGCGATCTTGAAGTGACGGAAAGAGGAGACGGCAATACGGTGTCTACTGCTGAGTGGGTAGATGGTGACTATTCCTATTCCATAGGGACCTGGAATGATCCTTTAACAAAGGATGAAATTGAAGCTTTGATAGAAGATATAGACTGAGAAGCAGAAGATGGCAGAAATGCCGTCTTTTTTTAGAGGAGGTATACTTATGAAAACACGTTTAACAGCCAAGCACATTATGGTACTGATATCTCTCTGCGGACTGGCAGGAGCTTCAGTTGGCATTTTACTGAATACAGCAGGTCTTTTCTATACTTCTGTAGCCGAGGATCTTCATGTGGGCAGAGCCAGTGTTTCCATGACGATGACACTCTGTGCACTGGTAGCTTCTATAACAGGTTTTCTTGTCCCGCATATTCTGAAGAAAAAGAATTCATTGAAACCGCTGATCTATACTGCTTCCTTTCTGATGATTGCCGGTACATTCATGCTGTCGAGAAGCACATCCTTAACACAGCTTTATATATGGAATATTGTAAGAGGTGCTGGATCCGGTCTCAGCAGTTTTGTACTGGCGACGATCATTCTGAATAATTGGTTCTATACACATCATGGCCTGTTCACTTCAATTACGCTCTGTTTCTCGGGTATCCCGGGAGCACTGCTGTCAGGCCTGTTTACATTCTTTATTACAAATATGGGCTGGCAGAATGCCTATGCTATGGTATCCATCGTTATTCTTATTTTCTGCCTTCCCGCACTTCTGTTTCCGATTGCCTTTACACCGGATGAGGCTGGCCTGAAGCCGTATGGATACGAGGAGTATCAGAAAGTAAAGGAAACAGCTCCGCATACAATGGTCATAGAGAAGAAAGAACAGATGCATGGCGGTATAAAACTGTTCCTTCTGATTGGGTTTACAGCAAGCTGCTGTATCGCTGCTTCTGTTCTGCAGCATCTTCCCGGATTTGCAGAGAGCGAGGGATATTCGGCGGCACTTGGATCAATAATGCTTTCTGCAGCCAACGCTTCCAATGTGATTGGAAAGCTTCTGTATGGATATTTCTCCGATCGGATCGGTACATGGAAAACAAGTGTCATTCATGCTTCCCTTGCGGGAGCGGCCATGCTGGCAATGCTGCTGATCAGACAGCCATCAATGCTGGTTGTGTGCTCGTTCATTTATGGATTTACAATGGCGAATTCAGCAACTGCAATGTCTTTAGCAACATCCGATATCTTTGGCTTGCAGGAATACAGCAGGATATATCCCGCTGTTAACTTTGCTGGAAGCGTGACCAATGCGATAGGTGTAACCCTTCTTGGTATCATCATTGATGTTTCGGGTTCTTATGATCTGATGATGGCAGCGGGAATACTCTTGGAAATTCTGACGGTGGTGTTTATATTTACCCTGTATCATCTTCCGCACAGCGATCATGTCCTGCAATAATATTGAAATGAATAAAGCTGAATACTGTATGAGATCATCCACGGTATTCAGCTTTTATTCTTTTTCGATATTCTTTTGGAGACTGCCCCATATTCTTTATGGAATATTTCGGTGAAATAGCTGGCACCTGATATACCTGTTTCGGAGGCTATTTCATTGATGGACATATCGGTATCAACTAGAAGTTTCTGCGCTTCGTACAGGCGGAAAGCCTGCAGATATGCGACAGGGGATTTATGAATGATCTGATTGAACAGGGTGTTGCAGCAGCTGACGGATACATTTCCGGCATCTGCTATTTCACGCAGCGTGAGTTTTTCACTGTAGTGCTCCTGTACAAAACCGACCATGTCTTTTATAGTCGTCATCTTAGTGCTTTCGCTTCTTGCTGTTTTTCTCGTTATATGTATATTCGCGGAAAGAAGCGACCATATCTTAAATGCATACGCTTCAACCAGCAATGGCAGTGAATCAGCACGTGCACAGTCGAACATATAAAGTTCCTTAACCAGTGTAATGATTTCTCTTTGCCAGTCATTATCTGCAGACAGCGGAACAGCAGGAATGTCCTTGCATTCTATGAACGGGGAAACAAATGTTTTCTCAATATATTCACTGACACAGAGAAGGATAGGATGCAGGCGGATGCAAAGAAAGTCAAAACTGCAGCCTCCTGTACCGCCGTGAATCTGCTTACTGTTGATTATAAGACCATTCCCTTCAGCTATGTGATACTGATGTTCTCCAACCTGCATGGTCATGGATCCTTCCATGCTGATAATGATTTCGATATCCTGATGCCAATGGAAAACATGTGTTCTTAAAGTGCTGCTTCCTCTGGAACGGATCATATAATATGGCATATCAGCACTTTCATAATGAATCTGTTCATTGCTTCTGGTAATGATATTTTCTGTACTGTAGAGTCCTTTATTTTCCTTCATGAATTCATTGAATCAGATTCTGTTATAAGTTGCAAATAGAATGTTATAAATCATCCGAATCATGGAATATTGTTATAGATTATCGAATGATTTATATAGTATTCAGCCTTCTGCACAAATATATTAATAGTAATGAGGAGGCAGCTGTTATGAAGAAAATTGTATTGCTTTGCTGTGCGGGAATGTCTACTTCTATGCTGGTACAGAGGATGAAGACGGAAGCAGAGAAGCAGGGAAAGGAGTATGACATTGAAGCTGACACCATTAACAAGGTAGATAAGATGATTCAGGGTGCTGATATTGTCATGCTGGGTCCGCAGGTCCGTTTTGCAACACAGAATTTCCGCAAGAAGTATCCTGACTATGTATTTGTTGATATTCCAATGCAGATGTATGGAACCTTCGATGGCAGGAAGATACTTGCCTTTGCAGAAGAGAACATGAAGAAACAATGAATCAGGAGAATGAGATTATTCAGCCGTACAGGGAATGGATATTGAAGCAGGAAAACGAGGAGTTTACAGTCCGTCAGGATCCTAAGAATTCTGACAGAATCGCATTGGAAACCTCGTATGCTTCCGGAGAGGTCCTGATTCATAAATTGGATCAGTTCAGTATTGCTGAATTGCGGCTGACAAGCCGTAAAGATGGTCAGACCGTTTTCTATCTTCACTTTGAACTTAGAGATCTTGTTCATGCCAAGGAGCTTTTTCGGGAAATGATCCTGTGCCTTAACAGCCTGAAAGACAGACAGAAGACAAGGATTATTATCTGCTGTACAAGTGCTCTTACTTCAAGCTACTTTGCTGAGAAGATGAATGAGACAGCAGCTTTCATGAACCAGAATGAAGAATTCCGAGCAGTTTCCTATGACAGACTCTTTGAGGAAGGCTTTGAAAGCGATCTGGTTCTGCTTGCACCGCAGATCAGTTTTCTTTATAAAAAGGCATCAGCTGCTTTGAAGAATACGAAAGTAGTGAACATCCCGGCACATATATTCGGAACCTATGATGCTGAAGGAATGCTCGAACTGGTGCATGCATCATTGAAAGAGAAGCAGTCAGAGCCATTGCTTTCCACTGGGAAAACACAGCCTGTTCATGGAGCTGAGAATGTACTGATCATTGCAGTCATATGTGAGTTTGATACTCTGACCATGAAATACCGTATCTATAATCATGGGAAGGCAGTTCTGGAGAACAGGATCATTAAGAAACTGTACAGCCTCTCTGATATTGATGATATTGCGGATGTGGCAGTTAAATCAGGATATAGTTTTGATACAGTATGCGTCCTGACACCTGGTGTGATCAATGAGGGAAGACTTACCTTCAAGTCACAGCATATTTATCACTATGAAGTACAGAAAAGACTTGAGAAGCGCCTTCATAAGAGGATCATCATCTGCAATGATGCCAATGCAATGGCGCTTGGCTTCTATAATATGCAGAATCAGTATCAGAATATCTGTTTCTACTTTCATCCTCACGCAGTCAGAAAGAGCGGCGTAGGAACTGTCAGAGGGGGAGAACTGATCACAGGCAGTCATAATATTGCCGGTGAAATGCAGTATTTAGCTGATGTGATCAGTTTCTCAGAAGATCCTTCTGAACTTGTAAAGACACTGGAAGGAAGTCTGGAGATGGTATCCAAGTATCTAACTGCCGTAATTGCGTGTATAGATCCTGAGGCGATTGCCATATCCTGCGATATGATTCCTGATACAGAAGATCTGAGGCGTAAACTGGAAGAATGCCTGTCAGAAGACATGGTGCCGGACCTGATCAAGATCGATGATGTAACGGAATATATGTTTGCGGGTGGACTCAGTCTCCTGGAAAAGAGATAGGAATATTAGAGAAGGACAGTAAGGTGATTCTGCTTTCTGTCTTTTTTGTGGCGCATTGTAAGCGCTCTTTTAGCGGATAAGCTGAAAATTATTTTCAGCCATAGTATAATAAGTTGCGTTTTGAAAAGAGGAAATATGGTTAGTGCGGTAGTGTTGGATTACAACAGTACAATTCCTCAGCCCCGTGGGAATGACTACACGGAACTGATGAAGAGACTGATGAAGAACAGTGATTTGAAAAGTGAAGAAGAGGCAGCTGAATGGCTGGAAAAGGGTTTTCTGGAATTTACATCCGGTGCATCCGGGGATTCCTACCTGACGTATTCACAGATCATTACCCGTCTTTTAACAAAGGCAGAGGAAGAGCTGCATCTCAAGGACAATCGGGATCAGCTTGTTGTATTGATCAGAAACAGTATGATCTATGCACCGGTATATGATGATGTGAAGGTATTCTTCTCGCATATCAAGCTTCCAATCTATATACTGAGTATCGGAAACGCAAACTGCTCGCGTGTATCTATGCGCAGGAACTATCTGCATCCGCATGGTTTTATTGCATGTGAAACAGTACGGTGCTATCCTCCTGAGAAAGCTGTCTACAAAAAGATCGAGGAAGTGACCGGATACAAAAAAGAGGATATCCTTCTTGTCAGCGGCAGTTTGGGCATGGCAGTGAAGGGCGCCATTGACTATGGCATGCAGGCAGTGCTGCTTGACCGTGACAGCAGATACAGAAATACGGATGTGCTGCGGGCCAGAAGTCTGGTCGAAGTTGCAGCACACCTAGAAGCAGAATAAATAAATACAGAAAGGGAACACATATGGCTGCTATAGAAGTTGAACATCTGAAGTTTGCATATGATGAGAGTGAACAGACAATTGATGATGTTTCCTTTTCTGTGAAAAAGGGTTCCTATACAACAATTGTCGGACATAACGGAAGCGGCAAGTCTACGGTTGCTAAATTGATTACCGGTCTTCTGGAAAAGAACAGCGGTGTTATCAGAATCGATGGACTTGAATTGAATTATGAGAATCTGACTAAAATCCGTTCCAAGATAGGCATTGTTTTTCAGAATCCTGATAACCAGTTCATAGGATCAACAGTGCGTGATGATATTGCTTTTGGTCTTGAGAATCATTGTGTACCGCAGAAGGATATGGATGACATCATTAATACAAATGCTGCAAGAGTCAAGATGACTGCATATATGGATCAGGAGCCGACCCATCTTTCAGGCGGTCAGAAACAGAGAGTCGCTATTGCCGGAGTACTGGCAATGAAACCGGAGATACTGATTTTTGATGAAGCAACAGCGATGCTTGATCCGCAGGGAAAGGAAGAGATCAAGTCTGTCATTATGGATCTTCATAATGAGAGCGGACTGACGATTCTCTCTATTACCCATGACATAGAAGAGATTGCACAGAGCGACTATGTAATTGCACTGAATGAAGGCAAGCTGGCAATGGCCGGTACACCGCATGAGATCTTCAGCAATGAAAAGAAACTGAAGGAAATGCAGCTGGATGAACCGTTTTCCATGAAACTCTCTGCTGCTCTGAAAAGACGCGGTGTAAAAACAGGCGATCATATTACGATGAAGGGACTGGTGGATGAACTATGCCAATTGAATTCCAACATGTAAGTCATACCTACAGTACCGGTACACCGTATGAGTATCCTGCTCTGAAGGATATCAATCTGAACATCAGAGAAGGAAAGATGACTGCTGTTATCGGACAGACAGGTTCCGGGAAAAGCACACTTGTGCAGCATCTCAATGCACTGCTGCTTCCGGATAAGGGAGAAGTGCATATTCTGGACCGTGTTATCAAGGCAGGAGAAAAGCCTAAGAAGCTGAAGTCACTGCGCGGAGACGTCGGTCTTGTTTTTCAGTTTCCTGAATATCAGCTGTTTGAGGAAACCGTTCTGAAGGATGTTGCTTTCGGCCCGAAGAACTTTGGATGTACAGAGGACGAAGCTGTTAAGCGGGCAGAGAAGGCTCTTGCCATGGTTGGGATTGAGAAGGAACTGTTCGAGAGAAGCCCGCTTGAACTTTCAGGCGGACAGAAGAGAAGGGTAGCCATTGCTGGTATTCTAGCCATGGATCCGAAGGTACTTGTACTGGATGAACCAACTGCAGGTCTGGATCCGCAGGGTACAGTTATGATGATGAAGCTCTTCAATACATTGAATAAAGATATGCAGAAGACAATCCTGATCGTTACGCATGATATGGAACAGGTATTCAATTACTGCGATGATCTGGTTGTTATAGAAGATGGAAAGATCAGGATGCAGATGGGAGCGAAGGATTTCTTCCGTCACTCGGACGTCTGCCGTGAGATGAATATCCTTCCGCCGGCAGTCATTCGCATGAGAGATATGCTGAATGAGCGAGGATTCAATATTCCTGAAGATGCAATGACAATAGAAAAACTGGCAGAATATACAGCCAAGCAGGTGAAGCATCATGAGTAACTTTACACTGGGCAGATACCTGCCGCTCAATTCACCAATACACAGACTGGATCCGCGTGCTAAGATCATGGCAATGCTGCTTTTACTGATCAGTATTTTTATACCTGCAGGCTGGGTTGGCTATGCGGTGATCTTTGCAGCGGTATCCATTGTTATTTTACTTTCCAAGCTATCCTGGTCTTTTATCTGGAAAGCAATGAAGCCGATGCTTTTTATGCTGGTTTTTCTTCTGATCATCAATATACTTGTCGTTAAGACAGGGACTGTTCTTCTTACAATTGGAGGATGGTCGCTTTACAGTGACGCAGTAACACAGACCCTGTATATTGCGGTAAGGCTTCTATTGATGATCATGATCACAACATGTCTGACTGCTACTACAAAGCCGCTGGAAATGACGCTTGGCATTGAAGATCTTTTAAAGCCTTTTGTTAAGATCCATGTGCCGGCACACGAAATAGCAATGCTGATCAGCATTGCTCTCCGTTTCATTCCTGATTTAATCGATGAAACGGAGAGAATTATGAAGGCACAGGAATCCAGAGGTGTTGACATGAAAGAAGGAAAGATCAGTGAGAGAATCATGGCTATCCTTTCTCTGATCGTACCGCTGTTTGTCTCTGCATTTCAGAGAGCAGAGGATCTGGCTAATGCAATGGAAGCCAGAGGCTATGCACCTGGTGAACAGAGAACAAGATATAAGGTACTGAAGATGCAGGCTGGAGATGTTATTCTCCTTGTATGTGCAGGCGGACTTCTTGTGTCAATGATCATCATCGGGCAGCTGATATGACAAGGTATAAGTGCACTGTTTCCTATGTGGGAAGAAACTATGATGGATGGCAGTCACAGACACAGGGCAGGTCCATACAGGAACATATAGAATCTGTACTGCAGAAGATAGCAAAGCAGAGAATCAATGTTACTGCTTCCGGAAGAACGGACGCAGGAGTCAGTGCAAAAGAACAGGTGTTTATGTTCGACAGTGATATGAATATGACTGGCCGCAAATGGATGGGGGCTCTTAATGGATACCTGCCGGATGATATTCATATCATGAACTGTGAAGAAACCGATCTTCTTTTTCATGCCCGCTACAATGTACGCTATAAGAAGTACACATACCGCATTAATGACGGTCCTTATGATGTGTTTACAAAGGATACTGCCTATCAGTGTCAGATCCCTCTGGATTATGAAAAGATGGTGGAATGTTCAAAGGTATTCCTTGGAACACATGATTTCACCTCCTTCAATTCATCTCCGCTGACACTGTATCCGGATCAGACAAGAACAGTATTTAAAATCGACATGAACAGAGATGGTCACATGTTCACTATGACTTTTTATGGAAAAGGCTTCCTTAGATATATGGTGCGTATGATGAGCGCAGCAATCATTGATGTTGGTAAGCATAAGCTGGAAGTAAAGGATGTTAAAGACATGCTGGAAGCTAAGAGCAGAACCATAGCACGAAGAAATGCACCAGCGCAGGGTCTGACATTGGAGCATGTGGATTATTTCGAAATGATTGCACTGAATCATGAAACACAGGTACGTGAGTTCTTAAGAGGGGACAGACTTCCTTATAAAGAATGGATACTGCCGGATCTTGAGAAGAGGGTCAGCGAGAAACAGAATATCCGTTCCTATGCATTCTGCATTCGGAACGGACAGAGAATGCTTGGCTTCCTCAGTCTGTATGGAGAAGAGGGTGAACTTGTTCTTTATAACAATGAGGATCGTAAGAAAGCAGAAGCAATGCTTGAGCATATTCATATATATATGGAAAAGAATGGGTACAATGGGCATTGCAGCATAGTTCCCTTCAATGAAGCAGAAAGACACTTCTGAGAAGAGGAACAGAAAGGATAGGGATTATGAGTGTAAATTTCAGAAAAGTTGCAGTAGTAGGATGCGGATTCGTTGGTTCAACCAGTGCCTTTGCATTAATGCAGAGCGGACTGTTCTCAGAAATGGTTCTGATAGATGTCAATAAGGAGAAGGCAGAGGGAGAGGCAATGGATATATCCCATGGCACATCGCTGATCTCTCCTATGAATATCTATGCAGGAGACTACTCTGATATAAAGGATGCAGCAATTATTGTAGTAACAGCAGGAGCAGCACAGAAGCCTGGAGAGACAAGACTGGATCTGATCAGAAAGAACTTCGGTATCTTCTCAACTATCATGCCGGAGATCAGAAAGCAGAAGTGTGAGGGTGTCATGCTGGTGGTTGCCAACCCTGTAGATGCATTGACTTACTATGCAATGCAGACAAGCGGTATGCCAAAGGGAAGAGTATTCGGTTCAGGAACAGTTCTGGATACAGCCCGTCTGCATTACCTGCTTGGACAGAAGCTGGATGTTGACAGCAGGTCCGTACATGCCTTCGTCATTGGAGAACATGGAGATTCCGAGATTGTGACATGGTCCAATGCCAATATCTCCGGTGTCCCTCTGTCAGATTTCTTTGCACTGAGAGGCATGGGAGATATTGATCTGGTGAATGCAGAGAAGGACATTGCGGATGATGTAAAGAACAGTGCCTATGTCATTATTCAGAAGAAAAAGGCAACTTATTACGGTATCGCAATGTCTGTTGTTAGAATTGCAAAAGCGATTATGCGAGACGAGAAGACTATTCTTCCAGTCTCCACAGATCTGCAGGGCTCCTATGGAATTGATGGCGTTTCACTGTCTGTACCCGCAATTGTTGGCAGAAATGGTGTTGAAGGACTGGTTCCTGTCAGTATCTCGGAACAGGAGAGAGCAGAACTGTCTGCTTCAGCAGCTGTTCTGAAGGATAATCTGGCGCAGGTTTCTGAATTCTTTAATAAGTAAATTTAATGAAGGATACGGTGTTTGCCTGTATCCTTTCATTTGAATCAAATGATATAATGTAATCAGTAATAATATAAGTTTGACAGTGGCTGTGAAGATTGTTATAAATATCAGGCTGTACAAGCGTCATCAGTCGATATTACTGATTTGGTCACAAATGTTGACAAGTTGTAATAATTGACTATGATGAAACCGGTTAGGGCATGCCGCACCTATTTTATGTGGTGAATATGCTAAATTATGTGATTCAGGAGGGCGGGACTATGAGTATTCTAAAGAAATGCGGAAAGTTATTGACGCTGCTGCTGGCTTTCAATTTGATTGTCACCAGTTCGCCAATATACACAATCGATGCTGAAAATGGAGACGGTACAGATACACCTACTGCCGAAACCACAGCAGAACCGGAGGCAACAGCTACAGCAACTGCTGAGGCAACAGCAACACCTACAGCAACTGCAGAAGCTACTGCTGAAGCAACAGCTGTACCAACAGCTGAGGCAGCCGCAGAAGCCACACCGACAGCAGAGGCAACTGCCACTGCTGAAACAACTGCTACACCAACAGCGGATACGACTGAGACAGTTGCGTACCCTGCTTTCAGTGCGAGCGTAATTGTTAACGGTGTAACCGTAGCCCTATCTGCAGATGAAGGTGTTATTCCTGAAGGAACAACAATGTCTGCAGAAGATATCTCAAGTAAGATGGAAGATAAGATGTCTTCCGAGTACAGTGATGTGCTCTTATTTGATATTGCTCTTTATGATGCGGCCGGGAAGAAGCTTGATGATTCCTGGTCTAAATCAGGTAAAGTAACAGTAACCCTCACTGGTACAAAAGTAGAAGAGCTGAGCAAGGATTCCGATACTGTATCTGCAGTTAATGTAGATGACAGCGGCAATGTTCAGGAAACTAAAGACATAACAGCATCAACAGATAACTCTGTATCATTTGATGTTGAGCATTTTTCTGCATATGGATTAGCTGTAAGATCAACAGCAGCTCAGTCCTCAAACAGTACAGCTAAAGTTGTCAATGTAACATTGACTCCTACAGCTATGTCACTTACTTCTGGCGAAAGTGGTCAGTTAACAGCAGCGGTTGAAACAGACCCAGCTGATTCTTCTGATGAATTCTCAAAGACATGGACAAGCGCAGATAATAGTATTGCAACTGTTGATGAGAATGGTACCGTTACTGCAACTTCAACTGCAGCATATGCAAAAACAACTACTGTAACTGTTGAAGTTGGGGGAATTACTAGGACGGCAACAATTACAGTTAATCCAATCGCAATCAGCGGTATTTCAATTGATTACACCGGAAGCAACTTATTAAAAGCCGGCGCAACAGTGAAGTGAACCCCATTATTTGGACAAAGTAATTCAATGATTTAATGATAAGGCTTGATTCCTGTATTCACAAGGAGTCAGGCCTTTCAATTTGACCTGTATTCTCTCTGTATTGTAGTAGAGAATGTATTCATCCATCGCTTCTTTCAGCTCATTCAGCGTCTTGAACTCAAATTCATGTCCGTAGAACATCTCGTTTTTCATCTTCCCAAAGAAGTTCTCCATGACACAGTTATCCAGACAGTTCCCTTTGCGGGACATGGATTGAATGATTCCCTTATCCATCAGTACTTTATGATATTGCACCATCTGATACTGCCATCCTTGGTCTGAATGCAGGATCAGTCCGGTCAGATCCGGATACTTTTCAAATGCCTTATTGAGCATCTCCTGGGTCTGCGCATAGTTGGGACTTTCGGAAATGGAATATGATACGATCTCGGAATTCTTCATATCCAGAATAGGAGACAGATACAGTTTCCCATCTGCGATATGGAACTCCGATACATCCGTTGTCCATTTCTCATTCACTGCTGCCGTACTGAAATTTCGCTTGTAATAAGTCTTGTGATTCTCTTCGTCCACTACTTTATTCAGCAGCTGTGACTTTACGGTTCCGTTAAGATCCCCTTTATAGGATTTGTATTTTGCTTTAGGCGTGATGCCCTGAAGCTCCATTCTTTGAAGAAGACGATGTACCATCTTGTGATTTGTGTGGAAGCCTTCCCTATGAAGCTGAAGGGTAATACGGCGATAGCCATATCTTCCTTTATTCGCATAGTAAATATGAATGATTTTGTTCATTACTTCGTCATTCTTTTCATCATTGTCTATGTGATTAGAAGACCAGTAGTAATAGTCAGAGCGTGTTATCTGAGGAAGATCAGGATTCATCTGTATTGTTTCCAGAATGAATCTCAGACTGCATTTCAGTTCCTGCCTTAGTTCTGTTACTGCTTGTGCGATTTCTTGTTTTCTCGGTCTTCTCTTTCCTGAACTAAGGCACTTAATTTTTTTACATATTCGTTCTCGATGGTAAGTCTCAAGTTCTTCTGGCGAAGCTCCGCATTCTCTTTCTCCAGCTCTTCCAATGATTTTTTCTTCTTTACCGGCATGGGCTTTACGTCCTTTCTTTCTCTTGATGACATTATACCCATTTGCCTTATATTCTTTTATCCATCTCGCTAGAGTTCCCGTATTTGATAATCCGAGCCGAATGGATACCTCAGTAATTGTTTCTACGCCTATCAAGACACAATCAATCGCTTCCTTTTTATACTCATTTGAAAACTCTGTCCATGTATGTTTGACGGATTCAATTCCATGCCGATCAATGAGGCGAACCATATACTCCAAATTTCTAATACAAATCCCCCATTTTTTTGATAACATCGACCATGTGTAATAATCTTCTTTTCGTTCTCTGTATATTTCTACTTTCTGTTCATATGCCCGCTTCATAAGAAAACCCCTCCAGTTGTTGTCCAACTTTCGGGGTTCACTTCACAGCACAGCTTTCAGCTACAGTTGAACCTTTGAATCAGCAGGTTGGCTACTATTGGAGCAGTTCTGACGAAAATGTTGCAACAGTAAACAGTGATGGCAAGGTCAAAGGTGTATCAGCTGGAACAGCAACAATTTCAGTAAGATCTAAAGATGGAAAAACTACTGCTTCATATACATTTACTGTATATTCGTCTAGTGCAAGTCTGAAGAGTATTACACTGTATAACGGTATTACGAATAACAGTATCAGTACAACGAAGATTAGTATTCCTACTGATAAGACTTCAATAAGTGCTGATAGTCTTGCACAGAAAACCATAACATCGGGCAATAATACATATGTGTTCTCTGGTAATGTTTACGTAACGAGTAGCATTTCTGAAGTGAAGACACCGTCCACTGGTGGAACTTTGATTAAATACGTAAGATATTCTGGGAATACTGCGCAGTATTCTGCAAATGGATCATCTTGGGAGAATCTTGGAAGAAATATCATTTATTATTCGTATAATCAGGCTTTTCAAGCTGATACTGGGAATACAGGCGTAGAAATCAATCAGTCTGATTGGCCTTACACAGATGGTACAAAAACTACCAGAATTCTTCTTCTGAAGCTGAACTATGATGGAGAAGATCATCTTATTTCAACACAGTATTATGATTCTTCATCAGCATATGATTACAAGCACGTTCGCAACATTCTGTTCAACTGCGACAATAGTTTATATAGTGTTGGAAAAGTTACTGTTAATAGTTCTTATTCCGGCAGTTCATATGATGGCTCAGAAGTTTCATATGATGCAACGAGTGGTACTTCGGTTGATTTTACATATGGAACTTCAAGAGAAACGATCACTGTAACAGCAACACTTGTAGAAAAGAAATTCAATGTTTCTTATGACAATAATGGTGGAACAGGCGATATCTCTGATACAAATAGTTATAGTAATGGAAGAACTGTGACAATAAGCAGCAAAGAGCCAACCTATGAGGGTCATGTATTCTTAGGCTGGAGCTATGGTAATCATATGTATCAGGCTGGGGATACTGTTGTTGTGGACAAGAGCGATGTTAATTTTGTTGCACAGTGGGCACCTGTATCAAAGATGGTTATTTATGAAGCTGAAGAAGGTGGCAGTGTAAGTAATTCAAAAGACTACATTGTTAATGACGATGCATTGATTGGTTCTACAGCAGTGGCTGATACTGCTAATGGCTATACATTTGATGGGTGGTACAATGGCAACAATAAGGTAAGTGGCAGTGCAACATTTACACCTACTGAAAAAAAAGCAGCTACTTATACTGCTAAGTTTGTAAGGCAGGATGTTACTCTGTATTTTCATAATAGCAGTAGCGGGACAACAATTACGTCGGTAACTGGTAAGCGTGGAGATACTATTGCTGCTGGAGTTTCAGATAATGTAGAGATTGATCTTGAAGCTGCAAAAGTATTTGTGAAAAATGGTGGATACGGGATTTCTGCTGAAACTGTAGATGCAGCAAAGTCACTAGCAGATCTTGAAACTTTAGGTTTCACATTTACGTTTGATGGCTGGTGTACAGCTGCACATAATGGAGGAGTGTTCTTAGCCGAGGGCGACTCCATGAAGACTTTGGGTGTTAAATATAATAATGCTGCATACAAGAATGAGGCTGCACAGATATTTGGTGGGGCAACTGCAGATGTTTATGCGCATTATAATATTACGTATAAAGCAAATTATAAGGTTGAATTTATAAATGCAGATACTTTAAAAATTATAAAGTCAGTTAATCGTAGTGCTTTGGTAAATTCAACAGCGTCAGTAACTGAATCTGACAAGTCGGTTGATGGTTATACATATGCTGGAGATGACTACAGTGGAACAGTGCTGAGTGGCAGCATCACAGGAGATGGCAACTTAACACTTAAGGTTTATTTTAAGAAAAATGTAACTATATTAGCTGCATCTGGCAGTCATGTGTATGATGCTAATGAATTTAGCCTTAATAATACATATGAGAATGTAAGTGGCTTGCCTGAAGGTTATTCTATAAAAATTGTAACTGATGGAAAAATTACTAACGTTGGAAGTGTTACTAATAATATTTCATCCGTTGTTATAACAAATAAAAATAATGAAGTTGTTACCGACCTGTATAATGTGATGACGTTAGCAGGTACATTGACAGTTACACAGAAGTCAGTAACAGTAACGGCAGACAAATCAAGTAAAGTTTTTGGAACTATAGATCCTTCATTCACAGCAAAGACAGATGGCACGTTAAATGGTGACAAGCTAACTTACGCAGTAAGTAGATCTGGCACAGATGAAGCAGTAGGCACATATAAGGGTGCAGTAGTAGCTGTAGGCGAAGCAAGTCAAGGTAACTACAATGTCACTTATGTACCAGCAGACTTCACCATCACAACAAACACAAAAGATCTCGGTCTGACAGCAGAGAGCAATGGCGGCGTTTATAACGGCAGTGCATATACATTGAAGAATGTAGCAGCAACCGGAACGGCAGCTGAAGGAGCAAAGATCGAGTACAAGGTAGGTAAGGGTGATTGGAGTACAACAGCCCCAAGCGCAACGAATGTATCAGATAGCGTAACGGACATCAGTGTGAGAGTGAGTAAGACAGGATATCAGACAGTTGAAATTGATAATCTGAAAATCACAGTGACACCAGCATCAATGACAATCACGACTCCAGATGCAAACAAGGTTTACGATGGTTCTGCACTTACAGCTGAAGGAACTATCGATGGTCTGGTAGATGGTGAAGCAGCATTCACAACAACTGGAACCCGGACCATAGTTGGAAGCACTAAGAATACTTATTCCTTAACATGGAATGAAGGATTCAGCGCAGACAACTATGACATTACTGAGAACCTTGGTACACTGACAGTTAGTAAGATTCAGAATGCTGTAACAATTACTTCAGGAACAACATCCAAGACATATGATGGAACTGCATTACAAGATTCTTCATTTACATCTACAGGACTTCCTGAGGGATATGCAATCACTATTAAGTCAACTGCGTCTATTACTAATGTAGGCAGCAGAGATAACACATTCACTTATGTGATTAAAGATGCAGCAGACAATGATGTAACTGCTAACTTTGCAAACGTCACACCTGTATCTGGAAAACTGACAGTCAATAAGAGAAATGTCATATTGACATCAGCTTCGGACAGCAAGTCATATGATGGAAAGGCATTAACAAACAAGAATGTTTCCGTAACTGGTGATGGATTTGCTAAAGGCGAGGGTGCTTCATACAGCGTCACAGGCAGTCAGAAAGAAACAGGCACTTCAGATAACACATTCACTTATGATCTGAATGGTAAGACGGATGCTGGTAACTACAGCATTACTACAGCCCTGGGTAAGCTGACCGTTGCGAAGAGTGATGATGAGATTGTTATCACTTCCGGATCAACTGGAAAAACTTATGATGGCACTGTATTAACAGATAGTTCATTCACATCTACAGGAAAACTTCCTGAAGGATATAAGATCAACGTGACACCAACTGCTTCTATCAAAGATGCAGGAAGTACAGAAAACACATTCACATATATGATCACAGATGGTAACAACAATGATGTAACTGCTAACTTTGCAAAGATAACAGCTGTATATGGAACATTAACTGTTGCAAAGAGACCACTTACAATCACAACTTCAACAGTTTCAAAGGAGTATGATGGCACTGCTGTTACATCAGCAGGCACTATCAATGGTCTGGTAGACGGTGAAGCAGCATTTACAACAACCGGATCGCAGACAGAAGTAGGAAGTTCTGATAACACTTATTCCTTAACATGGAATAATGGATTCAGTGCTGATAACTATGAAGTTACTGAGAATGTTGGAAAGCTGACAGTATCTAAGATCAAGCAGGAAGTCACGATCACATCCAATGACGCAAGCAAGCCATATGATGGTACTGAATTAACAGATGGTTCGTTCACATCTACAGGACTTCCTGAAGGATATCAGATCAATGTAACACCAACTGCTTCAATTACAGGAGCAGGAAGCAAAGACAACACATTCACATACACGATTACAGATGCAGCAGGGAATGATGTCACAGCAAACTTCGCTAACGTTACAGTTGCAAATGGTACGCTGACTGTTACAAAGAAGGCTCTTACGATCACAACTGACAGTGCAGACAAGACTTATGACAGTTCAGCACTGACAGCTGCAGGAACAATCGATGGTCTGGTTGATGGTGAAGCAGTATTCACTGTTACTGGAACACAGACAGCAGTTGGAAGCACTAAGAATACTTATTCCTTAACATGGAATGAAGGATTCAGCGCAGACAACTATGACATTACTGAGAACCTTGGTACACTGACAGTTGATGCAATTATTCTTCCAGTCGTACCAGTTGTACCTGTAAATCCAACAGCACCAACAACGCCAACAAATGGCGGAACATTCCTTGACAGAGTAACTGCTGAAGCACAGGCAGCTACACCGGAGCAGATCCAGGACGATGCTTCTCCAAAGGCTACACCTGAGGAAGAAACAATCGATGAGGAAAGCTCTGCAAAGGATTCTGCTGATGGAACATGGTCACTTGTTAACTTCACATTGATGAATCTCTCTGTATTTGAGTCCATTATGCTTCTGGCTGGATACTTCATCAGCACAAAGAATCAGAAGGAACTCGAAGAGGACGAAAAGAAGAAGACAAAGAAGAAGGGTCTGTTCAGACTCATCAGTCTTCCAATTGCTATCATTGCGGTAGTCGCATTCGTACTGACAGAGGACATTAACCTGAAGACAGTATTCATCGATAAATGGACAATCTGGATGGCTCTGATCGCTGTTGTACAGACAGTTATGGTCGCATTAAGCCGTAAGAAGATTGTTGACGATGATGATGACGAAGAAAAGGCTGATGCCAATCAGGATACACAGGCACAGGCTTAATCAGTCAGTATCTGTATTGAATCAGTAAAATGATCTAGATTAAACAAGGAGGAACATCTGATGTTAACAGTCAGTATTGAACTGATGTAAAACTGAAAGATGTTTCTCTTCTTGTATAATCAGTGAAAGGGGATATTCAAATGAATTCTGAAGGAACATGGTCTCTTATCAATCTGGCATTGGCCAATCTGGCTGTCTTTGAATCAATCGTTCTGATTGCTGGATACTTTATCAGTACAAAGAATCAGAAGGAACTCGAAGAGGATGAAAACAAGAAGACAAACAAGAAGGGTCTATTCAGATTCCTGAGTCTTCCAATTGCAGTCATTGCAGTGATTGCATTCGTACTTACAGAGAACATCAGTCTGGAGACAGCATTTGTCGACAAGTGGACAGTCCTGATGGTACTGATTGCAGCTGTACAGACAGTTATGGTGGTGCTCAGCCGTAAGAAGATCGTTGATGATAAGGATGCTGAGAATCAGGCTGATGACAGCCAGACTGCTGAAACACAGGCTTAATTATTCAGTGAACTGAAGTAACATTTTATATACTTAATAAGAACAGGTATTCCAGAAACGGAAATGCCTGTTCTTTTTCTATTATGGGAATGCATGATCATGCAGTGCTGGGAGTATAATACTCAGGAGAGTAGAGGATTTCTGCAGGGGGATTCATATGGGGAAAGCTAAGAGAACAAAACATGTACTGATAGAACTGCTGATACTGCTGGCAGGAGTTTCAGTACTGTGGCTTGTATTGACAGGTATAGGACTGAGCAGCAGTACTTCCCGTCAGAAAGAAGACAATGAGACAGAGCTGAATCTGATCGTCAATAAGATACAGACTTCAGATGCTGCAGAAACGGACAATATAGAAGCGTATGACACGTCCTGTGAAGCAGATGGTAAATTGATCATAGAATATCTGAATGGGCATCAGAATGGCGAAGAACAGCTTTCTGGACTTGCTTCAGAGTTTGACCTGAATGGATATGTACTGCTGAACAGTGACGGTACTTTTCTGCAGAGCTCAAACCTTTCCATGAATGACCATGCAGAAGAAATGCAGAAACTGATCAGTGATGGAGAACCTGTTACTATAGACAGCACAAGATACTATTCTGTTCATACTAATAAGGGAGAGACACTTCTCTATTCCTATGACTATACAAAGGAACAGGATACTCTGGACCAGTACTATTCTTTAAAAACAATTCTTTCCAATCTGAATGCAGGCAATACAGGCACTGTTACTGCAGTCAGTCTGAAGGATGGAACAGTATTGTATTCTGACGATGATTCACTGATTGGACAGAAGACATCTGATCTAGGATACAGTAATGATTTGTTAAAGGATGGATTCAATGGCAAGACAGAGATCAGCAGTCAGAATGTATATGCTTCTGTTAAAAAGACAGGCAATACACTGCTGATAGCATCAAAGAACTACAGCAGTCTGTATGAACGTTCCAGACTGACCATCAGTCTGATACTGCTAGTGTTTGCAGTTATTATTGGATTGATCATTCTTTATTCCAACTTCATTAACAAAGATACAGAAAAGCATCCTGAACATACGGGTGAACAGATCCATATTAAAGGCAGATGGTTCTACAATGCCGGTACAGGCAATAAGATCCGTATTGTTGCATTGGTTGGTATAGCAGCAGTATTTTTGATGACATACTACCTTGAAACACTGGGGCCTTTATCTAGACAGGGTACACTGTCAGAGGAACGTCTCAGTGCAGTCAGGGAGATACTGGAACGTGATGACAGTATTACAGATGCTATCAAGACAGAATACAGCACGCAGTATACACAGCGTGCACAGCATATTGCCTATATGCTTAGCCTGGATCCTGATATGGTCAACCATGATGAACTTGTTACATTGAAGAATGCAGGCAATCTCAAGTCAATCTATGTGTTCGACAGTGAAGGCAGGGCTTCTGCAATGAGCACTGACTACAGACGTTTTGAACTGAGCAGTGATAAGGACAGTCAGTCTTATGCATTTTGGGATGTGGTCAATGGCAGTGAGGCTGTTTATGTACAGGATGCCGGATATGATGATCTAGGTGACTACGTACAGCTGATCGGTGTACAGAGAGAAGATGCCGATGGTATGGTTCAGGTAGGCATTGAGCCTTCAAGACTTGAGAAGAGACTGAAGACAGATGGTCTGAATCAGACATTGAATTCTATAAATATAGGGCAGGATGGATTCCTGTTAGCAGTCAGTAAGAAAATAGAATGCATCACAGCATATCCTGAGAGCAGTACTTTAGGAAAGAGTGCTTCTTCATTAGGGATTGCTTCAGCATCACTGCAGGATTCCTATTCCGGCTTTCAGACGATAGATGGCATACCTTATTTCCTGAACGGATTTCTTTATAATGACTCTGATTATGTTTATGCGGCAATACCTCTGTCTGTCATGTACAGCGGACGTCTTCTGATTTCAGCAGAAGTGACACTTGTCAGTGCAGTGATCATATTCCTGATTTTCCTGTTTCTGACGGTGGCAGAAGAAAAACAGGCTGTGACTGTAAAAGATGAAAAAGAGACTGACTGGGAAACAGAAGAAGAGAAGGAAGCTTCTTTCTTCCGCCATCTGCGCTTCAGCGGACATAAGGCATGGACACAGTCAGCTTCCAGCCGGTATGGCGATACGGTTCTGTGGAAGGAAAAGAATCCTGAGCAGAAGCTCTGGGCGGTTGTTCTCTATGCAATGGCAGCAGCTGCAGTGCTTGTGACTCTGTATGTTCAGATATTCCGTACACAGGCTATGAATAACAATATTATTCACTACATTGTGAATCAGAAATGGGAGAAGGGAATCAATCTGTTCTCATTGACATACAGTGTCTTTGCAATGATGGACATTGTTACTGTGACCTGGCTGATACGTACTGCATTGCTGTATATACTCAGCAGGTTCGGGAGCAGAAGTGAAACAGTTGGCCATCTTCTCAACAGTTTTCTGAAATATGCTTCTGTAATTGGGGGCATATTCTACTGCCTCAATCTGTTCGGTCTTGATACAAATACACTGTTGGCTTCAGCAGGTATTCTCTCAGTTATCATAGGATTGGGTGCACAGAGCCTGATCAGTGATGTACTTGCTGGTATTTCCATTGTTTTTGAAGGATCCTTCCGGGTTGGAGACATTGTGACAATAGACAGCTGGAGAGGAGAGGTTGTAGAAATAGGAATACGTACAACCAAGGTCAGAAGCATAGGCAATGACATACGTATCTTCAACAATTCAAAAATATCAAGTGTTATTAATATGACCAAGCAGTACTCCTATGCCATTCTGGATATTGGTGTGGAATATAATGAATCACTGGAACATATAGAGAGTGTTCTCAAGGAAGAGCTTCCAAAGATTCATTCTAGAATACCGGCTATTGTAAACGGTCCATATTACAAGGGTGTTACATCTTTAGGTGAGAGCTGTGTCAATCTGAGAATACTGGCGCAGTGCTCGGAAGCAGACAGAGTGCAGGTGACTCGTGATCTGAATCGTGAAATACTGCTTGTATTCAACAGGAACCATATCAATATTCCATATCCTCAGATTGTCGTTAACGCACCGACAGCTGCTGTAAAGGCGACCAGACATGACAGAGCTGCAGCTGAAAGCTTTGTCAGTGAGCAGAAGGAACAGTCAAAGGATATCCATACAGACTGATAAAAAAGATTCTGTATTCTGAGCAATCAGAGATACGGAATCTTTTTATATATCGATGATGACTGGCTGTACCTCAGCAATTCACTCGTATTCACCTAACAATTATTCTATAATTAAAAAAACATACAATGAGAGGAGTCACATGTTAATTGGACGGAAAATGATGATTGCTGCAATTGTTTTCTCCATATTGGCACTTGGCGGATGCAATGGAACAGCATCTGATGCTGGCGGCTCCTCTGCATCTTCGAAGTCGGGCAAGTTCAGTGAGTATGGAATCATGCTGAGCAGTTTTGATGAAAGTGCTGCGGCAGGTGAAAATAATGTACTGATAGATTCCAGCAACGCAAATAATGGATACATAGGAGTGAAGGCTGTCAATGACAGCAAGCTGAAACTGCAGATTGTCTTCGGGGATACAAAGATGAATTATGATCTGGATAATACCGGCGCTCCATTAATTGTAAATATGCAGAGCGGGAATGGAACATATACACTGCGTGTCATGCAGAACACAGTAGATGACAAGTATATTGAAATATATTCCACAAGCGTGGATGTAACGCTGAATAATGAACTGTACCCGTTTCTTTATTCCAGCACAATGGTTTCCTTTACGAAAGACAGCAATTGCACGGCAATTGCCACAAAACTCAGAAATGAGAGCAGCGATGAGATAGAAGCAGTGAAGAAGATATACTCCTATATTAAGGATAATGTGGATTACGATTATGCATTTGCTGAGAGCAATCCGAAGGCATATGTAGCAGATCCGGATGAGACACTGTCAAAGGGAACGGGAATATGCTTCGACTATGCAACTTTAGCAGCAGCGATGCTGCGAAGCCAGGGCATACCGACAAAACTGATTACCGGCTATGTCGGTGAGGACAGTGTCTATCATGCATGGAACCTCTTCTATACAGAGGAAGGCGGATGGGTGACAGTGAATATTGATGCACCGGCGGATGAATGGTCGCGTATTGATATCACATATGATTCAACAGGAACATATGATCCGAAGGATACATATACCGATAGGTATGTCTACTAGGAAAGGCGGCGGTGAAGATGAGTAAAAAGATGATGAGAAATGGAACACTGAGTACGTACTGCTTAAATCTGAATATGCTGATAAGTGCCGGCGTTGGTGTAGAGGAAGCTTCCTCTGTTCTCTGCGATGATGAGAAGGATGAAGCGGTTAGAGAACTGGCCGTTTCTGTACATGAAAAAGTGGAGGAGACAGGAAGTCTGGCAAAGGCTGTGGAACAGTCAGACATTGTTCCTGTATATATGCAGCAGATGATCGCGGCAGGCGAGGAGAGCGGACGTCTGGAAGATGTACTGATGAGTCTTTCCAACTATTATGCACAGCAGGAAGAAATGCAGAACAGGATACGCAGTGCAGTTATGTATCCAACGGTCATGCTGTTAGTGATGAGCGGTATTCTGCTGTTTATGCTGCTGAGAGTGCTTCCTGTATTCAGTGAAGTGTATACGAATCTGACCGGTGTTACTTCAGCATCTCTGAATTATCTGTCAGTGGCTATGGTACTTGGCTGGATTGCCTTTGGTGTTACTTTTGCAATAGGTGCGGGTATTCTGGTGATGTTTGGGCTATGGAATCATGGCAAGTGTCACAAGGGAATACTGAAAATGCTGTCTTCCATGCATTTGACAAAGAATGCAGTTGAAAGCAATGCTGCCGCACAGTTTACAGCAGCTTTTGCCACATATGTAGCAAGCGGTGTAGATACAGATACAGCAATGGATAAGAGCAGAACCGTTGTCAGCAATCGCTTTATCAGAGAAAAACTGGACAGATGCACTGAAGAAATGAGCAAAGGCCGCAGTTTTATTCAGGCAGTAAAAAAAGAGAAGATCTATTCACCGCTTTATACAAGTCTGCTTGTAAGCGGTGAAGAAACAGGAAGTCTGGACAGTGCACTGCAGAGCCTTTCAAAGAAAGTATCAGAAAGCTCAAAGGAGAGCATAGCTTCTCTGACGGACGCAATAGAACCTGCGTTGGCTTCGATACTGACGATATGCATCGGTGTACTTCTGGTTGCAGTGATGCTGCCGCTGATTGGTATCATGGGAAGTATAGGCTGATATGAAAAGGACAGTTACGGCATTGATCATTGCAGCAGCGGTACTGCTTCTTGTTATATTTGGCTATCAGAGAATCAGTGCAGATATGCATGCGCAGACTTCTGAAAGCATTGCTGCATTGATACGCAGATATGCAGTGGAATGCTATGCGGTCGAAGGTGCTTATCCAACAAGCATTGAATATCTGGAAAAGAACTATGGCCTTGTATACAACGAGAATAAGTACATTGTTTCTTATGAATCATATTCCAGCAACCAGATTCCAAGCATTGAGGTGCTGGAAAAGAACTGAAATATAGAAAGGAGAAGAGGATGCGTGATAAGAAGAATCATTTACCGATGACAGCAATCGTACTTTTAATAGGTGTGACAGCAGTCATGCTGATCATGGTCATATTGGTAAGCAATGGCTATTCCAAGGCAGTATCATCGCAGAACAGCAATCAGAATACCCGTTCCTCGCTCTCCTATCTTTCAACACGGATCAAGGCACAGGACAGCAGTGATGCTGTAACAGTCATGGAAGGACCGCAGGGCGACTGTCTTGTTCTGAAGGACATTACTGACAGCGGTGTATATGAGGAAAGAATTTATCTGTATGATGGTGAATTAAAGGATGAATATGTTGAGGAGAGTGATACATTCCATCCTGATACAGCGGATACACTTTGCAGTCTGAACTCCTTCAATGTAAGTATTGAAAATGATCTTGTCACTTGTACAAGCAATGAAGGAACTGTAAAGACAGCACTTAGATCGGAAGGTGATTCAAAGTGAAAAAAGGAAGAACCTTCTATATAGAGATATCGGCACTGCTTGTAATCCTGTTAGTAGCATCCATGCTGTTGGTGAAGATGTATGGCGCATCAACCAGCATGTCGGTGAAAGCACATAATCTGACTATAGGGGTTACGATAGCAGAAAATGAAGCAGAGGCAGCTTCAAGCGGAGACATACAGACAGGAACCTATACAGATTATTATGATGAAGATGGGAAACAGAAGGATAATGAATCTGCATATGAGGCCTGTACAGTGATTACTGAAGACAAAACGTATGATGATCTATATCATATTGATGTTACGATTAGCAGGAATGGCACCAAAGTTTACAGTTTAAGCAGTTCCAAGTATGCAGGAGAATAATAGAAAGGGGGCAGTGATGAAACAGCCAATTAAAACCGGAGCGATGTCGCTTCTTCTATGCGTTGTGGTACTGTGTCTGGTAACATTGAGTGTATTGACATTCTCGACTGCCCATGCCGATTATTCTATTGCAGAGAGACAGGCAGAGAATGTGACGGAAAGCTATGAAGCTGAGAACGATGCACAGCTGTGGCTTGCGGAAGTAAAGAGTGCAGTAAAGAATAATACTGCATATCCAGATGGTACGGAAGTAAATGGGCAGATACTGAGCACGGACGCAGGAGATACGTCCGGGCACTACATACACGCAGAAGTAGATATCAGCACTTCACCATGCAGAGTTATCTGCTGGGAAGCGAAGAACAATATGGGTGAAAGAGATACACTCGATGATCTTTACACAGGGTAAGAGGTGAAAAATGGAAGATAAGACACAGGATGGAAAACTGTACAGGGTACTGAAGTACGGTATAGAAAATGATGTATCAGATGTCTTCATTATCGGAGGACTTCCGTTAACATTTAAACTGAATGGCATCCAGCACAGAGAAGGAGATTCTTTAGGCGTTGATGGAGTCATGGATTATGTAACGGAGCTTTATACACTGGCTAAAAGAGACCCAGGGGATATCAATCTTCTGAAGGATGATGATTTCTCCTTTGCACTGCCGAATGTAGGCAGATTCAGAGCAAATGTATACAGACAGAGAGGTTCATTAGCAGCTGTCATACGTATCATTCACTTCGGTCTTCCGGATCCTTCTAAACTGAACATTCCTGAAACAGTGCTGCGTGCATCTGCTTTCAAGAATGGGTTGGTGCTTGTTACAGGACCTGCAGGCAATGGCAAGAGCACAACACTTGCCTGTATGATCGACCGTATCAATAAGACGACCTGCGGCCATATCATTACCATGGAGGATCCTATTGAGTTCATTCACCGTCATGATAAGTGCATTGTTTCGCAGAGAGAAATTCCTGGTGATTCACCGACTTATGTAAAGGCACTGAGAAGTGCACTGCGTGAAAGCCCTAATACAATCCTTTTAGGAGAGATGAGAGACCGGGAAACCATTGAAGTCGCTATGACAGCTGCTGAAACAGGAGAACTGCTGTTTTCTACTCTGCATACAACAGGTGCTGCCAATACAATTGATAGAATTGTTGATGTATTCCCACCGAACCAGCAGAAGCAGATCAGAATACAGCTATCCATGATCCTAAGAGCAGTTATCTCACAGGAACTTGTACCGACGGTGGACGGGAAACTGATACCTGCTTTTGAGATTATGTATACAAATACTGCTATCAAGAATCTGATCCGTGAAGCGAAGACCTATCAGATTGATTCTGCAATCAATGCAGGAACCGATGAGGGTATGATTACAATGGATAACAGTCTGTACAGTCTCTATGAGAAGGGCATTATTACTAAGGAGACTGCACTGACATACTGCCAGCATTCCGATGTGATGAATAAGAAACTGGAGTCACTGTAATACACTGAGGCTGTTCTGTACTTTTCACAGGGAAACACTGTGCTAGAATAATGGAAGGAGAACAGGGAGAATGGCATATATTCGCAATGATACAGAGTACTGGCAGATCAAGGATGACTATAAGAAGGCACGTGAATCTATTGCCAGTATAACGGATAGGAAAAAGAAAAAGGAACTGGAGAAAGCTGCCGGAGAAACAAAGAAAATGCTGGATGCCTACGCCAAGAGAAAGACAAAGGATGCCAAGGCATTGGAAAAAAAGGAAGCTCAGCTTGCTGAAATGCGCAAGAAGACAAAGGCAGACAAGAAAGTATTCTTTGATATTTCTCCAATTGAGGTAAAGTATTTTGACTTTGCAAATCTGAGCGAACAGCAGAGAAATAAACTCTCTGTGAAAAAGGAATCACTGCTTGCCATGATGGGCAAAGGCATGTATGTAAAGATCAGAGATGATTCAGGAATCTATCAGGTAAAGCAGGAAGCAGATCATCTGGATGGAATGACATATATTTCTACATCCAGATATGGAGATACACCGATCCAGGATATTGCATTGATCATTGAATGCTACTATTACGAATCAGAACTATCTAGGACCGGACATAAGGTAGCCTAAGAAAAAACATTCTGTTACAGGCAGAATGTTTTCTTTAGGCTACAGATCAATAATTTCGAAGCTTCGGCATGATTTTTTCATAGACAGATATGTAACAGCACCGTAGATGCATGCTGCAGCAATCAATACAGCATACTGTATGCCAAGACCCTCATTTGCTGTATTTAGGAATGTCAGACCTGGTATATGATGCAGTGTTTCTGCAATGGCTACCAGTATAAATGCACATATTGAATAGTATAGGAAAGGTCGGCCTATATTGTATGCTGTTTTCCAGTAGCCATTTACGAAAATCCCATTGAACAAAGCAAAAGCGAGCAGTATATATCCTAGATAGGCGGGATTGGCATTCATCATAGGATTGGACAGATATGGAGATGCATTCTTTAATACGGTCATGCATATAAATGTAAGAAGTGCAGATAAAAGCAGATATAACAGCTGGATGCATATAACAAACAGATATCTAGCTATGGCTGCATCTTTCTTGGATACAGGCATCAGAACTGTGTAGAGAATATCATTCTGCTCCCGGGCTGACTGAAAGGTCTGAAAGATACCGAGTGATACAAAGAAGGAACCAACTAGAATTGGATATCCGGGAATCAGTGTCATGAGTGCAAACATCAGGAAGATATATGTCAAAGGCAGTGCTGTAAAACAGAATTCCTTATGCAATAGTTTTTTCATGTCTTTATTTACCGTCAAATGCCAGCGGGCTCCTTTCCAAATGCACCATGATATCTTCCAATGAATGCTCTTTTGGATAGTCCTCCATGAATGCATGCAGGGACTTTGAGGCAATAACAGTTCCTTCCTTCAGATATGTGATATCGTCAGCACACTTTTCCAAATCGGTTGTAATGTGTGTTGAGAATAAAATAGATGTTCCCTGTTTTGCTAAATACCGGAAGATCTCCAGCAGTTCTTCACGAGACACAGGATCAAGACCGCTGGTTGGTTCATCGAGGATCAGCAGCTTTGCATGATGAGACAGGGCAATCGTCAGACTGAATTTTACCTTCATGCCTTCCGACAGCTCCATCAGCTTTTTTGTTTCATCCAGCCCGAACATCTTCATATATTTCTGATATGCTTCTTCATCCCAGCAGTCATAGAATGTCTTAGTCATTTTGGCAATTTCACCTATCTTTTTTCGTGGATAGAAAACATTGGCTCCGGAAGCGTATCCGATCTTCTGTCGGATTGTATTTTCTTTCTGGTGGATGGACTGACCAAAGAAAAGTACTTCTCCCTGTTCCGGGTGAACAAGATCAAGCATGGACTTCATTGCTGTTGTTTTGCCAGCTCCATTTCTGCCAATCAATCCCATAATTGAACCCTGTTCCATATTGAAAGAAACATCTTTCAGCTGAAACTGTGGATATGTCTTATATAAGTTCTTTACCTGAAGTATTGCACTCATATCAATCCTCTTTCTTTATTGCATGTTCTATTTCATTCATCAGTTCTTCCATCTTTTCAGATGAGATCAGGGCTAATCCCTGCTCTTCATCGCCCAGCACAAGCACAGTGCTGCCTGGCTTAATATGGAAGATTTCTCTTGCTTTCTTAGGAATCACAATCTGTCCCTTTTCGCCTACGGTGACTGATCCAAAAAGATGTTTCCCTTTCGGCGGAATACCAAGTCCGCTCTTATCCTGTGAATAGTTCACCAGATCATCCAAAGATACCTGATACAGTTCTGCCATGCGGATGCATTTGTCCACATCCGGTACAGATTCTCCGTTTTCCCATTTAGCCAGTGCCTGGCGTGAAACTCCAATCTTTTCTGCCGCCGTTTCCTGTGAATAGTGATTCAGTTTTCTTAAAGTAAGCAAATTGTCCTTCAGCATACTTTTCCTACTTTCCATACTTTTATCAGTCATATTTACATTATAGTGACGGTATATAGATTCATCTACCAACCAAACTTTACAAATTCTGCAAAAATATGTTAACAATCATTGCATAAGAAAAGGAGGCTCAGTGAGTCTCCTCGTTCTTAAAGGGATTCGGTATATCCTTATCCGGTTCCTCATAGTATTCGTTGAAGCTGTGCTTATCTCCATCCAGTACATATCCCGGGAAGCACTTCAGATGTACAGCATGGAGAGCGCGGAACATATTATCTTCAATATCCGGGTTCTCCTTCTTCAGTTCTCTGATTAGGAGCTTTGCTTCCTGACGCTTGGATTCAGATACGGTATCTGCAGTATCTGCTGTGAACCTGCAGGCACACTGGATGAAGTGCAGATCATTGTATCTTGCCCATGCTTTTATGGAATCCTCGTGGACACAGTACATTGGTCTGATCAGTTCCAGATCTTTGAAGTGCTCACTCCTGGCCTTTGGAATAATAGTCTCCAGTTTGGATGACCAGAACATAGACATCAGTGCTGTCTCTATTGCATCGTTCAGATGATGGCCAAGTGCTATTTTGTTGCAGCCGAGTTCCTGTGCCTTGTTATAGAGATGTCCTCTGCGCATACGGGCACACAGGTAGCATGGCTTCTTTTCATAGGAGTCAGCGACTGCAAAGATATTTGTTTCGAATACTTTTGCCGGTATCTCCAATGTCTTAAGATTTGCTTCAATGGCTGCTCTATTAGCAGTGTTGTAGCCTGGATCCATGACAATATAGACAAGATCAAAATGACGGTCGCTGTGTCTCTGCAGCATCATCAGCATCTCAGCCATGCACATGCTGTCCTTGCCGCCGGATATACAAACTGCAATCCTGTCACCTTCATTGATCAGGTCGTATCGATTGATTGCTGTCAGAAAAGGAGCCCAAAGTTCCTTACGGTATTTCTTAATAATGCTGCGCTCAATTTCCTGACTGTGTGTTAATTGCTTGCTCATAGAATGCCTGAATCAGGAAAGATGGAAGGGACTCTTTCTGTATCCTGAAAGACGGGTCACCAGTTCACCATCTGACAGTTTCTCTACAGGTCCTATAATTTCATTCAGCTTTTTCAGGTATTCTCCAACACTGTCATGCGGGAATACTTCTCTATGAATATCTTCAAGCAGTTCATAAATATTAGAACGATCACTCATGTTATAGATCTCCTTTGCTATCCGCGGGAAATTATATCATGGAAGCCGTATAATAGCCGTATGAAACGGCTTGAGAATCTGAAAAAGGAAGACTTTGAAAGAATCGGTCGTGAAGCTGGTATTGCCTTTATCAGTGAGAAGGGACCATTCCGTACTTATTTCAATCAAGATGAAGCAATCTGCTATTTCAGAAGTCTGGTGAAGATGGCATATCGGGCTGGCTGTCTTTATGCCAGTTCTGATCATGAAGAGGGCTGGATGATCCATTTCAGAAAACAACATGGACCTAATTTTCTTTTGAAGCTGCAGTTCTCTCTTTCTCTGAATATGTACATGAATATGACACACATGACCCGCTACATGGCTGCTTTAAAGCCATGGAAGGATTATGAGGAGAAATACAGACATGAAAAGGATTATGAAGACGTCTTCTTTGTCTGTGTCCGAAGAGACTGTCAGGGGGAAGGATATTTCAGAAAGATGATGCAGGAGATCATAGAGACTGCTGCTGATGAGAATATCCCATGCATACTGGACACGGATTCCGTGCTGAAAAAAGACAAGTATGTACATGTCGGTATGCGTGTAACAGATCATATGACACTGTCTGACGGCAATGAAATGTATACACTGGAGTACAGAAATGGGGATGGGCATGTGCAATTATAAGATCAGGCAGCTGGTATGGGATTTTGATGGAACATTGTTTGACAGCTATCCTGCTATGGCATACGGCTTTCATAAGTTTCTAGAAAGCAAAGGGTACAGTGATACGGAAGAGGAGATACTAGACTATCTCCGTATTTCCTTCAGTACTGCATGGAAGCACTATCAGATAAAATATTCTCTTTCTGAAGAAGATCTGTCTTATGTAAAGGCATATCAGAAGAGAGAAGAAGAGAATATTCATCCTTATGCACATTGCAGAGAACTGTTAGAGAAACTGCATAAAGAAGGATGCTGCCATTATCTGCTGACACACAGAGATACTTCAGCTGTTGAACTGCTGCAGAAATATGATATGCATCGTTTCTTTACACAGTGCATTCTCTGTGACGATGGTTTCCCAAGGAAGCCTGATCCGGCTGGACTGAACTTTCTGATTGATAAATATGATTCGGATCGTACCCATTGGATGATCATTGGTGACAGAAACATGGAACTGCAGGCAGGAAAAGCTGCTGGTATTCGGACATGTCTCTATGATTCGGGTGCTGTAACGGACCGTACACTGGCTGACTGTATATGCATTGATTACTCTGAATTCAAACAGATTGCAGGTATTTGATTAAATTGCACAGGATTATCACTGACGTACGGTCAGTTATTCTGTATAATGGTGTTAGTTAAATATGAATGCACAGACATTCATTTGGAGACAATTCATATGCCAGAAAAATCATCAGTGAAAAAACATTCCAAAGAGAATGCTGTTTCAAAGAATCCGGTCAAAGCAGAAACTGTAAAAGAAGAAGCACCGCTTGACCCTGTTTTTATTACAAAGTTTGATAAGTATCTGTTTGGAGAAGGAAGAGATTATAAAGTCTACCAGAAGATGGGTGCTCATGAAGCAATTGTCAAAGGCAAAAAGGGTATGCATTTTGCAGTATGGGCACCGCATGCAAAGGCTGTATCTATTGTGTGTGACAGGAATGGATGGGATCCAAAGGCAAACTATATGCTTCCTTTGGAGAAGAGCGGTATCTATGAAGGCTTTATTGAAGGAATGGGATTTGGAGAACTGTATAAGTTTGCCATTCTGACAAAGAAGAATGAAATACTGTATAAGGCCGATCCATATGCATTCTCAGCTGAATACAGACCAGGCACTGCATCAAGAACAGCTGACATCTACCATCATGCCTGGAAGGATACGGCATGGATGAGTGAGCGAGCAAAAGAAGTCACTTTTGAAAAGCCGATGTCTATCTATGAATGTCACCTTGGCTCATGGATGAAGAAGGATAATGGGACTGAAGAAGGGTTCATGAATTACAGAGAGTATGCAGATGAACTGGCTGATTACTGCAATTACATGGGCTATACACATGTTGAACTGATGGGAATTGCCGAGCATCCTTTTGATGGTTCATGGGGATATCAGGTAACAGGGTATTACGCACCCACTTCCAGATATGGAGCACCGGACGATTTTATGTATCTGGTAGATAAACTGCATCAGAATAAGATTGGTATCATTCTGGACTGGGTTCCTGCACATTTCCCTAAGGATGCCTTTGGACTTGCGGACTTTGATGGAGAATCGACGTATGAATATGCGGATCCTCGTATGGGAGAGCATCCTGAATGGGGAACAAAGATATTCAATTATTCCAAGAATGAAGTAAAGAACTTTCTGATAGGAAATGCGCTGTACTGGTATGATGAATATCATATTGATGGACTGCGTGTAGACGCAGTGGCATCCATGCTGTATTTGGATTATGGAAGAAAGCAGGGAGAATGGATTCCGAATAAGTACGGGGGAAATGGAAACCTGGATGCAATTGAATTCTTCAAGCATCTCAATTCTGTTATAAGAGGCAGAAAAGATGGGACTGTGATAATTGCTGAGGAGTCAACTGCATGGCCTAAGATTACGGATTCTCCAGAGCATGAAGGACTTGGCTTTACTTACAAATGGAATATGGGCTGGATGCATGACTTCTTAGATTATATGAAACTGGATCCTATCTATAGAAAAGACAATCACAACAAGATGACATTTGGTATGTCATACGCCTACAGTGAGAAATTCATTCTGGTACTGTCTCATGATGAGGTTGTACATCTGAAGTGTTCCATGATCAATAAGATGCCTGGTCTGGATCGGGATAAGTTTGCCAATCTGAAGGCAGGATATCTGTTTATGTTCGGTCATGCCGGCAAGAAACTTCTTTTCATGGGGCAGGATTTTGGACAGTCTCATGAATGGGATGAGAGTGTACAGCTTGACTGGTGGGAATGTGATAAGCCGGAGAATAAGGCACTGCAGAACTATATGAAGGATCTTCTTCATATGTATAAGAAGTATCCTGCGATGTATCAGCTGGACGACAATCCGGATGGATTCAAGTGGGTGAATGCAGATGACTGTTCCAGAAGTATCTTCTCATTTATTAGAAGAGATAAGACGGGTAAGAATTCTCTGCTGTTTGTTATCAACTTCACACCGGTTGAAAGAGATGACTACATGGTTGGCACACCATCTGCCGGCAGGTATACACTGATCTTTGATGAGAATGGTGCTGTGAAATCCACAGACAGAAAGAATGTCTATCAGACGAAAAAGGGCGAGTGCGATAAACAGCCGAATCATCTGAAGTATGCACTGCCTGCTTATGGATGTGCAGTATTCAAATTCAGTGATAAGAAATAAATTAAGACAGACAGATTCGGTGATTGCTGAATCTGTCTTTTATGTGGATTGGAGCACATGCGAATTTCAAATGTGTGGTATTCTTATGAGCAGTAACTGTGGAGATGAAAATATGGAAATGCAGATCAAGAGAAAAAGAGAACTTCCAAGTCCTGAAGAACTGAAGGAGGCTTTCCCGCTTCCAGAGGAAGTGATAAAGATAAAGAATCAGAGAGACCGTGAGATAGAAGATATCTTTACGGGAAAGGACAGCCGTTTCCTGCTGATCATAGGACCATGTTCAGCGGATCGTGAGGATGCTGTTCTTGATTATATGGAGAGACTGGCAAAGGTACAGGAGAAAGTCAAAGATAAGATCCTGATGATTCCCCGTGTCTATACGAATAAACCTAGAACAAAGGGCATTGGATATAAGGGAATGCTGCATCAGCCTGATCCCCATAAAGGAGAAGACATGCTTGCAGGTATTATTGCCATCCGTCAGCTGCATACAGATGTTGTAAAGAAGACGGGATTTACCTGTGCAGAAGAGATGCTGTATCCGGAGAACCATGCATATCTTTCTGATTTGCTAGCATATGTAGCGGTAGGTGCTAGATCTGTAGAAGATCAGCAGCATCGTATTGTTGCATCTGGTATTGGTATTCCTGCCGGTATGAAGAATCCTACTGGCGGGGATGTGAGTGTCATGATGAATGCAATCACGGCTGCACAGTCAAAGCAGACATTTGTATACAGAGGATGGGAAGTTGAAACGACTGGCAATCCTCTGGCACATGCAATCCTGAGAGGCTATGTTGACAAGGAAGGAAACAGCCATCCAAATTATCATTATGAAGAATTGGAGGATCTTTTTCAGCAGTATGCACAGAGAAAACTGAAGAATCCTGCAGCTATTGTTGACTGCAATCATTCAAATTCAGGAAAACAGTATATGCAGCAGATCCGTATTGCCAAGGATGTACTGCACTCCATGAGCGTATCTGCAGATATAAAGGGTCTTGTGAAGGGATTGATGATTGAATCCTATCTAGTTGATGGATGTCAGACACCGGATGAGACAATGTATGGAAAATCTATTACCGATCCTTGCTTAGGATGGGAGAAGAGTGAAAAGCTGATCTATGAAATTGCAGATCTTCTTTAAGGAATATGATGAACAGCCAGGAAACACTTCAGAAGATAGCTTCAGAGATAGCAGAAGCAGTGAATCAGTATAATCCAGTTATGGATATCAGCAGCCGCGATTCTTTCAGCACCGCGGCTGCTTTTCTCAGTAATTATGTTCCTTCTATTGCACTGTCAGGAAATGAACAGACAGACAGAGCGGTAGATGATTATCTTGGAAAAGTGATCTCGTCTTTCCGATATCTATCTTCTTCAATGATGAAAAGAGATCCATATCTTCGTGATATTCATTTTTCTGACTGCACAGCGGGCAGATATCAGCTGCGGAATGTATCTTATGAAAAAGGTGAAATACTGCAGTATGATTTTCCCTTAATAGACGGCAGCAGCTATATCCCCAGACTTGGATGCTTTACAGAGAAGGTTTGTTTTCCAACTGTCTATGAAGGTACAATGCCATGGATGTCAGTCATTCCTTCAGAAATCAATACAATGAGAGAACCTGCCGAAAAGGCACACGGAAAGGTGCTGACTCTAGGACTTGGTCTAGGCTATTATCAGTATCTCTGTCTGCTTAACAGCAATGTTGAAGAAGTGACAGTGGCAGAGATCTCGGAAGATGTAATTGAATTATTCAAAAAGAATATTCTTCCGCAGTTCTCTGCAGATAAACAGGCAAGAATTCATATTATTCATACAGATGCATATGCTTATATGAAGCAGATCAGTCAGAAGGACTATGATTTTGTGTTTGCAGATCTGTGGGAAGGTGAAAAAGATGGAAGAGAGGGATTCAGAAGACTGGAGAAAGAAAAAAAGAGACTTCCTGGAATGGAGTTCTCTTACTGGATTGAAAAGTATATTCAGTGATTACTGATTCAGTATATGGTCATACAGATAATGTCCTACGCCATCATCATCTGAATCATGTTCAGTGATGTCATCCGAAGCTGCTTTGCAAAGGTCCATACCGTTATGCAGACAGACTGCCCATCCTGCAGCCTTCAGCATTTCCAGGTCGTTTTCTGCATCGCCAAATGCAATAACGGTAGAAAGATCAATGTGATTGTCTTTGCAGTACTGATGAATAGCTGCACCTTTGCTGTTATAGGCGGACTGAATCTCAACAAGTGTAGGCGATGTTCTGAAACAGGAGATATCGTTTCCAAACTGTTTTCCGAACTGCTCTGCTTCTTCAGCAGTTTTTTCTGTATCGCAGCGATATAGAATCTTTCCCGTATCCATCGACCAGAGATCGCTGATGTCACTGCATATTTTAATCTTTGAATGGTGGCGCAGAGAGGACATGCGAAGTTCATTGTCCATGTGAAGAGACAGTTCAAATCCATCTCTGTATACAAATGGATTCAGATGGAATTTCTCATCCATAGCTGTGGCGATTGTTTTCAGCTGCGCTCTTGTCAGAAGATTATATTTTTCAATTGTTTTTTTATGCGTGTCTTCAATTTCTCCGCCATTCATGCCAATCAGAAAATCAAACTGAAAGGAGAGACCCCAGTCATGTGCGTGATTCTGTACTTCCTGCCATAACGGTCTTCCCGAAGCAATGCCCAACAGGATTCTTTTCCTGTGCATTTCCTCCATTGCTGAAAGAGTCAGAGGACCTGGAACAGGCATTCTTTTTCCACGCAGTGTGTTATCAATATCTGCTGTAAACATCTTTATGTTATGTATCATATTTATCTCCAATGCGGCCATTTTATCACATATTATGGGAACGGTATCGGATTCGTATACACTTTGAAACATATGCACATGTTTCGCATGTATTATTCTGATAATTCTGTGAAATTAGTATAGAATGTTTCTCATGCTTCAGATAAAAGACATATACAAAGAGTACCGGACAGGTAGTCTGGTACAGAAGGCATTGAATCACGTTTCACTGAATCTTCGTGACAATGAATTTGTTGCGATACTGGGACCGTCAGGTTCCGGAAAGACTACACTGCTGAATGTGATAGGCGGTCTGGACAGATATGACAGTGGAGATTTGATCATCAATGGTGTTTCTACAAAGAAATATAAGGATCGTGACTGGGATTCCTACAGGAACCATACGATCGGTTTTGTGTTTCAGTCATACAATCTGATTCCTCATCAGAATGTATTGGCAAACGTTGAACTTGCATTGACGATTTCGGGTATTTCCGGAAGGGAAAGAAAGCAGAGAGCAATACAGGCTCTTGAGAAAGTGGGACTCGGAGATCAGATATACAAGAAACCAAATCAGATGTCAGGCGGACAGATGCAGAGAGTTGCATTGGCGAGAGCTCTTGTGAATGATCCGGATATACTGCTGGCAGATGAACCTACGGGTGCACTGGATACAGCAACTTCTGTGCAGGTCATGGATCTGCTGAAGGAAGTAGCGAAGGACAGACTTGTGGTCATGGTTACACACAACCCGGATCTTGCTGAAAAGTATGCAACAAGAATTGTCAATCTTAAGGACGGACAGATTACAGCTGATTCTGATCCATATATTGTGGATGAGAAGAAACTTCCCGCACCTGTTAGCAAGAATCTTGGGAAGTCCTCTATGTCCCTCTGGACCTCTCTGGAACTGAGCTTTAACAATTTAAGAACAAAGAAGGCAAGAACGATCCTTGTTGCTTTTGCCGGTTCGATAGGCATTATTGGAATTGCATTGATAGAGTCTCTTTCCAATGGCGTAAATGTATATATTAATAATGTAGAAGAGGAAACACTCTCTGAATACCCTCTTGAGATAGACAGTGAAAGCATATCCATGTCATCTCTTTTCGGCTCTGCTGCTGCAGCTAAGACGAGCAATACAGTATCTTCCTCTTCTGATACAGTCAAGGAGATAGACACGGTAACGAGTATGCTCTCCAGTGCTGGTACTAATGATCTGAAATCTCTGAAAAAATACCTTGAGAGCGGAGACACCGATATAGATTCACAGGCCAATGCGGTCGAGTATGATTATGATGTGACTCCGCAGATATACAGAACAACGGATGATGGCTATAAGCAGGTTAATCCTGATACGACGTTCTCTTCATTAGGAATAGGGTCTTCTTCAGGATCCAATTCCATAATGTCTTCTGCAATGAGTACAGATATTTTCTCACAGCTGCCTGCCAACAGTTCATTGTATGAGAATCAGTATGATGTAAAAGCAGGCAGATGGCCTGAGAAGGATAATGAAGTAGTTGTTGTTCTTTCAAAGAGCGGCGGTATCTCTGATCTTGTTCTTTATGAAATAGGACTGAAGGATGAATCGGAGCTTGAGGAAATGGTAAAGCAGTTTGCCGCTGAAGAGGATGTTGCAAAGACTGACAGCGATACGGCATACAAGAGCAGTGATTTCCTTGGCATTACGTTCAAACTGGTAAACAGCTGTGATTACTATACCTATGATGAAACCAACAAGGTATGGGTCAACAGATCGTCAGATACTGAGTATATGAAGAATCTGGTGAATAATGGAGAGGACGTCAGTGTTGTAGGTGTTGTACAGCCTAAGGCTGATTCCAGTGTCAGTATGCTTTCAAGCGGTATCAGCTATCCTGCTTCCATGACGGAATCGTTGATGAAAAATGCTGCGAGCAGTGATGTTGTTAAGGCACAGCAGGCCGATACAGAAACAGATATCTTTACCGGCAAGCAGTTCGGTGATGAGAGTACTTCTTCAGAAGCTGATCTTTCCAGCCTGTTCTCTGTAGACTCTAACGCAATGGCCAACGCCATCAAGTTTGATACGTCCGCTCTGAATATTGGTTCGTCTGCCTCTTCTCTTGACCTTTCAGATATGAATCTATCGGATTATATAGATGTAAGCAGTCTCTCATCCGCATTGAATCTGTCAGAGGATGATGTGAAGAAAATGCTTGAGAGTGTCAATGTAGAGGTGAATCAGGATGCAGTGAATAAGACTTTTTCCGGTCTTATATCAGGCTATCAGACATATCTGAATGAACATCCTGAAGAAGAAGCAGAACTGCTGAATAAGGCATTCGGTGAATTCCTGAAGACAGAAGATGTGGACAGTCAGATAAAAACATCTATCAAGAGTCAGCTGACGAAGGAATCTGTTCAGAGCATTGTGAAAGAAGTCGTAGATTCTTATGGAACATACCATACCAGCAATCCAACTGTGGAGCTGCAGACATATCTGAATACAGATGAAGGACTTGCAGCAGTCAATACAGCTATAAACAATGCAATAGGGAAGATGACCTTCTCTGATGTGACTTCAAAGGTCGCATCAGACTATGGAACATATCTGAGCACTAACAGCGGTGCAATCAGTGAGATATTTCAGAAAACATTCAGTGAATATCTGAGCACTGACAATGCGCAGAAGATACTGAGTGACGGTGCTTCCTCTGCATTGAATACAGAGGATATTATCAATCAGCTTTCCAAGACAGTATCGGAGAAGACCAATGCGTCTTCTTCGGCAGCAGCAGCCGCAATTACGGATGGAATGAATCGTTTCTCATCTGATCTGACCAGCAGGATTGCCAGCTCATACAGCAATTCATTGAAGAATATCGCTTCCAGTATGGGCAGCGCAATCAGTATTGATACCTCGGCATTTGCCAGTGCGATCAGCATCAATGGCGATCAGCAGCAGCTGACGTCACTGCTGACACAGATGATGTCGACTGACAGTTCTACATATAAGAAGAATCTCACTAAGCTAGGATATGCTTCTGAAGACAATCCTTCGTCCATCACGATCTATCCAAAAAACTTTGAATGCAAAGAGAATATCATTGATATTCTGGATGGATACAACAATTCCATGGAAAAGAAGGGTGAAACAGATAAGGTCATTACCTATTCTGATGTTGTAGGAACACTGATGAGTTCAGTGACAGATATTGTGAATACGATATCCTATGTGCTGATTGCATTTGTGGCAATTTCACTTGTTGTATCTTCCATTATGATAGGGGTCATTACCTATATTTCCGTTCTGGAAAGGCAGAAAGAAATCGGTATACTGCGAGCCATCGGTGCTTCCAAGAAGAATATTTCACAGGTTTTCAATGCTGAAACATTTATTACAGGTCTTTTGGCAGGTCTGTTTGGTGTAGGACTGACACTGCTTCTGCTTATACCAGGAAATATGATTATTAAACAGTTTACAGATCAGCCGGTAGTTGCAGCATTGCCGTGGAATGTGGCGCTGATACTGATTGCGCTTAGTGTTATATTGACAATGCTGGGCGGATTGATACCTGCGAAAAAGGCCGCTCACAGCGATCCTGTGAAGGCTTTGAGAACAGATTAGTGATTAACAGTGAATTTTCTTAATGGCCCGCTTAAAAATTCAGATAAATTTTCATAAGAAAACGCTTGGAAATAGTGTAGAATAATGGGCAGTGCTGTTAGAGGAGATCACTATGAATAAACCAGAATTTAAAGATGAATTAGCAAAAACAAAAATCAGAGCCCACAAGACATTCGATGGAAAAACTGTCGAAATACTTTATGGAGCAAAAGATGATCATGGTGATCCGGTTCAGGCAAAGGAAGATGTGAATGACGGTCATGGCCGCTGGTTCGGTATAGAAGTCAAGGGAGATTATAGAATGTTCTCCTGGAAGCATTCTGCTGAAGAAGGCGGAGAAGTTGAATATGGCACAAGCCATCAGGATACTGCTCTGGAAGACATGGAAGCTGATATTCAGAAGAGACTGAATATTGCCCGTCAGGCCGAGATCCTTTCCCGTCATTATGAAGGTGAAGATACGGCTGAAAAGATGGATGCTTTGCAGAAGGAATGGGAAGCTCTTGAAACATGGAATGTTCCTGCTGAAGAGGAACTGATCAAGAGATATAACAAGGCTTTTGGTGAGTTTGCACCGCGTCAGGAAGAAAGCAGAAAGAATCTGGAAGCTAAGCAGGCAATTGCTGAGAAGGCTGACAAGGTCCGTGAAATGCCAAGTTTTAAAGATGCCCGTGCTGAATTGCAGAATCTGCGCAATGCTATGGATGAGATTGGATCAGCCGGTGAAAAGGCTGATAATGAATTCCGTGCAAAACTGAGTGCAATCGATAAGGAGATTCGTGGAAAGCAGCAGGAGTATTTTGCCAATCTGGATGCGAATCATTCTGATGCAAAGGCAAAGAAGGAACAGCTTCTGCAGGATGCAAAGGATACCGTTGCCAAGGTAAGCAACTGGAAGAATGCAGCAGAGAAGCTGAATGGCATCTTTGATGAGTGGAAGGCTGCTGGTTCAGCTGGACATGATGAAGACGAAGTTCTCTGGAAGTCCTTCAATGAAGTACGTCAGGAGTTCCGCAAGAACAGACAGGCTTTCTTCTCCAAGCGTGATGAAGAGCATCAGAGCAGTATTGATAAGAAGAAGGCACTGATCGAAGAAGCCGGAAAGATATCAGCATCCGGTGTATTTGACAGAAAGAATACAGAGCGCATGAAGGAAATTGACAAGGAGTGGAGAGCTGCTGGTTTCTCTGGCAGAGAACAGAATGATACACTCTGGGATGAATTCAATAAGACAAAGGAAGTATTCTGGGATGCGAAGAAGCAGGACGCTATGAAGAAGATTCAGGGCGGACTGGATAAGAAACAGCAGATAGTTGATGAAATGAAGAAGAAGATTGAAGACATGCATTTCCAGATCTCTATTGCTCCAAATCCTGCTATGAAGGAAGATCTTGAGAGAGAACTTCATATCAGAGAGAATGAGCTTTCACAGGCAGAGGATGATGTCGCTGCTGAACAGAAGAGACTTGATTCATAAGATGCAGGGGGACCGTATGGTTTCCCTGTTTTGTATTACAATGAAAGACATAAGGAGAACACATCATGGCATTGCTGACACTTGATTTTGAATCACAGTATTTAGGTTTTAACACGAATGTAAATATCATTGTTCCGGATAAGCCAAGAGAATTGACACCGGAGCAATTCTATGGAAATGGAGAGAAGTATAGAGTACTCTGGCTTCTTCATGGTACTTTTGGCGGCTATTCCGATTGGATCAGGAAATCCAATATAGAGCTTTATGCATGTGAGCATAATTTAATTGTTGTAATGCCTGGCATTGGCAATACAGATTATTCCGCATGGGATAGCTTTACTTTGGGATATGATTCCGATCAGTACATTGTGAAGGAACTGATGCCGCTGGTATATAATTGGCTGCCGGCTTCTTCAAAGCGTGAGGACAATTATGTGGCAGGTCTTTCAATGGGCGGGGAAGGTGCACTTCATTTTGCACTGAAATATTCGCAGCTGTTTGAAGCTGCTGCAATACTCAGCTATATTCCATTCGATTACCGTTCGGAACGGGAACAGCTTGATGAACTGTTTGATAAGAAACCGGAAGATGTTTACGGGAATAAAACTGATGTCATGCATTCAGAACAGAGACAGTACAACATCCTGCACAAGTATCCTTCTGTAGATGCATTTCTTGCTTCAGAAGAGAACCTGTATGAAGTGATGGACAGAACTGATACATCCAATATGCCTAGACTGTTCTTTGCATGCGGTACAGATGATCCGCTGTTTGCTGACAGCATTGAATCTTACAGGAATCATTTAAAAGAAGAAAATATACCGGCTGTATTTTCTACCGGACCTGGCTCCCATGAATGGAGAGTATGGGAAAGAGATATACAGAAGGCATTAGATTTCTTTGGATTCAATAAGGAAAACAAAGGAAATGCATTCTGATAAGATGACAGCACTGCGTCGGGAGCAGACGGATGCATTGCGTTTCTATGAAGGCGATATTGATAAGACTGAAGCAGAAGATAGATTCTATGGTGATGCAAAAGCATATGTAACGTGGAATTCACTTCTGTTTGAAGGAATTGAGACAGAAGAAGCACGTACAGAAGAGAACAGGATACTCAATGAGGCATTTCTGGAAGACCCAGATAGAGTTATTCATCTTTCGAATTTGATTCTGTCTTCTATGACATCTCACAGTGACGTGGATGTCTTTAGGGTGGAAAGACTGGCAGATTATCAGATGTTTATGAAGACTGGAATCCTGCAGTCCTTTATATCGACATCCAAGAATGGGTTCCTAGGCAGCTACGAAGACAAAAATGATCTTGTTCTTATGAAGATGCATATACCGTCAGGTGTTCCTTATGCTGATATGGCTGAACTGCTGCAGAGCTATGCAAAGGCTGAGGAAGCAGAGATACTTCTGCCGCCGTATTTGACTATACATGCAGAAAAACTTGAGATGACAGAAGATATCATGTGCATTCGTGATCGCTATGGAAAGCCGCCGGCAGTATACTGTCAGGCGGAAGTTGAGAATAATATTCCGGCAGCTGAGTATGTGAAAATGGATGCTGAGATAATTGATGTTTCAAAACGTGTATATCATTTGCTGAATGCACATGAGAATCCTAATACTGCGGATGTACAGAAGTATCTGCAGTACAAGGAATATATTCGCTATGGCGTAATGAAAGGAATGCGGAATGGATAAAACACTGACGTGGTATGAAGAAAATGGACAGGAGTATGCGGATTATTCCTGTCAGGAAGACATGAAGTATGAGCATAAGCGGTTTATGGAGAATGTACCCGCGGGCAGTCTTGTACTGGATATTGGATGCGGAAGTGGAAGAGACACTAGATTCTTTATGGAAAATGGCTATTCTGTAGAAGCAGCGGATGGATCTGCAGAAATGTGCAGAATTGCTTCAGAATATACAGGCATTCAAGTAAGAAATATTAACTTTAACGAATTGAATGAGAAGGACAGATACAATGGTATCTGGGCTTCTAAATGTCTTCTGCATTTGCCTTTTGAGGAACTGAAGAAGATATTTGATAGGCTGATGGATGCTATGAAAACACAGGGTTTCCTATATATGTCTTTTAAATATGGGACATTTGAAGGATATCGTGATGATCGCTATTTTCTGGATATGGATATAGAGAAAAGTGCTGAACTGATTCTGCCGAGAAAAGATGCACTGCTGATGGAATGCTGGAAGTCGCATGCACCGAAGAGAGATGGAACGGATCAGCTGTGGCTGAATTTGATTGTGCGGAAGATCAATCCTGAAACAGCGGATAGTATGCATACAGAAGGATTTTGAAGATTGAGAAACACTGTTCATGCGTTATGATTGTAGGCGAAAGTGAAGATGATAAGATGATTGATAAGATTACAGCAATGGTGGCAGATATTGATGGGACTCTGCTTCCAAAAGGCGGAAAAATGGGACCGCGTACACTTGCGGCTATCCAGAGACTTCATAAGGAAGGGGTTCTGTTCGGCATTGCCAGCGGAAGGCCCCTGGATAAGAGAATTACAGCTAGAGCAAAGGAATGGGGCCTTGGGTTTGAATTTGATATGCAGATAGGCATGAATGGCGGAGATATGTGGGATAAGTATCATGATGTTGTCAACCACTATCATCTGCTCAAGCCGGATACGATGAAAAGTATTATGTCATGGATGAAGGATTTTGATATCAATGCGATTTCTTACATCAATGGCTATGAAGATATATGGTGCCTCCGCATGGATCGGGTTATGGAGGAGAGCGTTAAGAGAAATCATTCTCATATTGAACTTGTTTCTGTTGATAAACTCTGCACTGTCGCTACTGGGAAGATAGAAGTGCATTACGACCCTGATGATCCTGAACTGGAAAAACGTATCAACGAAGCTATTCGGGTACATCAGGAACCTTCATGGGCTGCTGTAAAGACATTCTTCGGTACTGTAGAGTTCATGGATCCGGCAGTGAATAAAGGACTTGCTCTGAAGAACTTCAGCAAGGATAACAATATTCCTTTGAATGAGATCATAGCTTTTGGTGACATGGATAATGATCTTGGTCTGCTGAAAGATGCAGGCTGGGGTGTGTGTCTGCAGAATGGATGCGATGCCTGTAAGAAGGAAGCAGATGCGGTGACGGAATTTACAGTTGATGACGATGGTGTTGGAAGGTATCTGGAGGATCATTGGCTCAATTGTCACAAGTAACGGAATGAAGGCCTGTAAAGGCTTTCATTTTTATATGCTTGATCAGTATATTGTGTTAACATAACAATATGGATTCGAGGTTGGTATGATATTTCGTGAGGCATTTCAATCGATTCGGGATGACAGGGCTAGGGCCTTTTTCTATTGGCTCACCTTTGTTCTGACAAGTATGTTTGTATTCCTGTTTGTGACTGTGGCAATGAGCGATCAGGTGGGTGTAACAATGGTCAACAGTGCCAGTGATATACCAACGAACCTGATGATCTTTTCTATTATTCTCTGCAGTATAGAAATCATCTTTGCAAATAATTTCTTTGTTAAGAATAAAGGAAAAGATCTTGCTGTACGTCTGATATGCGGTGCTACATATGTTCAGCTGGCGGCATATCTGCTGATACAGACTGTATTCCTTCTCATCATTGCAATTCCATTAGGTATCTTTATTGGTACAATGTGCCTGCCTATGATCAATCAGTTTCTGAGTGCATCTTTGGGCATGACCTTTACAATTACGGTTACCGGTGAAGCAATGCTGTGGACTGCACTGATGCTTGGCTATGTTGTCTTCTGGACATTGCTTCTGAATCTCTCTTTTGCATATAAGAACAGTGCTGCAGAGCTTCTGAATCCGCAGGCACTGAAGCTTCATATGGAACCGTTCCTGAAATTGAATGTTCATTTCAATCACAAATTTAAGCAGATAGCTTCTGCAGCGGTCTTTATTGCTCCTCTGCTTCTTCTCTATGTCAATCACAGTATGGCAATGGAACTGTCGGCTGTCAGCTTGATTGGACTAGGTATGTGTACAAAGGAATGGCTGGATCCGGTCATTGATAAACATATGCATGAGCATATCTCGGATCCTGAGACAATTGGAAGTCTTGGCTTTATCAGGAATGATCTGAAGATCATGAAATTTAACATTGTTCTGTTTCTTCTGAGCTCTATTATGCTGGTATCGATTCTGATCACAGCGGAAAGACCTATGGATCAGATCCTGGTTATGATTACTTATGTAGTGATGAATGCACTTCTTGCTCTCGCAATTCTATTTAAGCTTTCTTCAGAACTTGGCAGCCGCGGTGAAGGATTCAGAACCCTGCGTCATATTGGCTATCTGGTCGGGAATGAAAAGCGAATCATTACGAAGGAAGTATTTGCATTTTATGGAATTGTCATTCTGATTATCCTGATATACATGGTCAATCTTTGTATGTCACTGATCGTTGATGGGGAGATGACATATATATCAGGCGGTATTCTGATACTGACGGCTATTGTTCCACTGATACTGTGTGCATTGATCAATACGCAGTATTATGAAAAATCAGTGCTTTCGGTAAAGGAAACTCACATAAACTGAAGAAAGGGCAAGCAATGACAGAAACAGGTAAAACAGTATTAGAAGCCAGACACATGAAGAAGATTTATAACTACCAGACTCCGAACGAGTTTGAGGCCCTTCATGATATCAACTTTAAAGTAACCGAAGGAGAATTCGTTGGCATCATGGGACCTTCGGGCTCTGGCAAATCAACCTTTATTAACAACATTTCTACAATTGATGAATGTACTGAAGGGAATGTATTTATCAATGGCAAGAATGTAAGGGCAATGTCTGCAAATGAGATTGGACATTTTCGCTATGAGAATCTGGGCTTTATTTTCCAGGATTACAATCTTCTGGATACACATACAATGTATGAAAATATTGCAATGCCAATGGCACTTGCACATGTCAATAAGGATGAGATTGATAAGCGTATTCAGGCAATGGCCAAGGAAATGCAGATTGATACACTTCTGAATAAGTATCCAAATGAATGTTCCGGCGGACAGAGACAGAGAGGTGCTATATGCCGTGCTCTGATCAATCATCCACGTATTATCGTGGCTGATGAACCTACTGGCAATCTGGACAGTGTCAATTCTTCGGAATTGATGAAGGTCCTGCAGAATCTGAATGAGAAGGATGGTGTCACAATTGTAATGGTTACCCATGATCCTCTGATTGCATCCTATTCTTCCAGATTGATTGTTATCAAGGATGGAAATATAGAAACAGAACTGCAGAAAAACACTTCTTCACAGGATGAATATTTCCAGAAGATCGTTGAAATCAACTCGGCAGAAAGCAGAGAGATTCTGAAGAAATGATCATAAATGAGGCTATGCGTTCATTGCGTCATGATCCAGTTAGAGCATTCTTCTACTGGCTGACATTTGCATTGACAACTTTATTTATCTTTCTGTTCTTCTCTGTATCTGTAACGCTTGGAGAAGAAACGATTGTGACTGGTGTGACACTGTTCGTTATTATTATCAGCTGTATCAATCTTTTCTTTGCGAATGACTTCTTTGTAAAGGCCAAGGCAAAGGAAATGGCAGTGCGTCTGGTCTGCGGATCTACCTTCAACTATCTTGTAGGATATCTGTTTATTCAGACCACATTTCTGCTGATTCTGGCGATTCCGGTCGGTGTAGGATTGACATATGCAGCAATACCGATGATCAACAGCACATTGTCACTGAATGCAGCAATCTCGTCGGAATCGATCATTAATACGGTCGTGATGATGACATGTATTATTTTCTGGATCGTTCTTCTGAATCTCAGCTTTACATATAAGAGTGCTGCATCCATGATGCTCAATTCACAAGGTACTCTGATCAATGGAGAAGGAAATACATTCAAAATTGGCATGATCAGGCCATGGATGAAGAAAGTATTCTATCTCATTCTATTCTTCGGAACTCCATTGCTGCTGTATCTGGATACAGATATTCCTGTTATTGCTCCAGTAATTATCAATGCAATTTCTGTGTATGGATTCCTGAAGACAATTGTCATTCCGTCTATTGACAGAAAGATCCATGTTAAGGATGCAATGAATGCAGAAAAGATTGCAGAGCTTGGATTCTTCAGAAATGATATTCGAGTATTGAAGATAAATATGCTGCTCTTGGGTGGAAGTTCTATGACTCTGTATTCTCTGCTGATGATGACAGAGAAGGGGTCTATGGAAAACCTGCTGATTATGATTTCGTATCTGATGATGACCGTGATGCTGATATTGGCATTGATGTTCAGACTGGCTACAGTGCAGGCCGGAAGGGAGCTGCACTTCAGTATTCTGTCCAATACAGGATTCTCTGAAGAAACGGAGCGTGCAGTCGTAAGAAAAGAAACAGCAGATATATATCTGCTGATCGTACTTCTGTCAGCATATCCATTTATCAATATTGTACTGTCACAGCTGCTGAAGGGCACCATTGTTATAAGTACAGTATTGATTGGATTTAGCGGCTTTATGATACCTGCAGTGATCTGCTGTATCATATCCTACCTGTATTACAATCGTTTCATCTTTGGAAAAAATGGTGATGAAAAGAGACACAGTATTGATTGATATGATCCCTCCAAGTAGATTTTGTGTATTTCACTTGTCTACTTTGGAGGGATCATATCAGATTTCAGTACTCATGTCTCTTTCTTTTTGATATAGAACAGCTTATCTGCACGATCGGTGCTTTCCATTAGGTTATTGTATGCAGCTCTTTCATAAACAGACAGGTCTGTATAGAGAGGAGAGCCTGTATCATCTGCAGAGAACCAATTGCCATCCCAGTCCTGACATCCCATTGCTGTTATGACTGGCATCTTTTCATACATGGTATCCAAGAATTTATTGTATGTTGTTTCCTTAAGTCCGGCAGTTTCAGTCAGAAGAGTAGATAGGTAATTAACAGAAATCTTATCGATCCAGCCTTCCGGAATATCGTAATTTGCCCAGAGAATAAAGCGGCTTATATATCTTTGCTGCTGTTCCTCATCAGTTAAATCATTCAGTCTCTTTCCCATGACTTCTTCATAGAATTCATTCTCTATGAATGGCTGATGATCGCCATACATCAGAATAATAGTAGGCTGAGACTGTGTCTTGAAGTAATCAATCAGATTCTCAAATGCTTCATCTGTTTTTTTGCACAGTGACAGATACTGTTCTGCCATTGGATAGTCGCCATCCATATTTTTCAATGTAATCTCCTGATCAAAGTTAGGATAGGTTTTATCGTAGGAAGAATGGTTCTGCATTGTTACATTGAACAGGAAGAATGGCTTTGAAGTATCTCTATTCTCATACATACTCTCAATATCCTGAAAGTCACATTCATCGGAAACGAAGTTCCTAAGCAGTGTATAGCTCGACATGTCTTCCATTCCTGTATAGGAATCAAATCCCATATCAGAGTAGACGTTTTCACGGTTCCAGTTGTCCTTATAATACGGATGGAAGGCAGAGGAAGTATATCCCTGATCTTCCAGTGTTGAAACAAGACTAGGCTGGTTCTCTTTGACATATAGCTGATAGGCGTTGGAACCATATGGCAGGAATGCCATGGAGTTGCCAGTCAGAAATTCATATTCAGTATTGGAAGTGCCGGTGCCGAGTACAGATACATAGCTGTTTCCTTCAATGCAGTTCTCACTTCCTTTCAGGGAATGAATGAACGGCATATAGTCTTCGTTTGTATCAAAGTTTCCAATTACGCTCAAATCAGAAAAGCTTTCATTCATAATAACAATAATGTTAGGATTGGTAACATTGGAAGATGCCGTTGCCGAAGTAACCTCACTTCCGCTTTCTTTTTCAGCTGTTTCGAGAATTGTGGAAGAGGAATCATCTGTTTCTTCTGAGACTTCCGACTCGACATCATCAGCATCATAATCAGCAGGCTGTTCCAATGTAAGGTATTTTGTATTGACAAAAAATTCTGCTACAGCACCTCGCTGTTCATAGCCTCTTGTCTGGTTGAAGAAGTCTGGTGCTGCTCCCACCGTCTTTGTAAAGAAGTCAGTACAGTAGAAGCTGCCGGCTATTGCTGCACATGCTGTGCCTGTAAGAACACGTGTGATACGGTATGCCTTATTTTTTTGATTTATCATCAGCAGTGAAGCAAGTTTCCATACTAATACTGTCAATGTTATAGCAAAGATGATTTCATAGCCGATCGTGTAAGTGTATCCTCCGGCTACTTTCTGTGCTGTAGAAATAGAACCCAAGTCCCAAGGCAGCAGGGGGCTTCCCTTGAATTCTTTCACATACATATTGGCAATGCCGAAGGAGACAAGGATGATGCTCACGAAGCGAGTACTGAATCGAAGGCTTCCTGAAATTGCGAACACAATGAGATACAGAAGAAGATTGATGAGATAATTCATCAGTATATTGCCAAGCAGCAGTATATCCCAGACCATATTCTCATTCAGTATTTCGACAGCACATTCCATTAAAAATGGAATAAGAAGGAATGTGAGGATGGTACGAAGAACTGAGGTGCTGTGATCTGTATCAAACTGATAATAGGATATGAATGCAATCAGCCCGCATAGACCGAATTCTATCAGCAGAAGCGGCAGTCCGAATTCATCTCGGTTAATGAAGAATTTATATTTGACGATCGTATATAAAGCAAGGAACAGGGCAATAAAAATACCGCTGTATCTGCCGGTTTTGGATTTATTTATCTGCATGTTTAGTATTGTACCGCATTCTGGAGTTCTTGAATGATTTTGAATCTGAATTTTTTAATTTGTAACAGTAACAGAGAACTCTCTGCTGTTTATCTTCTGCAAAGTGTAGTGCTCCTTTGTGTTTTCATGACGGGCATATTGATTCAGGGAATACTCTGCAACAGCAAGAAGCTCTTCAATATTAGTATCGGCGTGATAGACAAAGGCACCTTTACTGGAATTAACACATTCACTGGATTTCATCTTCAGTGAGCAGTGCATTTCATCTTCAAGAAGTGTCATGAGATTGAGGCCTATTTTTTCTTCTACTTCATGCATATTTTTTCTCAGTTCAGATGTTTCTTGATGAGCATTGCGGAATACATTCTTTTTTATTTCTGCTGTGATGCGTATATACAGGATCGCACTTAGAATCAGTACAGCACAGAGAAGCAAGGCTTCTGTAAAATGGATACTGCTGAAAAAGAAAATACTCAGAAGAATGCTGCAGAGAAAGCAGAACATACTGCATGCAGCAAAGGATATATGAAAACGGCTGAGCAGTCCTGAGAAGGAACCGCACAGTATACTGATAGAAAACCAGATTCGCATGTCTTTCATCGATGAGGTACTGAAGGAAGCATAAGAGACAAGCAGAGCTGCAGCTGAAGCAAATATGATCAGAAACAGTATCTCAGCAGGACCAAAGAATCTGTTTCTGCTGTCTGGATCTATCTTCTCATATAATCGGACACCTGTTTCATCTGCCAGCTTGACAGCTGATGCTGTAAAGACAGTATTGGTAATGACAGCAGGCGTATCGCATCCATAGAAGGCAGCACCGGCATATGCCTGCTGTACTGCACTGTTACCGACAGGTCTCTCATAATACTTGCATTGGAAACCATATTTTCTGCCGCGAAGATTGGCAATAATGTCTATTCCCTGATCTCCGGATGCTTTGGTCAGCTGAATATGTGTGTATCCATGTCTGCGTAGATGATCGACACAGTATCTTTCGTATTCAATTCCATTCATATGTTAGTTATTATACAGAATTCAGCCATGATATATCATTGAAAATAGGAGTTCATGCTATAATACGTGAGTAATTTTTAAACGGAGGATTTGAACATGGTATTAGTATACGTTCTTCTGATAATGATGGCAGGAGCAGTAATTGGTGCATTTGGATTCAGCAGCATCTTCCAGTATTACAGGGCAGCTGTTAAACCTGCACATGGACTGGTCAAGGTGATTGCATGGTATGTCATTATAGCTGCCGGGGCATTTGTATTCTTCTTCTGGGGACCTATCACATACGGTATTATTGGATATGCTGTTGGCATTCTGATTGGTCTGGCTCCCTATCTGCATTCATTCTCTGATCCTAAAAACAAGGGTGACAGTGAAACTGAAAATCAGTAATTGAGAACATCCGATGATGTTCTTTTTTCTTTTGGGTCGGCAGCATTGTGAGCAAATTGCTGTGAGGGATACTGAATCCGTGTGAATGTGTTTATGCTATGATAATGACAGGGGTTCAGTTATGAAAATGTGCAGAAAAACCATGATAATAGGTTTGACAGCAGTGCTATTGACCGGCTGCTCTTCCAGTACTTCACAGAGCGCTTCTTCTGATGTATCTGAAAAGAAAACTGAAGAGAAAGAGAATGCATGGTGCGTACAGCCGACACTTGAATTTGATAATATTGACACAATCACGCCTGGAAAACAGCAGACTGTTATTGTATCTACACAGACATTTGGAAATATTGCTGTACCAGCGGAAAGTGAATTGCAGGGATATCCTGCTGAAAGATATGGATACACTGGAGATGCAGTGCTGGCTGAAAAAGACAATCTGCAGGGTATCTATAGTTTTGAGGGAAAGGAAATCTATCCTGTAGAACTGAAGGAATCGACTTCACCTTATCGTAAGGGTGTAACAACAGCAGTACAGACATCGAACGGTGAACTGAAGCTAGTATATGGAATAGGAGTTTCAGCTGAGAGCAAAGCACAAGTATTCTCCTCTGACTTTACGAAGATGACGGAGATTCCACTGGATGAATTCAGCTATGATCCTTTTACAGGTGTTTCGGCAAGCCCGTATTTTGCACTGAAGGATGGGGTATTCGGTGTTGTTGCTATGCAGAAGAGCGAAAGCGGCGCAAATGCAGGATGGGCTTTTGAACAGCTTGATCCATCTGTGCTTGGAGGGAGAACACTTCTCTACACAGTATCGGATGCACTGAATAAGCAGGAGCAGGTTATTTACAATCCGGAAACAGGAGCTGCAGTATCACCTGCAGCTAACTATACAAAGGGAACATTTGCGAACGGCTATTACACAGTGTCAGATGGGCAGTATGTAAGTGTCATTCATGCGGATACTGGCACTGGTATTGCGGTTGATTATCAGGCAGCAGGTTTCTTTGAAGACGGATATGCACCAATTGAAAGAGAACATAAGTGGGGCTTTATAGATACGACCGGTAAGGAAGTGACTGATTTTGTATTTGACAGCGTCACGGAGTGCTACGAGGGAAAGTTCTATGCTGAAGTGGATGGCAAATATGGTGTTATTGATCTGAATCAGATGAAACAGGGAAAGCAGATCAGTTACGCAACTGTATTCCCGTGTACGGAAACAGCAAAGGGCACTGTGACTGTAAATGTTAACAGTCTTTATATCAGAAAAAATGGTTCTTCAGATGGTGATGTTCTTGGTTTCTCAGCAAATGGTTCAGTATATTCCTACTTTGAGACAAAGAAGGATGACAAGTATACCTGGTATCGGATAGGAGAGAATGCCTGGATAGCAGATAATGGAAGCTGGGTTTCAGTTAACTGATTAATAAGAGGAGAGAAATACATGGTAAACGTCAGTATTATTATTCCGGTATACAATGCGGAGAAACAGCTGAATAGGTGCATTGACAGTGTACTGAATCAGGAATATCAGGATTTTGAGATTATTGCAGTAGATGACGGATCATCTGATTCTTCACCTGAGATACTGGATAAATATGGCGCTGCAGATAAGAGAGTAATGGTCATTCATAAAAAGAATGGTGGAGTATCTGCGGCTAGAAATACAGCATTGAAACAGTCACAGGGAAAGTACATTCAATTCATGGATGCGGATGACTGGATTCCTGCCGATTCCACAAAACTTTTAGTCAGAGATGCGGAAGAGAAACAGGCAGATCTTGTTGTGGGTGATTTCTATCGTGTGGTTGGCAAGAATGTAGCACGCAAGGGAAGCATGGATAAGGATGATGTCATGACTTTGCAGGAATATGCGGAGGAAATGATGGATTCTCCTGCGGATTTCTATTATGGGGTTCTCTGGAATAAGCTGTACCGTGCTGACCTGATTCATGACAATGATGTAGCCATGGACGAAGACCTGAACTGGTGCGAGGATTTTATATTTAATCTTGAGTATCTTATTCACTGCAGAAGAATTACAGCACTGCAGGTACCTGTTTATTACTATGTGAAGACAGAAGGCTCACTTGTTTCACAGACAACAAATCCATTGAAAGTCATTGAAATGAAGATGAATGTTTTCTCTTATTACAATGGTTTTTTCAAGGATGTGCTGGATGAGAAGGATTACCGTAAGGACCGTCTTGCAATAGCGGGTTTTTTAATCAACGGTGCCAGTGACGATAATGCAATTGGAATCATGCCGGGCACAAAGAAACTTGGTCAGGAAAAGATCAGTGCCGAATATACGGCTGATAATCCAAGTGATATTCCAGCATTCGCCTACTGTCTAACGAAACTGTATATGGCAGAACTGAACACAGTTGCCCTGAAATTTGATCTTGATCTGAAGGATGTCAGAATACTGGCGGCAGTAAGAAGCGGAGAAGAAAGCAGTACGCTGAAGTCAATTGCAGACTTTACTGGTTTTTCTTCTGTCACGATTGCTGCATCACTGCAGAAGTCTGTCAGAAAAGGATATCTCACTATGAATATTGAGTCAGGAAAAACATATATTCAAATGGGTAAGAAATCAGGTCAGATTACGGGAGACATTGATACCGCACTGCGCGATCTGCGTGAGAATGTTTACAGAGACTTTACTGAAGATGAAGTAAAGAGCACAGATAAGGCAATACAGAAGATTACAGCCAACCTTAAGAGAATTCTATGATTTCGCTTAGTGATAAGCAGAAAGCTCTTCTTTTTCAGGGAAGAGACAAATGGAGAATGAACAGTTTTCCGGATAAGGGTATTCCGGAAGTTTTGATGTCTGACGGTCCTAATGGACTTCGTATAGAAGCAGAGAAAGGGCTTGGCTTCAGCCCATCCAAACCAGCGGTTGCTTTTCCAACGGAGTCGCTGATGGCCTGCTCATTTGACAGAGAACTTCTGTATTCGTATGGAAAGATCCTTGCTGAGGAATGCAGGGAGAATCATATCAATGTTCTTCTTGGACCTGGTGTATGTCATAAGAGAAGCCCTCTCTGCGGAAGGAATTTTGAATACTTTTCAGAAGATCCTGTACTTGCTGGGGAACTGGCTGCTTCCTATATCAATGGTGTTCAGGATGGCGGTGTAGCAGCTTCATTGAAGCATTTTGCAGGAAATTCAAGAGAAAAGGGAAGACAGATTGAAGACAGTATTATTGATGAACGTACATTGCAGGAGATCTATCTGAAACAGTTCCGTATTGCTGTCAGGAAATCACATCCATGGACAATCATGCCTGCATATAATCTCCTGAATGGCGTACATTGTACTGAGAACAGAAAATTGCTTGATGAAGGCAGATCATGGGGCTTCGATGGTGCATATATTTCCGACTGGGGTGCTGTCTATAATCCAGTAGAATCAATCAAGAATGGTTTGAATGTTGAAATGCCGGGTGGTGATCTGCACACTGATGAAAAGATACTGAAGGCACAGGAAAATGGAGAAATATCAGAAAACTGTCTATCAGAAAGCACTGACCATATCCTTAAATTGATTGAAAGATGTACAAATAATGACAATTGCAAATATGATCGCAGTACACATCTGCAGTTTGCTAGAAAAGCTGCTGAGGATTCAGCCGTTCTGCTTAGAAATGAGAATGCGATTCTTCCACTGCATAATGAAGATAGCATTGCACTGATCGGATATGCGGCCAGAAAACCAAGATATACAGGAAGCGGTTCTTCACACGTGAATTCATATGCTGAGGATTCTCTTTTTAGCGCGATGAAAAAGAGAAGAATTGCATTTGCGTTTGAACAGGGCTGCTCTTCAAATGGCATGGGCATTAACGAAAGAAGAATAAAGAGAGCAGTCAGTCTTGCGGCCATAAAAGATAAAGTGATTGTGTGCTGTGCACTGCCCGAAGGTCTTGAATCTGAAGGCTATGACAGAACTGCATTGGATCTTCCGGCTGATCAGCTGAGAATGATAGAAGAAATTGAAAAAGTTAATCAGAATATTGTTGTTATTATTCAAAGCGGGGCACCTGTACTGCTTCCATTCAGGGATAAGGTAAAAGGAATTCTGCTGATGTATCTGGGTGGATGCCAGAGTGGGAAAGCTTGCCTGAGTCTTCTGTATGGCGATGTGAATCCCTCAGGAAAACTTGCTGAAACATGGCCGAAATCACTGGAAAGCACACCTTCTTATAAATATTTTGATAATGATATGCATCAGGTACAGTACAGAGAAGGTATATTTACTGGCTATCGCTATTACGATACATTTCATATTCAAACATCATTTGTATTTGGCAGCGGACTGAGCTATACATCATTTCTGTACAGGAACATGTCTGTCAGTACGGATGGCAATACAATACATGTCTCTGTTGTTATAGAAAACACCGGCAGCAGAAAGGGGAAAGAAACAGTGATGCTGTTTGCAGGAATGACAAACAGCCGGATCGCACGTGCTGATCATGAATTGATAGATTTTGAAAAGATAGAACTTGATGCAGGTAAAAACAGAACAGCAGAGTTTACTGTTCCTATGGAAAAACTAGCATATTATGATACGAATATGCATGCATGGTCCGTTGAAGAAGGAGAGTATATTCTGTCGTCTGGTTCTGCACTGGATCATTTATATTGCAATGCATCAGTCTGTCTGAAAGGAAATTCACAGCCTTATACTGCACTGCAGAAAGAATACCTGCATCATGCGGAAGATGGCAGTATGTATGTCTCGGATGATGATTATGCATGTATGCTCGGACATGCGATTCCTGAGAAAAAGAAAATGCTGCCAATGACGCAGGATACTGCTATTTCTGAATTGAGTGAGAAGAAACTAGGTTCAGTGATCAATCTAATTGTACGTGCAGTGATTCATCATATGCATATTGATGGAACTGATGTGAATTTGAATGAAATGCCAATCAGATCAATATTGTGGCTTGATCATATGAATTGGGATGTTTCGGAACTGGCTGTTTCTTATATGAATAAACACAGCGGTGATACATTAAAAAAATTGATACGGGCTTATAAGAAAGCATGCCGAAGTAAATAAAAAGCAGCCAATCAGGTAAAGTGATCAGCTGCTTTGTTCATCCATGAACTTTGAGAACAGTTCGAGTCCCTTTTGCATGATCTCCGGTTCCTGAGTGAGTCCTAGGCGGAGATGATATTCATAATCAAAGCACCATCCTGGAACAAAGAACACACCGTATCTGCTTAATAACGCTTCCGACAGATCACAGCTTTCCATCGGAATTTTATATTGCAGGAAACATACAGTACCTGCGGAAGGAAGAATTACATCGGTTCTTTTTTCCTTTAGGAGCCATGTTCTGACAATACCCTTATTAACAGCAATGACATTTCTTGTTCTATCAAGGATAGCGCTGCTGTTCTGCAGAGCAATGCATCCAAGAGCATCGATCAATGGTCCAGTTGAAATAATAGAATAGTCTCTGCGAACGTTGATACGCTCTATAACATTCTGCGGCCCTTTGATCCATCCAAGTCTTAATCCAGACAGAGCATACATTTTCGAAAGAGAAGATGTACTGATTCCTTTTTCATACAGATCGCTGATGGAAGGATTCTCCGGCAGACGATAGACCTCATCGCTGATAATCCACAGATTTCTCTCATCAGCGAAACTGATAAGCTGATTTAGAAAATCACGGCTGAACAGAGTCCCTGTAGGATTATTAGGATTATTGATGATGATCATCTTTGTATTGCTGCGGCAGGCTGCTTCTACATCCTTGAAGTGTGGCTGCCAGCTTTCCTTTTCATAGAGAGGAAGAATGCTGACATCACAGCCTATACTTTCAGGAATATTGATGAATGATTCATAGCCGGGTCCGAAGGTGATAACATGATCACCTTTATCCAGAAGTTCATTCATAACCATTTCATTTGCCTGTGAACATCCCTGCGTAACGGTGACATTGTTCTGTGTACCGGTTATGTATAATTTCAGAATCAGATCCTTGAGCTTTGCTGCACCGGTGATCTGACCATAGTCGAGTTTGAGATTGTACAGAAGGTGACTGTGATCCATTTCCACAAGTTCATCATAAGTATATGGGTATATGCATGTATCCGTCAGATTGTACGCAGCTTCCATTTCGTGCTGCGTCATCCACTGCTCAACCTTGAAATTCTGAAGCTGCATTCTGATCAGTCGTACAGGACCTTGCTCAGGAAGTCCTTCGCACGGTCTGTCTTTGGATTGGCAAAGAATGAGGCAGAATCACTGTGTTCTATGATCTTGCCTCCATCCAGGAAGATAATCTGATCGCCGACGGATTTGGCAAATCCCATTTCATGAGTAACAACTATCATTGTCATTCCCTGTTTTCCCAGATCTTTCATTACATCAAGTACTTCCTTGATCATTTCAGGATCAAGTGCACTTGTTGGTTCATCAAACAGCATGATTTCAGGATTCATGCAAAGCGCTCTAGCTATTGCTACACGCTGCTGCTGTCCTCCTGATAATTTAGAAGGGTAGGCATCGGCTTTTTCTTCCAGTCCTACTTTCTGAAGATACTGTCTTGCTGTTTCCTCGGCAGCTTTCTTGGAAAGCCCGCCGACCTTCATTGGGGCCAGCATGCAGTTTTCAATAACAGTCTTATTTGCAAACAGATTGAAATGCTGGAATACAAATCCCATTTTTTTTCTCTGCTGTGTGAATTTCTGCTTATTGCTGCGATCCATGATTTCACCATCGAGCCATACCTCTCCGCTTTCCGGTGTTTCAAGGCCGTGAATACATCTGCATAGAGTAGACTTTCCGGAACCGGAAGGACCAATCAGACAGACAATTTCACCATCATTGACAGTCAGATTGATATCCTGCAGTGCATGCAGTTTCCCGAAATGCTTGTTTAGATTCTTGACTTCAATCATTCTCGGCAAACTTCCTTTCTACTTTCTTTGATATCCAAGAGATAAATACGGTCATAGTCAGATACATGATACCTGCAATGATCAGCGGATCCAGATAGTCATAGTATCTCTTGCCCAATACCTGGGCGGAATAGAGAAGCTCCAGTGCACCGATATTTGAAATCAATGAACTGTCTTTGATCAATGTGATAAATTCGGAGACCATCGGTGGAACAATTCTCTTGAACGCCTGTGGAAGGATAATTTCCTTCATCATTGTTCCATAACCGATACCGAGTGTCTCACATGCTTCCCACTGTCCGGCATCAACTCCCTGAATACCGGAACGAATAAGCTCTGTCTGATAGGCACCTGAATTGAATGATAAACCTGAATTGAATGATAATGCAAGAAGGCCGACCAGATAAGGATCGGCGGTCATGCGCATTCCGGTTATTCTCTGGTAGAGAACCGGAATACCGAGATAGAAGAATAGAATCTGCAGAAGCATTGGAGTGCCTCGGAATACTTCAACGTAAACATTGGCAATTGCATGCAGTATTTTGGATTTGGAAAGTTTTGCTGCGGAGAAGATAATACCTATTGCAGCACCGATAATAACAGCACCAACAGCAAGTGCCAGACTGTATCCGGCTCCCTTCAGCATGAAAAGCAGATTTTCCTGTGTTAATATATCGCTCATTGTTTCAGCTCAGCCATTTCTGTACGTTTGAATCAAAATCATCGCTCTTCTTGTAGGCAGCCAGTGCCTTGTTTACTGCATCCATCAGTTCTGTATTGCCTTCTTTGGCGATGATATACATTTCCTCATCAAGCAGGTGAGTATCGAGTACCCTGTATCCACCAGCCTCTGCATAGTTTTCAGCAACCGGCTGATCCATAATGACTGCATCCAGTCCCCCAGCCTTCAGAGATTCAACCAGAATGCCCATATCTTCCTGCGCTGTGACATCAGCACCTTCAATATCATTGGCACAGTCCTCACCGGTTGTACCTAGCTGAGCACCGATCTTCTTTCCCTTTAAGTCATCAGTGGAGGTGATATCGGAACTGTCTGTAACAAGTGCTACTTCAGCCGAGTCATAATAGGAATCTGAGAACAGAACTTTTCTGTCCTTGTCATATGTGAATCCTGAAATGCCAAGATCTACCTGATCAGTCTGAATAGAGGAGATGATAGTATCAAAGGACATCTGTGACCATTTAAGTGTGTAGCTGTAGCCATTCTCATTCATCCAGTCGAACAGCCATGTTGTCATATCAACGTCAAATCCCTCGAGTTCATTGCTGTTGGTCAGAGATTCGAATGGAGGGTAGTCCGGCGAAGTCGCAACAATGATCTCCTGTGTCTTGCCAGTATTGGAT
>JBFLGD010000008.1:0-75060 GCA_041859965.1 Bulleidia sp. | reverse complement strand
AATGTGACAATTACAGCATTACTGGTTCGGATTAATTCAATGTGATAGATATGTTGCGTTAAGATTTGCAATTCAGTCGAAGCAATTGTCGAGCGTCTCGATGTATTGAATAAACATTAAACATGCTATAATTTCAGCAGGTAGAGCATGTATTCAATCATGGAAACAGGAGAATATTATGAGTGAAGAAGAGAATAAGAATAATCATACATTGCTGAAGGTTCTGGGTGTTACTGCGGCGGCTGGTGCAGCTGCTTATGCAGGATATGGCTATTATGTATTCAGAAATGGATTTGATCTGGATAACTCGGTTCTGTTTGGAAAACACACATCACCGAGACTCCTGACTGCAGGTGGGGAAAGACACGAATGGTTTTCTCATTGCGTAAGAGATGATGAATATCTGTCTTCTTACGATGGTCTCAAACTGCATGCACTTCGTATTACTGACAATCCAGATTCTCATCACTGGATTATTTTCCAGCATGGACTTGGCGAATGCAGCAGTACGCTTCTTGATTACTTCTATGAAGCGGATCAGAGAGGATACAACATACTAGCACCTGATGCGCGTGGATGCGGGTTCTCTGAAGGAAGATACACAGGACTTGGATGGAATGAGCACTATGATCTGATCAGCTGGATCAACTTCCTTTTGAATTATGATCCGAATGCGCAGATAGCAGTGATGGGACTGGATGCTGGCGGCAATGCTGTGATGAACTGCGTAGGTGATTATGTGCCATCGGGAGTTAAATGTATGATTGAAGATGGTGGATTTTCTGATATGAAGGAAATTATTCTGTATACAATCAGAAAGCATAGAAAGATGAATGGTAAGCTGTTTATCCCATCTGTTGATTTCTATGTGAAGCAGTTCCTGCACTTTTCAATGAATGATGTCAGCACTAAGCATCAGCTTGAGAATGCTTCTGTACCAATGCTGTTTATGCATGGTACAGAAGATGAAGTAGTACCTACAAGTATGATGTTTGATAATTACTATGCATATGCTTATGAGAAGGAACTTTTCACTGCTGAAGGTGCTGGATTCAGAGAGACGTCTAAGGCAGAAGGGTATTTTGAAACATTGTTTACCTTCATTGATAAATACATGCATGCATAATAAGGCTTATAACACGCACGAATTTTGTGCGTGTTTTTGCGATATTTCATTGTCTTAATTTTTACGTTGAATTATAATCAATTTATCAAAGTCTAAAGGGAGGCTATTAATGGCTGTAAAAAAGTATGTTTACAAATTTGCCGAAGGCAACGGCAAGATGCGTTCACTGCTTGGAGGCAAAGGCGCAAACCTTTCTGAGATGTCAAATCTTGGAATGCCTGTCCCATCCGGATTCACTATTACGACAGATGTATGTTCACAGTATTACAAAGACGGCGAGCTTTTGAACAGCACCATCAAGAAACAGATTGATGCTCATGTATCATGGCTTCAGAAGGAAACCGGCAAAAAGCTTGGCGATCTGAAAAAACCGCTCCTTGTGTCAGTACGCTCCGGCGCACCAATTTCCATGCCAGGTATGATGGATACAATTCTGAATCTTGGTATCAATGATGAAGTTGTAAAAGTCGTTGAAGCCAATTCAGGCAACAAGCGTTTTGCTTATGATTCATACCGACGTTTCATTCAGATGTTTTCTGATGTTGTTATGGGACTCGACAAGTCAAAGTTTGAAGTTATCATTGACGAAGTCAAAGCTAAAAAAGGTGTAAAGCTGGATGTCGATCTGGATGCTGATGACATGGTTGAGCTTACAGCCAAGTTCAAAGAGTTCTATAAGAAGAACCTGAACGAAGATTTCCCTCAGGATCCGAAAGTTCAGCTTGATAGATCCGTACTTGCAGTATTCCGTTCGTGGAATAATGAACGTGCTATCTATTACAGAAAGATGAATGATATTCCTGATAGTCTTGGAACAGCAGTCAATGTAATGGAAATGGTCTTCGGCAACATGGGCGATGATTGCGGTACTGGCGTTGCGTTTACTCGTAACCCTGCTACTGGCGAAAAGAAACTATTCGGGGAATTCCTGATGAATGCACAGGGCGAAGACGTCGTGGCTGGCATTCGTACTCCGCAACCTATTTCAGAATTAAAGAAAACAATTCCAGGCGCATACAAAGATTTTGTGAAGATCTGCGATCGTCTTGAAAAGCATTATAAGGATATGCAGGACATGGAGTTTACAATTGAACATGGAAAACTCTTTATGCTGCAGACAAGGAATGCCAAGAGAACAGCGGCCGCTGCATTAAAAGTAGCTGTTGATATGGAACATGAAGGACTTTTGACTCGTGACGAAGCTCTGATGCTTGTTGAGCCAAGACAGCTGGATGATCTTCTTCATCCAATGTTCGATGCTGAGGATCTTAAGGCGGCTAAGGACAGAATCATTGCGAAGGGACTTGCAGCTTCTCCTGGCGCTGGAAGCGGCGAAGCGGTATTCACTGCAAAGGAAGCAGAAGAGAAAAATAAGGCTGGAAAGAAAGTTGTTTTGATTAGACTCGAAACATCTCCTGAAGATATTGCCGGTATGGCTGCTTCACAGGCTATTGTTACAGTCAGAGGCGGCATGACCTCTCATGCTGCAGTTGTAGCTAGAGGAATGGGTGCCTGCTGCGTTTCTGGGTGCGGTGATGTTTCGGTAAATGAAGAAAAGCAGGAATTCTCTGTTGGCGGAAAGACATTCAAAGATGGAGATGTTATTTCTGTTGATGGAACTACAGGTACTGTATATGAGGGAACAATCAAAACTGTTCCTGCTAAAATTTCTGGTAATTTTGCAAAGTTCATGAAGTGGGCAGATGAGCGTCGTACGATGCAGGTCAGAACAAATGCTGACACACCAGCTGATGCTCAGCGTGCTAGGGACTTTGGAGCGCAGGGTGTTGGCCTGGTTCGCACTGAACACATGTTCTTTAATTCTCCTGAGAGGATCAAGGCTATTCGCATGCTGTGTGTATCCCGCACTCATGAACAGAGGGCACTTGCGCTGAAGACAATGGAACCATATCAGACGGAAGACTTCGAAGGAATTTTTGAAGCTATGGGCGGACTACCTGTAACAGTACGTCTGCTTGACCCACCTCTGCATGAATTCCTGCCAAAGCAGAACAGTGAAGAGGCTAAGGAAGTTGCAGAAGCTCTTGGTATTACTCTTGAAGATGTCAACGCTGCTGATGCAGAACTGAAGGAATTCAATCCTATGATGGGTCATAGAGGATGTCGTCTTGATGTAACATATCCGGAAATTGGAGAAATGCAGTCAAGAGCTATCATTAACGCAGCAATCAAGGTAAACAAGAAGCATCCTAGATGGCACTTTATACCGGAAATTATGATTCCGCTTGTTGGTGAAAAAGCCGAACTTGATTATGTTGCTGGCGTTGTTCGGGAAGCTGCCGACAAGGCTATTGCTGCAGCGCATTCTAAACTGACTTACAAGATTGGTACTATGATTGAGATTCCTCGCGCTGCTGTAAATGCGGGTGAAATTGCAGAAACAGCTCAATTCTTCTCGTTTGGAACAAATGATCTGACGCAGATGACATTTGGTTTCTCAAGAGATGATGCGGGTAAGTTCCTGGGATCTTATTACGATAAACATATTTATGAATTTGATCCATTTGCTCATATTGATGTAAATGGTGTAGGAAAACTGGTTAAGCATGCTGCGGAAGCTGGCCGTGCAACACGTAAGGACATCCATATGGGTGTATGCGGTGAACATGGTGGAGATCCGGTATCTATCCAGTTCTTCCAGACATGCGGATTGGATTATGTATCCTGTTCCCCATTCAGAGTTCCTGTCGCAAGACTTGCAGCTGCACAGGCGGCTATTAAGCAGTCTGCTGCAACTAAGAAGACTGTGAAGTCAAAGAAAACTGTAAAGAAGACTGTAAAGAAAGCTGCTGTTAAGAAAGCTGCTTCCAAAAAGGCAGTTGCTAAGAAAACCCCTGCAAAGAAGTCTGCCTCAAAGAAAGCAACTAAGAAGACAGTTGCTAAGAAGGCTCCTGCCAAGAAGACAGTTGCTAAGAAGGTTCCTGCCAAGAAGACAGTTGCTAAGAAAGCTTCTGCAAAGAAGACTTCCGCTAAGAAGTCTAAGTAAATGCATTATAGTAAAAGGATGTCCTAGAGGATGTCCTTTTCTTTTGGATGTGTAAATATGGTGTGATAAAATGAAGCTGTGGAGAAACTTATGAATGATAACGAAAAAGAGAAGAATGATTCATTTAGTAACAGTTCAAATTCAAAAAATGATAATTCCAGTTTGAATATAGATAGTGGTTCAGGTAATAATGAAAAGTTTAATACTGGTGCGAGTAAGACCAGTCATGTTTCTAACAAAAAACATCTGAGGAAAAGAACTGTCCTGATAATTATTTTAGTGGCTGTAATGATTGCTTGCCTTATGGTATGGAAGGGCTGTACTCAGGGGACAGCTGATAACGGAACTTCCGCTAAGTCTGACAGTACAGTGTCAGAATCTCCGTCTGCAACTGAAAATTCAGCGGCCAGGACTGTGGACTATGATGCTGAAAAGGCTCAGAACAGTGATTATGTTGGACACCTATTCTTTGAAAGCGGATTGATCGATGAATTGACAGTTCAGAGTGCTGATAATGAGTATTATCTGACAAAGGACTTTAATAAGACTGATCAAGAACAGGGAACTGTATTTATGGATTATAGAAATTCTTTAGATGATCAGAACATGATCTTTTATGGGCACTTTGTTTATTATGATGAGAGTAAGAAGTTTTCACCTCTTCATCAGCTGAAAGATCAGAATAATTATGAAGCAAATGAATATTTTGATCTTGAACTGCAGAATGAAACTAGAAGATACCAAGTTGCTTATGTTTTCTATTATGAGATGGATAATGAAAATATGGAATATTGGCATCTCAGTTATACCCAGAATGATCTTGATTCGTATCTTCCATATATTGAAAGTAAAGAATTTTACAGTACTGGTGTCAGTATCACTGAAGAGGATAAATTTGTCACACTGCAGACATGTGTTCGTGACAGAGACGATCTTAGATTGATAGTAATCGGAAAACAAATTTCTGAGACAGCTTATTCCAAATGAGTCGTCATATTGGATAAGCTTTTTTTATACTGTTTATGCAATTGTGTATATTTTCATCATTGGAAATGATCATATAATTATGTTAGCAGAGCAAGGAGATTGCATTCATGGAAAAATTTATAATGGCTATTGATCAGGGTACTACAAGTTCCAGAGCAATTTTGTTTAATCATGATTCTCAAATTGTTGCGAGTGCACAGAAAGAGTATCAGCAGTATTTCAGGCATCCCGGATGGGTAGAACATGATGCTAATGAAATATGGCTTTCGGTTCTTGCAGTAATGGCGGAGTGTATTCAGAAGGCTGGTATAGATCCTGGACAGGTGGCAGGAATTGGTATTACAAATCAGAGAGAGACAACTGTTGTATGGAATAAGGATACGGGTCTTCCTATATGCAAGGCAATAGTATGGCAGTCAAGACAGACGGCTGATATCTGCGACGGATTGGTAAAGAAAGGTCTGGATCCGCTGTTCAGAGGAAAGACTGGTCTTCGTATTGATCCATATTTCTCTGCTACAAAGATTAGGTGGATGCTTGATAATACACCTGGTGCACAGCAGCTTGCCGAAAGGGGAAAACTGAAAGCTGGTACAATCGATTCATGGCTGATATGGTGTCTCTCTGGCAATAAAGTTCATGTAACTGATTATTCTAATGCATCAAGAACACTTCTTTATAATATTTATGAAAAGAAGTGGGATAAAGAACTTTGTACAATTTTGAATATTCCTATGTGTATGCTGCCAGAAGTAAAAGACAGTTCATGTATCTATGGGCATACGGCGAGCTATCATTTCTTTGGTCATGAAGTTCCAATTGCCGGCGTTGCCGGCGACCAGCAAGCTGCTTTGTTTGGACAGGCGTGTTTTGAAAAGGGAATGGCTAAGAATACATATGGAACCGGCGGCTTCCTTCTTATGAACACTGGTGAAGAACCGCAAAAATCAAAAAATGGTCTGCTGACTACAATAGCATGGGGATATAAAGGAAGAATAACCTATGCACTGGAAGGATCTATCTTTGTGGCTGGATCTGCAATTCAATGGCTTCGTGACCAGATGAAATTTTTTCCTAAATCATCCATGTCGGAGGAATTTGCGAAGCATGCAGATTCTCACTCGGGTGTTTACATGGTGCCTGCCTTTGTCGGTCTTGGAGCACCGTATTGGGATGATCGCTGCAGAGGAGCTATATTTGGATTGACTCGAGGCACATCTCAGGAAGATATTACCAAAGCAACGCTTGATTCACTTGCTTATCAGACAAGAGATGTTCTGGATGCAATGTCTACAGATAGTGGTGTTCCCATTCGGAAATTAAGAGTTGATGGTGGCGCATCTGCCAATGATTACCTTATGAGATTCCAGTGTAATCTTCTTCAATGTGAAATTGTGAGACCGCAGATAGTAGAGACTACTGCATTAGGTGCAGCTCATTTGGCAGGACTTGCTGTTGGATTCTGGAAGGATTTTGACGAACTGAAGACTAATGAAATTGGAGCGGTTTCATACAAACCAGAGATTTCAAAAGAAGAGGCTGATCATTACTATCGGAGATGGCAGAAGGCGGTAGAAGCAGCAAGACTGTTCACGCATTGAGTAAAATGGCGTGTTTTCCGCGTATATTTATTGAATTCATGCTTGCAGTGTGTATAAAATTCTATATAATGATGTTGGATATCAAGGAGTGCGTAGGCACTCCTTGTCTTATTATCGGAGGAGTATGGACAGAGACGAACATCTGAAAGAACTTTTTCAAACTGTTTTTCAAAAAAACGGCGTATCTCTTTATGAGCTTAAATGGCTCAGTCAAGGACGTGAACGCACCCTGCAGGTTGCCATTACAAAGCCTGATGGCACAATGGATCTGGACACATGTGCAGCTGTAAGTGAACAGATCAGTGAAATACTGGATAAGGATGATCTGATCAAGGAGGAGTATACCCTTGAGGTGTGCAGCCCTGGTGCTGAAAGAGAAATACGGGACCCTGAAGAACTTAAGCACATTGCTGGAAAGTATGTGCATGTACGGCTGAAGGAACCTTACAAAAATTTGAACGAACTTACAGGGGAAGTGAAGGATATGGCAAATGGTATTGTTCATCTGCTGTATCGTGATAAAGCTGCCACAAGAACAGCTGAGTTTAAAACAGAAGACATTGAATATATCCGCTATGCGGTGAAATTATAAGGAGAAATCATGGAATTCAAATATAAAGATATGATAAAGGCACTTGGTGCTGTTGAGGAAGACAAAAATGTATCAGAACAGGTTGTCCTCGATGCTTTGAAGCAGGCAATCGAAAAAGCATTCAAGAAAGATGCAGAACTAGATGATCTTGATGTTACTGCTGAAATTAATGAGAAGAAAAAGACAATCGATCTTTATCAGAACTATAAGGTTGTTGAGGACGTTGAAGATGATGAACTTGAGATCTCGCTGGACGATGCAAAAGAAATCAATCCTAATGTAGAACTGGATGGAACTGTAAGAAGACAGGTTGAGGTAAATGGTTTCTCAAGAGCAGCAATCAGTGTTGCAAAAAACGTGATGCGTCAGTCTATAACTGAAGCAGCTAAGAGTGCTATTTATAATGAGTACATTGATAAGCTTGATGAAATGGTAATAGGTATTGTTGAAGTTGTTAAGGATAAATTTGCTTTGATTAATCTTGGAAAGACAACTGCTATGATGCCAAGTTCTGCACAGATCCCTAATGAGGTGCTTCATGAAGGACAGCAGATCCGTGTTGTCATTACTGAAGTGAATAAGGGCAATAAGGAAGTGGCTCCTGACGCACAGGACCCAAGGTCTCCAAAAAACAAAGCTCGTAAGGGCTCTCAGGTTGTTGTGAGCCGTGCTGACAAGATGCTGGTGAAGAGACTGTTTGAACGTGAAGTTCCTGAAATCTTCAACGGAACTGTTGAAATCAAGGCGATTGCACGTGAAGCTGGCGAGAGAACCAAGATGGCTGTTATTTCTCATAATCCTGATATTGATCCAATCGGAGCCTGCATTGGTCCAAGAGGTTCGCGTGTTCAGGAAATTATAGAGGAACTTCATGGTGAAAAGGTTGATATCTTCAAGTACAGTGATGATCTGACAGAGCTTGTAAAGAATGCTCTTGCTCCGGCTGAAATCGAAGCTGTGCTCCCTGGAGATGATGAAAGAAGTCTTAGAGTAATTGTTGATGAAAGTCAGCTTTCTCTGGCAATTGGCAAGAAGGGTAAGAATGCAAGACTTGCACATACTCTGACAGGTTACAACATTGATATTAAGACAAGAAAAGAACTTGAAGAGAGTGGTCTTGATTATGATGCTCTGGTTGCTGAGGGCGAAGTTAAGAGAGATGAAATTCGTAAGAAGAACGAAGCTGTTGAAGAAGAACGAAAGGCTGTTGCTGCTAAGGAAGAAGAAAACAAACGTATTGAAGCCGCTCAGAAGCTGAAGGAACAGACACCAAAACCTGAACTGGAAGAAGATGGTTTCATCCCTGAAGAGATGCAGGATGCACTGTCTGAAGACATACGTACAAAGATTGATAATGAAGACACAGCTGCCGAAGACAAGAAGGAAGAGACTGCTGAAAATCAGACTGCTGAAGAGACAGTAGAGACAGGCAGAGATGAAAGCACTGAAGAAAAAGAACCTGAAACTGAGAAAGAGGAAAAACCTGTGGAGAGTTCCAAACCTGCTAAGGCAGAAAAGACTAAGGAAGAGCATCACCATGCTGATCTTGAGGAAATGGCAGCTAATAACAAGTATGTATCTCGTTTTGAAAAACTTGCGAGTGCTCCAAAGACAAGGCAGCAGCCTGAATTCCGCCCTAAGAGAAAGAAGAAGTCTGATGAGGACAACTACAAGTTATCCAATAAGAAACTTGCAGAACAGCTGAAGGATAAGATAGTAAAAGCACCTGATACAGATAAGCCTGTATATTCAGAAGCAGAATTGGCTGAAATAGAAGCACAGAAGCAGAAGGATGAGGCCAATGAATTCGACATCGATTACGATGAATATGAAGATTACTACGATAAGGACAGTAAATAAGAATGCCAAGAAAGATTCCTATGAGGCGCTGTATCGCAACAGGTGAACAGCTTCCTAAAAAGGAACTGTTGAGAATTGTCCGGACACCAGAGGGAGAATTAAAAGTTGATGTCTCAGGAAAGATGAATGGGCATGGCGCCTATCTGAAGAAAAGTGACGAAGCAGTTATGCTTGCAAGAAAAAAGAGTGTACTGAAATCAGCATTGAAGTGTGACATCCCAGATGAGTTCTGGAATGAAATACTGAAAGCAATTCATTAAGTATATCCAAAAAGAAGGGGATGATGCACGACAAAGCTTGTTTCAAGGAGAACCTGCCGTAACGGGTCTCTGAACGAAAGAAAGAGAGGAATTTTATGCCTGTAAATAAATCAGCTTATAGAGGCAATGGCGGAAGCAACCGCCGCAAGAAAAAGAAGAATAACAATAACACCCAGAGAAGGGATTTTGAAGCTAAACCGAAACCTAAGAAACAGGTTCCTGATATTCATGCAATTACCTATACTGAGGGTATTACAGTAGGTGAGCTTGCTGAAAAAACTGGACGACAGGTGAGCGAGATTATAAAATCACTGTTCATGGAAGGGAAAGCGGTAACCATAAACAGTCCTCTGGATGATGATACAGTTGAACTTGTTTGTATTTCTTATGACATTGAGGCAACAAAGGTCAAGGAAAGAGAAGAAGATTCTCTTGAATTGACTGAAGAATCGGATCCGACAAAGTTAAAGCCGCGTCCTCCGATTGTTACTATCATGGGGCATGTTGACCATGGCAAGACAACTCTTCTGGATGCTATCCGTAAAACAAAGGTTGCGGCGGGAGAAGCAGGCGGCATCACACAGGCAATTGGTGCTTATCAGGTCCAGATCAAGAAACGCAAGATTACATTCCTTGATACACCAGGGCATGAGGCATTTACTGCTATGCGTGCTAGAGGTGCAAGTGTAACAGATATAGCAATTATTGTTGTGGCTGCTGATGACGGTGTTATGCCGCAGACACGTGAGGCAATTGACCATGCGAAGGCTGCTAAGGTCCCTGTAATTGTTGCAGTTAATAAAATGGATAAACCTAATGCCAACCCTGATCATGTTATGCAGGAGATGGCTGATCTAGGTGTTATGCCGGAAGAATGGGGCGGAGATACAATCTTTGTTCGCACTTCTGCTAAAAAGGGCGATGGAGTGTCTGATCTTCTAGAAACAATCCTGACTGTGGCTGATGTCATGGAACTGAAAGCTGATCCTAAACAGTTTGCCTTTGGATCTGTTATTGAGGCTAAGCTGGATAAAGGAAGAGGACCTGTAGCTACGTTACTTGTGCAGAACGGAACGCTTCATAAGGGTGATCCTGTTGTCGTAGGTACAGCATTCGGAAAAGTTAGAAGAATGACTGATGAAGACGGCAAAGAACTGAAGTCTGCTGGGCCTTCTTCTCCAGTTGAAATTATTGGTCTGAATGATGTTCCTGAAGCGGGGGATCAGTTCCGCAGCTTCGAAGATGAGAAGGATGCAAGGTCTCTTGCTGAAAGAAGAAATAGAAGAAAGATCGAATCTGAAAGAAGAAAATCTTCTGCTATGACGCTTGAAGATCTTTCTGCTCAGATTGAATCGGGCGATATTAAAGAAATCCCTATCATCATCAAATCTGATGTGCAGGGTTCTGCCGAAGCAGTTAAATCCTCCATGGAGAAACTGGATGTCAAGGGTGTAAAGGTAAATGTAATTCACGCAACAGCTGGTGCCATTACTGAATCGGATATCATGCTTGCAGATGCTTCTCACGCTATGATAATCGGTTTCAATGTTCGTCCTAATGCCGCAATCCGCAAGAAGGCAGAAGAAGAGGGTGTTGAGATACGTCTTCATAACATCATCTATAAAGCAACTGAAGAGATGGAACTTGCTATGAAGGGAATGCTGGAACCTGTATATCAGGATGTTACAATTGGTGAAGCTGAAGTCAGAGAAATCTATAAGGTATCCAAGGTTGGTACAATCGCCGGATGTATGGTTACTGATGGGAAGATTAATACTGGCTGCGGCATTCGACTGATACGTGAAGGTATTGTCGTATATGACGGAAAACTTGGATCATTGAGAAGATTTAAAGATGATGTTAAGTCTGTCGATAAGGGATATGAGTGCGGACTTACAATTGAAAATTTTAATGATATCAAGGCCGGCGATACTGTTGAAGTATATGAAGCACAGGAAGTGCCGGTGGAATAATCATGGCTGTCAGTGTTAAGCAGAGAAGATTGGAAGGAATAATACGTAAGGACATTTCTGATATTGTACAGTTTGATCTGAAGGATCCTAATGTCGGTTTTGTAACAATAACTGATGTACATGTGTCTAATGATCATTCTTATGCAACAGTTTATGTGACATTCCTCGGTAAAGACGAAAGAGCACAGGCCGGTTTAAAAGCGTTGAATAGAGCAAAGGGATTTATAAGATCTGCGCTGTCTCAAATGCTTGATATCAGACGTACTCCTGAACTTACATTCGTCATAGATGAGACTGAAATGAAAGCTCAGCATATTGACGACATTATTGCAGAAATTCATAAGAAAGAAGAACAGAATTGATCTGTTCTTTTTTTTGCGGCTGTTTTTAAACTGTTGGTAAGAATACAGCAGGGAGGAGATTCATCAATGAGAAAAATTACAGTGGAACCGGAACAGCTTGAATCATGTGCTTTACGAATGGAAACCAGGAATCAGGATTACACAGCCGGATGCGCAAGTCTATTCAGTGCAGTTGATTCAATGGGCAGTTCATGGAGGGGAAAGGACAATGCTGCGTTCGTATCACAAATTTCAAAGTATCAGACAGATTTCAGACAGATGTCGGTATTGTGTACACAGTATTCGGACTTTTTAAGAAACAGTGCAAGGGCATATAGAGATACGCAGGATGAACTCACATCACAAGCAGGATATCTTGCTCGATAAGGGGGGGGAATAAATAATGCCGAGTATACAGATATCACTTGCCGAAGTACAGGCAACGGCAGCGAGAATCAGATCTTTGAATGAACAGATGTATGAACAGCTTAATGATATGAAGAAAGAAATGAATCTGCTAAATGGGACATGGATCTCTGATGGCGGTGAGGAGATCAGAAGCAGATTTAACATGTTTGCATCAAGATTTGAAAAACAGAAAGAATACATCGATTCCTATGCTAGATTTCTTGATCTGACTGTTGCTTCATATGACAGTCTGGAATCGACAATTGCTGGAAATGCTTCGGGAATGCAGTATTAAAAGAATTGAAAGAGGTATTCTAGCAGGGGTGCTTCTGTTTTTTACCGCTTCCTGTACGCCGAAGAAAGCAGAAGCGTTTGAACTTGGAAAGTGGATACGGTGTATCAATGAAAAAGCAGGTATTGTGGAAAGCAGCGAAACAAAACCGTATATAGACAGTGTCGATCCCGAAGATGAATATTTTGCTGATGTTCAGACCGCTGTAGAATGGGGTGTTCTCAATACCAAAATGAAAATCAAAACTAATTCTCCATTAACAAGAGAATGGGCTGCAGGGACACTTATGAATTTATGGGGGAAGAGTTCAGACGCTAATATAAAAATCAGTGATATTGAGGACAGTCAGTTTAAGGAACAGATAGAGTCGTTAGTTTCTTTTGGGATAATGAAAATAGATTCAGATTTTAATTTTTGCCCAGAAGAAAAAGTTGGCAGGGAGGAGGGTTTAGAACTCCTTGATCTATTAGTCAGTAAAATGAACAATCTACAAGAAAAACGGAACACAATTATTGACTGGAAGGACAGCATAGATGTGATAGAGGTTGTTCCCGAATCTGTTAGCAAAGCAAATGGAACAATGGTCCTGCATAATGATGGTTCAATTGATATTGGATCGATTCTAGAATGGCAGGACAGTGAAAATGGTGAAACTATTTATGGAAAAGTCAGTTCGGTGGAGAATATTGAGAAAGATAAATGTCTAATTGCATTTGAGGATCCCGATATATTCTCATATACAGAAACAACAGATGTTTCTGGAAATTCTGATATAGATTTTTCTAAAGCTCAGATAACAGACGGAAATGGAAAAGTAATACAGGAGAGCGCATTATGTACCTCTCCTTCTGTTATGAGTACTAATGGATATCAGAAGTCCTTTAAAGTAAATGGATATACAGTTACAGTACATGGTTATGCATCAGGAGTGAGCGCTGAGGTTAATCGAACATTATCACATGGTTCCAAGCTATATGCCGCAGTAAAGGTGAATTCTGTTCACTGTGATTATCATTTCCTAAGTAAAGAAGATTCAATAAAGAATGCGTATTTTAAAGTTAAGTTCAAGAGTGAAGAAGATCTTGGTTTAAAAAATGGAGCTTATAAAAATCTATATGGTGATTTTTCTAAGGTGGAAACAGGAAATTTCATAGAGACACTAAAGAGTATTTATCAAGAAAAAAAAGATGAAACGAATGATACTTTGACACTGGCAAAAATCACTGTTCCGCTTCCTGGAAATCCAGTAATGAATCTGACGCTCAATCTTGATCTCCACATGAGCACGTCTGGAAGGGTTCAGATAACTCTTTCTCAGGAGAATGAACTTGGCTGTGAAGTTAAAGATGGAAAGATTAGATTGATAAAGGAACAGTCTGCAAAAGCGGACACTGTGTTAAAATCAGATTCAAAAATACAGGCGGGAATACGCTTTGCATTAAATATGACATCGATGAATCTTTGCGATATTGGGCTGAATGCAGGGGCCAAAGCTTCTGTAAAAACAACGGTACATATGTATGATAGCGAAGGGAAATCCAAAAGTGAGGTAACAGATGTTCCGGCGGATGTTGCGGATGAGGCGGCTTCTGAAGCAAAGGATGTAATGGTATGCGGAGATATTGATGCAAAATGGCTTCTTAATGTAAAGTTTAATTCAAGCAAATCTCTGATGGGAAAACTTGGCATCAACAGGACAATATCTCTCTTGAGTGATGAGCAGGATAATATTTTCCCTGATGGCAAAAGACATATTGAGAACTTTAAGTTTGTTGATCATTGTACAAGAGGCAACAGAACAATATCAAAGACACCTGAAGAACTAAAAGTAACTCAGCTGATAAGTCTTAAAGATTATTCAATTGCTGTACATTTAGGTGAAAGCGTTGCATTTCAAATCAGAGGCCTTCCTGATGGATATACAAAAGATGATCTTATCTATATCAGCGGTGATTCAAATGTTGCTTCAACTGACGGAAAGGGAAATGTAAAGGGTATATCCAGCGGCTCTACTGTAGTTACCATCAAAACCAAAGATGATAAACACAGGACGGCTTGCAGTATTATGGTCCCTCAGGTATCATAATGATTCTTCGAATAGCAGAAAACGAGAGATTAAAAACTGTGCGTTTATGTAAAGACCGGGAAGAAATAGTCTTTTCCGGTTTTTCACTCATTATTTTTAAATTTGAAGATGGTTACAGTATCAGACTCCCATATGGGTTTAAATCAGTGCCTTACTCAAATCTTAGAATAGGCAGAGAAATAATTGTATTTCAGGATGAAATCGAAATATCGATGATTCTGATTGATGAAATTGCATATAATCATTTTGATAAATTGCAAATCAATCATAATATTCTTTCGATTGGAAACAGCAGTATAAATGAAATAAAAATTGATTGTGCTGACTCGCATAGTGAGCATATGACTGTGCTTGATTTCAAAACAAAAAAAATCAGCTGGAGAAAGGGGGCTCCTGTTTATTTGAATGGCAGCAAAATGAAGCATGAATCTGTTTGGAAAAGTGGTGACAGAATAGACGTGCTGGGTACTGCAATATGTTTTAGTAACAGTTTCTTTATGATTAATAAATGTGGATCTTATAATGATACTTTGCAGCCATATCATAATTGTTTGAATGAATCTAAACTTCCCGAAATTGTTTCTTTTAAAAGAACGTATGGAGATATATGGTTCCCTATAAATGAATTGATAATAAATGCACCTGAGCCAGAAAGAATAATTGAATCTGAACAGCAGCCAATGATCTACACAATTGGACCAGCATTAATGATGTCACTGGCATCTCTATCGGCCGGAATGATCAATGCATATAGAGGATATACAGCAGGAAGAGAACTAATAGATACATTATCATATTTGATTATTCCTGCCACTATGTTTCTGAGTACGATTCTTTGGACACCGCTTTCTAGAGTTATTGTTCGAAGAAACATAATAAAAAGAAAAATAAGGAGAAAAAATGATTATGAAAATCTAATGATCTCATATAAGGAACAGGTGAGAGTATTTAAAAAAAGTTATCATAAAAACAGCACACTGTTTTATCCTGATGTAAGGACTTTGTACAATACGGTTATGAGTGGAGAATCTATTCTTCAGCATAATGAAGAAGATGGGTGTTTGATCAGGCTTGGAACATCTACATCAGCAATTAATGTGAGAATCAAAAACAATTGGAAATGTTCTGATAAATGTATAGATGAAATAACTGCTAAGTATCAGGACGAGTTCATTGATGAGAGCGGCGGTGCTTATTTCATAGATCTGTTTGCATATTCTACAATCCTTATTGAAAAAGGTATTCATATGAACAGCCTGCTAGAATACATCATGATGCAGCTGAACTGTTACTTCAGCATTCCAATTGTATTATGTGCAGATAAGCAATACGAATTTCCTGAATGGATGCTTCAAATGCCATCTGCAAATTATTCGGATGGCAGATATATAGTGCGAAATAATGCGGAGCTCACTGAAGCATTGAATAAAATCGGAACAGAAAAGACTGTAGTATTTCATTTCCGTGATATGACAAAAAATTCTGAAAATGCGAATACTGTCGATATTTTTGTGGGTGCTGAAGAGATGAAATGTGATTTGAGAATAACAACAAATGATCCATCGAGCATCATGATTATGAAAACACATAGGCAGGATTTATTGCAGTTTCCTGACAGTGGCATGATTGATATGTATTCTTTCTTTCTGCGCACATCACATTCTGATCATTCATATAAGAATGAAAATTCTGGATTCTTAGAAATGAATGGTATTAAGAAATCATCTGATCTTAGCATTCGAAGTTTACGACATGATATGGATATTAATAAGAATTTATTCGTTATGATTGGAATGGATGAAACCGGATCGGAAATCATACTTGATCTGAACGAAAGAGGCGATGGTCCTCACGGAATAATTGCTGGAATGACTGGAAGCGGGAAAAGTGAATTAATACTTTCAATGATTTTGTATGTGACTCTGCATTATTCTCCAAAAGATCTGCAAATAGCAGTAGTGGATTTCAAAGGCGGCGGTATTGCGTCGGCAATGGACGGTCTTCCACATATAGCTGGTGTTATTGACAATCTGGACAGAGAAAATATGAATAGAGCACTTGTATCTTTTAAAAATGAATGCGAATACAGGGAACGGCAAATAGAATCAATGAGTATTAAGAAACACATTCCAATAATGAACATAACAGAATACAGGAGATCATGGAATTGCGATGATGATTTGCCTTATATTGGAGATCTCATTATTGTTGTGGATGAGTTTGCTGAATTAAAAAGGGATAATTCGGATCTTCTGAATGATTTGATATCGGTAGCTAGAATTGGACGGAGCCTTGGAATTCATCTGATATTATCTACACAGAAATCTTCTGGTGTAATCAATGATCAGATTCTTTCTAATTGTTCATATAAAATATGTCTAAAGGTAGCAGAAAGGCAAGATTCCATTGAAATGATGCACAATGATAGCGCAGTGAATTTACAGCATCCTGGGGAGTTTGTTCTGTCATTATCAAAAGGATGCATTAAAGGAACGGCACCTTATGCAAACGAAATACAGAGAGAAGAGGGACATCTTTTCTGTCTCGTTAATGAAAAACGGAAGATTATTAAAAGCAATCTTTCAGAACTTAAAAAGGGATCACCTGAAATTGTTGAAGTGATTCGCGAAATAAAACGGTATGATGGCAATGACTTCGCTAGGAGAAAACTATGGCTTCCGGCATTGAAAGAAATAACATTAAAAGACGCCGAAAAAATTCAATACCCCATTGGCAGATGTGACGACTATTACCATCATTTACAGCCTTGGCTGAACATTTGCGATACCAGAGGAACAATCTTCGTTTCCACTGATCATGATGCTAAATGCCGAATGATTAGAACATTGTTATGTACTCTGCTTATTTGCGATGCGGGGAAAGACGAGATCTATATTATTGATGATCTTTGCGCTGGCGATAATTCAATCACTGTAACTTCTCCGCTTTTGACTGACTGGTTTGGCTCAGATTATGAAGAAAAGCTTGAATGCCTTTATAATCATATACGAAGCGATAAACACAAAAGAATTGATGTAATAATTACGGATCTTTCTAGATTCTATGAAAATAGGGACCGTAATAAACACATACTGCATGACCTTCTGGAACATAGTGATGACTATGATATTCATATTCATATTTTTGCTTCGACAGCAGGAATACTACCTTACAGAGAATACGCACTGATAAATGACAGATATGTTCTACATGACGAAAATGAACAGGATGTTGGGCAAGCACTTGAGACATTTCAAAAAATCATTCAAAAGGAGCCTGAAGGCGGTCTGGTTAAGAGAGGGAGAGTGTTAAGATGCAGATGGATTTCTACAACATCTGATGATTTTAAGAATGCTGCGCATATAAGTTCAATGAAATTTGGAAATGATAAAAGATATATTTTGCCATGCATGCCTATTAAGGTATATTCTTCCATGTTCAATGGAGATGGAATTCCGCTGGGAATGATAAGCACCGATCAATGGCTTTCAATAAATGAAAATGTTTCTATTCTGATTGTCGCTTCTTATAATGAAGAACTTTTGTCTTTTCAAAATATCATACAAAAAGCGACAGATTGCAAATGCGGAGCAACCTATCGCCAGATGCTGGAAAATATTCATTTTATGACGCTTGGAGATTATGAGAAATCAGAACGAACTCTGCCTGTTCTGTACATAGGAAGAGATTATCATGAACAATATGTCTTTAGAACATTGCATAAACATTTAAAAGAAAATGAAGGTATGTATATTGGTAAAGAAAAATGCATGACTGTGAGATTGATAAGCGGATGATTGACATATATCTATATGATCCTAAAACTATGCATCATTATGAATGTGAAGCTGAAGGAAGCATTTCATTTAGAGATATTCTTATGAATCTTAATGAATTTTTTGTTGACGATAATACCGTTATATTGGAAAGAGAAACAGAAATACAATGCGATTTGGATGTTTCAATCTCTGCGTTAAATGTTCAGAATGGAATGTATTTTATTGTGCTCTGATAATCATCTTGAAAAGGAACTAAGGAAAGTTCTTGTGCGTTCGCTGGATGGATGATTAAATATCTGGTCGGGAGTTCCTTCTTCTTCGATGACACCTTGATCCATAAACACAATTTTATCGGAGACATCTTTTGCAAAAGACATTTCGTGTGTAACAATGATCATTGTAAGACCCTGTGAAGCAAGATTTTTCATCACATTTAGAACTTCCCCAACCATCTCTGGATCAAGAGCACTTGTGGGTTCATCAAACAGCATCAGCTTTGGATCCATGCAAAGTGCTCTAGCAATTGCTACTCTCTGCTTCTGACCGCCGGATATATTCATGACTGACGCTTCGGCAAAATCCTGCATGCCAACCTGCTTAAGAAAGTGCATTGCCTTTTCCTTTGCTTCATTTTTGGAGATCCTCAATACCTTCATCTGAGGGAGTATACAGTTCTCAACAACATTCTTATTTGAAAAGAGATTGAACTGCTGAAAACACATGCCGACTTTAGCACGATATGCATTCACATTCTTTGTGTGAAGAATATCTTCGCCGAATACTTTGATGGTGCCTGAGTCTGGTTTCTCAAGAAGATTAATACAGCGAAGAAGGGTGCTTTTTCCTGAACCTGATCTTCCAATCAATGTGACTACTTCACCTTGTTCAACTGAAAAGTCTATTCCTTTTAATACTTCGAGGGATCCAAATCTTTTATGAATATCATTGATTTCAATGAGTGGCATAATCTTTATTCCCTCCATTCTGCTTGCTTGTACGAATACTGTTTGCACTGCGTGGATCAGTGTCCGACTGTGGCAGGGAAACACGGATTGTGCTCTTGTTCATTTTCTTTTCTATAATGCCTAATATTAATGCGGCAATCGAAGTTAGAAGCAAATAGATCATTGCTTCTATGAAATATGTTTCTGTGAAATGGAACGTTGAGCCTGCAATAGATTTGCTCTGGAACATTAATTCAGTCATTGATATGATCATCAGAACAGAGGAATCCTTAATATTAACAATCAATTCATTGCCAATTGCAGGAAAAGCATTTTTAATAGCCTGTGGCAGAGTGACACTAAGCATTGTCTGCGTGTTTGACATGCCAAGTGATCTTGAGGCTTCAGTTTGACCGATATCAACAGCCTGTATGCCAGAACGTATGATTTCTGCCATATAAGCTCCTGTGTTGATTGAAATGACGACTATAGCTGCAGTAAGAGTATTCCAGTGAATGACATTGAGCAGGGCATAATAGATAAATACTGCCTGCACCATCATAGGTGTACCTCTAAAGACCGTAATGTACACATTAGCTATGATATTGAAAAGCTTTTTTAAGAATCTAGCAGGTCTGGAGGCTGTGTAATCCAGTTTTACTGCTCTGAATCCGCCAACAAGCAATCCTAATATTAAACCGAAGAATGTTCCTGATAGTGAAACGATCAATGTTGTCTTAACTCCCAGTAACAGGCTTGGCCAATATTTTACAAGAATCTGTACTACTGTTTCAAAGAATATCATTCTTCGGATGCAGGCTGACGTTCCACAGCATCTTCCATCAGCTGATTTCTGGTGTTTGTGTCTATGTTAGCAAGTGCATCGTTTAGCTGATCACGCAGATCTGTATCTGCCTTTCTGACAGCAATGGAAACTGTGGTATCGGCATCAAATCCCTTACCGTCAGCAAATCTTACAATGGCAAGATCTGAATTGGCTGCCACAACACCATCTGCTACAGGAAGCTCGGATACAACACCGTCAACAGCGCCTGACTGCAATGCCTGAATTGCAGAAGGGAATGTTTCGGCAGCGGGCTGATGAGTGACACCATCAATCTGGTCAATAACACTGTCATAGATTGTGTTCATCTGACCCTGTACTGTGGCACCGGAGAAATCCTGAATGCTAGTTGCATTTGCGTAGCTGCCATCTTTCTTGACGATGATTACTTCCTCTGACTCGTAATATGGATCTGTGAAACTGACTTCTTCCTCACGTTCCTTTGTGTCGGTCATACCTGCAATGATCGCATCAATCTGATTGTTGTTGAGTGAAAGGATTAGATTATCCCAATCAAGCTTAACGATTTCAACCTTGCGCCCAATTGCTTCGCTGAGCTTAGCTGCCATGACGACATCATAACCGTCAGCGTAATCAACGTCAGAGATCTTCTGCGTATATTCATTTGTCTCAGTTGTTGACCAGTTGAATGGTGCATAGTTGCATTCCATTCCTACTCTGAGGACACTGCTGTCTGATGAGCCGGATGAAGAAGATGCAGCAGATCCCGTGCTGGCTGCAGATGAAGAACAGCCTGTCAGCATGACTGCAGAAAGAACTGCGGCTGCTGTGTTTCTGATGATTCTGTTCATAAGTGAACCCTCCCTTGTAGATAAATAAAACCATATGTGGATATCACATACGGTTAAGTTTCTCCATAAGTAATAGCGCCACTTCTTTCGAAGGAGTGAATCGGATATTTTCCGAAACCCCACGGGAATGACATGTCTGTCAGACTCGTTCGGCGGTGACTGCCTTTCACGTATCTCTCTGCCTGCCGGCTCCATACGCTACTTTTCTACACCGCTACCTCTATCCAGGTTTTATTTATTGACAAGATAATACTTAACAAAATTCATAATGTCAAGATCTAATGGAAAAAGTTTACATATGTATTATGAAAAGTTTACATGCTCATTCTTTGCTCAAGTGTCATATCTGTTTTGGAAAATAATCAAATATTGCTATAATAGTGCGGATGAATACTATTCTTGTTTTAAATAAACCTTCAGGCATGACATCATTTGATGCTGTCAGAAAATGCCGAAGAATGCTTGATGAAAAAAAAGCAGGACATTCGGGAACGTTGGATCCTAATGCTAGAGGCGTTATGCTGATATTCCTAGGCAAATATACGAAACTGATACCATTTTGTGTTAAGGATCATAAACATTACAAAGCTGAATTTTCTCTTGGTGAGAAAACTGATACTGGTGATATCTGGGGACATGCTATTGAATATAAAACTCCTATATCTCATTCGCAGGAGGAACTTGACCATGCCTCCGCTGCCCTGACTGGCACAATTCAGCAGGTTCCTCCTATGTATTCGGCTGTCAGAAAAGATGGTAAAAAGCTATATGAATATGCACGGCAGGGCATTGAAGTTGAAAGAAAAGCAAGAATTGAAACTGTTAATTCTTTGTTTGTCAGGCAGATAGGAGACAATCTATTTTCTATGGATGCGACAGTATCATCGGGAACTTATATCCGCACATTGATAGAAGATTATGCAGCGTTAATTAATGAGCTTGGAACAATGACATCTTTACTTCGAGAGGGCATTGAAAGTATACATATTGAAGATGCCTGCAGTTTCGAAGATATTCAAAATGGCAATGGGATGATTGATCCATCACGTGTCATATCTCCGGAATGGAAGATGCTTGAAACGGATGATGAAGATGGTGTACGCAATGGCAGGCATATCAGAATTGATACCGATGAGCCGAAAGTTATACTGACAAAAAACGGTATACTGCTTGCGGCATATGAGCGCATGGAAAATGGCTATTATCAATGCGTCAGGGGGCTTTGCTGAATTATGAGAATCATTACTTTGGGAACAGATACAAATCATTGCTATTTTCAGCCTATGTGCGCATGCATAGGATACTTTGATGGCATGCATTTAGGGCATCAGGCACTGATTCGCAAGACTTTGGAACTTTCTGAGAAGTATCACTGTGAATCTGCCATGATTACTTTTGAACCGGATCCATGGGTAACTTTAAAGGGAATGAAAAATGTTCATCACATATCTACAATGCGTGAACGAATGAATCGTGCTATTGAACTTGGCATAGATAATATAGTGATTCTTGAATTCACAAAGCAGTTAGCAGATTATGAACCTGAAGACTTTGTTCATTTGATTCAAAGACATCTGAACCTCAAAGCTATTGTGTGCGGATTTGACTATCATTACGGGAAACAGGGGAAAGGAAATCCGGAGTCGCTTAGGGAAACGTCTGATATTGAGACAGTTGTTGTCGATCCAGTTGAAGATGCTAAAGGAAAAATTTCTTCCACGAGAATCGAAGACTGCATTAAAAATGGCCGCATGGAAGAGGCATCAAAACTCCTTGGGATACCTTTTTCTATTTCAGGAAAAGTCATTCCAGGCAATCAGAAGGGGAGTACTCTTGGCTATCCAACAGCAAACCTTGCATATTCTGACGAGTATATTCTTCCTAAGCAAGGTGTATATGCTGGCTATGTGATTGCCAATCGGCAGAAATACAGAGCAATGATTAATTTTGGTCACAATCCTACGCTGAATTTCAGACAGAATCTTTCACTAGAGGTGCATATTATGAACTGCGATCTTGATCTTTATGGAAGAATCCTAAGAGTTGAATTCATAAAGTTCATGAGAGATGAAAAAAAATTCAACAGCAGAAACAATCTTATTCTTCAGCTTGATCAGGACTCACGCAATATAAATAGGACGCTGGATGCGTATGAATGAACAATTTCTGGAACAGATGAAGGAATTATTGGGGGATGAGTACTCTTCTTATTTGAACTGTCTTGATAAAAAACCGCTGAGGGGATTTCGAGTGAATACTCTGAAGACTACACCAGAACATCTTTTTTCTTTCCTTGATATAAGTCATAGCAGCAGTCCGTTTTCCGACAATGGCTATTATACGGAGGCTCCTTCCGGCATTGGAATTACACCTGCTTATCTTTCAGGCGCATTTTATATGCAGGAACCAAGTGCTTCAAGTGCAGTGACAATATTGGCTCCTGACGAAAACATGAAGATACTGGATCTTTGTGCTGCACCAGGCTCTAAGACAACCCAGATCCTTGAAAAACTAAATAACACTGGTCTGCTTGTTTCTAATGAATTTGATTCAAAACGATCTGGAATCCTTGCCGAAAATACAGAACGAAACGGCGGTGCGAACTGCGTTGTACTGAATGCTGATACTAACGATGTTGCAGACGCGTTTGAAGGATATTTTGATATGGTTCTTTGCGATGCACCATGTTCTGGAGAGGGTATGATGCGTAAGGAAAATGTGGCTGTAACACAATGGTCCAATGGTCTTGTTGCTTCATGCGCTAAACTGCAGAAAGAAATACTCAAAAATGCATATCGTTGCCTAAGGGCTGGAGGCGTGCTCGTATATTCTACATGTACACTGAATAAGAATGAAAATGAATATCAGATAGCAGAATTTCTTTCTGAACATCCAGATATGCATATGGAGGATGCCAATGTTTCATTTGGAAGAAAAGCATTTGCTGAAGGCATGAATACCGAAAAGGCTATACGTATATTTCCTATGGATGGTGGAGAAGGCCATTTTATCGCAAGAATGCGTAAAGGGGGAACGTCATCAGAAGAAAAAAGACTTCCTCTAATGAAAAGCGCACCTTTACCAAAATGTGCGACTGAGTTTTTAGATGAGAATCTAAGCAAACCATATCCATACTATTTCTGCCATAATGACAGAGTGTATGGCGGAACATATCCTTTTTTCAGTGCTGGAAGATGCCGACTGATACGGCATCAGACATATCTTGGTGAAATTCGTAAAAATAGATTTGAACCTGCAAATGGTCTTTTCATGTCTTCCTACACGCGAACAAAGAATAAATATGAAATGACAGATAATGAGGCGATAAAGTATATCCATGGGGAACAGATTTCAGGGAATGTTCAGAAAGGCTGGGTGTCTATGTGTTATCATGACTTAGTGTTAGGCGGAGCTAAGTCGGATGGAACTGCTATGAAAAATCACTTTCCGAAAGCATTTCGCGTTAGATGATAAAGAGAAAATGACAATGAAACTAGAACTGTTTGATTTTATTGATGAAACAATCGCACTGTTTGAAAAGAAACAGGCTACTTATGAGTATGTACAGGGCAAATTAATTGAACTGTATGGGAAGATGTTCTCTGGTGATGCCAAAGAGGGTATTTCTATACATTCACGAATTAAAAATACTGACAGTCTCAAAGAAAAACTGATTCGCAATCGCTTTTATATTGATTACGATACGCCGGAGGATGCTATTGATCATCTTACCGATCTGATTGGCATCACACTTCAATGCAGATTTATTCGAAATGAAACGGAATTGTACAGCAAACTTCTTGACCGCTTTAAAAAGGACGGCGGAGAATTTTCAAGCTGTATAGAGGATGATGACGTATTCCTGAATCTGCATATGCCTCAGCCGCAGACACAGCGAAATGGTTTTACTATTTACAGGATTGATGGCTACTGTATGTTCAATGGTCAAAAAATAAACTATGAACTGCAGATAAAGTCGCTGGTTCATAATTTCTGGAGTGACATCGAACATGAAGTGGTGTATAAGAACCCGGACTTTGTTATGTATGATGCTTTCAACAAGGAAATGCTCGGGGCTATTAGAGATAATCTTGATGTTGTAGATAGACAGCTCGAGATTATGTATAACGAAATATCCTATCAGTCCCAGTCAGCACAGATTGGCATGGATGAGAAAGGCTTCAAGACTTTTGTAGGAAGCTCTATAAACGAACTTGTTAACCGAAAGATGAAGGAATCACTTGGTTTTGCCACAGATTTCAAGAAGTGTTCGGCAATTCTTGCACAGTTTATATATGTTCATGATTTTATGAAGGGTGAACATAATCAGTCGACAATGATTGACTATATGGAACTTCTCAACTTTCTTAACGATCAGCCAATTGATTTTAAGCAGAACATTGAACTTGAAACACCGTTTGCAAGTTCTGACATTTTCACTGATATGATTGGGAAGTTCTTTATTGACAGACTGAATCGAGATTTTCAATGGCATGTATTCTTTGCGATGCTGTTTACAATTAAACCTGGAAACAATGTAGAGGATCTAGGAAACTTCTGTGCTGTCATTAAGGAACTGTTAATACAGCCGAGCTGGTATGAAAATACATTCTCATCATTCAAAAAGTCAGAGCGAAAGAATACACATGAAATGCTGGAAAGAACTTTGGCTGAGGCGTTGATCTCCATTGGGAAAATAGAGATCATACATGAAGAGAAACTGTATTCATGCATGAAGATGTTCCGCGCGGAAGCTGATAAGCTTTCAGATAAATACAGCAGCTATGCTGAAATGAATCGTGATGCAGCTAGAATTAAAGCAGTTCTGTATCATGAAATAGTGAACCTTTTTGATTAGTGACTCATGATTCTGTATAATACTTATATACATGTGAGAGGTGATGGCAATGGCACAGGATTACGTTATATTAAATGAATCTGATAACGGCCGCGTAGCAATAAACAAGTCTGTTATCAAGGCAATTGGGCAGATCAGCATTGATGATATTGCAAATGCGGTTAGAATGCCGGAAAATAAATTTTCCAGACCGTTAGTGATCCGTATCGATGAAAATGAGCTTTATATTGAAGCTGATATAAAGGTGAAGTACGGAGCAAATGTAAAGGCAACATGCGAACTTGTACAGAACAAGATTTACGAAAATGTTCTGTTTATGACGGGCTTAAAGCCTGCGGGCGTCTCGGTGAATGTTACGGGATTTGAGGCAGCATAAATACCTATTGACATAAAGACTGATTTATTGTTTAATATACTAGCAATTTGAAAAGCGGAAAGAAGAAGCACACTTCTCACCCGATGTCTGATGGACTTGGGTAAACGGCCGAAAAGATCAAGTATATTGATTGTTCGGGCAGGTGCGATTTCCGTATCTGCTTTTTCAATGAACAGGAGGTTTGCTTGGGAAGACTAAAGTATAACAAAAACAGACGCAAGGAACCAAATGACCTCGTAAACGAGGACATCCGATTTCCTAAACTGCTCGTTGTCGACGATGATGGAGCACAGTTAGGCGTCATGGATCGCCGCGATGCTTTGAGAAAAGCATACGACAAGAATCTCGACCTTTTATGTGTGGCTCCGAATGCGGAAACACCAGTCTGCAAGATTGTGGATTATGGAAGATTTCGTTTCGAACAGCAGAAGAAGGAAAGAGATGCCAAGAAGAAGCAGCATATCACCGAGATTAAGCCAATCCGCATTTCACCAGTCATTGATGAGCACGACTTTGAAACAAAGCTCAAACAGGCAATTGAATGGTTGGAAGACGGACAGAAGGTAAAGATTGACATGCGTTTCAGAGGGAGAATGATCACGCGTCAGGAAGTCGGGCGTGAAGTCCTAAACCGTTTCACCGAAAAGGTGGCGGATATTGCGGATGTAAGTAAGGCTCCGTTCCTGGAAGGGAACACGATGTCAGTGACATTCACACCAAAGAAGAAGTAGGAAAAGGAGATATTATGAAAGCAAAAGCTAAAAAGCCTAAGAAGATCAGAATGAAGACTAAGAAGACCTTCGCAAAACGTGTTAAGGTTTCCGGAAGCGGCAAGCTGATCGCACATCACAACTATGTATCACATTTCGCTGCAAACAAGAGTCACAAACAGAAGAATCATCTTGCAAAGAGCACACAGATTAATGAAACAGATCGCAAGCGTGATAAGCAGCTGTTACAGGGTTAATTGGGAGGCTAATGTAAGATGAGAGTAAAAGGATCAACACCTACGCGTGATAGACGCAAGAAAGTATTAAAGCTCGCTAAGGGCTATTTTGGAAGCAAGCATCTTCTTTACAGAACAGCTAATGAACAGGTAATGCGTTCTCTGCGTTATTCATTCATCGGCAGAAAACAGACAAAGCGTGAAATGCGCAAGCTTTGGATCGCACGTATCAATGCTGCAGTAAGACCTTATGATCTTTCATACAGCAAGTTCATGTATGGTCTGAAAACAGCTGGTGTAACAATCAACAGAAAGATGCTTTCTGAAATCGCCATTCATGACGAGGACGGATTTAAGCAGCTGGTTGATACAGCTAAGTCAGCACTGAACTAAGCATTGCAAAATCATTAAGCCTGTAGTACTATTAGCAGGCTGTGGAAACAGCAATGTTTCCACATATGGCGAGTTGGTGAAGCGGCTTAACACATTGCCCTCTCAAGGCAACATTCACGGGTCCGAATCCCGTACTCGTCACCATAAAAAAACAAGCATCGGTGACGGTGCTTTTTTAGAAGAAAAGGAGATTCACATATATGACGTATCAATTCCATACAGACTGCGATCCTTCTGCATTTGATGAATTTGTTATTAATTCAGACCAGAACAATCTGTTTCAGAGCAGCTATTGGGCCGAGATAAAAGTGAACTGGAAATCGTTTTTTACCTCAGCTACTGAAGATGGAAAAATCAAGGCAGCTGCACTGGTGCTGGTTAGACCGTTGGTGCTTGGAAAAACACTTGTATATGTACCTAGAGGTCCTATCATGGATTATCATGATCCTAACCTTGTCAAGTTTATGATTGAGTCACTTGTTAAATTCGCAAAGGAAAACAAAGCTGCTGATCTGCGTTTTGATCCCGCGGTTGTTCTGCGCACATATCCATATGAGCAGAGAAAGAATCCTCCTGAGAGAACAAACACTGACATCATTTCTCTGCTTGGCGCGCTGAATTGCAGACATCGTGGTTTTACGATGCACATAGAAGATGCTACTCAGCCGCGTTTTTCTGCTGTGATGCATCCAGCACCTGATTATCGAGATCATCTTGAACGCAAGGCTGATAAGAGAATCCGTACAAGTATTCATAAAGGGGTAGAAGTACTGGAAGGTCCTCAGTATGTTCATGAGCTTGCAGAAGTAATGCATGGAACGGAAGTCAGAAAGCAGGTTGCTCTTCGTTCTGAAGAATACTTTGCAAATATGCTGAAAGTGTATGGAGATAAGAGTACATGCATGATAACCTACATTGATTTTCCTAAACAGATTGCGAAACTCGAAGAGGATATTGCTGCAAGCAAAGATAAGCTGAGCAATGGCGATCTTGGCAGAAATCAGAAAAAAATTGTCGAACAGGATCTAAGCAGCGATACAAAGGAACTTGAAAAGCTGCAGGCGGACTACAAACGTGAGGGCAAGGACAGGGTAGTTACATCCGGCATTCTTGCTGCTTATAACGATAAGAGAATGGAGCAGTTCTATATGGGTAATCATCCTGATTATTTGCGTCTGTATTCCAGCTATCTGCTCAATGCAAAATGTATTGATATGTGCGTGGATAAGGGAATTGAAATATGCAGTTTTGGGGGAGTTGAAGGCTCACTTGATGATGGTCTTACTTTGTTTAAATCACACTGGTTAATCAGCATTGAGGAATATATTGGCGAGTTTAACTATGTTATAGATCCTTTTATCTATAAAATGTTTAATGAATTCTATCCGTGGATCAGAGAAAAAGCTGCAAAACTGAGAGGCCGCAAATAATGAAGTTTGTTGCAGATGTTGATCCAGAACGATTTGATAAATTCGCAATTGCAAATGGGATGAATCACTATTCTAAGACAAGTGGATTCTGTGCGTTTAAGTACCCGGAATATTATGCAGGTAATCTTGTCGGTGCAGAGGATGATGAGGGTAATCTGATTGCGACAGCTGTTATGATTCATAAGAAAACCTCATTTCCAAAGGGACAGTATAGTTATTGTCAGTATGGTTTTGATCTTGATTATGAAAATCAGGAACTTCTAACATTTTTTCTTAAAAACCTGAAAAATTATGCCAAAGAGAAGGGAAGCTTTTTCCTGCGCATTGATCCTAACATTACCAGACTCGAACATGAAAAAGATGGACATGTCAAAGAGAATGGCTTCAATCATGAATATATTACTGATCTTATCTGTGGATGCGGATACAGACATTTAGGATATAACTATGGATACAGTGGAAACTGGTCTAATCGCTATACGTATCTGCTGGATCTTGACAGACCTTGGAAGGATGTACTGAAGGGTATAAAGAGATGCAGCCAGTACACTAATAAGAATACCGAGAGAACTTTGCGTGTCCATAAAGCTGGAATTGATGAACTTAACATTCTTACAGCAGATCAGGAAGTTCTTTCTAAAACACGCGGCTTTAAACCTTATGGAATTGAATACTTTAAAAGATTGTGGAAGTCCTTTGAGCCATATATCCATTATTATGTGGTTACTGCAAACTTTCATCAGGCTAAATTGAATCTTGAAAAACTAATTCATGATAATCAAGAGCATATTTCCATTATGAAGGATGAGAAGAAAATACTGCCTCTTCAGAAATCCAATGCGGCAATGCAGAAGGAAATTGATGAGATAGTTCAGGACGGTTATGATGAAGATAAGGAAGTTCCGCTTGGAGCTAAATTGATCATCATGCAGGGTACTCATGTCTGGAATGTGAATATGTATACACAGAAAACGCTGATGAACTTCAGGGCAGCATTCGCATTGCATAGATATGTTCTTGAAGATGTCTACAAAATGGGTGCTAAGACGTATGACTTCGAAGGTGTATCCGGTTCATTGGATCCTCATGATATTTATTATGGTATGCAGGATTTTAAAAAGAGTTTTGGCGGAGATTTTCTTGAATACCTTGGTGAGTTTGATGGGGTTATTGATGAAAAGAGATATAGAAGATGGTGGAAGTCGGATCATCTATACAGAAGAATCAAGAACAAGATTAATTATTATCTTAATAGAAAAGCAGCTCCTCATTCAGATAACTGAATATGAGGAACTGCTTTTATTTATGCTTATCCATCTGTTGATGTGCTTTCATCGGTACTGTCAGATGAATCTGTACTTGTTGACGATGTGTCTGTAAAATCACCCGCAATCGTACATATCTGATTGCTTGTGCCGTGACTGTTCTTATAGTAGCCGCATACTTTGATAACGCCGCTTGTAAGATCACTGGCATAGCCGGAATAACTGTTATCCTTGTCTGTTATTGTACGGACGTATGTATCATTTTGGTAGATTTCAGCAATATATGTTGTATTCGTACCGAAGAGCCATGATGTGTCAGCTAGACACGTTCCGGTCTTCGATATGTTATTCCAGGAGTCGTGGAGCGAAATATCACGTGTACCTCCCGAACATGAATCCTGTGCGTTCCAATTGATATAGAGGATGCTGTTAGAAACGGATGCGGTAACATTTGTGAGCTCCGGTGATCCGCTTGCATACTGAGAAGCAGAGATCAGCGGTACATTGGACAGTCCTGCAGAGGAAACCTGAGAAGTAATCACCTTACTTGCTGCAGAAGCGTCACTGTCTTCAACATGAGGATATGTGCCATAAACATAAGAAATGTCCTGAACATCTGAAGACCTTCCAACGCCGCTTAGATTAGCATTTGGAATCTGCTCCTCTGCATTAAGAAGCTCAAGATTTGTATTTCCTGGTATATTCAGATTGGATTGGTATTGATTAAAGTAGTTGCTGCCTCCAACTTCCGCCTTGTCCCATCCGACCCAGACAGCGTTTGTATACTGCGATGTGGAACATACCATCCATTTATCTTTACGTGCACCTTCTGGGATGCCATATTGCAGACCATCTGTTCCCCAGTCTGTTGTGCCTGTCTTAGCGTAGGTAGGATAGCTCTTCTGAAGTACCTGCATGTAGTTATATACAGTTGTTGTAGTAACGTTGTTATACATCAGCTGATCAGTAAGCCAGCAGCTTCCGGCTGAAAGCACCTGTTTATTTTGATTGTCAGGATAATATACATCACCGTCATCCATTTCAATTCGTCTGATCGTATGAGGCTCATTGTATACGCCCTGATTCATCATTGTTGCATGTGCCCCGGCAAGCTCTTCGACTGTTGTTTCGAATGTGTTGCCGCCTATGGCGTATGTCAGATCGAAGTTATCGGCGCTTGCGTGCGAAAAACCTATACTGTTAAGGTACTTGATAACACCATCTTCGCCAATAGCCGCGGTGATTTTTTGGAGTGTCAGTATCGCTGGAATATTCAGCGAATTTGCAACTGCATCTTTTATTGTGACATCTCCTCGATATTTACCATCCGCGTTGACTAGAACACGTGATTCACCTGGAAGAGTGATTGGTTTATCCACAAGTACCTCGTCGAGTGAGTAGCCGAGATACTCAAATGCAAGCGCATAGCTAAGTACAGGCTTCACTGATGATCCAGGCTGCTTGTACTGTGAAGTGGCTCGATTCAGCAATCGTGCACCACCCTGATAGTTTCTGCCTCCGCCAATACCAACTATTTCGCCGGTTTGATTATTAATGGAAATCATTGCTGTCTGCAATGTATCAGAGAAGTATTGAACTGAAGTATTGCCAGCTTCAATGTCCTCAATTTTCTGCTGTATGGTTGGCTCCATTGAAGTATAGATATCCATCCCATACAAAACAGGATCCTTGCCTGTCATTTGAAGGGCTTCATCAATCGCAACATCTACATATTCTGAATATTGTGAACTGTCTTCTGTCAGCTTGTCAGCACCGACAAGCTGATCTTCAACCTTGATTGATTTAGCTAATTTATATTCTGATTCACTTATATATCCATGCTGAAGCATCATCTGAAGAACTTCGTTTCTTCTTTCTGTAGACCAGTCAAGATAATGATAAGGGTTGTAGTTGTTTGGCTGATTGACGATTCCTGCAAGAAGGGCGGATTCACTCAGATTCATATCTGAAGCCGATTTGCCGAAGTAGTATTCAGCTGCTTTTTCAACACCTCTGATACGGTCTCCAAAGTTCAGCTTATTCATATACAATTCGAATATTTCTTTTTTGGAAAGCTCTGTTTCCAGCTTCATGGACAGCACGATCTGCTGTACCTTGTATTCAATGGTTGCTGAACGTTCGACAGAATTGTCACCATCATCGATTGAAAAGTATGAATTCTTTATCAGCTGCATTGTGAATGTTGACCCACCTTGAGTATTGCCGCGCAAAGTGGAAATAATGGAAGCTGTAAATCTTGGAATATCAAACCCGTTATGAGTAAAGAAACGGGAATCTTCTATTGATAAAAATGCATCAACCAATGATTCTGGACAATCATCATAATGGATGTTGCTGCGATAATAGGTGCCGACTTCTGTAATCAGATCACCGTTGGCATCATATATTTTTGACGAATCCTCACTTGTAAGATCCGAAACATTCAATTCGGGCATATCAGCTGTAAGTTTCTGCAGGTAATGCAAACCAACCACACCGACAGCCATATAAATACACAGTATCAATATCAGAATTCCGGTCGCAATCTTTACATGTTTTCGATGCCGGATTATCTTCTCTTTTTTTAATTCACGTATTAGTTCTTCATCAGTGGAAGAAACTCTTCCTGCTGCTGAATCTTTACTTCTTTTTTTACTGATCACTTTTGAAGCTCCCTCCATGCATATAAAAAACCATGCGAAATAAGTTTACCATATCCCGCATGGTTTTGTGTGAAGTGAAGACACTATAATTTACGAAAATACTGAATACAGATACCGCCAAGACCAACATGTGCTGCAACAGGATTACAGAGATTGATAACATGGATATCCGCTTTTGGGAATTTTTCTGAAAGAACGTGGTATAGATTAGTTGCATCTTCGATATTTGAGACGTGCGCAATCTCGATATCCCAGTCATCATCGTCTGTGACATGATCCTGTTCAAGCTGGGCAATACCTCTCTCAAGTGCTTTTCGGAATGTTCTGACCTTTTGAAGCGTGTCATTTACACCGCCCGTACGTTTGTTGATCTGTAGAACAGGAGAAATTTTCAGGAACGAGCCAAGCTTGGCTGCCATAGGTGTTATTCTTCCTCCTCTGAGGAGCTGATCAAGATTCTTAGGAATGACAAGTGTATTTGTATTATTGATGATCCTGTCTACAATAAGTTTTATTTCAAGATCGGATCTTCCTTCGTCATACAGCTGACGGATCCTCTTTATCGTATATTCCTGAACAACAGCAGTAACATAAGTGTCTACACAGATGATATTGATGCCAAGTGACTGAGCTACAGCCGTCATTGTACTGATTGTTCCAGACAGACCGTTGCAGATGGGCACAGCAACTATAAGGTCTACGTTTTCTTTTTTCAGAGATGAAAAGCATTCCTCAATAATTCCATAGGCAGGCTGAGAAGTGTGAAAAGCATGTCCTTCATTCAGAAGACGGATCATATCATTTGTCTTCAGTGTTTCCATATCCTGATATACATTGCCATTCTCATCTGATATCTGAAGAGGTACTGAAAGAATACCATCTTCAGCCAGCTCAGAAATACTTTTGCCAGTTCCGCTGTCAGTTACATAAGCAATTTTCATATATTTTCCCTCACATTCATTATATGATTGTTAGGATTGAAATGCGAGAGCGCAAATGAAGGAAAAATTCTTAGATATCATTGAAAACAAAAAATTTCATATAGCAGTCATAGTGATAGGAATGCTGTTTACGTGCATTCCACTATTTCACGGTTCATTGTGGTTTGATGAGAGTTATTCTGTTGCAATGGCTTCAAGAAGCTTTGCAGAAATTTGGTCAATAGATATTTTTGACGTGCATCCGCCACTTTACTACATGCTGCTGCACTGCATTTATCTATGCTTTGGGGAGAATATCATAATATACCGACTATTTTCCTGGATATGCCTGTCATTTCTCGGCATATTTGGCTATACAAAGATACGCTTGGAATATGGCAGCAAATGCGGACTGCTTTTCAGCTTTTTGGTTTTCTTTCTGCCTTCAATGAATACAAATGCTGGGGAGATTAGAATGTATTCACTTGTGTTCCTGCTTGTCAGTGAAGCGGCGTTTTATGCGAGAAAAATCGCAGAGGGAAGAAACAGCAACAGAGATATTATGGAATTCTCTGTATTCTGCATTGCTGCTGCATATACGCATTATTATGGACTGCTGGCTTCTGCAGTCATGAATCTTCTTATCTTTGCGGTGCTTCTGAAAAATCATCATTCTATTTTGAAGCAGATCATTGCAGGAACTGTGGAAATAATCTGCTATGTGCCTTGGCTCATACCTTTTGCCAATCAGGCATCATCAGTCAGCAGCAATTTTTGGATTACTTTCCAATTCCCGCAGACGCTTCTGCAGATGTTCTCATTTCAGTTTTCCGGCAATCTTGAAACCGTATCTTACATAAACGATATAGCTGTCTATACTGCATCTATATCCTGTATTCTTCTGCTTATCATTGGTATACGAAAGACCCATCAAAACAAGACAGATATTGCTTACAGCAGTTTATTTTCAATAGGTGTATATCTTTTTGTGCTTCTGGCTGCCGCAGCGGGTTCCTTAGTTCTTCATAGAATGATCATCTATCCGCGCTATCTATTAGTCTGTACAGGTCTTTTAATCCTATTTGCTGCCGTTAAAATATCGGAAATTAATTCGAAACGAATAGTATGTTCAATTCTTTGTATCATTCTTGCATGTTCCTTCTTTGAAGAATACAGTCTTTGCCGTATAAATTATGATGCATCAAACAATGCTGCTTTTACATATTTGCAGAAGAATCTGCGAAACGGCGATACTATTCTTATAAGCAATGCTGATCAGGATCCTACGTCTTTTGTATTTATGCATATGCTGAAAGGATACTCGGTGATCTACCTGAATGAATGCGGATGGAATGAATCAAGTATTAAAGCATACGGTGCTTTTGGCAGGATGAAAATCATTAACACAGCAAATGAACTTTCCTCTTTCAAAGGCAGAGTCTGGGTTGCGTATGGCGATGATAATGGATATGGAAAAGCGCAGACACATACTGCCAATGAACTGAAAAAAGCAATAAATGGCAGCTGTGTCAGCACTGAATATTTCAAGACTTCATATAAAAATCAGGAATTTACCGTCAGTCTCGTCGCAAATTGAAAATGATGTTCGTGTATAATATATATCATGAGTACAAACCTGTATGCTAGAAGCTGCTATACACTCCTTAAAAGCACCGTACGCATAGAAGAACTTGTTCAGGAAGCTGTTAAGGATGGTTATAAAAGTGCTGCACTGACTGATCATAATGTGATGTTCGGAACAGCCTCCTTTATTGATGCATGTAATAAGAATCATATTCACCCAATTATCGGTCTCGAAGCTGACTGCCTATTTGAAGAGGAAACGGTTCCGTTCCTTCTTTTAGCAAAAGATAATCGCGGCTATGAGGATCTGATGAGACTATCCACAATACTCAGCGGTGATGAACATACATGTACATTAGAGCAGCTTATCAAAGCTGCTGAACACTGTATTCTGATCGTATATGGAGAAGATGGCTGGTTCGATGGAGAACTGGTAAAGGGAGATATGGAAGGTGTTAAGGAAAAACTTTCTTTTATGAAGAAAAAACTTCCTCCTTTTGATGTCGCTATATCATTTCAGGAAGCAGCGCTCTGGCGTGATATCAATCCAAAACTGAAGAGAATATGTATACAGCTAGGCATTCGTACGGCTGCTATAAATAAAGCATGCTATCTGAATAAGAATGATAAGGATGCATATCTGACGCTGAAGGGTATATCCTCCAATGGTGCTGCATTTACCAAAGGAAAAACAGCCATACGCGAAAATGGAAGCTGTTTTCTCAACCAGAAAGAAATGGCAAAGCTTTATGAAACAGATGATTTAAAAAGAACAGATGAAATTGCAGAAATGTGCAGAGCAGATGGTGAACTTCCAAAAACCTCATTGCCAAAATTTCATTTGAAGAATGGTATAACTTCAGAACAGTATCTGCCGGAACTTGCTAGGGCGGGTCTCAGAAAGAGACTGAAAGGTAAAGAAATTCCTGAATATGCAAAGCGGCTTGAATATGAGCTGTCTGTAATTGCACGTATGCATTTCGAAGACTATTTTCTTATTGTTTATGATTTTATACGCTATGCTAGAACAAATGGGATATATGTAGGTCCAGGCCGAGGCAGTGCGGCGGGATCTCTTTGTGCATACTGCCTCGGCATAACCATGATTGATCCGATGAAGTATAATTTGCTGTTTGAAAGATTTCTGAATCCGGAAAGAGTTACCATGCCTGATATTGATACAGATATTCCGGATGATCGCAGAGATGAAGTGCTGAAGTATGTATACGATACATATGGCAGTGATCATGTTGCGAAAATTGCTGTTTTTGGAACTCTTGCCGCAAAACAGGTTGTTAGAGATGTTGCAAAAGTAATGAAGCTCCCAGCGGGAAAGATAGATACACTTGTTGGAATGATTCCTGAAAGATCAGCAGACCGTTCACAGAAAAGAATTACTCTAAAGGAGGCACTGAACACATCAAAACGTCTTTCTGATTATGTTAAGTCTGATGAAAAAGTGCAGGCAGTTATCGAGATGGCAATGCGTCTGGAGGGACTGCCTAGACACACTTCCATACATGCAGCAGGTATTGTTATGTCACTTCTTCCTTTGAGCAGTATTATTCCTCTGATGAAAGGCGATGATGAGTTTTTTATCTCTCAGTATGAAGAAGCATATCTTGAGAAAAGAGGTCTGATCAAAATGGACTTTCTTGGTTTGAGAAATCTTTCCATGATTGATCAGATCGTTACCGAGATAAAAAAGAAGGAACCCGCATTTGATATTCTCGGCATACCGCTTGATGATACTAAAACATTGGATGTTTTCAGAAGAGTGGACACTTTAGGCATTTTTCAGTTTGAATCCAGAGGAATGCAAAAGCTTCTCAGACAGATGAGACCAGAAAACTTTAATGATATTGTTGCGGCTAATGCATTATTCAGGCCTGGACCAATGCAGAATATCAATCTTTATCTTGAAAATAGAAAGAATCCTGCTGGTGTGCAGTATCCTTCAAAGGAGCTTGAGCCGATTCTGAAGGAAACATATGGAATTATGGTCTATCAGGAACAGACTATGCTGGTAGCACAGAAAGCTGCTGGATTTACGCTTGGAAAGGCTGATCTTCTAAGAAGAGCAATTTCCAAGAAACATAAAACAGAGATCGTTTCTATGCAGAAGGATTTTATATCCGGATGTGTTAAAAATGGATATACGGAAGATACTGCAAAAAGTCTGTTTGTATTGATTGAAAAATTTGCTGGATATGGATTTAATAAAAGCCATGCAGTTGCATATGCATTGATTGCCTGGCAGACAGCATATCTTAAAGCAAGATATCCTATGTACTTCTATACTGCAATGATCAACTATTCATTGGGCGATCAGAACAAAATGGCATTGTATGTCAATGAATGCAGGCAGAGAAAAATACAGATAGAATATCCGGATGTGAATGAGGCGGATGCGTACTGTACTGTTATTGAAAATAAGATAATCCTGCCTTTTTCTGCAGTTAAGGGTGTCGGTATATACAGGGCACAGGAGATTGCGGCGGAAAGAAAAGCAAATGGTCCATATAAAGACTATTTCGATTTTGTGGCAAGATGTGTCATGAGAAAGATAGACAGAAAGATCATAGAAGCACTTATTGACGGTGGGGCTTTGGATTCGCTGGGATTATCAAGAAGAACATGCAAGAGTACATTGGACAGAGCGTTGAACTATGCTGATATGGTCATCAAGACAGATGGCGGTCAAATGACATTGGATCTTGGTATAGTGTCTCCGCCTGTGTTTATTCGCCTTGCGGATGATCCTGATGATCGAAATGCATGTGAAAGAGAAGTACTTGGCTTTTCACTTGCACCTTCTCCAATTGGTGAAATGAAGAGAAAGCTGAATATTCAGACACCGGCAATTGCTTCCATGCATAATATGAGAGGAAGAGTAGAAGGGTTTGGAAGAATACAGAATGTGAATCGTCATCGTGCAAGAACAAGCGGAAGAGAAATGGCCTATGTGACTCTTGAAGATGAAACAGGTAGTATAGAGATGACAGTATTCGCACGGCAGTATGAAACATATAGGCCTGGGCTGGTAAAAGGAGTATATGTTATGTTCAGTGCAAAGGCGGAAGGAAATGAAAATCTGATATGTGAAACGGTCAGATTTATAAAGAAGAATACAGTATGACAAAAATTCTGATAGTTGATGATGAAGTGAACATCCGTGAGGTTGTAAAAGAATACTCTGAATTGAATGGCTATGAAGCAGATGAAGCGGGAGACGGGGTGGAAGCCGTTGAAATGGTGCGTCAGAAACATTATGATGTTGTGATTCTTGACGTTATGATGCCTAAACTGGACGGGTTTTCAGCATGCCGTCAGATAAAGGAAATTGACAATGTCCCTGTGATTATGCTCAGTGCTAGAACTGAGGAATATGACAAGCTTTTTGGATTTGAGCTTGGCGTTGATGATTATGTAATCAAGCCATTCTCGCCTAAGGAACTGATGGCAAGAGTGAAGGTGATTCTCGACAGAGGAAAGCATACGGAAAGCAAGATTGTAAAGATAGAAGGTCTAGAGATTGATGTTCTTGGAAGAACAGTAGCTGTTGACGGAGAAAGGGCACCTCTGACGCCTAAGGAAATTGATCTTCTTCTGTATCTCGTGAAGAATGCTAATGTAGCGATGAGCAGAAAAACTCTTCTCGAGGAAGTCTGGAACTATGATTACTTTGGAGATGACCGGACTGTAGATACGCATATCAAAATGCTGAGGCATAATCTAGGCAAATATAGAGATCATATTGTTACAGTGAGAGGAATGGGATATAAGTTTGAAGCTTGATACACATGGTATCCGCTTTCGTTTCTGGCTTGCCTTTTTCCTTCTGGCAGTGGGAATCATTATGTTCATTGGACTGCTTCAGATTGGATTGATCAGACCTTACTATAGGAACTCAAAAATACGTTCTGTGAGTACACTGGCTGATACGATAGAAACAGATCTGATCAAGGAAGATGATGCAGATTCTGCCAAGGATGCATTGCAGGCAGTTGTGAATAATGACGCCTGTATCGTAATGTACAACGATGCGGATGAACTTGTCTATGAAACTGACAGCCTTGGTTCAAGCTGTATTTTCAATGTACCATCTGATACTCAAAGTGCAGAACTTTCCTCCGCTTCTTCTATGAAAAAAACAATTACAGCAAACGATGGTGAGTATTCAGAAAATCTAACAAATCCGACTACTGGTCAGGAAATGATCTTCTATGGAAGAAAAATCACTTCGGATCTGCAGACTTATTATCTATATGTGAATTCACCATTGGAACCTGTGGACTCAATTGTATCTTTCTTTACCGGACAGTATGCCTTATATACTGTTCTAGCGGTAGCAGTCGCATCAGTTGTTGCATTCTACATATCGTCTATGATCACACGGCCTATTACTCGTATGACGAAACAGGCAAGAAAATTGGCAAATGCTGATTATTCCGCATCATTTGACGGAGGATCCTTTACAGAAACAAACGAACTGGCGAAGACTTTGAATGATGCTGATGAAAAATTGAGCAAGATAGATTTGCTGCGAAGGGATCTTATTGCTAACGTATCGCATGATATACGTACACCGCTGACAAATATAAGAGCATATGCTGAAATGATCAGAGACATCTCCGGAAACAATCCTGAGAAAAGAGAAAAGCACCTTAATATCATAATCCGAGAAACGGAATATATGGCGCAGCTGACGAATGAAATGTCTGAGCTTTCTCAAATGCAGTCAGGCAATTACGAATTGCATAAGGAAAATATGGATCTTGCTGAAAAAATCAGAGAGATCATTGAACTTGACCAGTCATTAATTGATAAAGCAGGCATTCTATTGATTGTAAATGTTCCTGACGAACTTACTGTATATGCAGACCCCGTTAAGATAGGGCAGGTTTTTGCAAACTATCTTTCTAACGCAATTAAGCATACACCATCTGGAAAAAGCATTACCGTTTCTGCTTATACACTTTCTGATGAAGAAACAGTCCATTTTGAAGTGAAGGATGATGGAGAGGGCATTCCAGCATCCGAACTTCCATATATCTGGGATCGCTATCAGAAGTCGTCGCATACTTTCTCTAGAAATATGACATCTACTGGATTGGGACTGGCAATTGTTAAAGCAATTGCAGTTACGCATGGTGCTGCTTACGGTGTACGATCGAAAGAAGGAAATGGATCAACATTCTGGTTTGAACTGAGGGAAACACATGAAGCTTGATTATCTATATGGAACAGAATTGAAAATAGAACAGCCCCAGGATATGTATCATATGAACAGTGATACGGACCTGCTGGGGCATTTTATGACTGTGACAGCAAGAGATACTGTTCTTGATATAGGCACTAATACTGGAGCATTGCTTCTTTATGCTTCACAGTTTCATCCTGCTTCATTGACAGGAGTAGATCTGTATGAGCAGCAGCTGAATGCTGCTGAAAGGAACATGGAACTCAATCATACACATGCTGAATTTATTAAAGCACGTATTCAGGATTACAAACCAGATTGCAGATTTACAGTGATAATCTGTAATCCGCCATATTTCAGAACATCTGAAGACAGACTGAAAAGCACTAACAGAAATATACTGGCAGCAAGACATGAAGAATTTCTGCCTTTAAATGACCTCTGTCAGTCAATTGGAAGACTCTTGGCTGATAATGGCAGGGCGTTTATTGTATACAGACCTGCACGTATGATAGAACTTTTTGAGAATACTAAAGAATATGGTCTTTATCCATCTAGGCTGCGTATTGCATATGAGTCAAGAAATAAAGATGCAAAAGCAATCCTTGTTGAGATAACAAAAAATAAGAGCAGAACTCTGTTTATAGAAAGCCCCCTTTTTAAGGATGAAAGAGAAACGATTATGAATGATGAGGTGCGGCTATGAATATCATTCTGTGGATTCTTCTGATAGCTGCCGCCGCGATATTCTGCGTTTCGCTTGGACTTATCATTCATTATCATCGTCAGCCAGCAGTAAAGAATATAGGTAAGAGTAAAGAAAAAGCAGTCAATAGCAGACTTATGAATACTATTCAGGAGATTGAGAATTCGGAAGAAAATTCAAATATGGACTTCAGCGCAGAAAGAAAGAGAATTATTGACTGGTGCGGACTGCGATGGAAAGAATTTCCGATTGCTTTCCGAACGATTGCATTAAGAAGAGGAATTCTCTTCTCTTTCCAAGGAAAGACTAGGAAGCAGCAGACAATTCTATTTGCTTTTAAAGATTTGAATCATGCACAGACGTTCCTAGACAGTACTGAGGATATTTGGAATGAGAATCTGGTTCCGGAAAATGCTTTCTATTTCTGCATTCCATATCTTTTAAAAGATATGGATGTTTTCTGCCGAGAAATCGAAAACTGGTTTCAGAAGAATGAGGCTGAACTTGATTTTGCTTTAACAGATGGAACAAATATAAGAAAGCTGGATTTAGATCGTATCAGCTGTGCACTGGTGTCCGTAGGCACTCTTGCAAGCATTGCTTTCTCAATAGAGGGAACGGACAGTAAGGAACAGTTTATTACAGACATTCAATCATCAGCATTTTTTAAAGTCTCCAGTACAGAACAGAATATGGATATTCTCAGTTCTATAAATAAATCGTCACTGAATACGGTAAGAAATTCGTTTTTTCAGAAAAATAATATAGAGAAAATTGCAGAGAAGTATCCTGAAATAGGGAAATGGATGAAGCCATTCTGTAGAATACAGGAGAACAGTCTTCTGGTATATGCTTCAGATTATAGAACGATGCTCGATGCTGTTTCTAAGCTGAAGGAAAAAGCTTCTGACAGCAGTCTTCAGCTGAAAACAATTAAGGAAGCACCTTGTTCAATATGCACTGAATGCGATACAGATGCGTATAGGACCGTTGCTCATGCTATATATCAAGCATTTGGAAGTGATGTGATTATTCCAATTAAAACGCCATATGAAGTGGGCTGCGGTGATTTTCAGAGAATCAAAAGCATACGCTTTACACCTTCAATTGAAGGAATAAAAAGTGATATTGTCAGCCGCAAAAAATATTACGAAAGCATACTGATGTATAAAATATAGAGCTCCTGCAAGCAGAACGAATACTTGGCTGGTGATTGCAGGAACTTTTTATTGCTTGCATGGATATGCAAATATACTTTTTATCATTGCAAATATCTCAGGTTTCATTGAATCAATATCCTCTGGAAAATGATCAACCAGAGCCGAAAAGGAAACACTGCATATCATTGAAAGCACTGAAAACATTCTAATAAGTACTTGGTGAACAGTGAGAGATGCTTCATCGGCATAATTGATTAAAAAGCCTCTGATTGATGACATTGTAGGATTGTCGGTTGTCATGAATTCGGCTTCATCAATGGGCCATACAAAGTCTTTCCTGAGCAGTCTGACGATGTCGGGTTCGCTCTTGAAGTATTCAATCAGATAGTTGGCCATTTTTATGCATGCATCACAAAACTCGAATTCTTTTTCATTTACAACGCTGTAAGCGTCATCGAGAATCTGACCCGAAATCTTTCTGGTAAGTGCGCGAAGAATGTCTTCCTTATCAGTAAAATATAGATAAAAAGTTCCTTTTGCTATTCCAGCCTTTGAACATATATCAGAGATAGAAGTGCGTGAAATACCCTTATCTTTAAAAAGAGTATAGGCACTGTCTAACAGTCTGTTCTTCTTCTGTATCTTTTTCTTCTTTATTAGCTCTGTCATTCTTTTACAAATGTACAACACTAAAAATATTTTGCAATGCCTTGCGTCAGAAGAGAAAGTATACAAATGCTAAGAAATGACTAAAAGTCATTAATTTACATTGACAGCCTATTCCTGAATCCTATAATCTTACATGGAAATGACCAACGGTCATTATTCGAGGGAGGAACTATGCAGAAATTTGCACATTTTGTTGTGAAACATCGAAAATTGGTGCTGGTTATTGCAGTGCTTCTGCTGATACCGAGTTTGATTGGTACTGCGGCAACCAGGATTAATTACGATGTTCTGACTTATCTTCCTTCAGATCTAGATTCCATGGAAGGTGAAACATATCTTGAAGATGACTTCAATCTTGCTTCATCAGCTATGATAACCGTCGAAAATATGCCGACGGCTCAGATCGTCGAACTGAAGGATAAGATAGCAGATGTTGATGGTGTATCTCAGGTATTCTGGCTGAATGATGTACTTGACGTAACTGTTAGCAAGGATGTACTTCCAGATTCAATAAAAAATTACATGTTTGATGATGACGATGACGCCACCATGATGATTGTTCGTTTTGATGATGTTGCGTCATCTCAAAAAACTATGAACGCAATTGCAGAGATAAAGACACTCTGCAAGAAAGAAACATATATTGGAGGGATGTCCATCATCCTGCAGGATACGAAGTCCATTATCAATCAGGAGCTTCCATACTATATTTTGGTTGCTGTGGCTGCTTGCCTGATTGTTCTTTGGCTTGGGCTGAAGTCCAATATCCTACCGCTTCTATTCATGCTGGGACTGGTATTTCCAATCCTGTATAACTTTGGTTCTAACATTATATTTGGACAGATATCTTATATTACAGAAGCGCTGGCTGCAGTATTGCAGTTGGGCGTAACGATGGACTATTCTATCTTTCTTGTGAACAGATGGCGTGAAGAGCGAAAGAAATATGACAACGATTTTGATGCCATGGAACACGCCATCATAAATACAAGTGTTTCCATCAGTGCTTCCTCTTTGACAACAGTCGCTGGATTCCTCGCATTGTGCTTTATGAGACTGACACTCGGTGCGGATATTGGTCTTGTCATGGTGAAGGGCGTCATACTTGGTGTTATCAGTACAGTGACGATTCTGCCTTCATTAATACTGGTGTTTAGAAATTATATATGGAAGTGGGAACACAGGCCTTTGATACCAAAGCTTAAGAAGACGTCTTTCTTTGTTACAAAGCATTATAAGACAATTCTTCCTGTCTTTCTTATCATTATGGTAATCTTCGGACTTGCATATCCCAAGACTGAGGAATATTACAATTTGGCTGATTCGCTTCCGCAAAATATGACGGGACTAGTTGGAACTAAGAAGCTAAAAGAAGACTTCAATATGGAATCATCCTACTTTGTTATCGTAAAGGATGATCTGCTGGATGAAGATGTAAAACAGATGACAAAAGAAATTGAGAATGTGGATGGTATAACATCCGTGCTCTCGATGGAAAAATTCATTGGTGCGAGTGTGCCGAGCTCAATTCTTCCAAGTGAATTGAAGGATACGTTTGTGGCGAATGGACATGAGCTGATACTTGTTAATTCTTCATTGAAATCGGGGACTTCCGCAGTCAATGATCAGATAACAAAACTGAATAAGATCGTGAAGACATATGATTCTTCCGCAGTCATTACAGGCGAGGCGCCTATGACAAAGGACATGATAGAAATTGCTGATGTTGATTTCAATAACGTTAACTGGATATCTATTCTCATGGTCTTCGTAATTATTGCAATAACATTCAAATCAATCAGTATTCCTGTTCTTCTTGTGGCGGCAATTGAAAGTGCCATTGTCATCAATATGGCAATTCCATACTTTACCGGCACTTCGCTGCCATTTATTGCAAGCATCGTCATTGGGACAATCCAGTTGGGCGCAACAGTTGACTACGCAATTCTGATGACGACAAGATTCAAGGAAGAACTGTCACTTGGACATAATAAGTTTGAAGCAGCACAGATTGCTGTGTATAACTGCTCACAGTCCATTCTAACTTCGGGCTTAACATTCTTTGCGGCAACAGTTGGAGTTTCGATTATTTCGAGCATGGAATTGCTGCAGAGTATATGCAACCTCATTGCAAGAGGAGCATTGATATCTATGGCTGTCATTATTCTAGTACTGCCATCACTGCTGATTATATGTGAGCCTCTCATCAGGCACACAACAATAGGATGGCCTAAATCGAAAGGAGATATTAAGCATGAAAAGAGCATTAATTAAGTCAGCTGCAGCGGCAGTAACAGCAGCAACGATGATCATAACTACAGTACCTGTATATGCCGATGAAAACAGTGAAGACGGCAGTACTTATACAAAAGATGAAAGTGTATATACAGTTTTGAATACGGATGGTTCCGTGAAAACAATAACTGTCAGCGATCAGCTGCATTCCAGCAATGGTTTCAGCAATTATGATGATGCCTCAACGCTGAAAGATACAGAAAATCTGAAATCCGAAAACAAGGTAGAAACTACAGATGATGGATACCTTTGGAATGAGGATGCAGCAGATATTTACTATCAGGGTACTGGTACTACAGATCTTCCACTGAATGTCTCTGTTAAATATGAATTGGATGGAAAAGAAGTTGATCCAAAGGATATTCTAGGCAAGGATGGCCATCTGAAGATGACAATCTCTGTTGAGAATACGATGAAGCAAGTGTATGAAATTGATGGAAAGACATATAACCTTGTTATTCCGTTCGCTGTAGCAGCCGGAGGAATGCTTGATTCAGATAATTTCTCCAATGTTAAGCTGAACAATGGTGAAATTTCTTCTGATTCTTCTCATTACATTGTCGGATCTGTTATGATTCCTGGACTTAGAGATGGATTGTCTTCAATACTTGATTCCGATACAATGAGCAAACTTGATTCATATCTGTATGATGATATTGTTTTGGAAGCAGATGTAAAAGATTATTCTTCTCCAGATATCATGCTTGCTGCAGCTACTGATATGGATGATCTTAAAAATGATATATCAGGAACAGATCTTGATTCTGTGTTCAGTCAGCTTGATGAACTGCAGACGGCTACTGATGAACTGCAGGCTGGCGTACAGAGTCTGAGTGAAGGAACTTCTTCCCTGGATGACGGTGTTTCTGCACTGCAATCCGGCAGCAGTACTTTAACAGAAGGGGCAAGCTCTCTGACTTCTGGAGCAAAATCACTTTCTTCTGGTGCAAGTTCGCTATCAGCAGGGGCAAATTCGTTAAGCGTAGGTGCTCAGACGCTTTCCTCAGGATTGAGTACGCTCTCTGGAAAGAGCTCTGCATTGAATGCAGGAGCCAATCAGATTGCGCAAGGTATCCTGGACACTGCTAACAGTCAGCTGAAGGCTAATTCAAGTACCTCTGCTCTTGAGAAACTGACATTGTCAAACTATGCAGATGTATTAGGTAAGGCAATGGGCTTAGATCAATATCGTCCTAATGCACTCAAAGCGATTGAGAGTTTGACAGGTCAGAATGAGGATGTAACAAAAGAATTGCTCTACATGGCTGCTATACATTCCACTGGAAGCGATACAGCTTCTCTGACAGCTGATATAAAGACACAGGCTGCCCGAATGCAGTCGGCTGGTAAAGTTCAGGCAGTTCTAACTAAGTCTGCTCAGTCTGGCATCACAGATGTACAAACTGCATTGAGCAGCACTGCAGTACAGAGCTTTCTGAAAGAAGCGAATACTGCAATGAATCTTGGCCAGGATGCTGCTGATATAACTGCTGTATATACTGCACTGGCTTCTTATCTGAAGACAAATGTTCAAATGGATGATGCATCTGCCTTCAAGGCAATCATCTATTCTGCATTGGTATATGACAGTACATCTTCATATAAACTGATTGATCAGATGTCGGCTGCAATTTCGGCGCTGAATGATGCAAATACTGTAGCAAATGAAATCGCAAATTCCAAAGAAGAAACCGGTGAGACATTGATCAATGGTGTTCTTGATAAAACAACAGAGAGCAGTGAAGAATACACAGAACTGAAGAAACTTGAAACAACTCTTACAGGGGTAAGTCAGTTTGTCGAGGGACTGAAGACATATACAGATGGCGTAGACACTGCATCTTCAGGCGCATCCAGTCTTGTTGCTGGAGCTCAGCAGGTTGCATCAGGTGCTTCTCAGCTTTCATCCGGAGCATCACAGGTGGCATCCGGAGCAGCTGAACTGGAAAGCGGAATTGACCAGCTTAACAGCGGTATCTTTACGCTGAAGGCTGGAACAGATACTCTGAATTCCGGATCCAAGACATTGCTTACGGCTATCATCAAATACAATAACGAAGGTATTTCCAAGATTACAAAGAGTGATACAGTATCAACACTGAAGAATGATGCGGATCTGCTCGATGCTATTAAAGAACAGGGAAACAGTTATAACAACTATTCTGGTATCTCTGATGGCACGAACGGTTCGGTTAAGTTTATTTATAAACTTTCTGCCGCGACTGCAGATACTAAGAAAACAGAAAAGAAGACAACTGAAACAAAAAAGAGTTTCTGGGATAGGATTGTTGATCTGTTTACTATCAACTTCTAAAGAGATGAAGGGACTGCTTCTGATGCGGTCCTTTTCTATATACAAATATATAAAAACACATATCCATGTATGCATGAATATGTGTTTATTCTTATTCGTTTCCGCCTGACTGCTCGGCTGCTTTATCTGCAGCTTCCTGCTCGCTTTGCTGTGTGGCTTCAGGAGTTCCGGATGAATCTGAAGAACTGTCGGAAGCAGAGGCCGAAGCAGTAGGTACTGGCGTTGATTCTTTTTCAGTATGTGAGAATTTATACATAACAACTTCGGCTGGTGCAAGGAATCTTACATCTTGTTTTGTATTGCCTACACCGTTTGTGATGTCGAGTGTAAATGAATCATTGATAACGTGAGTTCCCCTTAGATATTTTGTGGCTTGTTCAGGAGCATACAGCGAGCCGAACAGATAGTATGCCTGGCCTCCATGGGAATGACCTGCAAGGAAGTAATCAGTAAGGTCGGAGGGTACTTCATCAGCAGAATCGGGGGTATGGCAGAGGGTGACTACATAGTTGTTATTTGAAACATTTGCATATGCTGCAGTAACATCCTGACTTCCATTCAGTCCGTTATCAAGACCGACTAATGTAATTGAGGATGCTCCGCCCTTATGTATGGAGAGAGAAGTGTTATTCAGCACCTCGAAGCTGCCTGAGTTTAGAACGGTTGATACTGCAGTTTTCTTATCGTCTGTTTCTTCGTCGAAGTCACCCATTACAGCAAATTTTCCATAGTCTGCTTTCAGTGATGAAAGTGCATCAATCAATATTTGATTGCTTGTATCATCAGGTGTAACGTCCTGATCATACAAATCTCCGCCGAACAGTATGACATCCGGTGCCAGCGCATTGATTTTCGAAGTGATGCTATTCAGTCTTGTCTGATCAGTAAAGGTTCCGTAATCAAGATCAGAGAAGAATAGAACATTCAGACCGTCCATCTGCTCCGGTATTTTCTCTGATGACAGTGCTTCATATCGAGTTCTGTATCTTGACGGTGCTATAGTGAATGCGTCTGCCAGCATGACGGCGCATAGCGAGACAATGACAGCCAGTATTGCAATAATATGTATCTTCCTCTTATTTAAATTATTCATATGTGTAATATGATAGCACAATTCTAAAGAGGCTCATGTGCTACAATAAAGCAGGTAAAAAAATGATTCAGAGTATATATCTCATACAAATGGAAAGTCTGATCAGCGGGGGAAAGGCATGCGACGGTGCTTCTGCCTTTTTGAAGAAGCTTGAAGAAGAAGGTATGCTGTATCTGATCCTTTGCGAACAGTGCGGAAGATCGAGGGACCATCTGGCCGATTATTTTCAGGAACGCGGTTTTCGCTATGTAAGACCTGAATATTTCTATACAAGTTCTATGGCTGCGGTTGATTATGCTTCGCTTAAATGGCCTGATAAAAAAAGATGCGGAATGATTGGCGGCGAAGGGCTGAAGACAGCTCTTGAAATCGGTGGCTTTCATACAGCACCAGATCAGCAGGATTTTCTGTTTGTAGGAATGGATAGGAATCTATCCTGTGAGGACTACAGCCGATATCTGCAGAAACTAAAGCAGAATGGAATCATTGTTTCAGTTGATAATAGAAGAATGATGGAGAATGAAGGAGAACAAATGATAGGCTGCGGTGCTGTAGTCAGGATGCTTGAGTATGCATCGGGAAAACAGTCGATTTCATTTGGCAGAGGATCGCATGGTTTGCTTGTACAAGCTCTTCGCTATTTGCATAAGGATCCCGATAATGTTACTTATGTAGGCAGCAGTTTCAAGGATGACATCAGTACTGCTATTGAGATGAATATGCAGACGGTACTGGTGACAGGCGGGACTTCTCTATCCGAGCTTGGTGTTACCGGGGAGTATCATCCTGACTATATTGTTGAAAATCTGATTGGCTTAACCAAGTAAAATACATTTATTGATGAATACTTCGACAATGCGGCGCTGTCGTGCATCATGGAGCATACGTTCCGGATGCCACTGTACAGCAATCACATTGTCTTTTTCTATGCCTTCAATAAATCCTTCCGGAGAGTAAGCGGCTGCTTTAAAGCCGACCGGAAGATCTTTGACTGCTTGATGATGATAAGAGTTGACAGGATACATACTGCCAAAGATGTTATAAAGTTCCGTTCCTTCAATAAAGCGGTCGTTATGACAGGCAGAACCGGTAGGAATTGGTTCGGAAAGAAGATGCTGGTTATGCTGTGTATGAAAAACTGAAGGAATATCCTGTATCAATGTTCCTCCCTCTATGACAGCAATGATCTGAATGCCGCGGCATATACCTAGAATAGGCTTTTCAGCATTTCTGAATGCTTTATAAAGGAGAATATCGCTTTTTTCATCTACAGGGTCTCCAGTTATACTTCCTGCGTTGTTTTCTTTATACAGAGCTGGATTGACGTCGTCTCCGCCAGTTATTAAAAGACCGTCAAAATGCTCAGCTATCATTGCTGCTTCTTTTTCATTGAGGGCATTTACAACTGCAGGAATTCCATCGGCTGTTCTTACATAGTCAAAATAGGAACGATTGTCACTGCAGGATGCATTGTCCGCTGCTACTGACTGGTTTCTTCCAGTCAGAGCAATCATAGCTTTTTTCATAATATATTCTTCCTTTTTATGCAATGAATTATACACGTGAATACATGAAATAATTGTAATTCAACGTATGCGATGCTAATATATTCATGTTTCGGAGAGAAAGAATAGTAGTGAACACATGCGTTTAAAGAGAGCTGGAGAATTGCTGAGATCCGCATCGCATATATTTATGAACTGAACTTTTGAGGAACCGCAGAGTCTGCGTTAAAGACATGAATGAAGTGCCTTTATTTAAAGGAACTAAGGTGGTACCGCGTTATTCAAAGACGTCCTTAGAATCAGGATGTCTTTTTTGTTTATTAAGGAGGAATGTTGATGGAATACGATCATCAGGGAATTGAAAAAAAATGGCAGAATTATTGGGCTGAACATGAGATTTTTAAAACGGATGGCTATGATTTCTCAAAGCCAAAGTATTATGTGATGGATATGTTCCCGTATCCAAGCGGCCAGGGACTGCATGTGGGACACCCGGAAAGCTATACAGCAACGGATATCATGGCACGTATGAAGAGAATGCAGGGCTACAATGTCATGCATCCAATGGGATTCGATGCTTTTGGATTGCCTGCGGAACAGTATGCACTGAAAACGGGACATCATCCTGGAGAATTTACATACGCAAATATTGACCATTTCCGTACACAGCTAAAATCACTTGGCTTCTCATATGACTGGGACAGAGAAGTGATTACATGCGATCCTAAGTATTACAAGTGGACACAGTGGATTTTCCTGCAGCTTTATAATAAGGGACTTGCTTACATTGCTGAAATGCCAGTCAACTGGTGTCCAAAGCTCGGCGCTGTCCTTGCAAATGAAGAAGTGGTAGATGGTCTTTCAGAGATTGGACATTATCCAGTGATTAGAAAGAACATGAAACAGTGGGTACTGAAGATTACTGCATATGCAGAGGAGCTTCTTAAGGATCTTGACGAAGTTGACTGGCCAGAATCAACTAAGGAAATGCAGAGAAACTGGATTGGCAAGTCTGTCGGAGCTGAGGTGAATTTCAAAATAGACGGCACTGACAAGTCATTTACAGTATTTACGACAAGATGCGATACACTTTTTGGCTGTACATACTGTGTCATGTCTCCTGAACATCCATTTGTCAATGAGATTACAGATGCTGCACATCAGGATGATGTGAAGGCATATCAGAAAACATGTGCTGCTAAGAGCGATCTTGAAAGAACAGATCTGAATAAGGACAAGACTGGTGTATTTACTGGCGCATATGCAATTAATCCAATCAATGGCAAAAGGGTTCCAATTTGGATCTCGGACTATGTTCTTGCCACCTATGGTACAGGTGCAATCATGGCTGTCCCTGCACACGACACAAGAGACTATGAATTTGCTAAAAAGTTCGGCATGGAAATCATCCCAGTACTGGAAGGCGGCGATATTGAAAAAGAAGCCTATACGCAGGATGGTGTGCATATTAATTCTGAATGGCTGAATGGCATGGGAAAAGAAGAAGCAATCAATACTGTTATTGATTGGCTTGAAGAACATCACTGCGGTAAGAAGAAAGTGCAATACAAGCTCAGGGACTGGCTATTTTCAAGACAGAGATACTGGGGAGAGCCTATTCCGATCATTCATATGGAAGACGGAACTACTCGTACTGTTTCTACAGACGATCTGCCGCTGGAACTTCCTGCAACAGATAACTATAAGCCATCGGATGATGGGGAATCCCCGCTTGCTAATTGTACAGACTGGCTCAATGTAACTATTGACGGTGTGAAGGGTAAGAGAGAGACCAATACAATGCCGCAGTGGGCAGGATCCTGCTGGTATTATCTGCGTTATCTTGACCCTCATAATGATAAGGAGCTGGCTGATCGAAGACTTATTGATCATTGGATGCCGGTAGATCTATATATTGGGGGTGCTGAACATGCTGTACTGCATCTTCTCTATTCAAGATTTTGGTATAAGGTACTCAGAGACTGCGGAGTTGTTTCTGGGGATGAACCATTCCAGAAGCTTTTCCATCAGGGCATGATTCTTGGAGAAAATGGCGTAAAAATGTCAAAGTCACTTGGCAATGTTGTTAATCCAGACGATCTTGTTAAGAGCCATGGAGCAGATGCGCTGCGTATTTATGAAATGTTTATGGGACCGCTGCAGGCATCAAAGCCTTGGTCTACAAAAGGCATGGACGGTGCTAGAAAATGGCTGGATCGTGTTTATCGTTTATGCGGATCTGATATGGTTACGGATAAGAAAACACCAGAACTTGATTACTCATATAACTTTACTGTCAAGAAGGTTACTGAGGACTTTGATTCTTTAAACTTCAATACTGCAATTTCACAGATGATGATATTTATTAATGATTGTTATAAAAATGGTAAGGTTGAGAAAGACATGATGATTGGATTCGTTCGTCTTCTCAATCCAGTTGCACCTCATATCTGTGAGGAGATGCATCAGTATCTGTGCGGCGGTGATACAATGGCTTACGCTAAGTGGCCTGCTTATGATGAATCCAAATTGAGCGTTAAGAAGGTTGAAATTGCTGTACAGGTCAATGGAAAGGTCAGAGGCAAGTTCGAAGCCGATGCAGACACCGAAAAGGCAGTTCTTGAAGAAACGGCAAAGAAACTCGATACGGTTGTGAAGCATCTTGAGGGTCTGAATATAGTTAAGGTTATTGTTATACCAAACAAGATCGTTAATATTGTTGCTAAATAATTGCTGCATATATCCTGACTGCATAAGCCTCCTGAAAATGGGAGGCTTTTTAAAAGGAGCTTGAATAACCTGATGCTTTTAATGCTGAATCAGTAAAAAACAATCGAGAAAACAGACAGATCCTGTTCATTCAGGAGCTTGTTTTTGTTATAATGTACACCGGTACTTAAAATGAATGAATTCAAAGTGACGATAGATAAATTTGACGGCCCGCTTGATCTTATGCTCCATTTGATTCAGGATAAACAGCTGGATCTTATGAACTTGGATATGAATGTTCTTGCGGATCAATATATTGCTTACCTGAATGGGATGAGTGAACTTCATCTGGAAATAGCAGGAGAATATCTTGCTGAACTTGCTACTCTGATTGAGTACAAAAGCAAGAAGATGCTGCCTGGCAATAAGGATGAACTGCAGGACAACTATGAAGAAGATCCTAAGGACAGGCTCGTTAAGCGACTGCTTGAGTACCAGCAGTTCAAGGAAGTCTCAGCAGATCTTATGGGCAGCTTTGAACAAAGACAGAAGCTATATACAAGACCGGTATCCAGTGAAGTGGAAAAATGGGTGAAGGATGACAGCGATATAAAGTGTCATGGCTCGGCGTATGATCTGATGAAGGCTATGCGCAGAGTCATGATACGTCTCAGACTGACTGAGCCTAGGCAGAGCACTTATACAGTCCATGAAGTTTCTATGGAGGACAGAGAGCTTGAAGTGAGATCTAAACTTGACAGACTGCCGGATACATTCCAGTTTGAAAAACTGCTGGATGATGTGCATGATATGCCGATGTTTATTGCAACATTTTTAAGCGTATTGGATCTTGCAAGACTGCATACACTGGTTTTCACGGTGGATGACGATGATGTAATATGGTTCAGCAGAGGGGAGCATTATGCATGATTGATGATGAAAACATAGTAAAAGAAGACGATGCTTCCATTCTTGATGAAGGATATGATGATTCAGAAGAATCGTCTTCTGAACTTAAAAACAGCGAAGCTCTGAAGACAAATGAGAATCAAACCAAAGACTTTCCTGAAAAAAAAGAAGAACAGGCATTTCCTGAAGTGAAGTCCAATAAGAGTGAACCTGAAGAGAATGTACAGCTGTCTCTCTATCCGTCTATACAGGAGGATGAGGAAAAACAGAAGGCTGAAAAAGAAAACAGAAAACATCTCGAAGCTGTACTGGAAGGACTTCTGTTTTTGACGGGAGATGATGGCTTGACCATTGAGCAGGCATCCAAGACACTTGAAATCACCGGCAATGAAACAGTATCGCTGTTTGATGACCTTCAGAAATACTATACGGGTGATGACAGGGGATTTGAGATTGAAAGATATGGAAACACATATCGCTTTCTTTCCAAGGCGACTGTTCATGAAGCTGCTAAAAAGCTATTTCAGATGGATTCCTCTGCAAAACTTTCAAGCGCAGCAATGGAAACATTGGCAATCATAGCTTACAAACAGCCTGTAACCAGAGTCGAAATTGAAGAGATAAGAGGCGTTGGTGCCGATGTAATGATTAGAAAGCTGGAAGCCAGGGGGCTTGTGGAGGAATCCGGCAGATCTGATGCACCAGGAAGACCGTTTCTGTACAGTGTCACTGATGCATTTATGGATGCATTCCAGCTGATGAGCTTGGAAGAACTTCCGGATCTTCCGGAGTTTAACAGAAATGAAGATGGGGGCGAAGATATTTTTGACCAGGATAACGAAAAAAATAATAACTGAGATTTCACTGGCATGTCTTCTCTGCGGATGCTCATCAGGAGCACAGGCTTCTTCGTCCGACAGTGTATCTCATCCAGCGTATACATGCCGGAGTGTTAATTATTATGACTATACAAAACCGGTTCCTGAAAGTGAAACCGTGGATGACTCCTATTGGTCCACTGTATTTATGGGAGGAGATTCAAGAATGGGTTCTCTGGCTTTGTACAGTGATTTACGCACTAAGGGCGCAGATGTGCAGTATGCAGAATCACTCAGCCTATATCGTATTTATGATATGACGGTTGAAGGCGGAACTTCTCCGCTGTATGATCTTTTAGTCAACACTGATAGAACGAATATTTATATTCTTCTTGGACTGAATGAGATACGCTCTGACAGCTTCGACGATTGGGGAAGCATGTACGATTCACTGATCCAGGATATTTGGAAAAAGAATCCTAATGCTTCAATATATATTATGGGTTCCTATCACTGCCGTTCAGTCAGCGGACTGACAGCAGATCAGCTGACTAAACAGCTGAGCATGGTCAATGGAAAGATGCAGGAAATAGCAGAAAAGGAACATTGCTATTACCTAGACACAGATGCAGGAATTGTTGGGGATGACGGTCTTGTTAACAGTGATTACGTCTGGGATGATATTCATTTTAATACAGCGGGTTCTCAGGCTTTTGCAGATGAAATAGCCAAACACGTTGTCAGGGAGGGTTCATATGTTAAAAAAGTTTGTGAGTAGTATGCTGGCAGTGATTCTGCTTGCTGGATGCAGTGCGGGTTCTTCTGCTTCTGTAAGCAACGTTGCTGCTGAGGTTTCTTCATCCGATCAATCTGCACAGATTGTTGACGATCTTGGTCTGAAGGATTCTATGACGAAGGTAAAGGACAGAGTTGTTCTTGGAATGATTTTCAGCGGTGACAAGGATGCTTTTACTGAAGGCACACTGTATCTTTCTTCTACGACCGGCAATTCCGACACTGTAGGTGTATTCCACACAAAGGATATTGATTCATGCAAGAAGTATATTAACAGTTATCTTGATACACAGAAGCAGCAGACACAGACATACTATCCTGAAGAGGTTTTTAAGATCTCCAATGCAATAGTTGAAGAGAACGATAATACGGTTGTTCTGATCGTATGTCAGGATATTGAAAAGGCCAAGAAAAGCGCAAAAGAGATACTCAACGCATAAAACGCTCTTGTAACAGGGCGTTTTTATATAAAAATATATCAGGAGGAGAACGAAATGATTGAAAGATACTCGCGCAAACCTATGAGAGACATTTGGAGTGAACAGTCCAAGTTTCAAGCATGGCTGGAAGTTGAGATCATGATTGACGAAGCTTGGTCTCAGCTTGGTGAAATACCATCGGAGGATGTTGAAAAGATAAAAAAGAATGCGTCTTTTGATGTAAATCGTATTCATGAGATTGAAGCTGAAACTAGACATGATGTTGTTGCTTTCACAAGATGCGTTTCCGAATCATTAGGTGACGAGAAGAAATGGATCCATTATGGAGTCACTTCAACAGATGTAGTTGATACCGCTTATGGTCTTAGATATAAGAAGGCCGATGCCATTCTGCGTAAAGATATTCTTGACTTCATGGACATTCTTAAAGAAAATGCTTTGAAATATAAGGATACGATCATGATGGGAAGAACACATGGTGTCCATGCGGAGATTACTACATTTGGAATGAAGTTTGCACTTTGGTATGAAGAGATGAAGAGAAATCTCGATCGATTTGATCAGGCTGCAGCTGATGTAGAAGCTGGTAAAATTTCCGGTGCAGTTGGCACATTTGCAAATATACCGCCATTTGTACAGGATTATGTCTGCGAAAAACTTGGAATTCATTCGGCTGCTATCTCTACACAGATTCTGCAGAGAGACAGACACGCACACTATTTTGCGACACTTGCTCTGATTGGTTCATCATTGGAACAGATGGCAACAGAGATACGTCACTTGCAGAGAACAGAAGTCAGAGAAGTAGAAGAGCATTTCAACAAGGGCCAGAAGGGTTCTTCTGCCATGCCTCATAAGAGAAATCCGATTGGATCAGAAAATATCTGCGGATGTTCAAGAGTACTGAGAGGATATATGGTAACAAGCTATGAAGACATTGCTCTCTGGCACGAAAGAGATATTTCTCATTCTTCTGCTGAAAGAATCATTGCTCCGGATGCTACAGAGCTTCTTGATTATATGCTGAATAGATTTGGCAGTATACTTAAGAATCTAACTGTGTTTCCTGAAAAAATGGAGAAGGATATCTGGATGACAAATGGTGTCATCTTCTCACAGAGATTTATGCTGAAACTCATTGAAAAGGGATGGTCTCGTGAAAAGGCATATGATACTGTTCAGCCGCAGGCTATTAAAGCATGGGAGAATAATCTTGATTTCAAGGCACTGATCTGCGCTGTTCCTGAAGTTAAAGAAACACTGACGCAGACAGAGATGGATGACTGCTTTGACCCAATGTATCACGTAAGAAATGTAGATACGATTTTTAAGAGAGTGGGACTTTTATAAAACAAACCGACAGGAATTTAATCCTGCCGGTTCTTTTAATATTGATAATTGCCATCATCGTCATATGCGAGCATATCTTCTTCATAAGAATCATTATTGAACATATCAGCATCTTCTCTTGTAAGAAGATGTGTTTTAGGCGGATGCAATGCAGAGAAAGAAAGAAGAGTTCTTCTTATGTCTTTAGCATCTATCTGAATCATGCTGCAATGTGTCTGCCTGATAAATGAGCCAGCATTTATCAAATTCGTGTTTAGGCGGAAAGATGTTTTAATCCGATTCCCATAATTATGCATTAATTGTGCAGCTGAAGCGATAGAGCATTCTGCAGTGATATAACATACATTTGCTTCTATGCAGTGTTCAGCGAAGGAAGAAGAGCCTCCAATATCTGCAATGAATTTTTTCTGATGCTGATGGACTGATGCAATGAGCTCGCAGGTGTTTTCTGTGCTGTCATCCCAAAGATACTGAATTCCAATGACAGATTCATTCGAGAGCATTTCTTTTAAGTCAATGAGAGAGTCTGCTGGTGATGCAGAACACACTGTACTGATGCCATATCGCTCTGCAACAGAAAGAAGAGCAGTCAGTGAGGGGACAGAACCGGACAATATAATCCGGTCAATCTCTTTACAGCTGACTGCTCTGCGAATTTCATCTTCAGATTTGCATACTGCTTCAATGAAAATTCCATCTTTCATAGTACTATCTGTTTTTCGCTTTTTGACTCTGTTTAGATCAGATTCTTGAGTATGATATTGCCATTTCTTTCAGGAGATACAGAAACAAGTGAGACATCGGTATTTGTATAATCCTGGATGAATTTAACGTATTTCTGACAATTTACAGGAAGTTCCTCAAATGTTCTGCATTTAGAGATGTCTTCAGTCCATCCATCGAAAATCTTCCAGATTGGCTTTGCTCTTCCATATACTTCGAGTGAGGCAGGGAGGTAATCAACTTCCTTGCCATCAATCGTATAACCGATACATACAGGGATCTTATCAAAACCTGTCAGTATATCAATTTTTGTGATTGCAAGATCTGTCAATCCGTTAATACGTACTGCCTGCCTTACAACGCAGAGATCAAGCCATCCGCATCTTCTCGGTCTTCCTGTTGTGGCTCCAAATTCAGAGCCTTTCTGTCTGAGCTTTTCTCCGGTTTCATCGAGAAGCTCGGTAATGAATGGTCCTTCACCAACTCTTGTAGCATATGCTTTAACGATGCCAATGATACGATCAAGTTTTTTAGGAGATACCCCAGCACCTTCGCAGACACCTGCAGAAGTAGGAGAAGAAGATGTAACAAAAGGATAGGTTCCATAGTTGATGTCAAGCATATTTGCCTGAGCACCTTCGAACAGTACAAGCTTATTTTCATCCAGCGCTCTGTTAACCAAATCTACACCGTCAACGATCATTGGAAGGATCTGCTCTCTGATCTTTTCAAATTCGGATACCATATTATCGTAGTCAAACGGTTCTCCGCCGTACACCTTAACAATTTCAGCGTTTTTTATTTCAAGAGTTGACTTCAGCTTTTCCTTAAATACATTCCAGTCAGCAAGATCACACATACGAATGCCGATTCTTGAATATTTATCAGCGTAGCAAGGTCCAATACCGTTCTTTGTGGTTCCTACCTTGTACTTGCCGCCGCGTGCTTCGATCAGTTCGTCAAGTCTTACGTGATACGGCATTAATATATGAGTTCTTCCGCTGATTCTCAGATGATTCAGTGTAAGACCCTGTTTCTTAAGAGAGTCCATTTCATCAAGCAGTACATATGGATTAACAACCACACCAGGACCAATGACACACAAAGCTTTCTTATTCAGAATTCCTGATGGAAGAAGGTGAAGTACGGTTTTCTTCCCGTTTACTACAACCGTGTGACCAGCATTATTGCCGCCCTGATAACGTACAACCATGTCAACATGTGTTCCAAGCAGATCAACGACTTTCCCTTTGCCTTCGTCTCCCCACTGCGTTCCCACAACTACATATCCAGACATATCATCTCTCCTTTTCACGGGGTACATTCTACACCAAATGGTCTGCTGTGTCCGTAGAATTGTGAACAGAAGCTTTCTGATTGCACTGTTTAAATGAAAAACAACTGTAAAACCGCAATATGAACTGATTTTAGAGTCTCTAGGGATATACAAGGACTGAATCATGTTAAAATAATTAAGAAAGGAATCAGATATATGAGCGAAATGGATAGAAAAGAAAAGACTCCTGAAGATTACGGCTTTCATATGCCGGACAAAAAGGACAGTTTTCGTATTGAACTGAATGAAAAATCCAGCGTCAAGAAAATTTTTGGCATTGTCTCCGGTAAAGGAGGTGTTGGAAAATCATTTGTGACTTCTATGCTGGCAAGTGAGATGCAGAGAAGGGGTCACAGAACTGCAGTTCTGGACGGTGACATTACTGGTCCTTCACAGGGACGCGCATTTGGTATTGTTGATCCTGCTACAGGAGATGGAAAATACATTTATCCGGCCGTTACAAAAACTGGTATTCAGGTCATCACTACAAATATGATACTTGATTCGGATGAAACACCGGTTATCTGGAGAGGCCCGATGGTTGCCAATGTACTGAAGCAGTTTTATACAGATGTACTTTGGGATGATGTTGAATTTATGTTTGTAGATATGCCTCCAGGAACCAGTGATGTACCGCTGACTATTTTTCAGAGCCTGCCGCTTGATGGAATCATAGTCGTTACGTCGCCGCAGGATCTTGTGTCTATGGTGGTCGAAAAAGCAGTTAATATGGCATCTCAGATGAACATCAATGTTATTGGAATTGCTGAAAACATGTCATATGTAAAGTGTCCAAAATGCGGTGAGGAAATCAAAGTCTTTGGAGATTCTCACACGGATGAAATCTGTAAAAAATTCGGTCTTCCTCTCTTAGCCAGAATTCCGCTGGATGCGCGTATTGCACAGGCAGCAGACGCTGGAAAGATTGAAGATCTTCGGATGGAAGAAGTTAAACCGCTGTGCGATGCAGTAGAAAATATCTGATATTTCACATAGAATTCACAGTCTCTGTTTATGATGTTGCAAACCAGTGAGGTAAGAACATGTCAAGACTATTGATTGTTGATGACGAAGAAAAGATCCGTTCTATGATTGTTAAATATGCAAAGCATGAAGGCTTTGAAACAGAAGAAGCTGCAAATGGAATGGAAGCAGTAGAAAAATGCGAAGCAAAGGATTATGACCTCTGCATTATGGATATCATGATGCCTGAACTTGATGGCTTTTCAGCTGTTAAGGAAATCAAAAAGACAAAGCCGAATATGCCTTTTATTATGCTGTCGGCTCTTGGCGAAGAATATGACAAGGTGCATGGCTTTGATGTTGGTGTTGATGACTATGTTACAAAACCATTTTCTTCCAAGGAGCTGATGATGAGGATTCATGCCATACTAAAGCGTGTGAATCCATCCAGTACAGCAACTGACAGTATGGTTGTTGAAGGAATGGTCATAGACTTCTCTGCGCGTACTGTAACGATTGATAATGAAAGAGTTCAGCTGTCTCCTAAAGAATATGAACTTCTTGCATATCTTGCGAAAAACGCAGGTATAGCTCTGACTAGAGAGCAGCTTCTGCAGAATGTATGGGGTTATGATTTCTTTGGTGATGACAGAACACTGGATACGCATGTTAAACTGCTGCGCAGGAATCTTGGCGACTACGCAAAGTATATTGTCACACTGAGAGGCGTAGGTTACCGCTTTGAAAAAGAGTAGAAACAGTAAAGTCAGTTTAAAATGGAAAATAGGAAGACTTCTGATTGGATTCTGTGCGCTTGTTCTGATCGTGGTCTTCGTTTTTCAGATTGTTCTTCTTGAACCGATGTATGAAGCAAATAAGGTCAATCAGATCCGTTCTGTTGCCGACAGTGTTGAAGAGGCTCTTACTACAAGCAATATAGGAAATTTTATCAATTCAATGCAGAATCAGAGCGATACGTGCATTATGGCTTATACATCATCCGACAGTACAGAAGGGGAAACTGAAATTGGACAGAAGGGATGCATACTGTATTCCTTAAGCGATCAGCAGAGAGATGTATATGTTGCTGCAGCTAACAAGAGCAAAAATGGAACATATCTTGCTAAAGTTTCGTTTGAACCAGTCAGTGTATCAGGTCATAATACGATCCAGGAGGATACATTTGATGCCATTATATACACCAAGGTTATAAATAATAATGGATCAGGTGCAGTCATTATGGTTTCAGGCACCATTACACCAATCAACGCTACAACAAGCACTCTTAAGTGGCAGCTTCTTTATATCGCTATCTTTATGGTAGCTGCCGTACTCATTCTTATATTGATTTTATACAAACAGATTGCAAAACCGCTTACTGCTATAACAGCTGCTGCACGTCAGCTTCCAATGGGCAAATATGAGGTGAATCCAAATACAAATCAATATGAGGAAGCACAGGAACTGAACAATACTTTGAGCGAAGCCGCAAAGGATATTAAGAAGGCTGACAAAGCAAAAAGAGATTTGATATCTAATGTGTCTCATGATCTTAGAACGCCGCTGACTATGATATCCGGCTATGGCGAAATGATGATGGATCTCCCTGAAGAGAAAACGGATGAAAATATTCAGGTGATCGTGGATGAGTCAAAGCGGCTCAACAGTCTCGTGAATGATCTTCTTGATCTGTCAAGGCTGCAGGATAATCGGATTGTACTGCATCCGGAGGTCTTTGATATTTCAGAACTGATTATCGATCAGCTGAAGAAATATGAAGTGTATCGTCTTAAGGAGGGCTACACGATTGAAAGCTGCATTCAGGGTGAAGCTATGGTAAAGGCTGATCCAAAGAGAATGGAACAGGTATTCAATAACTTCATGACAAACGCTGTCAACTATGGCGGTGCAGCTAAGCATATTATTGTTCGTGAAAAGATAGAGAATGGTTCTGTTAAAATTGAAATACAGGACTTTGGCGAAGGAATTGCAAAAGAAGATTTGAAGAATGTCTGGGAAAGATATTATAAGGTCGATAAGGAACATGTCCGTGTTTCAAATGGGTCCGGTATTGGTCTTGCAATAGTCAAGGAGGTTCTTGAACTGCACCATGCTGAGTATGGCGTAGCTTCTGAACTCGGTAAAGGAAGTACCTTCTGGTTTGAGCTTCCTATCGTTTTGACTCAGCCAGGAAATACATCAGAAAACATATCAAACAAGAACTGAGAAAAAAGAGATATCAGCGCTTATTACTGCCAGCGTGATATCTCTTTTTAGTATTTCCGGTATGAGATGGAGAATGAAATGTCTTTAGGCTGATACCTTCAAACATATCATTCAGTTTGAATCTGTTTTTTTCCTCCGGCAGTACGAATATATATGCTGTGCCACTGTTGCCGGCTCGAGCCGTCCTTCCGGTTCTATGGATCAGTGACTCCTGTGTGTCAGGAAGATCATAGAGGATGACAGTTTCAACAGATGGGATATCTATTCCTCTAGCAGCTACATCTGTTGCCAAGAGAATAGGCAGATGTTGATCACGAAATGACTGCATGATTTCTTTTCTCAACTTGAAATCCATTTCGCTGTGAATAGAAGCAGCTTGCATATCGCGCTTGTCTAGAAATTGACTGACAAAGTCACAGGTTCTTCTGGTATTTGTGAATACGATTGTCTGTCCTTTGCTTTTACTTAGGAGATTCATTAGAATATCCGGTTTATCATGCTCATGAACAATGATTTCATTGTAATCGATTTTCTGTTTCAAAAGATGTTCATCTTTAATATGCACAGTGAATGGATTGTTCAGTATCTTACCTGCCAGTTCTTCAACATCGGTATTGAATGTTGCAGAGAACATCATTGTCTGATGCTCAGGAAGAGATGCTATAACAGTTTCAACATCCTCTTTGAAGCCCATACTGAGCATTTCATCTGCTTCATCTAAAACGAGCGTTCTGCATAAAACCGGTTTAAAAGTGTGCCTTCTCAGATGATCTATGACTCTAGCTGGTGTTCCTACTACGATATCTTCACCATTGCGGCAGGTACGTATCTGCGCATCCATACTGACACCTCCGCACAATATTGCTGTACGGAATCCTTCTCTTTTTTTCAGCATACTGCGTATCACCTCGGCAGTCTGCATGCAAAGTTCTCTAGTTGGACAGAGAATCAATACAGCTGGTTTATGCTTCTTTTTCCCTTGAAGCTGCAGATCCTGCAGTACAGGAATCAGATAAGCCAATGTTTTTCCGGAAGACGTTGCAGCCTGAGCTAAAATATCTTCATGATTCATTGCGTGAGGTATCACTGCACGCTGCACATCGGTATAGCGGGTAATATTCATGTCATTAAGTGCTGTACATGTTTGTGATAGCAAGTTCTCAAATTCGTTTTTCATCCTTTGCATTTTACTCTTTTTGTAGTCAAATGAACATGTATAGGTGAATACAAATATATGAAAAGTATGGTAACATCAGTCTGTCAGAGAGGATTGAAAATATGACAGAACATTTTGAATACACTCCAAAGGGAGTATGCTCCAGAAAAATGATATTTGATCTTAACGGCGATACCATTGAAAGTATGCACGTAATAGGTGGATGCAATGGCAATCTGCAGGGTATATCTTCCCTTGTAAAAGGCAAAAAGATCAATGAAGTGATTCAGGCACTGGATGGTATACACTGTGGCAGCAAACCTACATCGTGTCCGGATCATATAGCAAATGCTTTAAAGGAATACCTAAACGGCAGATGATAATCGACTGTACATATGAATGGCGGTGAATAAAATGATATCTATCAATAAGAATGATCATCTGGATATTCAGAATGATGATGGGATATGGACTGATTACAAGGATCATACATGGTTGTTTTATGTAAAAGACAGTGTATGGACAGAGGAAGAAAAAAAACGTGCAGAACATTCTGAAATTGATATAGCTTTTGTACAAAAGGGAATTGTTGATCTTTTTCTGCTTAGCATTTTTGACTGTATGGAGCCTAGCGATATTCCTTTCTGCATTAAAGATGGAGACGAGGAGATGATTTCCAGCCTTGCAGATAAACAGGATTATGCTTATGAGATTATCCTTGTCAGAGAAGACAATACAGCAGCCGCAGTGAGAAATGGTGTATTTGATCATGTAAATTCAAATCTTCTCAAGAAAAGTCTTCTGCAGAGAATGCAGGAGCCTGCTACCTCAGATGATTTTGATAGGGATTACAGCAGACTGTCTGCTTCCTGCGAACCATATGAGTTTGAAGACAGTGCAGTGTTTATACAAAAAGATAGGAGACAGTAATGATTTCAGCATTTTTAATTGTTGCAGCAGTGATTGCTGCTGATCAGATAACCAAATATATAATTGCCTCACATGCTGCTCTGCAGAACGTAACTGTGATTAATGGTTTCTTTCATATCACGTATGTGCAGAATACCGGTATGGCATGGTCAATGCTGAGCGGACAGCAGGCTCTTCTTTCACTGGTAAGTGCGGCTGCTGTGTGCGTGATGATATGGTATCTCATATCAAAAAAACCTGATAGAGTCACAACAGTTGGTATTGCTTTAATGATTGGCGGTGCTGCGGGAAATCTGATTGATCGTCTTTTTATAGGCGCTGTCAGAGATTTTCTTGATTTCTACATATTTGGTTATGATTTTCCAATATTCAATGTAGCGGATTCCTGTCTTTGCATAGGAGTTGCGCTGATTATAGTGTGGTCATTGTTCTGTGATCATCGGAAAGAGGAAGCATGAGCTATCAGGAGTGGAAAGCAGAAGAGGGCACAGAAAGAATACGTCTTGATAAGTATTTGACAGCTGTCAGCGAATTATCACGTACCCGTATTCAGGATCTTGCTGAAAAGGGTCTGATAACACTGAATGGAAAGGCGGCTAAAAGTGCACAGAAAGTAAAAGCAGGAGATGTTATTGCCTGTGATGTTCCCAAAGATCAGCCAACCCAGATACTTCCTGAAAATATTCCATTGGATATTCTGTATGAAGACAGTGACATTATCGTCATAAACAAACCGAAGGGCATGGTTGTTCATCCTGCCCCTGGAAATTATTCCGGCACATTGGTTAATGCGCTTCTTTATCATTGTACGGATCTTTCTGCAATCAATGGAACAATCCGTCCGGGTATTGTTCATAGAATAGACAAGGACACTACGGGCTGTATTGTTGCATGCAAGAATGACAAAGCACATGTTTCAATTGCTTCACAGCTGGAAGATAAGACATGCCATCGTGAATACCTCGCACTAGTTGAAGGCGTAATTGAAGATGATGCCGGCAGAATTGATGCACCAATTGGCAGAGATCCTCGTGACCGTCAGCGTATGGCAATTACTTCTGTTCATAGCCGCAATGCTGTAACACACTTTAAGGTGGTTGAGAGATTCAAGCATGCAACGCTTGTAGACTGCTCTCTTGAAACTGGCAGAACACATCAGATCAGAGTACATATGAAGTACATACATCATCCTGTTGTCGGTGATGAAAAATACGGTTCAAAATGCAAACTGATGCATACGGATGGACAGGTTCTTCATGCATACAGACTGACTCTTGTTCATCCAACAACTGGAAAGGTGATGACATTCGAAGCACCGCTTCCTGAATATTTCAGTAAGCTCATCGATCTGCTGCGGGAGGAACAATGAAGAAGGAAACCATTTTACAAAAGGCTCCCGCGACTTTAATCATTATTCTTATATGCTCAGCGGTATTTGCGGCTGTTCACTTAATGGGAATGTCCTCTGAAACAGAAGCGGGTATCGTGATGGGCGCATATTATAAACCGCTTATACTTGCTGGCGAATGGTGGCGTCTTCTAACCGTTGGTTTTGTACATATTGGCCTGCTTCATCTGCTAATGAATATGATATCTTTTTGGAGTATCGGAACAGTGATGGAAAAGATGCTGGGAAAAAGAAGATATCTAATTATACTTTTTGTTTCTGTGATTGGAGGATCGCTGTTCTTATTTGCGTCAGGCGGAAATCCTGTTGCTGTAGGTATATCCGGCGGTTTATACGGTCTGCTTGCGTGCTACATCATGATTCTTTACGTAAATAATCTACTTATGATTCCTCAGATTAGAAATTCTGTATTGCGCATGTGCTTTATAAACCTTCTTATTAACTTTTATCCTGGTGTCTCCTATGCGGCTCATTTAGGCGGCTGTGTGACTGGACTGATTCTTTCACTGCTTCTAGTCAGGCATCCAAAACTCGAAAAAATGAGAAAAAGTGTGATGATTGCGGGCGCGGCATTCTGCACTGCCATGATATTTTTTTGCTCCAGAAGTTTAACAATACCTTCGAATGAGATCTATCTTCAGTCTGACTATAATATTCTTAAACAGTATGAAACATTTGGCTTTAAGAATTATGCTGTTTCAAAAGCCAAAAATCTTGATACGATATATGGGACGGGCGAATGGCTGGAAAACAGTCTGACAGGAGGCAGTTCATATGAATAAGAGAATGGATGGCGTTTTGAACTGGGACGAGTATTTTATGGGACTTGCACATCTATCTGCTCTGCGTTCAAAAGATCCCCATACACAGGTGGGAGCAGCAATTGTTGATGAGAATCATAGGGTTGTATCGGTTGGGTATAATGGATTCCCTAGCGGTGTAAGTGATGATTCATTCCCATGGCAGAGAGATGGCGGAGTTCTGGATTCAAAGTATGCGTTTGTTGTGCATGCAGAACTGAATGCAATCCTGAACAGTCAGAGATCAGTACGTGGATGTACGATCTACGTCAGTCTGTTTCCTTGCAATGAATGTGCAAAGGCAATTATACAGGCTGGCATCAAAAAGATAGTTTATGAATCTGACAAGTATAACGGATCCGATACAAATATCGCTTCAAAGAGAATGCTTAAGGCTGCTGGAGTGAAACTGGAAAAGCTCGAAAATACAATAGAGCTTGAAATTCATAAGGTCAAAAATAATGAATTATAAAAATACGGGAAAGCTCAAAGCTTTCCCGTATTCGCAAAGTGAAGTTTGGCAACAAGATACAGTTTATCTTTTCCGTATTTGCTGACAAATTTCTTTGCACAGAGATCTACATTGCTGCCTGCTCCTTTGCAGAATTCCATTTCCCATTTTGCATTCATCTCATCCATTCGAATCAGGAAAGCATATCTGGCTATAACTGACGATGCGCCGACAGCAGGATACTTATCTTCTGCTTTGGTTTCAAAATGAATACCTCGAACAATTTTCTTTTCTCCCTGAAGATGTCGGTAGTAGTTTTTTTCGGGAGTGAACTGATCAATCATCATAAATGACGGCAGACCATATTTTTTTGATAGATTCACATATGCCTGATTATGAAGCTTGGCCTTTACAGCATTCATATTGCATGTCTCATGTACTTGATTGTATTTTTCGTTATCAAGTATCAGCAGGGAATAGGGAAGTTTCTTCATCAGCTCAGGTGCAATTCTTCGGATATCTGTATCAGTAATCTGTTTAGAATCTCTAACGCCAAGTTTTCTAAGAAGAGCTTCTGTTTCCTCAGTCACTATAGATGCACAGACACAAACTGGTCCGAAGTAATCGCCTGTACCGACTTCATCACTGCCGGCCTGTGGGAAAATATTTTCGCGGACAGCTGATGCCTTCGCCACCTTCTTTACTGAGCTATTAGAACCAAAAGGGGAAGCATAAACTTCAGCATCTTTACCTTGGAAAACTGTCTTGCCTGATTCGTAACATGTAATTACGCAGTTCTCGGGTCTCAGCTGCCATTTTGCGTAAGGCGGTTTTTTAGTTTCAGAATTTTTCCATGTCTGATATAAACTGTCTTCTTGTGAAGATGTCAGTTTCAATGTATAAATATTTGTCATAGATTCATAGTATCATCAATCTTGAATGAAACGTACGAATTCAATATGATTAACAAGGGGAAGAAAATAAATTATGATCGAAATAACTGATAAATGGATATGGCCTTTAAATATATTAACAATAGCAATATTTATTCTGTTTCTTATAAGAGGCTGGAAGCGCGGCATAGTCAGAGAACTTCTGGCATTGGCAGGAACTGTACTGACTTTCTATTTTTCATGGACTTTTGGAAAGGTGCTTGCAGAACATATCAGTATCATGCCGGCCTCATGGAATCCTTTTAATGAAACGGCATTGGGTGATACCGCCGCCATGTTCATGAATCGCGTTATCTGGTTCCTGATTGTTTTTATACTTCTGCGAATCATCTTTTCCCTGATTGATAAAGCAATAAAAAAGATTTATCATATACCGGTCATACATACTGTGTCTGGTATTGCTGGTGCAATCATGGCAGGCATAGAAGCATGCATTGTATGCTTGGTTGTATGCATCGTTCTTTGCACGCCATTATTTAAAAATGGTGCAAATACAGTAAGCTCATCTTATCTTGGTGTGATACGTGATAAAAGCACAGAACTGTTTTCTGCTTATGTACAGCCTGTCTCTGATACTGGCACTTTCCAAAAGTTCGCGGAGGATATCAGCAAGATGTCAGAAGAAGAGAAGAATAACTTTTCGAGCTGGCTGGACAGTACTGTTAAATAATTCCTGAAAGGATTGCAAAATGAATGTAAATGAAGAACTGGATCTCAATATCATATTTGAACAGGTTGAAAAATACTGTTCTTTTTCACTAGGAAAGAAACTTATTAGAGACACAGTTCCTTCTTTTGAAAAACTGGTTATCAAAAGAGATCATGAAAGAATCAAAGAAGCATTAGCATGCACAGTTAAATATGGTGCAATGCCTGTACATGGGATCTCTGATATTACTTCCATACTCACAAATGCAATGAAAGACCGTATTCTTTCTGCTGGTGACTGTCTGGATGAAATACGTTTTATAAGCGGCATCCGAGAAATGATTTCCTATGAAAGATCACTTGAAGAAATTGAACATCCTTATCTTTCTGATCTTTGCGGAACATTAACCATTCATACAAAAACCGAATTATTTCTAAGCAGATGCTTCAATGAGTACGGAGAAATCAAGGACAGCGCTTCTCCACAGCTGAAGAGTATTCGCTCTGCACTGCGAAATGCAGATGCTTCAATTTCTTCGGCAGCTCAAAAGTTTGTAGGAGCACATGCCTCTTCTGTAGTTGACTCGATTATTACTTACCGTGGTGGAAGAGCCGTCGTTCTGATAAAGGCATCAGACAAGAATATCTATGGCGGATATGTTTATGGTGACAGTGCTTCTCATCAGGCTTCGTATGTGGAGCCTTCATCATTTGTTCCGTTAAACAACAGAAGACTGCAGCTTCTGGAAGAAGAAAAAGAGGAAATACAGAAAATCCTGCATGCATGTACTAAGGAAATCGCTTCTATAGCTAATGAAGAACTTGGCAATGTACATACTGCTGCAATTCTCGATGCACTGTTTGCAAAGGCTCTATGGGGTAAGGAAAGAAATGGATGCGCTGCAGAACTTAGTGATGGAGATCTCTCTATTGTTCATGCACGCCATCCGCTGATTGACCCCGAAAATGTTGTAGAGAATACATATCATATTACAAGTCCGAAAAGAGTGCTTTTGATAACTGGTCCAAATACTGGCGGCAAAACTGTGTCTATGAAAATCATTGGGCTGTTTACACTTATGACATACAGCGGTATGCCAGTCACAGCCGAATCTGCATCCATCCCATTCTTTGACAGAGTATTTGCAGATATTGGCGATGATCAAAGCGTTATTTCTTCGCTGTCTTCTTTTTCAGCACATATGACCAGACAGTCTGAAATCATGCATGAAGCCACAAGAAATTCCCTTGTTCTTCTTGATGAAATAGGAGCAGGAACTGATCCCCGGGAAGGTGAAAGCCTTGCTATTGCAATACTGAACGAACTGAGAGAACGTGGTACGATGTGCGTTGTAACGACTCACTTTGAAAGACTGAAGGCGTATGGAAAGAGACACGATGATATCATGACGGCTTCCGTACAGTTTGATCTTGAAAAGCTGGCACCGACTTATCGCTACATAGAAGGATTGACAGGTCAGTCCAATGCTTTTGAAGTAGCACAGCGATATGGGCTGCCAGACAGCATAGTGAAGTATGCACGCAATCTGAAGAATCAGGCAAAAACACAGGAAGATGAACTTATCGAGAAACTTGAGAAACAGCTCAATGATGCGGAGATAAAACAGGAAAAACTTGATAAACTGCTGAAAGACAATGATCTAATAGCAAGACAGCTTCATAAGGAAGAAAAACAGATTGCAGACGAAAAGGAAACATATCATGACAAGGCTAAACTGGAAGCGGATGCTTATGTTGAATCGACGCGCAGAAAGGCAAAAGCTATTCTGAAAAACATTCAGGAAAGAGAAAAGAATGTGAAGTATCATGAAGCTCTTGAAGCAGTGAAGGAGCTCAATGTGTTGGATCAGAGCCAAGAAGAACAGGATGCACTGCCGCTGCCGGAGAACTATCAATATCATATTGGTGATGCAGTGGAATTGAATGGAAATCAGCAGGTTTGTGAAGTTGTATCCATTAATAGAAACAGACTGACTATTCTGATGAATGGCAGAAAGATTGAAGTGAAAAAGAATCAGATACATCCAAGTGTTCATGTAATACCTAGAATGAAAAAACAGAATCACGTAAGCATTGATACTGGAAGAGACATCTTTGCACAAATATCTCCCGAAGTGAATCTAATCGGTCTGCATGTGGATGAGGCAATGGAAAAGATGGATTCCTACATGGATACAGCGGCTCTTCAAGGCATGAAGAACTTTCGTATCATTCACGGAGATGGTTCAGGCAAACTGAGAAAAGCGGTACATGAAAGATTGAAACTGAATCCCAGTGTTAAGGAATTCAGACTTGGCATACCGCAGGAAGGCGGAACTGGCGCAACAATTGTTACAATGAAGTAGACTGAAACTATGGACAGAGAATATATCAAAGCAAAACTTAGGGAGCTTCCTCATGAACCTGGAAGCTACCAGATGAAAGACAGAACCGGTGAGATTATCTATGTAGGCAAGGCCAAGGATCTTCACAGCCGTGTCAACCAGTACTTTGTGGGTTCACATGATTTTAAAACGACAAAAATGGTTTCACACATTGATGATTTTGATTTTATAGTGACTGCTTCTGAGAAGGAAGCACTTGTTCTGGAAATTAATCTGATTAAGAAAAATCGTCCTAAGTACAACATACAGTTTATTGACGATTCTTCCTATCCATACATTAAGCTGACAAAGGAAAAATATCCTAGACTGACTATAGCGAGGGATATGAAGAAAGACCGCAGTGCAAGATACTTCGGTCCTTTTCCTGATGCCGGAGCAGCAAGAGGAACTTTAAGAATACTGCAGAACCTATATCCCTTCAGAAGATGTACTCATATCCATGATAAAGTCTGCCTCTACTATCATATGAATCAATGCCTTGGACCATGTGAGAAAGAAATTGAATCAAGTGTATATGATGATATGACACAGAAAGTGACTCGCTTCATGAATGGTGATACTGCAGAAGTCGAGAAAACACTTCGAGAGAAAATGATGAATGCTTCCGAAAAACTTGCTTTTGAAGAGGCACAGCAATATAAGGAACAGCTGGAATCAATTGCCGCTGTTGTTGGCGAACGCCAGAATATTGAGAAGGATAATCGCGGCAGCAGGGATGTTTTTGCTTACTATGAAGACAGAGGCTATCTCGCGATTGCAGGGCTTCTTGTCAGAAATGGTACCATACTTAACAAGGAATACCGTCTACGTCCACTGTACGGGGATGCTTCAGAAGAATTCCTTTCCTTCCTCGTTCAGTATTATCAGGACCATCCTGCTGTAAGAGAACTTGTAGTTCCTTCAAATACAGATATTTCCATGCTTGAACAGGTTCTTCCATTTTCTATTTTTCAACCGCAGAAAGGCTATCGTCAGAGACTTATTGATATGTGCTATGAGAATGCAAAGACACAGCTCAACCTAAAATTCAATGTTGTTGAACGTCAAGAGGAAATTACAGAAGAATCGGTAAAACAGCTGTCAGCTCTTGCGGGGAAGAAAATGAACAGGGTGGAACTGTTTGATAACTCTCATATCAGCGGCACATTTACAGTAGCCAGCTGTGTCGTTTATGAAGACGGAATGCCTGTCAAAAAAGATTACAGACTGTATAAGCTTCATACGGGCAATAGTGATGTTGATTCGATGAAAGAAGTCGTATATCGCAGATACTTCAGATTGCTGAAGGATATTGGAAGAATGCCTGATGGAATACTTGTTGACGGTGGCTATACACAGATAGAAGCTGCCCAGTCTGTTCTGACATCGCTTGGCTTGGATAAAACAATAAAAATCATGGGTCTTGTTAAGAACGATAAGCATTCGACCAACGCACTCATGGATACTGATGGCAACACATTTGATATTGATAAAAACAGCGGCCTTTTTTTCCTTCTTGCAAGAATGCAGGATGAGGTCCATAGAAGAGCTATAACCTATCATAGAAAACTGCGTGATAAAGCACAGACAAAGAGCATTCTTGATGAAGCAGAAGGAATCGGTCCCAAAAGAAAAAATCTTCTTCTAAGGACATTTGGAAGCTTGACTAAACTCAAAGAAGCTGATGAAAAAGCGATTTCTGAGATTGTTCCTGCAGAAACCGCACATAATCTATATCTTATCCTTCATAATGATGAAACAAAGGGAAAAAAATAGGGCCCCGCAAATGCGGGACTCTATTGATTTATAGCTTTTGTGATAGAACGTACCATTTTCCTGTCGTGCTTATTCTGCACTGCGGTTGCATGTACGGCGTTTTTTACGCGTTTGAATCCATGAGATGTTTTATCTTCTCTATAGTTGCTGAGAAGGGCTAGAACGATAGGAAGCAGCCATGCATATTTTTTGCTCTGTGCTTTCTTAGCTTCATTGTTCTCCTGCAGTACTTCAGCTTTGATCTGTACAAGCTTTGCTTTATCACTTATCTGCTTTATCTTTTCATTGTTCTTCTGCATTGTATGTGAGAGTTTTAGGAGATGAATTGCCAAAATGATCCAGAAAAGCAGAGAAAGAATAAAAGCGCCTAGAAGAATATAATAGTTATACGGTTCTATTGTGTATGATGAAATATTTTCCATGACTTTATTTTATCATGTTTTCGGAATGATAAAAATAATCTATAATCGTGTCATGAAAGAAATTGAAATTGTTCTTTGCAGTGACAATCATGGTATGCGCGAACCTTTGAAATACCTAAAGGAGCATTATTCATTGCATGATTATTTCCTGCACTGCGGAGATTCTGAAATGAGCGAGTCCGAAATGGATGGATTTTCAAGTGTACAAGGCAATAATGACAGATATCATGCTTTCCCATTTGAAAAAACAATGAAGATAGGATGCCATCAGATACTTTTGACACATGGCAATAGAGATATGTTTTTTGGACATTATGAAATGCTGGCATCAAAAGCTAAAAAACTTCATTGTGATATCGTATGCTTTGGACATACACACGTATACTGCGACATGTTAATTGATGGAATCAGACTTTTGAATCCCGGATCCATCTGGCGAAATCGCGATGGAAGTGAACCAACCTATATGCTCATACATTTCAATGAGAATCAAATTGAGGCACAAAGAAAAACTTATATTTGCACTGAATAACCAGTGAATACGGTCTTTTTTTTAAAAGACTTTGAAAAACAGCCTCATAGTTATTGAAATCGGGTCGGCCATCTGTTATATTATTACGTGCTGTCTTGGTAGCTCAGCTGGATAGAGCACCCGCCTTCTAAGCGGACGGTCAGGAGTTCGAATCTCCTCCAGGACACTAATAGGATTGCCGAAGGGATGAAACCTTTCGGCGTTTATTATTTTAGGAGGTATTTATGCCGGGCTATTATGATGAAATTCTCGACGAAATAAAAAACTTGATTGACGAGGAAAAGTACGAAGATGCAATGGCAATCGTTAAAAGAGAGCTGGATATGCCATATATCCCGCCAGACACTGAGCCGGAATTAAGAAAACTGAAAAGAGATCTTGTTTATGATCTGGGCGAAAAGGAAGATGACAGAGAAGAATCTCTCAATTCTCTTCTGAACGGGCTGAAGGGGAAACCACAGGCACAGCTTGCTGCAGCATCCAGACTCACTTCCAGAAATCTCAGAGAGATTCTTCCTGAATTAAAAGACTATTTGGGCAAGGATCCTCAGCCAGAAGCGGCTGCGCTTCTCATTGAAGCAATCGCAGAACAAGATATACAAGATGAATTCACACTAAGAAAAACGGGTGTTGAATACAACTTCTATGGAGACTCCGTTGTGCCTCCATCCAAAAGCAAGGGCTTTTTGAAAGCTGACAGACTGCTGCAGGACTGGCTTGAGATGAAAAACCCTGGTCTATATCAGATGGCTAGAACACTTTTGATACATGATGTTTATATGTTTCTTCCGCTGAGCTATGAGGAAGACGAAGCAGAGGAACTGGCAAAAGAGATGGTCAGCAAGACATCTGAACTCATGGATGATCCTGACATCATGAAATTTATAAAGTAATTCTGCAGATTAGCACTTTGATGTTGACAGTGCTAATCTGGCGGCGTAGTATATCAGTGCAGCCGAAAAACATGCGATATGCGAATGATGGTGAATAGCAGAAGTTAACGCTACTTTGGACAAGTCATTGCAATGAAAGGCAATGA
>JBFLGD010000086.1:0-516 GCA_041859965.1 Bulleidia sp. | reverse complement strand
CGACGCCAAGGTTCAGCGTTGGGACAATATTCTGCACGGAGTATTTCAATGACAAAGGATAAAAGCATATTTATAAAGAACATTTACTATATGCTATCCTATGCGTTCACCACGCTGAAGGAATCGGTCTACGACAACATTGAGAAAGAGCCGTTCGATAACATTCATAATTTGTTCGCGGCAATTCTGGCAAAGGGCATCGGGTTGCAGCTGAAGCAGGGACTCTACAAGGAGTACATCAACCGTGTGGAAGACCTGGCGGTCGTTCGTGGCAAGATCGACATGCCCGGCACAATCCGGAACAAGCTGCAGGATCGGATGCTCGTGACCTGCGATTATGATGAGCTGTCGGAGAACAATCTTCTAAATCAGATTCTGAAATCGACCGTATTTTTGCTCCTGTGTCAGAAGGACGTGCAGGAGAAGTACAAATCGGAGCTGAAAAAGGAGATGCTATTCTTTTCAGAAGTCGAAGAAATAGAGCTTGCTCACATCAGGTGGTCGGATATTCGGTTC
>JBFLGD010000085.1:0-526 GCA_041859965.1 Bulleidia sp. | reverse complement strand
TTTCATTTCCTCCTGGTGATGGCCATGAATTATCCCAAAAGTATATATTGGCTGCCTTAACTTTTCCATATTGAGCAGGTGTCATTCTTACAGCCAGCCCATTCCCAGAACCATTTAATACGAGAGCATCTTCACCTGTTCCATCGTCATAGCTAATTACTCCGTCATATCCTAAAAATCTCTTCAACCCAATATTTGCTTCATTGTCTTGGTTTGGCAGCACTGTTATATTTGTTTCTCCTGATTCAAATCCATCTGCTACAACCTTTAATGTATATTCTCCTTCATATACATTTGGAATTGTAAAGTTTCCATTTTCATCAGCTACTACTGGAGCAATTCTTGGATCTTCTTTTATCCTTATAACAGCATTTGCTGCTGGATCATTTGAATATCTGTCAAATACTCGGCCAACAATTGTTCCTTTTGGAATTTCCACAAGTCTAAAGTTTTGATTTACAGTTGCTTCATCATCCAAGTGAACCTTTACTTCTTGTGGAAAATATCCATAAGCTTCAGCACGAAG
>JBFLGD010000084.1:0-536 GCA_041859965.1 Bulleidia sp. | reverse complement strand
ATTTCATCATAGTGCTTAGCATAGCCATAAGCGGTTTTATCCGCAACTGTGGCAATAGTACCGGCACGGTAGGAATTATCCGGACCAAACATAACCCGAATGAAGTTATGGGCAACAGGCTGATAATCTCCAGAGAAATTCAAATCGATATCTGGAACCTTATCACCATGAAAACCTAAGAAGGTAGCAAATGGAATATCCTGGCCATCTTTTACAAGTTCAGTGCCACACTTTGGACACTTCTTATCCGGCAGGTCAAAACCAGAACCATATTCTCCATTCTCAAAGAATTTAGAATATTTACACTTAGGACAGCGATAATGCGGGGGAAGAGGATTAACCTCTGTAATTCCAGACATTGTCGCAACTAGACTTGATCCAACAGAACCTCTTGACCCAACAATTCTTCCCTTTGGGTTTGTTTATCCAACAAATAAGACTACAATAGAAATGTAGTTTTAGAACATACGTTCTCAAAGAAGGGGGATTGCCGTATGGCCTTACAATTATTCGAACCCGGTCATCCGTCACAACGG
>JBFLGD010000083.1:0-550 GCA_041859965.1 Bulleidia sp. | reverse complement strand
GTTGAAGCAGAGTAATATTTAACGATCTGTGAGTTTATAGCTTGACCAGCAGCATCTGCCAAGAACCACATACTCATCATCTCTGAACGATAAGCATTCGGTGCTAATTTAGTCGTAACTGATAAACCGATCGGTGAAATTAGCATTTCAGCAATTTCTACGATAAACCATGAACCTACTAACCAGAATGGACTAACACGGCCGCTTGTACCATATAAAGTCCCTGGTATAGCCATCCAAACATAAGAAAGGCCAGCAAAGACAAGGCCCCAAGCAAATTTTCCGGGTGCATTTTTAATTCTGAAGCTTTTTTAAGACCCCTATTATTGAGTTTGACGCTTTTACTAGAATCTTTTTCAGATTTATTAACTTTAATAAAATTTTGAGTTTTTTTCTGCTGAAGTTGACGACTTAAAGTGGATAAAGAAATATTAAGTTCATTAGCCAAGTTACCCATTGTTAGGGCTTTATTATTATTTTTATCAAAAAATAATAAGATCCTAGTTTGTGAAATATTCAAGCCACATTTGTGATTAACTTCTCTTTTAAT
>JBFLGD010000082.1:0-559 GCA_041859965.1 Bulleidia sp. | reverse complement strand
TCTTTATCCGCTCGAGCCTTGGCGGCTCGTAATCAGGATTGATTACCTTGATAAGCCCGATGAGCACTTCCGGGTCAGAGAGGCCATCACGATCTCCTTTGTAATGCTCTCGGGCGCTTTTCCTATTCTTTAATGCCTGCAGCAGAAGCACGAAGAACGTGCCGCCGCATAGCCTCGGTTTTTCATCGATTGTCACTGTTTTCCCCTGCTTTTTCAAAATCCGAACCTTAGGAACCTTACGAACTATGGCAGCCGACCTTGCGAACGATTTGGTAATTCCCGTGAAGTAATCACGGGAGAAATCGCCCGGCTGGAGGATTTCGAGCAGGATACATGGTTCGGAACATTTCTGAGTGTTTCCCACCAATTCCTATTATATCGAAATCTGTACTCCGTTTCAATGATCTTGTGTGACTCAGGGATTAACAGTCTGTGAATTTCCCCCTGTGACTGCTTCGCAAAAGCAAATCACAGGAGGAAAAATTCATGACAAAAGAATCTAAACACTATCGCATCTTCGACAAGACCACCAAGCAGTGGTACGAAATCCCGGAGGACC
>JBFLGD010000081.1:0-559 GCA_041859965.1 Bulleidia sp. | reverse complement strand
GGTTGACAGCGCTTTCATTTTCAAGTATATTCAGAGCGTAAAAGTTATTGGCTTGTTACCTGAAAGATATAACAGGGCAAACCCGGGAAAGTTGAAACACTTTCATGGGCTTGCTCTGTTTTTTGTTATTCGAATAAGGAGGAAGGGATATGACGACATTTCCAAAAGGATTTTTATGGGGCGGTGCAACAGCAGATTTTCAATATGAAGGCGGCTTTGGTGAAGGCGGAAGAGGAATCAGTTCACAGGATTTTGTGACTGATGGTTCTGTGAATCAAAAAAGACAGATTACATTGAAGTTGAAAGATGGTACCAGAGGGACAGTCAATTCGTTAGAGACATTCCCAGAAGGTGCTGAAGCAGAGATGTATGATGATCAGTACTATCCAAGTCATCAAGCTGTTGATTTCTATCATCACTGGAAAGAAGATATTGGTTTGATGGCAGAAATGGGGTTCAATGTATACCGATTTTCCATCTGCTGGAGTAGGATCTATCCAACGGGAGAGGAAGATAAGCCAAACCAGCAAGGAATCCAGTTCTACAGTGATGTCATTGA
>JBFLGD010000080.1:0-570 GCA_041859965.1 Bulleidia sp. | reverse complement strand
CTTCTACTATAGCCGTACCTGTACGCATATAGCCGTGGCCAGCTTGCGAGAAGTAGTAGGTGTTACCGTCAATTTCCTGCCAGCCGTGAATGATCTTGCCATCTTCACTTACATAAAATATGCCACCTGGCCCCTTGCGGAACCCTGTCTCTAAATTCGATAATAATCTCCCATCTTCGGAGAATGTGTACTCCACACCCTCTACATTGCTCACACCTGTGCGCATATAGCCGTGACCAGCTTGCGAGAAGTAGTAGGTGTTACCGTCAATTTCCTGCCACCCGTGAAGGGTCGTGCCATCTTCACTTACATAAAATATGCCGCCAGGCCCCTTGCGGAACCCTTTCTCTAAATCCGATAACAATTTCCCATCATCAGAGAATGTGTACTCCTCACCCTCAACAATGGTCACACCTGTGCGCATATAGCCATGACCGGCCTTTGAGAAATAGTAAGTATCGCCATTGATTTCCTGCCAACCGTGAAGGATTGTACCATCTTCACTTACATAAAATATGCCGCCTGGCCCCTTGCGGAACCCTTTCTCTAAATCCGATAACAATTTCCCAT
>JBFLGD010000007.1:0-83954 GCA_041859965.1 Bulleidia sp. | reverse complement strand
AGTAACAGCGGACATGACGTTAGGTCCATGAATACCGAACCACCATAACAGCATCATCAGGAATACAACAACCAGATATCCTGGGAGACCTGTCATGATAGCCTGCAGAGGTGACATGATCCAAGCAATTACGCTGAAGAAGTTCTGTCCTGTCAGGTTGAAGCAGAATCCAACAACCGAAACAATCAGGATTGTGATCATGGACGGGAACAGTACTGCGAATGACTGGGATACGTTCGGTGGAACACTGTCTGGAAGAGAAATCTTCAATTTGCCAGAGTCGACCAGCTTAACATAGACAAGTGTGCAGAGCAGGCCGACCAGCATGCCTACAAACAGTCCATTAGCAGATGTGTATGATGAAGCAACAGCACCGCCTACGCTGACGTTAATGTTTGAAGCGGCAGCTTCTGCTGATGACAGAGATGTTGACAGAGCTCCGTTAGAAGCAGAAACCAGATCAGCAACTGTCATTGTGCCTGTAGCTGTTGTTGTGATCAGTGTAACGAAGGATGCGAGTGCAACTGCTGGAACTGTGTTGTCATGTTCATGACCGAGGTTCTCAGCGAAGTGGATAGCGATCAGCATGCAAATGTTGACTGCCATGAAGTTCATACATCCATAGTTAGCGGTTGTGAAGATTGGTGTGAGTACTGTGAGCCAGTCCATACCTGGAATATTTGCTAAGGAAATATATCCATCTGCGTGTGTGCATACAATAAACTGGATCAGGACGCAGAATGCGCCCATGATAACGATTGGCATGTTGTCGATAAAGGCATCCTTGATCGCCGACAGTACCGGATTGGCCTGCATCTTACCTGCAACAGTAAGCAGACCATTCATAAACTTGTCTTTCATGATTGTTTATGTGTACCCCCTTTTCTAGATAAATATTAGTTTTCATCTCAGATTTTGCAATCAATTATTTCAACCGTGGAACTTTTTTTCCTTACACTTTTGTACATTTCTGACATTTTATGTGATATTGAATATTTAGTTTCACATAATTTGATATAACAAGCGCTTTCATATGTTTTGCAACCGATTTCAGTGATAATTATTAGTCTTTTTCAAAAAGCTTCTCGTCTGTATGCAATTTAAGTATCATTGTTTCTCACACACAAACACACAATTTGCCGATCTTGCAAACAAAAACAGACCATCGCCGATGATCTGCTCATCTTCATTTTCTGTGTTCTTCTCTGTATTGCTTATGCAATGTATTCCGTTTCATTTTCTTCACTGATTCCATCCGCATTGATACAGGAAGAAGCCGTGCTGCTCTATTCCAGAATCCGGGTATAATAACACACTTATTCTTCATATGACTGACAGCATACGCAACACATTTCTCGGGTGACATTGCTGTACCCGGTGCATTCAGTCCACTGTTCTGATAGAATTCTGTATTTACCGGGCCCGGACACAGGCAGTATACAGATACGCCTAATCTGCTGACTTCTTCATGCACAGCTCTTGTATAACTGTAAACAAATGATTTTGAAGCGTAATACCCAGCAATATACGGACCCGGCTGGAATGCTCCGGTGGACGCCACATTAATAATTGTTCCTTCTTTTCTAGAAACCATATCATGCAGATACAGTTTTGTCAGGCTCATCATTGCCACATCATTGAGAACCGCCATTCTCTCGTCGCTGTCAATATCATTCTTCCAGCTTACAGCCGTATATCCGACCCCGGCATTATTGATGAGTATGTCAATCTGTCTGCCTTGCAGTCTGTCATACAGCTGCTGTGCAGAGCCAGTAACAGAAAGATCAATTGAGACAGTATCCACCTTTACACAGTATTGATTCTGAATTTCAGTTTTAGCGTCAATCAGCCTTGGCATCTTTCTTGCAGCAAGGATAAGATCACATCCCTGCGAAGCATAGTATTCTGCAAATGCCAAGCCAATTCCGCAGGAACCTCCCGTAATCAATACAGCAGTCATTGTCCATCTCCTGATCTATCGTTTAATTATCAATGTTCTTATCCGGATACATCTCGGTAATAATTGTATCAGCAGCCTTCTTGCCTGATACAAAAGCCCAGGCATTCTCAGCTCCCTCCGCTACTGTACTTCCAAACACATTTCCAACCGCACTGCCGACAACATAAACATTGCTGACGGTCTTTTTCTTCTTATTCAGCAGATTAAGATTTTCATCTGTACTGATGCCGCCTGTTGTTCCTCTGACAGACTTTGTCAGCTTAACAATATAGCATTTTTCATCCGCATCTATTCCTGTGCCGAGTTCTTCTCTGCCAAATTCGGCATCCGTATCTCTCTTGACATATGTATTGAACTGCTGCGTTTCCTTCAGAAGATTATCTGTATCAATGCCCGCACTTTCTGCCGCATCTTCCAAAGTCTCTCCTTCATAAACTGAAGTACTGCTGTCGTTCTTTACTGCAGTTCTTGATTCCTCTGAAAGTGAAGTATCGTTCAAAATGCTGTTCTTCCAGTCACTGTATGCCTTCTCATTCATAACAGCCCATGCAACATCGCTCTGTCCGCTGACAGCATCCTCCAGATTCTGTCTTGAAGAATCCTCATTGACAAATCGATTTCCTGCACCGTCCGTTATCATCAGACCGTCATTCACAGCTTTCTCTATTGCATCATACATATCTACCGTCCGATCTTCAGATATTGCAAAGCCAAGACTTGAAGTAATAGACGTTCCATCTGCAGCAACCTGATATTTGCCATTCTTTACAATGGTATATAGGTCTCCTTCATCTGTATAATATCCAGTAAAAGGAAGATCCTGATCTGCTGTCTCCAGCAGTGAAGAATTGCCTGCATAACTTCCAGAGGCAATAATTACGTACTTCGCACTGATCTCATAGATATCGCCGGACGAGCTCTTTGCTCTGACACCGGTGATGTTTCCGTCATCATCCTTTACAAGCGCAGTAACTGCTGTATTTGTATAAATATCAGCACCGGATACCTCTGCTTCCTTTGAAAGAAGATTGCCTGCATTTCCACCTGAGGTGCTGTACTCCTTCACTGCATTGCCCTGGTATGCATTGCTGTTAATGTAATCATCCTCGAATTCAACACCAAGTGTATCTTTCTGCCAGATCACTGTATCGGCAAGTTCCTCTTTCAGAATATTTAAAAGATCCTCATTGCCAGTGCTTCCGCCATAAGTGCTGATATCATTCACAATATTCCCTGCAGATTCAGCCGTGCTTTCCTCGTCTGTCTCTGTCACGGTCTGCACTGAATGGCTCAATGTAGAAAGAACTCCGCCCAGCGCATCGCTCTTTTCAACGATTGCGGTTTTAACGCCATACTGTTCCAGTCTGAGTGCAGCAGCTGTTCCTGACAGTCCGCCGCCAACAACAACAGCATCTGTACTTACCTTATGAACTGTATTTTTATGCTTGCCTGTGGCATCATCCTGCCACTCGTTCGTATTTCCGCCGGCATTCGTGACAGCCTTCCCAGCCGCCTTGATAACCGCATTGGATGTCTGGGTAGCTCCTGTCGATACATCTACATTCAAAGACTGGTTCTCAGTAATATACTTTGCCGTATTCTGCAGTGCGTCATCTGCCACTGTCTTTGTTTCATTCTCCCCAGTCACTTCCAGTGATTCCATCTTTCCGTCACTGAAGACTGCACTTACTGTTACTGTTCCGTTATAGCCTTTGGCACTTCCTGTATACGTACCGTCATTTACTGTTTTCTTTGTATTCTGTGTGCAGCCTGCTGCATTCATAAGCAGACATAATGAAGAAGCGCACACGAGTATTCTGCGAATCATTTTTTTCATATGTATTAGTATATCAGATTTGAACAGGATGAAATGTGACGGTTCGCCATACACATACGCTATAATGTTTCAGAAAGGTAAAAACACTATGATATATCCTGAATTTCTGAAGAATAATGACACTATAGGCATCTGTGCACCTTCTCAGGGTACCGGCGGCAGACTGCCTGACCTTGAAAAATCGCTTTCTGTTCTTCACAGCCATGGCTTTAAAACAAAAGAAACAGCATCCGTCAGATCTATTCAGGCTCCTTGCAGCACTTCCGCTGAAGAAAGAGGAAAGGAGCTGAACTCTTTATTTCTGGATCCGGAGATAAAAATGATCATGTGTGCAGCAGGCGGGGATTTCATGGATGAAATGATTCCCTGCGCTGACTTTGATCTAATGAGGAAAAATCCAAAATGGCTTTCAGGAGCTTCTGATCCAACCAGCATTCTCTATCCTTATACAGTTCTGTACGATGTTGCAACACTGTACGGTGTCAACGCCATTAACTATAATATTGCACCATGGCCTGTCTATCTTGAAGACAGTCTTTCAATTATCAAGGGCAGAGTTCCTATTCAGAAAAGTTCCAAAAGAAGACTTTCCAAGCCCCCTTTTATGACAGATGATCAAACGTTTGATATTGATTCTCAATGGAAATCCACTGCAGCTCAGATAAATGTCAAGGGCAGATGCATCGGCGGATGCATGGATTCTCTGAAGGATCTGATCGGCACCAAATATGACGGCACACTTTCCTTTCTGCATAAATACCGTGAAGATGGCGTTATCTGGTATCTGGATAACTTTTCTCTGTCAGCAGATAGCTTTTACAGAACACTTCTGCAGATGCGCTATGCCGGATGGCTGGATACATGCCATGCAGCAATCATCGGCAGAGTATGCTTTCCGTCAACTGATACAGGTATGAGCTATGAGGATGCAATTCATCTTGCGCTGAAAGATATTCCAGTTCTTTATGAAGCGGATATCGGTCATACAGTTCCATGCATGACAATGATCAATGGGGCCCTCATGCGCCTGCAGTATGACGGTCATGAAGCCGCAGTTTCTTTTGAACTGAAGTGAGTTCATATGTGCTATAATCTCATAGCATATGGGGTTATAGCTCAGCTGGGAGAGCACCTGGTTCGCAATCAGGGGGTCGAGGGTTCAAACCCCTTTAGCTCCACTAAAAAGGTCTGCATTGAATGCAGGCCTTTTCTGATTTACTGCTTATCGTAAGCAAGCGATACCACTTCAGGAATAGAAACACTTCCTGTTTTCTCACCAATCGTTCCATCTGAATTGATCTTGAAACATACTGCTTCATCACTGTTCCTGTTTGCACAGATTAGATACTTATCAATCAGAATGAAATCACGCGGATGCTTTCCTCCGCAGGATACACACTGCTTCAGTTTAGGCTCCTGTGTATCACTGAGTTCTATAACAGACAGAACATCCTTTGTTCTAGTGGAAACATACAGATATCTGCCGTCCTCAGAAAGACGTATCGCCGCAGTATCTCTGACATGTGTCTCGCTGTCAGGCAATACAGGTATTGAATACTTGATCTCCCAGTCTCCTGTATGAATCACGAACAGTTCATTGCTCAGCTCTGACACAAGATACAGAAATTCTCCATCATGAGAAAAAACGCCATGTCTTGGACCTGTTCCAGCATTAAAGTGAATAGAACCCTTTCTGTTCAACGACTGATCATAGATGACTGCACGGTCAATAAACAGACTTGGCACAAGAATCAGATCCTTCCATAAAAGAACCTGATGGCAGCCGGCACCATCCTGTATTTCCACAGTGCAGACCAGCTTCATTTTTCCATCCCTATTCTCCAGTACAGAGAAGCAGCCTGTATGGTAGTTGGACGTGTAGATACGATTATCTTTTTCGGCAATAAAGCATGATGTTCTTTCTTCATAGGAAATATGATCCAGCATTTCACCTTCCAGCGAAATCCTTGCGGCACCTGATCCTTCTTTAAAATCCGCAAGTGAATAAATCTCATGATTGGCGACAGTGATGTACTTAGGATTGCGTACAGCAATCAGCAGTTCCGGATTGGAAAGAACACCGTCCTCAAAAGTGAACCGGTAGATTCCTTCGCTCTTCCTGCCAGTATATGTACCGGCGTATATATAGTTTTTCATAACCTCATTATAGCAAACTTCACACACGAAAAAAGACAGCAGGATCAATCTGCTGTCTTCTCAATAATATCTTTGTAAATGTCTCTTAATTCCTTCTGCTGTGCATCGCTCATCTGGTCATCATCATCTTTAGGATCAAAGCCATCCACTAATGAAATATGGCTGCCTACAATCTGTCCTTTCTTAACACCGAGAACATAAGGAACATAGAATGATTTATTCCCTTCATCATCTGTTTTCAGATCATCGCCGACATATGACAGAAGTTCGTTATATACTTCATCACTTGGCTGAATGGACGCATCTACATACCAGACAGTAACACCCATATCTCTGGCAACTTCATTCAGTTCAGGAACAGCGCGGTTGCACCATTCGCATGTATCATATCCATAGTACAGAATGCCGGATCCGCCTTCAGAAAACATCTTCAATGACTCTTCTATCGTGATCATTTCGAAGTCAGCAGCACTTCCTCTGAGGAACTTGTAATCAGACATGCTGACCTGATAGGAAGTAAAGTTCACAGAATTAGTTATAGTCACCTTATCCGAAGAATCTGCAGAAGCAGATGCGGTGCTGCTCGAGGAAGACGTGTCATTCGTCGCCTGATGTGAATCGCTTGAACTGCCTGTGCTGCATCCTGCCAGCATGGCAGCACTTAGCATCGCAGCAGATATTTTCTGTATCATTTTATTTATATTCATAACCGTTAGGATACCATCATCGCTTTCATTATTCAATCAATGTTACTCTGCTTATTCCTTTCCTCATTTCTAACAAAAGAAAGGAGAGCGGCCGCTGCTACAACGTCCGTTCTCCGAAAGGGGATATACTTTTCAAATCTATTGAAGCTTATTTACAAAGTTTCTTAAATTCATCTGCTACAAACTGAACCTTTGTTCCGATAATGACCTGCAATGAATTCTTGCCTGGTCTCATAACCCCCGCAACCCCTGCAGATTTTATCTTTTTCTCATCGACCAAGGTCTGGTCCTTTATCTCCAGGCGAAGCCGAGTTACGCAGTTGTCAATTGAGATGACGTTGTCTTTTCCACCAACACCCTCAAGAATGATCTCTGCTACTTTTGTGAAGTCGTCATTAGCTAATACAACCTTTGTTTCGTCTTCTTCATCATCTTCTCTGCCAGGTGTTTTCAGATTGAACTTTGTAATTGCAAATTTGAATACAAGGTAGAATACGATGAATGCTGCGATTCCTAAAGGAATGATCATCCAGGTATTTTTAGCTGCTGGGAGTGAAGCAGAGAAGAGCAGATCAGTTGCACCGGCAGAGAAGCTGAATCCGGCACGGAAACCAACCAGGCACGTGATAACTGTAAAGATGCCATAGAGAAGTGCATACACAACATACAGACCCGGAGCCAGGAACATGAATGCGAATTCAAATGGTTCTGTAACACCGCATACGAATGCGCATACAGCTGCAGATCCAACTAGTCCGATTGCGAGTTTCTTCTTATTTGACTTAGCAGTCTGGATCATTGCAAGTGCTGCGCCAGGAATACCAAACATCATACATGGGAAGAAGCCTGACATATACATGCCCAGATCCCATGTTACATTTGCAGATGTCTCGCCTGCCCAGAAATGAGTCAGATCGCCAAGACCGATTGTGTCGAACCAGAATACGTTATTGAGAGCGTGATGAAGTCCTGTAGGGATCAGCAGGCGGTTCAGGAATGCATAGATACCTGCACCAACATAGCCTAGTCCTGTGATAGCCTTACCAAGAGAAACGAGTCCTCCGAATATTAACGGCCATACGAATAAGAGAACTACAGAAACAACGATTGCAATAAGACCTGAAACGATTGCTACACAGCGCTTGCCGCTGAAGAATGCAAGCCAGTCAGGGAGCTTTGTGCTCTTGAATCTGTTATAGCACTGAGAACCGATGATACCTGAAAGAATACCAATGAATGGGTTTGCAATCTTGTCGAATGCAAGTGTTGAGTCAGGATTGCTTGCAACACTTGGCATAATCGTTGTTACAAATCCTGTGCTTAACAGTGTTGTGATCATCAGCCAGGCTGCTAAAGCAGCAAGCCCGCCTGTACCATCGTTGTCATCAGACATACCAACGCCGACACCGACAACGAACAGCAGAGCAATGTTATCAATTAAAGCTCCACCCGCTTTAACTAAGAACAAACCGAATGTTGGTAAAAAACCTGTGATAGTTCCACCCTGCATAGATGCAGGACAGAGCAGATAGCCGATGCCCATCAGAATACCGCATAATGGCAGGCAGGCTACCGGAAGCATCAGCGCTTTGCCGAGCTTCTGCAAAAACTTCATCATAACCTTTTATTCCTCCTCTTTTTTATTCCAGACCGGCAATCCCCTAGCCGATCAAAAATACTACTTCAGTGTGACGGTGATTAGATCATCGCCAGGCTTCTTGTCACTGCCTGCAGATGACTGCACATCTTTGAAAACCGTTGGATTGCATACAACAATCGGTGTAACGATGCTGTGTCCTGCATTCTTTACTTTCTCAAGATCTACTTCAATCAGCAGATCACCCTTCTTTACCATGTCATCAACCTTGACATGCGCCTTGAATCCATCGCCCTTCATCAGGACTGTATCAAGACCAATGTGTATCAGTATTTCTGCATCATAGTCTGTCTGAATACAGACAGCGTGCAGTGTTTCAAACAGAACAGTGACTTTTCCATCACACGGTGCATATATCTTTCCTTCAGATGGAATCACCGCTGCGCCTTTACCAACAAGTTCCTCACTGAACGTTGGATCTGGAACCTCCTTTAGGGGAATACTCTTTCCCATTACAGGGGATCCGATTTTTTTCTTTTTTCTAAACTGATCGAACATATGCGCCTTCTTTCCCTAATTCTCTTCGCCAGTAGCTCTGCGTATATGAATAGCCATATACATTATTTCCTCATCGGACAGTCTGCAGCCCGTTTCCTTTTCAAGATAATCAGCTATCTTTATACTGCATGCATATTCTCTGTGATATTTATCCTGCATCAGACGTATCATCTGCATCTCATCATCCGGAAGCAGTTCATTGCGGTAGATTCTTTGCAGCAGGAACTTTACATGCGTTACAAGCCTGCTGTAATGCAGTGAATTTACATCAAGCTTTTTATGCAGATCCGTCTGAATAATTCCTATGATTTCCTTCAGCAGATTCGGGAACTTTGCTGCATCTTTAATATTTTCACCGTATTCACTGTTTACAAAGTGCAGTGCTATAAATCCTGCTTCATCATCCGGCAGCTGAACATGCAATCTCTCTTCTATCAGTTCAATTGCATATCGGCCAATTTCATATTCATTTTCGTAATACGTCTTTGTTTCCAATAGCAATGCATTCTCAATACTGATTCCTTCTCTGACTCTCTTCAGAACAAAATCAATATGATCTGTCAAGGTAACATAAATGCTTGGATTCAGCTCATGGTGCAGATGCTTCTTTGCATATTCAATAACATCACTTGAGATTTGAAGATGTTCAAGAGGCATGTTGGTCAGCAAGTCTTCAAACTTTCTAGCAACATCTGACTTTGTAATTCTAAATATTTTTTCAATCTTATCTTCAGGAATGATCTGCCCAGGCTTGCATCCAAATCCTAATCCTCTTCCCATGACGATGACTTCGACATGATCAGAATCAAATGCAGAAACAATATTATTGTTAATGACTTTTTCGACCTTCATAGAATCCCCCTTTCATTCTTCTTATCCCCAATAAATAAAACCAGTTCCATTACCAATACACCCTGGTAATAAAAACTGGTTTTGCCTTTTCAGTAACAACCCATTTCTTATATCTGTATATAATATGCCACAGGAATAATTTTAAAACAACGCTAAGTTCAAGAGATTAGTTGGTAGTACATATCTATGCACAGTATTTTGAAGAAATAACTCTACACTGAGCATATAAGTCGAGGACAATATATGTTATTGAGTAGAAAAGAACTGCAAAAGATGTCACCTATTGAAGCTGAATATGTTTATGCCTACATTCTTGAGCTTTACCGTGAAAAAGTTACGCCAGACACAACAAACTACGAAAATCTGAATGCCTCTGTTAACTGCTGTCCTAAATGTGGATCTAAGCACGTTATTAAATGGGGCTACAACTATGGAAAGAAGTCCGCAAAACAAAGATATCTCTGTAAGGACTGCAAGAGAACATATGTACCGACATCTGGAACAGTATTCGCTTACTCAAACACTTCCTATCATGATTGGATTGATTTCATTGCCTGTGAGATCAACAGCCTGACACTCGAGCAGGAAGTGATAACAATCAGTAAATCTAAGACAACATGCTTTAATATGCGTCATAAACTGTATGATGCACTTTCTGATATACAGGATAGAACTGTTCTGCATGATGAAATAGAACTGGATCCAACCTATGAGAAGATTAATCTAAAAGGTACAAAACCGGTGAATATGCCTAGAATTTCCAAAAAAAGAGGAAGGTCTCAGAAGAGTAAGAGATATTCAGAAAAGAATTTGCGTGGGATCAGTCATCATAAAGTGTGCCTGATATCTGCGATAGACAGCCATGATAATGTCTTTTTCAAGATTGCCGGATTAGGTGCTGAGGATAAAGCTAAACTTGATCCATTCAGAGAACATTTCAAATCCGGTTCTTCAATAATCTGCGATGAGAAGGCATGTCTCAGGACATTTGCCTATGAGAATGGCATGACCGCTGAAGTTATTCCCACAACTGGGTATAAATCACCAAAGGGGAAAACGTTGGCTGATATCAACCAGATTCATCAGATGTTAAGCGATCTTAACAAAAAGAAACATGGGGTCAGTACACGGCATCTGCCAGGATATCTAAACTGGCTTGTCTTCTGTAAACAGCTTAAATATCGGATTGATGGAAAAAGAAGAAAAGTAGAATCCTATTTAGCAGCCATGAAGAAACAGATCAGTATCACAACAATAAACGTATGCAAGGTTCCTATGCCTATTGATCTCAGACAAGCATACGAAGAGTTTCACTATGGTGTTTTCAACGATCACCAACTATTGTCTTGAACTTAGCGTAAAACAATATAAAATTCTACTTTTATCTTAGATTTCCTTTTGTTCTATGAAAATAGCCACGTGATTTTTCATAAGCATAAGTCATTCAGTAACACTGCCAACGTGCAGTATCGGTGGCATTATTGCGTAATCATCCTTATGAAAAGAAAGAGAATCCACATGTCAAACATGTAGACTCTCAAATGCTATCTATCTGTAATGTACTCTTAGTATTCTCTGAATCTAGCATTTAGCCTGCAGCGTTTTCGGTCTCACTAGGATTTTCGCCTTCAGCTCCGTCACTAGAATTTGTATTCTCCGAATTGCTATCTGGGGTTGATGCAGCTGTCGGTTCTGGTGTTGCTGTCGCCACCGCTGTTGCTTCTGGTGTTGCTGTTGGCTCTCCTGTGTCTGTTATCGTCGCTTCACTGTACGTTTCCTGCGATATAGGATCTGCTTCATATGTATTTGCAGCACTCCAATCCACTGGTACAGATGTGCCTATGGAAGATGTCATATCTTCATTTCTCTTCAATGCCTCTGCGTTGTCAGAAATCGATCCATTATACAGTCTATAAATGTACAGATTCATACCTAAACTGGAATCCCAGATGTTCGCATTGTAGCCATAGATTCTGGATGTCACGAAATGGAACAGTCCTGATACAGAATCAGAGTTGTAATAGCGCTTTGCCTTCTGCATTGCATAGCTGATGAAACTTGTCATCTGATTCACTGAGAAGTTTGTCTTAATGTTGTCACCAGCAGCATCCAGAATATCAAGGAATGTCTGTGGATTCTTTGTTGCCATTATTTTAGACACAACCTGCTCAATGATTTCCTGCTGATGCCTCTGTCTTGCAAAGTCGCCATCTGCAAAAGCCATTCTTTCTCTTGCAAAGCCAAGTGCTTCCATACCATTCAAATGAACGTTATTGCCTGCCTGCAGAGGAATAACATAGAGAGAATCTGTTGTAACATCCCATCCCTGTGCATCAAAGGATACAGGAATATCAACATCAACTCCGCCAACCGCATCTACTACCTGTATGACAGATGCGAAGTTAAATTCAATCGTGTAATCAATATCCACACCAGTCAGTTCTTCAACTGTCTTTACCATACAGTCCTCACTGACAGCATGTGCACTGTTGATCTTTGAATCTGTACCGTTATAACAGGTAATTGGCACAAAGGAATCACGTGCTATGGAAGTCATAACAATCTTCATACTGATTGGATTGACTGTCATCAGAATAATCGTATCAGCCAGGCCCTGATTCTCACCTGTAACAAGTACCGTAAATGGTTCTGTCGTAATATCCTTATCTGCGCCGCTGCTAGTTGTTGTTGTGACCGTATCACTGAAATCCAGTATGGAAGTGCATTCAGTCAGATACTGAGACAGTGTTGAATCATCTGCATAGTCAGACTGGTATGTAACCGGCAGAACAGCACAGTCTATCTTTCCATTTACTAGGTTCGTAAATACATCAGTATATCCAGGAAGTTCCGCATAGGTAACATTGATTCCCTCTGCTGAAAGCTTCTTCTTTGCAATCTCAGCTGTCTTTGTATCCTTGGCAATGCCTACTGTCTTGCCATCCAGATCAGCAGTATCCGTAATCAGAGAATTGCTGCTGCCATTATAAACAACAAGACTGGCAGAAACATCTTCCTCATCTGTGGATCCTGTTATCTTATTAACATTAGAGTCTACTCTGAACAATGCATAAACTGCATATCCGCCAACTCCGGTCAGCAATGCAGCTACGATCACATCAATAACAAAGATGAATATCTTCTTGGAACGTATCAGCATGATAATCAGAACGTTATAGATCAGCAGCACGAGAAGCACTGCCACATTGATCAATACAAATGTTTTCTTGCTGAAAGATGCATACCTGCTCAAATTGAACATTGCATAGAACACAACAGCATTGATTGCAATCGTCAATATCGTCATTACGATATTCAGTGCTTTTGTATCCTTATGAAATCTTCCCTTTGACTGTTTCTTCTGCTTCTTATTCCTGCTGTCTGGGCCATTGCCCGCTGAATTCATATTTTGGGGATTATCCGGGAATACCGGTGCCTTTGGTGCTGTACACATTTCCTCCGGAACTGTTGGAAGATCCTGAGTTCTGTCCTGGTCAATATTTGCACTCATACTCATTTTCTCCTTATCAGTTTGCTTCCGTGGTATTTGCTGACGATGTTGTATTCGTAATTGCGCCAATCTCCCAGCGTCCTGAATCATTTACAACTTCAAATACTGCATGATTCTGGAATTGTGCGGTATCAATCGAACTGTTATCTTCATAAGTCCATGTAGCAGATACCTCTACACAAGGCAGAGTCTCCGTCTGAACTGCTGAATCATCTGTAACTTCACTTGTATCAGCAGGCAGAGCAACCGTATAATCTGCCGCCTTCTGCGCACTGTCTACAGCAACTTTCTTTACCTGCATCAGTTTGGCACGTCCATACTGTGAAATATAAAGATCCATGTCCGCATAAAAATTATCCAGTGTATAATCCTCAAAATCAGTCTGCTTCGGCTTAAACATATACTGCATTCCGCCGATATCATAGTTGCCGTCCTTATTGGTCCACGTATAGTACTCAGTAATAAATGTCTTTACAAGAGCAGTTGCTAATGTAACATGCGTATCATCGTCATCATCCTTCAGGCCATTCACTGCATCTGTCAGTTCCTTAAAGTACTCTTTGTTGACATCCGTAGGATTGTTCCCGATAGTATAGGCACTGTTCGATTCATTCTGATCCGTATCAACGGTAGAACCGCTGCCGCTGTCCGCTACAAGAATACGCACTATATTGAAAACAAAGGCGCCGGTTACCGCTAGGCATACAATCAGAAGTATAGCGACCAGACGATTGTTGGCATTCTTTTTCTTTTTTCCTTTATTCTGTTCGGCTTTATTCATGTCAAACCTCCAAATAATTGCCTAACAATTTTATCATATTTCTCCAACTATTTTTATATGCCCGTGTGTATGTTTTGTGTGACTTTATGGGAAAAAGAAAACGAATCATACTGTCCTCAGGCAGCCTGATCCGTCTGTTTATCGTCAGGTTCAGATGTGATGATACTGATGATCTTATCATTCTCCGCATCATCGCTGTCCAGCAGATTCTGAAGCCTGTCGGCTTTTTCATTCACTTCCTCAAAGCTGATATCCTCAGGTGTTGCTACAAAGATCAGGTTATTGTCTGTCTTTGTGGCAGTCGTTGGATCCACTAGCAATTCTTCATACAACTTTTCACCAGGCCGCAGCCCTGTGTACTTAATCTCAATATCTTCCCCTGGAATCAATCCCGATAATTCAATCAGATTCTCAGCAAGATCCTTAATCTTTACAGGCTTGCCCATATCCAGAATAAATATTTCTCCCGTATCCGCATAAGCACCTGCCTGCAATACCAGCTGTGCTGCTTCTGGAATTGTCATGAAATAGCGGATAATGTTTGGATCAGTAACTGTGACCGGGCCGCCATTCTCAATCTGTTTTTCAAACAGAGGAATAACAGATCCGCTTGATCCAAGTACATTGCCGAATCTGACTGCGCACAGCTTTGTAACCCCATTGTTTTTATATGCCTCTACGAACAGTTCACACATTCTTTTTGTAGCACCCATCACATTGGTAGTGCGTACTGCCTTGTCTGTAGATATCATAACAAACTTCTTAACACCATTCATGATGCAGCATTCAATAACATTCTTGGTACCAAAAACATTGTTCTTGATAGCCTCCAGCGGCGATCCCTCTACAAGCGGTACATGCTTATGCGCTGCTGCATGGAAGACAACATCCGGATGATACTTAGCCATGATCTCATTGATCCTGTGCTTATCTCTGACCGAACCAAGCAGACACACAACATCTGTCTGCTCCTGCTCGTCCCCCTTGCGGCGGAGAATATTGATCTCCTGCTGAAGGTCGTACATATTATTTTCGTAGATATCGAGAAGAACGATTCTCTTCGGTGTGAAATTCATGATCTGCCTTACCAGTTCAGAACCTATCGATCCCCCAGCGCCGGTGACCATGACCGTCTTGCCGCTAAGATAAGAACCAATCTCATCATTATTCAGATTCAGCTCACCGCGTCCAAGCAGATCATTAATACTGACGTTGCGGACAGACGCTGCCGAGATTGCATCATCTCTAAGCTCAAAAGAAATGATCTTTGTACGCAGATTCAAAGCTCTGCACTTTTCAATCAGATTCTTGAGATCTGTCTTGGAAATATTCTTGATAGCGATAAAGACAGTATCGATATTGTATTTATCAACGATCTCCGCCATCTCATCATCTGTACCAAGGACACTGACACCGCCGATTCTTTTCTTTACCTTCTTTTTATTGTTATCCAAGAAACCGATTACCTTTGTATCATATCTGTCTGAATAGGTTATCTCACGCAGTGCCATATCACCTGCCGTCCCTGCGCCAAGTATCAATGCACGATGATTTCTGGTGGACTGCGAACTGTCTCTTCTTATGACGCGGTAAATAACTCTCATACCAAGCATCAGAATCAGCTGAATCAGTGTTGCAATGATCGGTATGGATCTTGTGTAGAAAGGTATATGCAGAGCGATAACGATCAGCCACCATGCAAAGTTTCCAGTGAAAACCGCCGTCCCTACACGGAATGCTTCATCCACTGAAACGTACATCCAAAGAGAACGGTTCAGTCTGAATAGAAGCCCTGTTGCGATATTGATCAGGACCACCCAGATCATGTTGTCGATCACCGCATATGCTTCAAGCTCATATGCCGCTCTGCCAAAATCAGATCTTATATAGTATGCAAGCAGGTAGGAGACGATCACGGTCAGTGTATCTATGATGATCATGAATACTTCTCTGTATCTGCTGATAAATCTATAGAACTTTCTCATAATTTATTTTCTCAGCTTCCTGCATGATTATACTCCATTCAGCTCATTCTTTCGACATCTGCTGAGACCACGCAGAAAAAGAGCGATCCAGCCGCCCATTCATTCAGCAGTTAAAGTAGACCAGCAGCATCCTGTCTTTCCCATTCATGTCCTTCAGAATCTCGTATTCTGCTTCGGGAAGAGTTTTCTCCACCAAAGCAGACATTCGTTCACGCTGATCCCAGCCCATCTCAAATGCCATAAAAGCCTTATCCCTCAGAACCTTCCTGCAGTCATTGAATATTTCACGATAGAACTTCAGCCCGTCCTCACCGCCGAACAAAGCCACATGCGGCTCATAGCCAACGACAGACTCCTCCATCTTTTCCTCCGCAGGAATATAGGGAGGATTGGAGATCAGGACATCCAGTTTCTTCCCGGTCTCTATCAAAGGCTTCAGCATATCACCTGCTGTAAAGGAGATATCCGCCCCATTCAGCTCTGCATTCCTTCTCGCTGTTACAAGAGCCTCTTCCGAAATATCCGTGGCCATCATATGCACGCGCGGTTCCTCTTTCGCTACAGCAATTGCTATAGCTCCGGATCCAGTGCCAATATCCGCACATTCCACCTTATCCTGTCCAGGGAACCTTCGATCTATCTCGGCCAGTATATTGGCACACAGTTCCTCAGTTTCAGGACGTGGGATCAGAACATCCTCGTTGACGATCATCTTGTACCCATAGAACCAGGAATAGCCAATGATATGTTCCATCGGTTCATGATCAAGTATTCGTTCCATCCCAGCATCAAATGCCTTCTCGAGTTCTTCCGGCATTTCCTCTTCATAGTGAAGATACAGATCGTATCTCTCCTTCTGTGACAGTTCAACAAGAAAAGCCATTACTGTTTCTTCAGGAATCTGTTTCTGTACACACAGTTTCTCATATCTTCTGACGCTCTTTGAAAATGTTGTCACTCTCCGGTCTCCTCCAGCTTTCTTTTTTCCTCTTCTGCCATCAGTCCGGCAATGAGCTCATCCATCTTTCCATCCATAATCTGATCCAGATGCGGTATTGTCAGGTGGATTCTGTGATCCGTCACTCTGTTCTGCGGGTAATTATAGGTTCTGATCTTCTCGGAACGATCACCTGTACCTATCTTGGCACGGCGAATCTTTCCAGCTGCTTCTTCTTTTCTTCTCTTCAGTTCCTCATAAACACGGGTACGTATAATGCGCAGTGCTGTTTCTCTGTTTTCTATCTGTGAGCGCCCCTCCTGACAGTTGACCGTAATACCTGTAGGAACATGCACAATACGAACAGCAGAATCCGTCTTATTGATATGCTGCCCGCCTGCACCAGAAGCACGATGTGTTTCAAAAGTCAGATCCTTAGGATCTATCTCAATATCATCATCATCCATTTCAGGCTGGCAGAGCACCGTCGCTGTCGAAGTATGGATTCTGCCCTGTGACTCAGTCTTAGGCACTCTCTGTACGCGATGTGTACCCGATTCCCACTTCAGATGCTTATAGATGTCAGTTCCCTTGATGGAAAATACAATCAGCGAAAACCCGCCGGCTTCACTGTCATTGGCATCCATTACCTGCACCTTCCATCCTTTGCTTTCAGCATATCTTGTGTACATACGATAAAGATCACCCGCAAAGATATTGCCTTCATCTCCGCCTGCACCGCCTCTGATCTCCATAATGACATCATGATCGTCTTCCGGATCATGAGGAATCAGAAGTGTCTGAATATGAACCAGCAGCTTCTCTCTTTCCGGTTCACATTCTTCCCTCTCCATCTCCGCCATTTCCTTCATATCCGGATCATGTTCATCCATCATGGCATCTGCCTGTTCTATGCGTTCGTCAAGGCTCTTCAGCTCATGCCAGGCATCTACCGTCTGTTTCAGATTTGCTTCTTCTTTGGCAAGTTTCGCGACCCTTCTTGGATCGGAAACAATTTCTTCTTTCGTCAGCTGCTCATTGATCTCATTATATCTTTTCTCTATCTCGATCAGCTTTGTTCTAACTGCGTCCATTCATTTTCTCCTAATCGTTCTTCAGACCTCTGTAGTCCTTTTTTGTGTTGATATTGTAATGCAGACGTCTGATTGCCTTGGATTCAATCTGCCTTACCCTTTCTCTTGTAACATGAAACTGCTTTCCCACTTCCTCCAGCGTCTTAGGTTTCCCTGTACCATCCAGTCCGAAACGCATACGTATAATCTGTTCTTCTCTTGGAGGAAGATCCTTCAGCATCTTATCTACCACTTCTCTTGTATCCTGACTGCTTGTATAGGCAGCCGGGTCAATTGCATTTTCATCCGGTGTAATATCTGCTCTCGTACTGTCGTCATCATCCCTGATTGGATTTTCCAGAGAAACAGTAGGTTCTGAAAGTCCCAGAAACTCCACTACCTGCTTCTCGTCCAGATCTTTCATCTGTTCAGCAATTTCACCTGCTGTCGGTGCTCTGCCAAGTTTCTGTTCCAGTTCATTCTGCATTCTCTTGATACGATTGATCTGCTCAACTCTATGGATTGGAATACGAATATCTCGGGACTGATCTGCGACTGCTCTAGTCATGGATTGTCTGATCCACCATGTTGCATACGTAGAGAAACGGAATCCTTTACGATAATCAAACTTCTCCACGGCTCTCATCAGACCGATATTGCCTTCCTGTATCAGATCCTGCAGAGACAGGCCCCTGTCCTTATATTTCTTGGCAATAGACACAACAAGACGCAGATTGGCATTGATCATCTGCTCCTTAGCCTGTGCATCGCCCTTCTCTATTTTCTTGGCAAGTTCAACTTCTTCTTCAGGTGTCAGTCTGTCAATCTCACCAATTTCCTGCAGATATGCCTTAATGGAATCGGAAGACTTGGTGGCAGGCTTCCTGACTGTTTTCTCAGGAACTTCCTCCTCTGTATCTTCTTCCTCTTCCTCTGTATCCTCTTCCTCGCTGCTGTCCTCTTCTGACGGTTCTGTATCATCCTCGAGAATATCATCGTTCTCAACCTTCATCAGAATATCGCTGTTCTCCTGTGCCCAGTCAAAAATCTCCTCTTCCTCTTCTTCAGAAAGATGATTCTTCTCGGCCATTTCCATCATTTCCTTCTGAGTGATTTCCTGCTCGCCTGCAGATTTCTTCAGAAAGTATTTCTTGATATCCTCAAGGGACATCACTGTCTGTTTCTTTTCTTTCTTCATCATCTACCCCTGTTCCTGTAACTCTATCATATTTTTAAGTCTTTGAAATGAAGCAGCGGCATGAAAAAAGTGAATGTCTCCATCCACCTTATTTCCTTACTTAAGTCCGTATTTTTTATTGAACTTTTCAACCTGGCCAGCAGATGCTGCGAATCTCTGACGTCCTGTATAGAATGGATGGCAGTTTGAGCATGTATCTACTTTAATTTCCTTCAGTGTTGAACCTGTTTCAAATTCAGCGCCGCAGGATGTGCAGATAACCTTGGCCTTGTAATACTTTGGATGAATTCCGTCTTTCATGTTTGTTCTCCCTTCTGCCTTATGCCTCTAAACGTGCATAAAGAAAGTGCTTTTAGATAGTACTATAATTCCCGGTGGAATGCAATATTTACCGCTTAATCATCCTTCATTTCGCGATGGATGACAGCACCCAGCTTCTTCAGCTTCTTGTCCAGTTCCGAGTAGCCTCTGTCAATATGATAGACATTGCCAATGACTGTCTCTCCTTCAGCAATCAGTCCTGCTACAATCATCGCTGCGCCGCATCTCAGATCAGTAGCGTAAACTGTAGTCCCATACAAAGGTGTCGGTCCTTTAATATCTGCTTCTCCATTCCTGACTTCAATATTTGCTCCCATTCTGCCCAGTTCAGTACAATGCTTAAATCTCTCCGGATAGATGGTGTCGATAATCTTGGAGTCACCTACTGCCTGTGTCATCAATGCAGTCAGAGGCTGCTGCAGATCTGTTGCAAAACCAGGATACGGTCTTGTAACAATATCTGTCCCCTTCAGAGGTCCAGACTTTTCCACTTCAATATAATCAACACCAACCTTGATATTTGCACCCATTTCCTGCAGTTTCGAAAGAAGTGCATCGATATGCTGAGGAATGACATTGCGGATGCTGACATGTTCTCCGCAGGCTGCCGCAATAATTGCAAATGTCCCAGCTTCAATACGGTCAGGAATGATTTCATGGAAGCAGCCATTCAGATGTGCAGTGCCTTCAATTGTGATGACATTGGTACCAGCACCTGTCACATGTGCGCCCATTCTGTTCAGAAGTGTAGCAACATCAATAATCTCAGGCTCCTTGGCAGCATTCTCGATCGTAGTACGTCCCTCTGCATAGACAGCAGCCATCATAATATTGATAGTCGCTCCTACCGAAGAAATATCCAGGAAAATCTTAGCACCAGTCAGATGGTCTGCTGTAATTGTGTAGCAGCCCTTCTCAAACTTCACATCGGCCCCCAGTGCTTCAAAGCCCTTGATATGCAGATCAATAGGACGAGGTCCTAAATAGCACCCGCCCGGCATCTTCATGCATACATGGCCATACTTGCCAAGCAGTGCCCCCATGAAATAGTAGGAAGCACGCAGTTTCGTTACCGCATCATCCACCAGATCGATATTCTTCATATGAGTCGGATCAATGATCAGATGATCCGGAGCTACTCTGGTGACCTCAACATTCAATATTTCCAGTATCTCGCACAGGTTAGTAACATCCGCTATCTGCGGAATGCCAACAATTGTAACAGGACCATGCGCCAGTACAGCTGCCGGAATCAGTGCCACCGTAGCATTCTTGGCACCGGATATCGTCACCTCTCCATTCAGCGGATGCCCGCCTTCTATCTTTATGACCTCATGCATAAAACAAAGTTCCTTTCTGTAAAATTCAGCCCTGATGATCCTTTGTCAGCAGTGCTTTTCTTCTTTCATCCGCATCATTGATCAATGCCATATTCTGTTCATAATCCATTGCGAACAAATCAGCATAGAGAATGTCCAGCACCAGCATAACTGCTGTTCTGGAGCCAATGGAAGCTATCTTCGGATACGGTTCAAAGTAGCTTACCTGAATCGTATCCTGTACATATTTCATTACTACACTGCGGGTAGGACCTGTCACCATGAACATCGGTATGCTTCTATCCGACAGCACTCTAGCTACCTTCAGTATTCCTTCGTCTCTTTCACTGTATGAAATGATCAGCGCTATGCTTCCCTCTTCCTGTATCAGTGCCTGCTTCAGGTTGGAGCCAGGTACCGTTATCAGTCTGACCGGAAAATTGATATCTCTCAACTTGCTTTCAAAGTCACTGGCAGGCATATAGCTTCCTTCACAGCAGTACAGATACAAAGACTTTCCATCGTGGATCTGCTTCGCTATCTTATACAGCTGTTCAGGATCCAAATCATTAAACGTCTCAGACAGAGCACCGTAGTTCAGAGAATACGCCTTTTCCGCCAGTACCTTTGCAGTGTCGTCTGCTTCATAAGGAAACGACGGGTTCAGATACTTACCGTCAAACACAAAGGTATTCAGTTCTCTTGCAAGCTGTACACAAAGTTCTTTATGTCCCTGAAAGCCCAGTTTCTTGCAGAAACGAATGATCGAGGACTTGGAAACATACAGTGTATTAGCCAGCTCATCCAGAGACATCCCCACGACATCCCTGCTGTTCTCCTGCAGATACTTCGCAATCGTATTCTCTGTAGGCGTGAACTCTTCTCTGTTTTTAATCTTATCTGCAATTTTCATACGCTGTTATTCTACCACAACCAGACATACTGTCTTCTCAGATCAGTATTCCTCTGCAGTGATCCACCTCATGCTGGATGATCTCAGCCGCAAATCCGCTGAATTCACCAGTCTTTTTGTGGAAGTGCATATCTTCATATTTAACTTTGATATTGCGGTATCTCTTTGTTTTTCTTTTTCCATCGAGAGAAAGACATCCCTCTTCCGTTTCATAGAGATCCCTTCCTGAAATAATCACTGGATTGAACATCAGCACATCCATCAATCCTGCATTCATCACGATAATGTTTTTGGATACACCGATCATATTAGCGGCCATTCCCGCGCATATGTCCTGATGTGCATGGAGCGTATCTAAAAGATCCATACCCGTCTGCAGATCCTCTTTCCCCGCCTCTGTCGAAGGTCTCTGCAGAAAGATTTCATCTCTGACGATTCTGCGAATCATCTTTTTCTGCCTCTTTTATACATACTTCTATCTATTGCACATACAATTTCACAGTAGATAAGCATGCAGAGAATAAACAGTGCACAGGAGCCAAGCACAATATGATAGCCAAGCAGCTTTGCGTTCAGGAAATCATACGGGTATATATTTCCATTCACACCAAAGCCATGTCCTAGTGCCGCTGCTCCAAGGCTCACAGCCCCGTATACTATACTCGGAAGAAGACCGGCAGGGATATATTTTTTACTGAAATGTCCCTTTTCAGAAAACAGCCATTCTGCAAACACTTCCAGCGGCAGTGCAATATGCAGCAGCTGCATCGCTGTCATTTCATTAGCCGCAAAATTTGCATGGAACGGGCTCAGGAAAGACCATTCAATCATGGAGCAGAAAGTAATCGTCACAAAAGAGGAATACTTCCATATAGGCATCAGTACGCCTCTTTCCTTAAAACTGAGGTAGACCAGTGCACACAGATAGTAAACTGCTGTAAACAGTACATTAATAATAGAAAAGAGCTTCAAGGACTCAAATGTTCTCTCTCCGGTTATATAGCCAAACTGATAAAGCAGTCCGGCAGCTGCTGTCAGAATAATAATCACATCAATTGTTTTAACAATCGTTCTTCTTTTCATACCTTTATCCCGAGTTTTCCCAGCACTCCCGGTACTTCCTCTCTTATATATTCCATAAATGCCTTTGCGGCAATCCCGGTCGTTTCAGGATTTCTGCATACCATTGCAATCAGGCGGCCCACTGGTTCTCTGATTTCTCTGACTTCCGCATCCTTCTCAAAGCCCGCCGTCACCATCCTATAAAGCATGGAAACGCCCATGTTCTGCTTTACCATGGCCATAATAGAATAATCGTCATACACCTTATAAGCAATTCTAGGCGACAGTCCATATTCCGCAAATGCCTTCAGCGGAATGCTGTTCTTGCCCTCATCCAGCAGAATAAACGGTTCCTCGGCAAGATCCTGCAGAGAGACTGTTTTTCTTCTGCACAGCCTGTGATGCGGAGGAAGAACTGCAACCATGGTATCACGGCAGATCACTTCCGTATGCAGATCCGGATAAATACCGGCTCTTGTAAAGCCAAAATCAATCAGACCGCTCAGAAGCCACTCATGAATATTATCATACTCGCCCTGTCTCAATTCAAATTGTACGGAAGGATGCTTCTGATGAAAAGAAGCCATCAGAGGCGGCAGAAGATTTCTGGACACACTGGTAAATGTACCAATGCGTATTGTCTGTTCTTCCAGGCCATCCATTTCATCCCGTTTACGGTCAAGATTCTCTTCTGCCGTTACAATGGCTCTGATATACGGAAGGTATGATTCTCCATCCTTTGTCAGAGTAAGTCCTTCTCTGTTTCTCTGTATCAGTACTGTATGAAGCTCACTTTCAATTCCCTTCACAGCCTGTGAAACAGCTGGCTGTGAGTACCCAAGCTCTTCCGCGGTCTTTGAGAAAGACCCTGTTTCTATTACTTTTGCCAGTATTCCATATCTCGTTATCATATTTGTTTTCCTTATACTTATATTAATATTATTATCTTTACTTATGCTGAAAATTCAATATATTTATTCACGAGGACAGAAAAATGAGCACAGCAGAAGAGATCTTTACACAGACAGACGGAACTGATTTCACAGAATTCAAGGAAGGAATGCGTGACGGCATTCCCATCGGAGCAGGATATTTTGCAGTGTCCTTTGCTTTGGGTATAGCAATGCGCAATGCCGGTATGTCATGGTTCGAAGGCTTTATGCTTTCCTTTACAAACCTTGCCAGTGCCGGAGAATATGCAGCGATACAGGTCATCGCTTCTTCAGGTTCACTTCTGGAAATGGCACTGATGACGTTTATCGCAGATGCACGATATATTCTAATGTCATGTTCCCTAGCCCAAAAACTCTCTCCTGAAACTAGTCAGAAGAAACGTATCATTCTCGGCTTTGGCATCACAGACGAAATCTTCGCCATCTCCAGCAGCAGAAAAGGATCTCTAAATCCCTTCTATAGCTATGGAGCTATGGCAGTATCCATCCTGCCATGGGCACTTGGTTCAGCTTTCGGAGTCGTACTTGGAAACATTCTGCCAGTACGGATTGTCTCTGCATTAAGCGTTGCACTGTACGGTATGTTTCTGGCAATTATCATTCCGCCTTCCAGAAAAGACAGAACCGTACTGGTCATTGTCATTGCCGGTTTCATAACAAGCTGGCTGTGCGGAATACTTCCCGTTATATCTTCTCTTGGCAGCGGCACCCGTATCATTATTCTGACAGTTCTGATATCCGCCGCCGCCGCAATCATCAAACCTGTACCGGTACGAATTAAGGAGGAAACAGATGCATAACACAGTAATGGCATATATTCTCGTATCATTTGCAGTTGTTGCAATGCTTCGCATTCTTCCTCTGACCCTGATACGCAGACCAATCACCAATCCTTTTGTATGTTCCTTCTTCTATTATGTTCCTTATGCAACACTTGCAGTCATGACATTCCCGGCAATTATTCAGGCAACAGCCGTTCCCATTGCCGGAGCAGCTGCTCTGATTGTCGGAGTTATTCTCGCATGGAATAATAAAGGGCTGCCAATGGTAGCGGCAGCCTGCTGTATTACTGTATTGATCACCGAAGCAATTATTCTCTGAAGGACTCAGTGTCCTTCAGTTTTTTTATGATCCTTTCTTCTTCCGCAGAACATGTTTTCATATCAATCAAATCTTCTCTGTACTGCAGTGTTGTTCGAAGAGATTCCCGCAGTCTCCATTTTCTGATCTTTTCGTGATTGCCTGTACGGAGTACGTCCGGTACTTTCTTTCCTTCATATTCTGCCGGCTTTGTATACTGCGGATATTCCAGCAGGGAATCCTCATAGGATTCCTCTGCAGTGCTCTCATCACGAATAACACCCTTCAGAAGACGGATTACAGAATCCGCCATCATCATCGCAGGCAGTTCTCCTCCTGAAACAATATAATCTCCTGCTGACAGTCTTTCATCGCAGGCATCATAGATTCTAGCATCCATGCCTTCATAATGCCCGCATATGAAGATCAGATCCTTTTCTTCTGTCAGTATATGTGCTTTTTTCTGTGTATATTTTTCTCCAGCAGGAATCACTGCCACCACATGGCTTTCCTTTGTTCTGACACTGCGCAGTGCGTCCATGACAGGCTGTACTCGCATCAGCATACCAGCCCCGCCGCCATAGGGAGAATCATCAATATGACGGAAGCTTCCTTTGGCATACTCCTTGATATCCTTAACCGCGATCTCTATCTGCCCGCCATGCACTGCATGCATGACTATTGGTTCCTTCAGGAATCCGTCAAACACTTCAGGACATATTGTCAGGAAAACAATTCTCATCAGAAACCGCCTACCTGTACTTCTGGATCCATCTCCGTAATAATCCCCACATACTGGTTATATACAGCATTATGGTCCAGTGTCACCCCGCCTTTATCAGTCGTATATGTGTCATCCGTCATCTGTGAGAAAGGAACCACTTCATTATCGGAAAACGAAGCATCTGCGTAGCAGTACATAAGATCTGCTTTTACATCTTTGATTGCAATCGCTGTTTCACCCTTATATACCGTTTTCTCTATTGTCAGTGCGCCCATCATTTCCACTCTGCTAAGACCATACTGTGCTGCACAGAGATTGCCCAATGCATAGAAGCATATTGTATGATCATTCAGTTTCTGGATCGGCTGTATGCAGTGCGGATGATTGCCAATAATAATATCTGCGCCTGCATCAGAAAGCTGCTGGGCGAGTTCCTGCTGTTCCTCAGAAGGCTCTGTCTGATATTCAGTTCCCCAGTGCATTGCCACAATAACAACATCCGCCTGTTTCTTGGCTTCTGTAATTTGATTCAGCATTTCATCCGTATGACCGTCATAGCACGCCACAAGATACGGCTGATCGGAAGGATTCTCAAATCCGTTCATTCCATATGTCCAAGAGAAGAAAGCATACTTGATGCCATTCACTTCATGAATCGTAATTGCATCCCTGTCTGCCTGTGACGTATAGGTACCGCTTGAAACCGTGTTGGTCTTGCTCTTCCAGTATTCTGTTGACGCAATTGTTCCGGCAGCCCCCATATCCAAACTGTGATTGTTCGCAAGCGATACAAGATTGAAGCCATAGCTGCACATTGTATCCCCGAAAGCACGCGGTCCATTGAAAGTCGGATAGCCATGGATGCCATATTCATCGCCCGCCAGAATTGTTTCCTGGTTGTAGTACTCCAGATCATAGGGCTCTGCAATCGCTCCTATTCTGCCTAACAATTTTGTAAAGTCATATCCGCCATTGCCGTCATCTGCAGCTGCATCCAGTGTTGTATGAAGAAGTCCATCGCCCACCATGAACATGGATGCAGATGTTGTAACTGGTTCTTCAGAAGGCGATGCAGATGCCGTCTCCTGTACTGAAGAAGAAGCCTGCTGACTGTCTCCATATTTTCGGTAGATTGAATACCCCGAAAAACCAAGGACAGTTAAAACTGCTGCAGCAATCAGTATCTTCACCCAAGCCCGCAGATGTTTCTTTCCATGCTTCATATCATTTCCCCCTCACTGCATCGATTGTATTAATATGTCCATTCTAGCATGCAATGCAGATATACAAAAAGCCGCACTTTCGTGCAGCCTTCAAGGGACAGATTATTTTTTGATGCCAAATCCAATAACTTCACCATTCTTGATTGGATGATCCTTAATATACTTCTCCATATCAGGCCATTCCTCAATAACATGATAGGATACAGTCTTCCAATCCTTAGCCTTACCATGTGCATACAGAAAATCTTCAACACCAGTTTCCATGGAAACTTCAGGAACCAGTGTGACGGCAGGGCTGTTATCATCCAGCCAGTTCCATGCCATAATCAGATCCATATTATCCGGCAGGGAATCCTTGCACATAACGCACATGTAATCCAGGTTCCCTCTTCCATTGTAGTAATACGTATTGCCAATATACTTCTTTCCATTCTCATCACAGTAAACGACAACCAGATTCTGGAAAATGCTCAGACTGTTGTCAAACATAATTGTTTCTGACATATTCAATAAACCTCCGTAATTTGATAATAAACTCTCATATTTTCCTTTTCAAGGCAGATACGGGAATAGTGATAGAAAACAGTAGCATTTCTAAGAATTCCGAACATAAACAGCCATTTATTACCTTCTGCGGCCAAGAAAAGCATCGCCTGAAAATGATGGTATTTTACCCATGCATGTGGTACTATAAATGTCGCTGATAAAGCATCGGAAATTAGCGCAGTTTGGTAGCGCGCTTCGTTCGGGACGAAGAGGTCATGGGTTCGAATCCCGTATTTCCGACTCAAAGAGAGGACTTCACTGTCCTCTCTTTTTTGATACATAACAAAAGGAGCTTTTTCAAGCTCCCTGTCATTCTGTCACTTACGATTAACAGCCAGTTCCTCAGTTGAATAATGATGAATTGGTGTCCACTGTACCTTTGCGAACAGTGCCTGTATTGAGATAGGCAGATATGTCAGCATGTACATCGGGAATATCGCAATATACTTTACTTTCTGCCAGCCGGTAGCGTGTATGCGCTGCCATTCACTGACAACTGTAACAGACGCCAATGCCATCATTCCCAGCCACATATTCAGAAGAAGCAGTCCCAAGAACTGGATCATCTCATTGCGGAATACCAGCTGTACATAGTAAGGCATGAATCCTGCTGCCCCGATGATCCAAGCAGCTCCTATAACAAGTGCTACTGTCAGAAGTGAACATGGCAGCACTGTCATCAGCACATCGTAGCATGCAAAGTGATGTCCCTTTTTCGTTGGTGACAGAGATCCGACAATCAGTTCACGCATATACTTGCCGTCGATCTGATAGAATCCCTTTGCCCATCTCAGCCTCTGCATCCATGACTGTTTCATTTCTGCAGGCTGTTCATCATAGAGAATGGCGGAATCAACAAACCCGATCCTCAATCCCTTCAATGTACTTGCAACCGAGAACTGAATATCCTCGGTCAGGAAGTAATATGGCCAGCCATCATTCTCCTTCATTAGCTTTGCAGATACCATGAAACCTGTCCCGGATATCATGCACTGCGCACCAATACTGTCTCTGACATAGTTCAGATGTCTTGCCTCATGCATGAACCAAATGGAATAGGCTGCTGTCAGCCAGTTCTCGGAGAAATTCTTGGAGTTTCTATAAGTTGTCAATGCATCATATCTGCCTGTATCAAACTTCTTATTCAGCTCCGTCAGAAAACGCTTATCAACCAGATTGTCGGCATCGAATACAACGAATCCATCATAGTAATCACTGCCTTTTAACTCGGTCACCTTATGATACAGATAGTTAAGTGCATATCCCTTTCCTACCTGTTCATGATTCTGTCTCTCATATACATGAGCATTCTTCGCTGCTGCTATTTCTGCTGTGTTATCCGTGCAGTTATCTGCGACAACAAACACGTCATAATCTTCTCTTGGATAATCCAGCCCATTTAAGCTGTCCATCAGTTCCCCAATAACACCAGATTCATTTCTCGCACTCACAAAGATTGCATACTTATGATTTACTGCAGCTTCTTTCAAAGCTGGCACCTTCCGATGAAGGATACTGTATAGAACATAGAACATCTGATAGGCGTACAGTACTGACAGAAGCATAACGACTGCACTCGCAAATGTATTGAAATATTCTAGAAATCTCATATCCACATCCTTTCGCCTTAGCACTCACAAATATAGGCGCAGAATAGAAAAAGTCAATATGCAGAGTGCCTGTGAACGCTTACATTCATGTAAGATTCAGACTCCTGCCATATTGTCACATAGTTCAATGAACAGATTATGATATGATTGACCTACTTCTTATGACAAGAAACATACTGCAGTCCATACCTGATCTGGTACTTCTGATCGTACTGTACTGCTACATATATGAAAAGTATCTTAAAAGAGACAGTCGGAAGAATAAAGTTCTTCTCTCCTGTCTCTATTTATCGTGGTCGCTGATTCTCTACTTTACACTGATGCCATTATTAGTAGATATTCCCAATTTGTTTGACGGTATCACAACCCGATTCAACTTTATTCCATTCGTAGATGCTATCAATGGATATGGCTCCTATGTAGAACAGATAGCCGGCAATATCCTTCTGTTTGTTCCACTAGGCACATTCCTCTACTGCTGCAATAAACATAACTTTGCAAAAACAGTATTATTTGGCTTCCTGCTGTCACTGTGTATAGAGGTCATCCAGCCTTTCCTTTCCACCTATCGCATCTTTGATGTAACAGATATGATTAACAATACACTTGGCACTCTGATTGGAGCAGGAATTGCCTGCACCATCATTCACGGCCGCCAGGATTAGGAGAGCAAATCATGAGCACAAAGCATTACTGTGAAATATGCGGCACTGAACTGATTGAAAAATATCTTGAGAGTGAGGGACATACAATTCCTTACTGTCCGTCCTGCAGCGATTTTCGCTTTCCTCATTTTTCCTGTGCTGTTTCAATGATTGTCACTGATCAGTTCAAGGATAAAGTCGTACTGATACGTCAGTATGGCGGTGATAAGTATATTCTAGTGGCCGGCTATGTAAACAAGGGTGAAGATGCTGAAGAAACGTGCCGCCGTGAACTAAATGAAGAACTTGGTCTGCAGGCAGATTCGGTTTCCTTCAATCACTCCCATTATTTTGCGCCTTCCAACACACTGATGCTTAACTTTACAGTCACTGTCAAGAATACGGAGATACATGCCAACACTGAAATTGATTCCTATACATGGATGACATTCAGTGAAGCAGAAAAAGCAATACGAAAAGAGAGCCTTGCACAGGATTTTCTGGAAGGCTACCTGCATCAGGAATGGCATTTCCACGAAAAACAGCTGCAGCCATATACACACGAGACCGTCTAAAAAGGAGAATGCATCACCTATCGATAGGATGCATTCTCCTTTTCTATTTCTAATCCACTAATACACTTCCACCGATAAACTCCCGAATGATACTGTTGTTCGGAATCAGGCTGTCATCCAGAATCGGGATAAAGAACTGCAGGAACTTCAGCATCCGCTGTGCTTCTGGATATTCTGGCATTTCAATGGAGATATCCTTCAGCAATGGTTCTGCATATTTCTTCAAAACAGCCAGTTCATATGTGCACTGTGAATTGAAGAACACATCCGCCTCCTCATTGTATGGGAATATATTCTTCTCTTCACCGCTTCTTACCTGCGGCCAGGTGTCAATTGTGCTGGCCGCACTGTTTCCTCTTGTGCGATAGTCTCTGACCATTCTCCTCAGCATTCTTGCATCTGTTGTCGGGATCCTATGATGTGCATCAATGTTCAGCTGTGTCAGCGGACTGATATAGATCCTGAATTTTTCCTCTTCCGGAATACCTTCTGTCATCTTGGGATTCAGACCATGAATGCCTTCTATGACAATTGGCTGTGAGGCTTCAATAGAAGTAATTCTGTTTCCAAAAATCTTCTGTCCCTTCAGAAAGTCATACTCGGGAAGGTCTGCTTTCTTTCCGCTCAGCAGCTGATTCATCTGTTCAGCAAACAATCCGGTGTCCACAGCACTCAATGCTTCCAGATCCACTTTTCCGTCCGGTCCCGGCTTTACATCAGCGCGGTTGATAAAGTAATCATCAGTACCTAAGTAAAGAGGATGAAGACCAATGACACGCAGCTGTATACACAGACGCTTTGCAAAACTCGTCTTGCCTGATGAAGAAGGTCCTGCAATCAGAATAATTCGCTTCCCGCTCTTCATGATCATACCTGCTATGTCAGCAATTTTCTTTTCATGCAGTGCTTCGCTCAGCAGGATCGTATCTCTGCTTTCCCCGCTCTTGACAGCTCTGTTCAAATCAGAAGCATAGCTGATCCCTAGCAGCCTATCCCATTTATTCTCTTCAGAGAATGCTTCATAAAGAAGCTTCTGCTCCGCATAGGCAGGAACCGTATCCGGTGCGACAAAATATGGAAAACGAAGAAGAACACCATTTCTGTATTTTCTCAGTTCAAACAGATCCAGATATCCCGTTGAAGGAAGCAGATGATCCTTTTCAAAGTCCGTCTCACCATCCAGTGAACATAGATACAGATTGGAAAGATCATATGCACTCATTACCAGATTCAGATCAACCTTCGGTCCATTCTTTTTCAAATAGGCAATTGCTTCATCTCTTTCCAATTTCTGTTCTGATATAGGAAGATCCATCTTCACCAGTTCATGCATTCGGTCTTCTATCTTTTTTACCTGTTCCTCGCTGACTGAAGCAGTGCGTATCGTTGTAAAGAGACCCTTTGAAAGAGAGTTTGCAATGACTGCTTCTGTATTCTTTCCAAGTATGTCATGCACAGCCTTTACATACAGCAGTGACAAGGACTGCTGATAGGACATGTTTGCATAATTATCTCTCAGATCACACATCACTACTGTGCTGTCATCCATAATCCTATGGCGCAGTCTCTTGTAAGTATTGTTAATGCGGCATGCAAGAATGCGATGCTCTGGCTTTATCTTCAGACTCTTCAGAATGTCTTCTGCACATATACCTTCCGGATATGTACCGTGTTCTTCTCTGCCATCCGGCAGCTTTATTTTCAATGAAATCATTTCTTCTTTTTATACCTCGTATTAAATACACTGGTGCGATTGCGGCTGCCGGCATTCGGCAGTTCTATGGAAGATGCGGGCACCATACGCATCATTGCATTCTGTGAATTGAAAGGCAGTTCACCATCATTGATCTTATGATATCTGCCAGTCTTCCCCAGTGTGCGTGCCTTTGTATTATCCTGCATGCATATAGAAATATATCCATGAATAATACGGCGTGTATCCGCATCAGGAATCGGACAGGCAATTTCTACCCTTCTCTCTGTATTGCGGGTCATGAAGTCAGCTGAGGATATATACATCTTCTCAGTCTTCCCAGTTCCGAAGATATAAATACGTGAATGTTCCAGATATCTTCCGACAATGGAACGTACCGTGACATTGTCTGTTCTGCCCGGAATTCCTGGAAGGATACAGCTGATTCCCCTAACAAGAAGATCAACCTTCACCCCCGCACATGAAGCTTCTGAAATCTTTGCAATGATCTCTTCATCTGTAATGGAATTGACTTTAGCAAAGATATATCCATTCTTCCCTTTTTCTATTTCGCCATCCATCAGCGAAAGGATTGTTGGCTTCATTGATACCGGTGCGACCAGCAGCTGATGATATGTACCATCCAATTTGCCGATAGCCATGTTATTAAAGAAGGATATCGCATCCTTTACAATCCCAGTTCTGCTTGTGATATAAGCAAGATCTGTATATGTCTTTGCTGTGCTCTCATTAAAATTACCTGTAGCAAGCAGCACTGCATAGCATGGTTTTCCCTGCTGCATCTTTGTGATCAGGCATATCTTCGAATGCACTTTATACTTATCAAAGCCATACGTTACTGTGCAGCCGGCATCTTCCAGTCTCTCAGAATAATCGATATTATTCTGTTCATCAAAGCGTGCCTTCAATTCAATCAATACATCTACTTCCTTGCCGTTTTCTGCTGCCTGACAGAGATAGTCTACCAGTCTAGCGTTTCTGGCAAGACGGTAGATTGTGATCCTGATAGATACCGTAGAAGGATCTCCGGCTGCTTCTCTGACCAGCTGAAGGAATGGTTCCATGGAATTGTACGGATACTGCAGAAGAACATCCTTCTTCTGGATCTGTGAAAACAAATTTTTTCTGTAATCAAGGCCTCTGTACAGTTTCGGTGTATATGGTTCATATACCAGTCTGCTCTTCTGCTCATCATTCAGCAGATTCTCCAGACCGAATACATATTTCAAATTCATAGGCGCAGTGCGCACAAAGAATTCCTTTGCGCCTATCTTCAGATGTGAAAGGAGATATTTGCGAAAATAAGGACTGACATTATGCGATACCGCCAGTACCGTAACATTCATCTTTTTTCTTTCCTTCAGCACTCTCTCCATCTTTTTGCGATAGTCAACGATTTCATCAAACATCTCATCTTCTGGATCTACAACCGCACTTCTCGCAACTGTCAGCTTGGTAATTTCAGTAACCTTCGCATCAGGGAATACAGAATTGATATTTGCCAGGATCAGATCCTCCATATGAACATAGCGGATCTTCTTCTTATGCGGAAGAACAATGATCTCAGGCAATGTCAGCGGAATCGGCACAAAACAGAACACGCCATGCTTTCTGACCTGAAGAATTGCTGCAATATACGTTATATGGTTCTGCAATGCAGGAAATGGATGATGGGAATCCACAATCTGCGGTGCCAGTATAGGAGCAACCTTGTGCTTGTAGTATTTCTTCAGGAACGCAGTTTCGTTCTTTGTACACTCAGATATTTTAATATCTTCCACGCCTTCTCGGGTCAGCTGCTTCTTCAGATCCGCAAAGATCTCATCCCGCTTTTCTGTACCGCGTTTAGCCATCTTATATATCGCATTCAGCTGTTCCTGCGGAGTCAGTCCAGACTTATTATCCGCCTTTTTTACTTTGGCCTTATTCAGGTCATACAGGCTGCCCACTCTGACTCTGAAGAATTCTGTCAGATTCGAAGAATAGAAATAAACTGACTTCATTCTTTCTAGAAGAGGCACATTCTTATCTTTTGCCTCATTCAGCACACGGTCATCAAAGTGAAGCCATGATATTTCACGATTCTGTGTATAGCCTTCCTTATATATGTTTTTCTGCATAGTGATCTCCCTGCTCTCCATGACGGATTTTTCTCACAAAGTACAGTGTTCCATCTCTGGAATCCACCTGTTTGAATTCATTATTGATAAGTATATGACAGGATGCCCCATTGTCGATAGAAACAGACGCAGTAATGTATTGAATATCTGTTTTCTCAAGATATTTCATCAATGCCTCTGTACTCTGTCCGCAAAGTCCTCGGCCGCGGTATTCCTTCCGAATTCGATAGCCTATTTCCATACATGCATTTCTTTTCTGGTACAGTTCAATAACACCGACAGCATTGTCATCCTCACCATAAGCAACAGCAAGTATCATCGCTGTACGGTTCTGGATGCACGCTTCAAAGCCTGCCATCATATGCACTGTCTGCTGCATTGAAAGAGGATAGGGGAAAAGCTTCTGCATGTCTGCGGTATCGGCTGCTGTTATCTTTCTGAGATGTATATTCCTATGATGTATGTCCGGTACCTGATCGAAGAGACTGGTCATAAAATATTTATTCCGTCTGATTATGTTTATTATAACCCATTCAGGATAGGATTGCTGTATTCACAGGAGGTTATTCGTATGAAAAAAGTCGTAACAATGCAGGACATTTCCTGCGTGGGAAAGTGCTCGCTCACCGTAGCACTGCCTGTCATATCTGCCATGGGCATTGAAACAGCCGTTCTTCCTACTGCAGTACTTTCTACACATACAATGTTCAAAGGTTTTACATTTCATGATCTGACTAATGAAATACAGCCTATCATGAGCCATTGGAAAGAGGAAGGGTTTCATTTCGATGCTGTTTATACTGGATATCTTGGTTCCTTTGAACAGCTGAAACTGGCTTCTGCTCTGTTCAGTGATTTTGGCAGCGGTCTGAAGCTGGTCGATCCATGTATGGCTGATAATGGTGCTCTCTATCCCGGTTTCACAAAAGAATTCGCTGCATCAATGGCAAAGCTCTGCGCGCAAGCTGATATCATCTGTCCTAATATGACGGAAGCTTCCTTCCTTCTGAACATCCCATATACAGAGGAATATGATGAAGCATACGTAAAAGATATACTGAAAAAGCTGACTGACCTCGGATGCAGAAAAGCAGTCCTGACAGGAATCAGTCTTGAAAAGGGGAAACTTGGTGCTTATGCATATGACAGCGCCGCCAACAGTTACATTGCTTATTTCGGCAGCGAGGAACCCGAACATTTTCATGGCACTGGCGACATATGGGCTTCTGTTCTGTGCGGTGCTCTAGTCAATGGAAAATCCTTTCAGGATGCCATGACCATTGCCTGCCAGTTTGTTGCAGAATGCATACATCTTACTCTTGCTGAAGAAGGTCATAATACATATGGTGTCAACTTTGAACAAGCAGTCCCTTATCTTCTTGAACTGATGAATCAGTAATTCATGCATGAATATATTTAATCCCTGGAGCTGCCGCCCCAGGGATTTTTATATTCTTACTTTGCAGCAGCGCTTCTCTGTATCCATTTAACAAGCTCAACAAGCGGCATGATCGTCCATCCCAACAGCATGGCAATGCCAAACTCCTGCCAGGAAATCATAGTAAATCCAAACAATGAGGCAATGAATGGCACTTCTGTAACCAGCACCAGAATTGCCATCGCTCCGGCAAGAGAAAAATACAGCGCCTTGTTATGACCGCCGGACTTCAGAATAGAACCTCTTTGTGAACGCATATTGAAACTGTGGAACATCTCACACATATTCAATGTCAGGAATGCCATTGTCATGCCATCTGGTGAAATGCCGGCAGGCATTTCAAAGTATCCAACTTCCATGCAGTGCCCAAGTACATAGGAGAACAGTGTGATTGCCGCAATCAGGATACCTTGGTACGCAATATCTGCACCCATTCCGCCAGCGAAGAATCCTTCCTTGGAATCTCGCGGCTTTCTCTTCATAATGTTCTTTTCCTGTTTCTCCATTCCTAAAGCAAGAGCCGGGAAACAGTCAGTAATCAGATTAATGAACAGAAGATGGACAGGTTTCAGAAGTGTAAAGCCCATCAGTGTAGCCGCAAATACCCCAACTACTTCTGCAAGATTGGATCCAAGAAGGAACTGAACTGCCTTGCGAATATTGTCATAGATTCTTCTTCCTTCCTCAACTGCTTTGACAATTGTTGCGAAGTTATCATCTGCCAGTATCATATCCGCAACATTCTTCGTAACATCTGTTCCGGTGATGCCCATTCCAATACCAATATCCGCCGCCTTGATAGATGGCGCATCATTGACACCGTCACCTGTCATAGCAGTAATTGCCCCGGTCTTCTTCCATGCCTTTACAATACGGACCTTATGCTCCGGCTGTACTCTTGCATAGACATGATACTTTTTAATATTCTCATCCAGCTGTGCATCATCCATCTCATCCAGCTGTGCACCCGTCACTGCTTCTGAACGGTGCTTCAGAATACCAAGCTCTTTGGCAATTGCAACTGCTGTATCCAGATGATCGCCTGTGATCATGACAGGTGTAATACCTGCAGCCGTACATTCTTCAATGGCTGCCTTTACTTCCGGACGTATTGGATCAATCATGCCGCATAATCCAGCAAATGTAAGATCTCTCTCCAGTTTTTCCGGTGAATGATCTTCCGGCTTCTCCTTATATACTCTGCAGGCTCCAGCTAATACACGCAGTGCTTTATCAGCCATCTGCTTATTCTCACTGAGTACTTCTCTTCTTCTTTCTTCATTCAGTTCAACTCTGGCACCATCGATCATGATGTACTTACAGTGCTTCAGCACTTCATCCGGAGCACCCTTAGTATACTGAACAAACCTATCGCCATCCTGATGAACAGTGCTCATCATCTTACGCATGGAATCAAATGGTGCTTCATCCACACGTGGAAGCTCTCTTCTCAGTTCTGTACTGGAGCAGTCTTCCTTAGCCGCAAATGCGACCAGAGCAGCTTCCGTCGGCTCTCCCTGCGCATTGCCCTCTTCATCAAGATAAGCATCACTGCACAATGCCATAGCTGCCGCAAGAAGCTTTGTATCGCCAGTATGCTTTACAACCGTCATCCTATTCTGTGTCAATGTACCTGTCTTATCAGTACAGATGACCTGCGTGCATCCAAGTGTCTCTACTGCCGTCAGCCTTCTGATACAGCATTCTGCTTTGACATTCTTGTAACGCCAATAGAGAGCACCACTGTAACAACAGTCGCCAATCCCTCAGGAATCGCAGCTACTGCAAGCGATACAGCTACCATGAATGTAGAAAGAATAGAATCCAATGTCAGTGAACCGGCCATGAACAGATCAAACACAAAGATAAATACACAGATGCCAAGTACCAGCTTGGAAAGTGTCCTGCCAAGTTCATTCATCTTTTTCTGCAGAGGTGTTTCCTCATCTGCAGTATCAGCTAGGGCCCCGGCAATTCTTCCCATCTCGGTATCCATGCCGGTATGGGTAATAACAGCTCTTCCTCTTCCATAAACGACGGAAGATCCCATATAGCACATGTTTCTTCTATCACCCAGAGGTATCTCTTTCAATTCTCCCAGGTTCAGCACTGCAATCATTTTCTCGACTGGTACAGATTCACCTGTCAAAGCAGCTTCCTCAATCTTCAGTGATGCCGATTCAAGAATGCGTCCATCAGCAGGAACTGAATCTCCAGCTTCAAGCACTACAATATCGCCTGGAACAAGCTGTGAATTTTCTATTGATGATTCCCTGCCGCCTCTGATGACCTTGCAGGTAGCAGCTGTCATTGTCTGCAATGCTTCAATTGCCGCCTCAGCCTTGGACTCCTGATAAACGCCAAGCACTGCATTGAGTATTACAACAAGCAGAATGATAAATACTTCTGCCATAGATCCGCCTTCAATAAAATTCGTCACAGCCGATACAGCCGCAGCTGACAGCAGTATCAGCAGCATCGGATCCTTCAGTTCCCCGATAAATCTCTGCAGATTGGTCTTCTTCGGTGCAGCCTTCAAGCAGTTCAGACCATGCTGTTTCTGTCTTTCCTCAGCTTCATTTTGGCTTAGACCGTTCTGTTTATCCGTTTTCAGTTCAGATACGACCGCATCCGCTTCTTCCAGATATCTCTTTTCTTCCATGTATACCCCTTCTTTTCCTACTCAGTACATGTGATCTCAAATAATTATATATAAAAGACCCATACACTTAAGATGTATGAGTCTCATTCTCTATAAGCACCCGGGCTGTTCGAACAGCCGTCCTGACGGGTATGCTTGGCAATAAGAAGATATGCCGAATTACTCCCTCGTAGGAATATTATATTGATTCTGTTTCAAGAGTCAATGAGCAGATTTTATAAGACTGTATATCAGTCTCTTCCGAATCTCTGCATCAGCTTTGCCATAGCATCATCCATGGTTACCGGCTTTTTCTCTTCCTTATGCGGGACATTCTTGTGAGGATACTTCTTGCGATCTCCGGAACTTCTGCGGCGTGCAATCTGTGCATCTCTCTGCTCCAGCTGGTCCAGCGGCAGAAGTGACAGCTGTACCCTGCCTCTTTCCTCATCCACATCGTAGATATATACCGTCACAATATCGCCAACAGAGACAATCTCTGAAGGATGCTTGATTCTGTTCATGGACATGTGAGAAATATGCACCAGTCCATCATCATGCAGACCAATGTCAACAAAGGCACCGAAATCAACTACATTTCTGACCGTGCCGGAAAGAGAATCTCCCTTATGCAGATCGCTGATCTGCAGTACATCGCTCTTCAGAAGAGCACCGTCAAACTGATCACGATAATCTCTCAATGGCTGACGAATTGCCTCTTCAATATCCTTCAGTGTGTAGGAGTCAATGCCAAGGTCTTTTGTCTTATCTTCAGGGAACTGTGCATCAGCTTCGCCCATCTGTGAGATACCGCATGCCTGCATAACCTTCTTAGCTGCGTCATAAGATTCCGGATGGATGGATGTTTCATCCAGAGGTTCCTCGCCGTCAGTGATTCTTAAGAAGCCTGCACACTGTTCATATGCCTTAGGTCCCAGTTTCTTTACTTTCAGGAGCTGCTTTCTGTTTGTGAATTTGCCATTCGTATTGCGGTAATTGATAATTTCCTTGGCAATGCCTGCATTCAGTCCGGAGATATGTGTCAGAAGTTCTATGGAAGCAGTATTGGCATCTGCGCCGGTTCTGTTAACACTCTTCATAACCACTTCATCCAGTCTGTCGGAAAGAGCCTTCTGAGGCAGATCATGCTGATACTGTCCAACGCCGATAGACTGCGGGTCGATCTTGATCAGCTCTGCTAAAGGATCCAGAAGTCTTCTTCCGATAGATACAGCAGATCTTTCCTCAACTGCCATATCAGGGAATTCCTCTCTGGCTTCCTTCTGTGCAGACCAAACGGAAGCACCGGCTTCCGATACAATTGCATACTGCACATCCAGATTATTCTCATGAATCAATTCAGAACAGAGCTTCTCACTCTCTCTGCTTGCTGTACCATTCCCAATTGCAATGATCTGTACATGATACTTGTTAATAAGCGTCAGCACCTTCTTCTTAGCAAGGGCAATCGCATCCGCATCTTCACCCTTTCCCTTGAAAGGATAGACCTTATCTACCGTCAGCATCTTGCCTGTTTCATCAATAACTGCAAGCTTGCAGCCATTATAGAAACCAGGATCGAAGCCCAGTACAACTCTGCCCTTTAACGGTGCCTGCAGCAGCAGCTTTTCAAGATTCATGGAGAATATTTCTATAGATTTATTCTGTGCTCTCTCGCTCAGATCAGAACGTATTTCTCTTTCAATAGAAGGGAACAGCAGTCTCTCGCAGCCACCCTTTACGGCAGCCTTCAGTTCTTCTTCAACAGCAGTCTTCTGTCCCTTAATCAGAGACTGGAAAGCTGTATCTTCCAGATGCTCCTCATCGAATACAAAGGAAACAGTGATGACTTTTTCCTTCTCAGCACGGTCAATTGCCATGATTCTATGATCTGCAATCTGAGAAATCTTCTCAGAACGGTCGTAGTACATCTCGTAGACCTTTTCATCATCCTTGGCATCCTTCTTGATCTTGGTGGCCAATACACCGCTCTTAAGAATGCTGTCCTTGAATGCCCATCTCTGCTTGGCATTATCCGACACACTTTCAGCTACAATATCTTCAGCACCCTGAATTGCGGCCTTCACCGTCTTGACTGTCTCAGTCACATACTTAGCAGCCTCGTCTTCAAGACTTCCGTCTGCAGGCAATGCCAGCATCCAGTCAGCCAATGGCTGCAGACCATTCTTGATAGCAGTAGCAGCTCTTGTCTTTTTCTTCTGCGCATAAGGTCTGTACAAATCTTCGACCTGTGACAGCTTTGTGCATTCCATAACACTCTTCTGAATCTCATCTGTCAGTTTTCCCTGTTCGGAAATAAGACTCAGTACATTTTCCTTGCGCTCGGCCAGCTTGATCTGGTAGTCATACTGCTTCTGAATATAAAGGATCTGCTCTTCATCCAGTCCCTTAGTCTGTTCCTTACGATAACGGGCAATAAAAGGTACTGTATTGCCTTCTTCAAGCATGCTCAGCGTATTCTTTACCTGAGGGACACTGATCTTCAGTTCCTCTGATATTCTGCTGATAATTTCATCATTCATGATTGTTTGCTCCCTTCATGCCTGTTTATCATACCACGACACTCGTAAAAGGCATCTCTTGACCTTTTTACTGTTGTCTGTATAAAAGACTTATTGTTTTCTATTTGACCGCTGGTCAGTGTATGGTATATTAGATATAAGTTTCCTATAGGAAACAGGAGGGGAGTACTTATGAATAGCGTATTATTTGAAATCATTAAATGGGCAGTCATCATTGCTGTTGTTCTGTACCTGTTCTTCACATGTCTGAACATTGTCCCACAGCAGAATGCATATGTCGTAGAACGTCTTGGCAAATTCCATGCTACATGGAATGCCGGCATTCACATCCGCATTCCATTCTTTGACCGTATTGCCAGAAGAGCTTCACTGAAGGAGCAGGTAGCCGATTTTGCACCGCAGCCAGTTATCACAAAGGATAACGTTACAATGCGTATTGATTCCGTTGTCTACTTCAAGGTCATGAATGTGCATGACTATGCATATGGTGTTGAAAATCCAATCATGGCCATGGAGAACCTCACTGCCACCACACTGAGAAACATCATCGGTGATATGGAACTGGATGCCACCCTAACATCCCGTGAGCAGATCAACTCCAAAATGCTGGAGACGATTGATCTCGCAACTGATCCATGGGGCATCAAAGTTACCAGAGTAGAGCTTAAGAACATTGAACCGCCAACTGCTATCCGTGAAGCCATGGAGAAACAGATGAAAGCTGAACGTGAAAAACGTGCTGTCATTCTGACTGCTGAGGGTGAAAAGCAGTCTATGATCCTGGAAGCTGAAGGTAAAAAGGAATCTGCAGTACTGGAAGCTGAAGCAAAGAAACAGGCTACGATTCTCGCTGCTGAAGGTGAGAAGGAAAAAGAAATGCGTGAAGCTGAAGGACGTGCTGCAGCAATCAGAGAAGTGCAGAACGCTACTGCTGATGGTCTGAAGGCTGTGAAAGCAGCTGATGCCAATGATGCAGTTATCAAGCTGAAATCTCTTGAAGCATTCACTGCCGCTGCCAATGGTCCTGCAAACAAGATCATTATTCCATCAGAAATACAGGGACTTGCAGGACTCGCAGCAGGTCTTAAGGAAACAATTAAGGAATCCTAATGGCCGACATATTCTTTATACTCTTCGTCCTCGTGATTGTATTCATCAGTATTGCAGCGTCAAGCAGTGCTGCCCTCAAGCAGCATAAGCCTACAGTCTCGGATGACGGGCACAGGATTCCAAAGAAAATGGATATTACCTGTGAAGGAGAATACGGTCATGAACACAGTAAAGCTGAATCACAGCCTCGCTACATTGTTCATGAGGAACCGGAAGATGGCTACGTCGTACTGAATGGCATCAAGAGAAGAATTGAAGATTGCAGAAACCTTTAAAAAGAACGAACGGATCAGTAATTGGTCCGTTCGTTTTCAGTTATCAATTGTATTAAGCTGCGGTATATGCTTTGACAGCGCTTCAGCAATACCATCATGATTGTTATCAAGTGTTACTTCATCAGCAATATCCTTCACTGCCTGAGTGCCATTGCCCATGGCTACACCGATTCCAGCATACTTCAGCATAGATATATCATTTTCTGCATCTCCAAAAGCAATGCATTCCTCCGGCTTAATACCCAATTTCGGCATAGCTTCAGAAAGTGCTCTTCCCTTATCAACCCCGAGCGCAGTGAACTCATAATAGAAGTTTGCTGTAAACATCATCGACAGTTTTCCTTCGAATGGCGCTGACATTTCCTTATAATGTGCCTGCAGATAGTCACTGTCGCCTGCAGTCAGTATCTTATTGACCGGGAAATCCGTGTACTTCTCCAGATCCTCTGCCTCCATCAATCTGTAACCATTCATTCTGCTCTCATATTCAATAACATTGAATCTTCTGTCGCCATCCTTAACCATGCAGTTGTATACATCCTCAACTACCATATGAGAGCCATGTGTGATCACAGGTCTGACATCGAATTTCTTCATGTGTTCCAGCACAGCCTTGGTCAGATCCTGCGGTATTGTAATATCCACATATACAGTGCCCGTTTCACAGTCAACAACTCTGGCACCGTTGTAGCAGACAAATAAGCCGTTATGGTATCTCATCTCAAGCTGATCTCCATATTGGAAAATACCTCTTGATGGTCTTCCTGAAGCTATCACAAGACGTATGCCATACTCCTGCGCTGTCATCAGGGTTCTTTTTGTTATGGGTGTTATCTCTTTGCGATCATTTGTCAGTGTTCCATCTATATCAAGTAGAATTGCCTTAATTGCCATATTTTTTCTCCGTTTCCTATTGTACCCTGCCAAAAATGAACATTGCAAGAATACACCAGCACACTGTAAACAGAGGTACCAGTATCGTAAACTTCTTCTTCATTGTTTTATGACGGAAAACACGCATACCAAGCCATGCCCCAATACCGCCGCCAAGTGCCGCACTCGTCAGAAGCTGTGCCTCAGGTATTCTCCACTGTCCTTTTACTGCTTTGCGTTTATCTATGCCAAACATACCGAAAGCAATCAGTCCCATTGCAATGACCCAGATAATAAATACTGTTCTGATCATTCCGTTTCCTCTTCTTCCTTTCTGTTCTTAGCAGCTGCAGAAAGATAGACATCATAATGTTCAAATACATGTGTGCACATATGCACACCGAAGAACAGAAACCAAACCATCATCACAACCGAGGTATCTACAATGATACTGTCATACTGTGTAAAAGCAGTGATCAGTATCAGAATAGAAAAGATCTGCCCGGCAGTATATCTCACATTATACAAAGCATCGCTCGACATATGTCCGCTGTTCTCCATCGTCACACCTATTGCTATGGAAGCCAGTATGCTGAACATACATACAACACCTATCATCAGAGAAATACTCATCAGATACAGAGAAGCAGCTGCTGCACAGAGTACAGCAGACACTGCACCTCTGAAAATACAGTCATGCAGTGATGTGCTGTTAATGCGTGTCAGGATAAACTGAAAAACACATACTCCAATGACACAGCACGCAAGATACGCAAAGTATCTGTTTCCATTGAACGCTGAAGTTTCATTGAATGCCTTAATCAGCAAAGGCACCGTCATGCCAAAAGCAGTCATAACACCCGAAAATACCATTATCTGCAGAATAACAGGGATAATATCTTTTTTATCAGGTTTCAGCAATTCTCCGACAGTCTTCGTCAGCTTTACTTCTTCCTGATCGGGAGAATGATATCCAATCTCTCTGATTTCCCAAAGCAATTCTGAACAGCAAAATATCATAAGCATCGCTCTTGCGGAAGTAATACTGCTCTTTGCAAGGCAGAAAACAATCATCATTGCTTCTGCAAACCAGACAATTCCAAACAGAGCATTGCCAAGCGAGTATATCTTTTTGCCTTTTGCAAACTTAGTGAACAGGATCAGTACAAGTGACAGTACCAGCACCATAATTCCAAAGCTTCGGTCATAAACAAATCCCATCGCTGAAAGAAGTGCTGTTTCCATGCATGCTGCATACAGTCTTGAAACATCATCTTCCTGTCTGCGATGAATTGCGGTATTCACCAGTATCCCAGCCACTATTGCACCAGAGATGACCATGGCCGCAAACAATGCAATATATCCACCGGATATTCCAAGCTGAAGACCATGCAGAAGTACGCAGACTCCTAATAGATAAAGTATATTCAATCCAAACTGAAGTGTGTGAAGCACACAGTTCTTTATCGCCGTTTTATTAAAATGCATTTACTGCTTCCTTCCTAATTCTCACTGTCCATCTGTATTTCTGCTGTACTTCCAGTACCTGTTCTCATATCCTTTTTGACTGCAATTTCCTTATGAATATAGCTGCTCAGTTCCTCTACATGAGAAATAATACCAACCAGCCTGCCATCTCCGCTCAACCCCTGCAGAGTTCTTACAGACAGTTCCAGTGTTTCATGATCCAGTGTTCCAAAACCTTCATCAATAAACATCGCATCAATTTCTATACCGCCAGCCTCCGCCTGTATTTCATCAGACATACCCAGTGCCAGTGAAAGGGAGGCCAGGAATGATTCGCCTCCTGATAAGGTCTTAACAGAACGTTCCGTACCATTGTAATGATCAATGACATTCAAATCCAGTGCCACATGATTTTTATGGTTCTCAGTATCTTCTCTTCTTACAAGTTCATACTGTCCGCTGGACATACGTGCATATCTGACGTTTGCATAGTAAATAATCCTGTCAAAGTATGCCATCTGTACATAGTCCTGCAGTGTCATGCGATCCTTACCGCTCAGGTTTCCATTTGCAGTATCCGCAAGTGCACGGCGATAGGAATATCGTTCTGTTTCCTTCTGCAGATTCTCAGCAAAACCTGCTGTTTCTTCCTGTACTCTTCTGAGTGAATTGACAGCCTGACTCAGCAAATTCATATCCTTCTGAACAGTATTAGCTTTCTCAATCAGTTCCTGCAGATACACAGTATCCGCAGCCATTCCCTTCTCGCTGATTCCCTTTGTATTCTTCAGTAACTTCTTTAAGCTCGCAATATACTTATCGGCAGCACTGAGATCTGCAGCAGACTTAGAAGCCGCTGTCTGTATTTCCTGCAGGTTTTTATTTCTTTCTTTTACCTCATTGTTCAATGCAATGATATGATTGCGTGCTTCTGTATCACTGGAATATTTCAGTTTTCCTGCAAGTTCCTCACGAGAAGTTTTCTCGGCTTTCAGCGAAGCATTGCATGCGGCATAAGAAGCAGATGCCTTCCCTGTTACCGAAGTTATCACATCCATTTCCCTTCTCACAGCAGGAAGCTGTTTATTCAATAAATCGTATTCCTGCTTCTGCTTTTTCAATACTTTCAGTTTCTCATTCAAGGTCAGCAGTGCATCATTGATCTCTATATTGATCTTAGCAAAAGCATTTCTGTATCCCTCCACACTGTCAGCAGCAACGCCGGATTTCTGAATGAACTCTGCCGATTTCGAAGCTTCTGTTTTCTTTTCACTCAGTACAACTGAGCTCTTCTTCGCATCTCGGTCAGCATTATTTCTTTTCTTCTCCATCGCATCCAAAGTTTCGGAAGACGGTGCTTCCTTGTTCAGCACTGCACAGTGCGGATGTTCCTTTGATCCGCAGACAGGGCACTCCTGTCCATCCTGCAGATTGGAAGCAAGTATACCTGCCTGTGCATACATATACGCACTGCGCATTTCTCTGTACTGATGATCTGCTTTCTGATACAGTTCATCGGCATGCATGCATACCTTCTCAGCCGTTTCATACTCTTTCTTTTCGGTTTCATAAATATCCAGCATTTCGCTATATTCCTGCAGTCTCTTTAATTCTTCATTCTTCTTTTCCAATGCAGTCTGCACTTCAGTAAGACGATCTGAGATACTAGAAAGATCCTGCAGTTTCTTTTCTGTATCTCCTATCCATTTCTGATGTTCCTTTTTTTTCGTATCCAGACTCTTTATTTTTACAGTCAGATCCCCTATCCGTTTCTGATAGCTGCAGATACTTTCTTCTGCAGTCTTCAGCTTTGCATAATCACTCAGCTCTTTTTCTTCGCTTGTCTTCTGTGCAATAAGCTGCTGTATCTGTTCTGATTCCTTTATATCAATAAGCCGCTGATATGCTTCAGCTGCTTCTTTATTCTGTTCCTGCAATGCCGGCAGAAGTGCTTCGTTCTTCTTCAGTTCTTCCTTTCTTTCCAGCAGTGCCTTCTTCTCTCCTATCGTTCTGTTCAGCTTTCCGATTTTCTGACTCAGCTGATCCAATTCCTTCTGTTTTTCAGCAGAAAGAAGAGACGTCTTTTTCCCCTGTTTCTCTATATAATCATTGACATCCTCTGTTCTGACCTGCTCTCCTGCATTCTTAAGTTTCTGCAGTTTTTCTTCATCTTCCGGCAGGCAGACAAGTGCTGCAACAGAATAGCTGTACTTCGCTCTCATATCCTTAATTATGTTCAAAGAGGACTGTGCTTCTTCCGCCAGCCGTCTTGAAAGCACTTCATAATTGCCTGTATGGAACAGTTTCTGAAGAAGTTCACCTCTTGATTTTGTATCACTGCTCAGTATCTTTTGAAAAGCGCCCTGCGCGATCATAGCTGTCTGCGTGAACTGATCTCTATTTAATCCCAGCAATTCAGTTACAGCAGCTGTGACCTGTGTGCTCTTAGCAATCGTATGTCCATCAGGGAAAGTAATTTCTGCATCCGCCGCCTTATTGGACTCCCTCTGCGTACCGTTTTTAAGTATTCTGGTCCAGGTATAGTCCGGATTTCTCCGAATATGGTATGTCTGTCCGCGATGTTCAAAATCGAGCTCTACATACGTTTCTGCCTGCGGCAGACAATATGTACTTCTCAGCATCTTTGCCTCACGAACGTCACCGGATGGCTGCCCATACAGTGCAAAAGCAATCGCATCAAAAATAGTAGTTTTTCCTGCACCGGTAATACCGGTAATCAGGTAAAGCCCACTGTCACCCAGATTCTTCATATTCAGTTCTGTTTTATCCGCATAAGGTCCAAAGGCGGAGATAACGAGTCTTAACGGTCTCATTTTTCCTCGTCTCCTTCCCAGATACTGCGGATCAGTTCAGTAAGATCTTCTCTTTGAACATCATTGACCGCTTTCCCATTGCGCATCTCATAGAAACCAGTAACAATGTCAAGAGGCGACTGTTTTTCAGCATCCTTCAATGGCGTAACTTCCGAAGATGTTCTGGTTCTTGTATTGTCATAGTCCAGTTTCATGATGTTTGGATATAACATACGCAGATCTCTGATTGCTTCAGGCACGTCTTCCTCGTCATTCAATGTAATATGCATATAGTCATAGCGTGTAGAATCATTGGGGATGCTGCTTATGATGTCATGATACATACCATGTATTTCTCTCAGTTCATGCTGTGGGATCAGCGGAATCAGATTGATCTCAGTATTTCCCTTTTCTTTCAAATCAATTACAGGTATCGACTTTGTCTGTCCTGCTTCAGAAAAAGAATATTTTAAAGGCGTACCGGCATAGCGCATTTCTTCTCTCAGAAGTTTCTGCGGTCTATGAATATGCCCCAATGCCGCATAATCAAAATGATCAAACAGATGTCCGCTGACCTGATCCAATCCGCCTAATGATATTTCCTCCGAACCATTCTCCGGGTCATACACAGCCCCTGTAATAAACTGATGGGCAAGTATGATATTTCTATCATTCTCATTCAGAGCAACAGTGTCCAATGCTTTCTTTACTGCTTCTTCACAGCTTCCTGCATGTTCACTTTCTTTATCAATATATCTATTCACATTGACCGCTCTTACATACGGGAGCAGATATACATGTATCGCCCCATACGCATCGTGCATCGTATAGGAAGGAATAACTCCTTTATATGTGCCGGCAATATGAATATTCAAATGATCCAGCAGTGAGGAGCCATATGCTACACGATCCCCATTATCATGATTGCCGGCAATCATAAATACTTCATATCCACCCTTCTGCAGTGAGGACAGAAAATCATCAAGAAGCACAGTAGCTTCTGCAGAAGGAACATTTCTATCATAGATATCTCCGGCAAGCAGCACCGCATCCACTTTTTCCTCTTTTAAAACACCGAAGATCTCATTCAGAATAAACTTCTGATCTTCAATCATGGAAAAGCCATTGACTGTTTTCCCCAAATGAAGATCAGCAAGATGTGCAATTCTCATAGCCGCCTGCCTTTCTGCAATTATTGTACCGCAGTATTCTCATGCATAATCGCTGCTTCCTTCTTTCTGGCAACCAGAAACATATAGGAAGCACATAGAATGATCTGCACCAGTGAAGAACATGGTGTTGCCAGTCCTACATGGAACAGTGAGACAGGCTGCATCTTGGACATCAGGTATGAAACCGGCACACGTACAGCAAGTGCACCGATCATATTCTGTGCCATAACAAATTTAGTATCTCCGCAGCCGTTAAAATAGCCTGACATACAGAAGAAGAACGGTGTCAGCATGCAGTCAAAGGAATAGGCACGAAGATACTGCCATCCGGCTGCCACAACTTCGCTGTCTGCTGAAAATATGCCGCACAGTACATCGCCATGGAAAAACGATGCCCATGCCATAACAAGTCCAATACTGAAAGATACCGCCATTGCATAGTGCAGTCCCTTATGGGCACGGTCAAGCTTGCGGGCACCATAGTTCTGTGCTGAATATGCAGCAATAGACTGACTGAAAGCACTCGGTACCAGCATAATAAATGCGCATACCTTTTCCGCTACACCAACACCCGCACTCGCAATCAATCCCAATGAATTCACAATTGCTACAATGATCAAGAAAGAAATACCAACAAGGAAATCAGCCAATGCAAGCGGAAAGCCGAACATGAAGATCTTCTTAGCAAGCTGTCTATTGAAAGTCAGATCCTGCTTCTTGAATTCAAAAGGAAGATCCATATGCATAATAATGCAAAGAGATATCACAACACTGATTGCCTGTGAAATAACTGTCGCATATGCAGCACCTGCAGCTCCCATATGAAATACACATACGAACAGCAGATCGCCGAATACATTGATCACTGCCGCAATGGCAACAGATATCAGCGGGAGTCTGGAATTGCCTAGACCTCTGAACAGTGAACCAAGCAGATTATATGCAATGATAAAAATCTGTCCGGCTGCACAGATTCGTATATAGTTTTCTGTCGCAGTAAAAGCTTCCTGCGGGGCATTCATAATATTAGCAATATTTGTCACATTCAAAAGAATCAATGCTGTAAATATGATTGCTACGCCAGCAAAGAAAAGAATGGAAGTGCCTACTGTACGCCCTGCTTCTCTGTTCTTTTTCTCTCCTAACTGATGGCCGAGAAGTATTGTTGTGCCCATGGCAAGACCGGCAATGACATTCGTTATTGTCTGCATGATCTGTGACCCGGTAGAGACTGCCGATACATCAGAACTTGCCGCAAACTGGCCGACAACCCATAGATCCACAGCCCCGTAAAGAGACTGCAGTACCAATGCAAGAACTACCGGTATTGTAAACTTCATCAGCGGACCAAAGATCTTTCCTTCTGTAAAATTACCCTGAGATGACATATGATCTGCCTCACTTTCTTTGACTTAACTTGTCTATTATAGCCGCAACATATAGTTCAGTACACCGCAATCATGTCATAATATCTGTATGATTGGAATTGATATTGTTGAAATCGACCGTATGCAGCCAGATCGTAAGAATGCATGCTTCTTCCTCACGGATGAAGAAGAGCATGTCTATGAAGCTCTGCATACGATCCGCGAAAAGAAAACATACCTTGCCTCCCGCTTTGCTGTAAAGGAAGCTGTTTTCAAGGCCACGCAGGATCCTGAATACCTTTCCTATACTGTTCTGAACAAAGAAAACGGACAGCCCTTTATCAAGGGCCATCCGGAGATTGAAGTCAGCATTTCCCATGACGCAGGCATTGCCATTGCCATGGTATCCGTGCATCAGAAGTAGATCAGCCTTCTTCCTGCAGTTTCTTTACCATTGCCAGCAGTGCTTCTGCTGAATTGAAGTTAGATGGAACAATGTCTGAAGCAGGAATGGAAATGTCATAGTTATCATTCAGTGTAGAAACAATCTGCAGAATATCAAATGAGTCCAGTATATGATCATCAATCAATGTTCTGCAGTTTCTGAAGTCCACATCCTCCTTTATATCCTCTAATAATGCGATCAATTCATCCATATCTTTATTCTCCTTCTTTCATTGTATTCAGTTTCCAGGATTCCTTATATGCTCTGGCTTCCTGTATTCTGCCATTTTTATCTCTTAACAGTATTCTCGGCATCTTCCTGCTGAGGAACAGATACATTCCCTCGGTTACAGAATAGGCACCTATATTCTTAAATACAAGGATATCCTTTTCCTTCAGTCCCTCCGCCGGGAAACTTCTTACCAGTACATCATTAAAGGAACATAAAGATCCGCATATACACCATTCCTTCTTCTCATGATTATCTGCTGCTGAAAGATGTTCTATAATCGGCGCATTCATACCCATCATAGAACCATAGTAGTTCACATGATGAATACCGCCGTCAATAATACAGTAATTTACACCTCCATTTTCTTTTGTGTCCATAACTTCGGTCAGGTACATACCGCAGAATGACGCGAAGAATCTTCCCATCTCTATGGTGACATCTGCATTCTCTGCGAAGTCACAAAGTTCTTTATGAATATTCCTTAATGGCATTAATGGGTCAGAGAAATCATCCTTTGTGAACATAGGCACACTGAGTCCCGGCCCATATTCAAGTTTCTCCGGTCTCCATGCATGCTCATGTTCCAGTTCATGATACAGATCCTTCAGCTTTTCAAGTTCCTTCAGCTGCTTTACAGCCTTTCTTCTTTCTGTACCTGCAAAGTAATGAATACCGCTCAAATGAATATGTGGATATTCATTTCTATGATCAACAATCTCCAGAAGATCATTCATTGACATACCAAACTGAGATCCAGTATTGATACGGAGCAGAACAGATACCGATTTATTTTCTTTTACTGCCTCCGCATTGATCTCTCTGAAATGTTTCAGTGACTCTGCCGTAAAATGACTGGTTCCATACTGCATTGCTTCATGGATGTCCTCTTCTGTCTTATTGACGCCAGAATAAAGAATCATATCAGGATCTACATGAAGATATCTGCAGATTGAGAATTCTCCTGGTGAGCACACCTCCAGAGAATCCACTAGTTTTTCCATAGTTGGTATCAGAAATGGATTTGCTTTGACAGAGAAACAGAGATGATATTTTTCCTCACCCTGTTTTCTGATCTCCCCGACCCATTTCTGCAGTGCTTCAGTATCAAATACATAGCAAGGTGTTCCATACTTCTCAGCAATCTGCTGCAGTTCCGCATTCTCTATCATTTCTGAATGCCTTCCTGCTGTTTCAGTATATTCCGGTCTATCTTTCCATTCTTCGTCATTGGCATTTCATCCAGCTTTGTCAGTTTATTCGGCAGCATATACGGCGGCAGTATCTTTCTGAGTTCTTCTGCCAGTTCTCTGCTTTCACGGCCGCCTGTATAGAATAGAAGAAGTCTTTTCTTCTCCTGATTGAACAGACAGCAGGCTCTTTCAATACCATTAACACTTTGCACCTGTGCTTCAATATCATTGAGTTCTATGCGATGACCAAGATACTTTACCTGAAAATCCCTGCGGCCGCTGTATACCAGATTTCCATTATCCATGTACTGTCCCAGATCACCTGTATGGTATATCCTTTCAGGCAGACATGTATTCAATGGGTTCTGTGTAAATACCGTATCTGTTTTCTCTTTATCACGGTAATACCCTAAGGCAAGGCAGGTTCCGGAAACACATATTTCTCCCTGCTTTCCAGGTTCAAGTATCTGTTCATTCTCTTCATTCAGAAGAAACACCTTCTCATTGTCAAAAGGTCTGCCGATTGGAATAATCTCATCTGCAGCATACTCTCTATTATCCAGTACATAGTATGTGCAGTTGCAGGTAATCTCGGTCGGTCCATAAAGATTCACATATATAGCATTCGGCAGTGCCTTTCTCCATTTATTCAGCTGCTTCACAGGCATTACTTCTCCACTGAACAGGACCATTCTTACTTTTTCAGGCACTTTGTATCCAAAACCATTCATAATTGACACAAAGCACATAGCGCTGACCGCCCATATCAGTACCGTTGCATTTCTGTCGCATAGATAGTCCATCAGCAGAGTTGGATTGGAAAAATACTCTCTTGGAATAATCTGTACAGAAGCACCTGTATATAAGCCGGAAAAGATATCCTTTACTGAAACATCAAAATCAAACGGTGCCTGATTGCCAAGTATATCTGTTTCCTTTATGCCGAATGTTCTGTCAAAGATCTCAATGAAATCAATAACACTTCTATGACTGACTGCTACACCCTTTGGAATACCTGTAGAACCCGAAGTGAAATTGACATAGAGAGGATCGCAATCCAGTGCTTCCTCTCTTCGAATCTTCAGTTCCTGCGGATCATACTTATTAATCTCCAGTATGTCCTCAAGAGAATAGATCTCATAGCTTTCCTTATCAAACAGATGTTCAGCCTGTTCTCTATTTTTGCTGTCGGTCAGAATGATGCATGGCCGCAGAACGCCTAGAATACTCTGCAGTCTGCTCTCAGGCAGCCGCGTATCCAGCAGCGAATAGAATCCTCCTGCATAAACAGCACCAAGCATTCCAGACATTGCCAGTGTACTTTTCTCAAGGTAGAAGGACACCGGTTCATTTCTGTTTATCTTTCCACACAGAAAAGAACCTATTCTCTGTGCATCCTTTTCAAGCTGTGCAAAAGAAATCTCTCCATCAGGATCTGCAAATGACACCTTATCAGGAACTCTCTTTGCGCTTTCTTCAAGCCACTCCAGTACATTCTTAGTTTTCATGTCTATACTTCCTTTTTAGAACCCGGCATACATTGCTGCAACAGCGTCATACCCAGGTCCATATGCGCCAAACAGAACAATCGCAAATATAATGACATACAGTATAGCCCACCTTGCCATAGTCGGCATACTGTTGAACTTTTCTCTGATTGGGAACTTCTTTTCCTTCAGTACACTGACAGCAATCACTGCCGCAAATGCCACTGCTACAATCAGATAATCTTCCCTGCTCATGTCCAGCTGCGGAAGGACTGTAAAGATCTGCTTCACATCAAAATTCGTGAAGATACTTACCAGCATTGTCCATCCTGCATGAAGTGAAACTGCACGGAAGAACATCTCACCGGTGATGACAATCAGCACCAGTTTAATAAATCTGAAGGTACGTATGCCTGCACCTTCTATGTTCAGATTATGCTTATGGCACCATGCTTCAAATGGTTTCTCTGTAAACATTTCTATGGCAGTCAGTGAAAAGTAATACAGTCCATAGACAATATAATTCCAGTGCGGTCCATGCCACAGTCCATTCGCAAGCCATACACAGAGCAGTGCAATTAATGGTCCGATATAGCGTGACGCCTTCTTGCCAACATGCTTTCCAGTCCACTTTGTTAAGTGCTGGATTGGCTTTGATAAAGATACCGGATAGAAGATATAGTCACGGAAGAATGTCCCCAGCGTAATATGCCATCTTCTCCAGAAATCGCCTGCATTCTTAGCAAAAAATGGCTGACGGAAGTTCTCCGGCACAGTAATTCCAAAGATACGGGCGGACCCTATTCCAATATCGATCATACCCGAGAAATCCATATACATCTGCAGCGTAAACAGTATTGCGGCCAGCAGACAGAGCGCACCTTCACCAGTATGATAAGCAAACAGGTTATCCACTACCGGTGAAAGTCTGTCCGCTATAATGATTTTCTTAAACAGACCAAAAAGGATTCTTTCATATCCTAATGCCAGATGTTCGGAAGTAACTGAATTGCCGGCATAAAGATCCTCTCCAATCTGATCAAAACGGCAGATAGGACCTTCCATTATGGTCGGAAAAAAGCTAAGATACAGCGCCAGCTGAAAGAAGTGATGCGTAGGTTCTATTTTCTTCCCTGCTACATCGCAGAGATAGGAAATGCACTGCAGCGTATAGTAGCTGATACCCAGCGGCACCAGGAATTCAACTGGAGAAAATGTACTGCCGGTCAGCGAAGCAAATGTTCTCCCGAAGAAGTTTGAATATTTCAGAAGGACCAATGCACCTAGATCTATCAGGACGGCAAGTACCAGTATTCTGTGTTTCTTTTTCTTAAATGCCTTTCTGTCCATTCCCTCCGGTGCCTTCTTCATGGAGCCAAGGATTCTGCCAAAAGCATATGTCAGAATAGATGCAGCAACGTTGTACAGTACCAGCTTCCTTGAGAAGGAGAAGAAGAATGCATAGCTTGCCAGAAGTAAAACAGCCCACCTGAATTTCTTAGGCATCAATTGATACAGTATGATCACGAGTGGCAGAAACACCAGAAAATACGTGAATTTGTTATAAGAAAGAATTCCATCCATATATCTATATTCCCTTCATGCGGTCATCAGGAATAGAAACCGCAGTTCTTATATTCATTTTCCCAGCTCTGATATTCACTCTCACCGCGATGATCCTGCAGCGTATAATGTGCTTTCAGTATTCTCCCAAAGTCTCTTGTTATTTTAATGGATCCCGAAATGTTGACATGTTTTCCAGCATCTCTTGTATCAGTAGACCAGTTGAAGCCGAGACGTGTAAAAGCCTTTGTTTCGTTATAGTCGTAATATGGAATGTTATATTCATCCGCATATTTCTGTACCGCATCATGTTTGCCATCTGTCCAGTTAACGCCGGTAGGCATTGTAACAAAGACCAGCTTGATACCTCTTGCCTTGCATATATCCTTCATATCATCCAGATATGTTTTCTGAATAGGTGACATCTCATCACACTTTTTATTTTTCTCCATATATTTACCGCTTCCCGTATATGGATCCACTGTATTGACCAGATGTGCGCCAAGATATTTTTCATCTCCGTATGCCTTTGTATTCCGGTTGCTGAAACCATGGTAATGAAAGACAGGCAGTATATGTGTCAGCAGGAATTTCAGTGGCTGCGGTCCCGAATAGAAGGAGCTTGTTCCTATAACAACTATTTTCGGATTCTGTCTCTTCAGCGCTTCTTTCAGAAGAATCATTGTGTCATAGGTACACTGTCCTGAAGTTGCACAGTTATAGGAAGCAATGCCATATTCTCCATACAGCTGCAATGGAGACAGTCCTGCCCATACCTGTGAATCTCCCATCAGGAGAACATCGAGACTGTCCTTCTTAACAGAATCAAGCATTTGCTTCTTATGACCCACATTCTGATACTGATAGCCCTCTGAAACATCTTTATAAAATGGCGCGCTGGCTGCAAACAGCAGCATTACCAAGCACATTAGAAACAGTACTGTTTTCTTCCAGCTGTATTGATTTGATCTCATACGTTTTCATTCATTCTTCGGGAAAAGCACTTCCCGCGAAACCTTTCTATCTGTGTTAATACTTCCGATACTATCACAAGTACTCATACAGCAGTCATGACACTTATGTAACATTGAAACAATGCAATCGGGTATTTCACACCTTAATACAATTTAGACTGTTTATTCATGTTCAGCATCCCCTTTGATGGTTTAATTGTAGAAATATCTGTATTAAGAAAAAAGCACCAGAATCATTAAGAAAGTCTTAAGACAGTTCCTTCTGATGCACGAAAAAAGCGGGAATCCCCTGTATTCAACAGACGTTTCCCCGCTTATGAATGATTTTTAGAACTGTCCCTGTGACAGCATCGCATCAGCTACCTTAGTGAAACCTGCGATGTTGGCACCCTTAACCAGATCATATCCCAGACCATACTCTGCAGCTGCCTTCTCGGAGACATTGACGATGGACTTCATGATCTTGTGAAGCCACTCATCAACTTCCTCCGAGGTCCATGACAGACGTTCCGCATTCTGAGACATTTCCAGCGCAGATACTGCAACTCCGCCTGCATTGACTGCCTTAGCCGGTCCTACAATAACACCCTTGCTCTGCAGATAAGCGATACCTTCATTGGAGGTGGACATGTTGGATCCTTCAAAGTAATACTTAGCACCGAATCCGGCGATCTTCTTAGCATCTTCAACATCGACTTCGTTCTGTGTTGCACAAGGAATATATACATCGCCCTTTACGCCCCAAGGCTTTTCTCCCTCATGGAACTCACAGTGGAACTTATCAGCATACATCTTAACATTTGCATTTCTGGAAGCTCTTATTTCAAGCAGATAGTTCAGCTTTTCCTCTGTAACAATTCCATCCGGATCATATACATATCCATTATGTCCAGAGATCGTAACAGCCTTCCCGCCAAGCTCAGCAATCTTCTTAGCACAGCCCCAGGCAACATTTCCATATCCAGAAAGGATGAATGTCTTGCCCTTGGCACTGTCATTCTCATGTGCAAATACTTCATTTGCATAGTACAGAGCACCATAGCCTGTCGCTTCTGGACGAATCAGAGATCCGCCGTATGTCAGAGGCTTTCCTGTCAGAACACCATTATCCCAGGAGTCTCTGATTCTTCTGTACTGTCCGAACATGAATCCAATCTCTCTTCCGCCTACACCGATATCACCGGCAGGCACATCAACATTCGGTCCAATATGTCTCTGCAGTTCTGTCATAAAGGACTGGCAGAAACGCATAATCTCAGCATCGCTCTTTCCGTGAGGATCGAAGTCGCTGCCTCCCTTGCCGCCGCCGATAGGCAGTGTTGTAAGACTGTTCTTCAGTACCTGTTCGAAGCCCAGGAACTTCAGTATGGAAAGGTTGACAGTCGGATGGAAACGAAGGCCTCCCTTATAAGGACCCAGAGCGCCGTTGAACTGAATACGATAGCCTCTGTTGACCTGTACTTTGCCTTCATCATCCGTCCATACAACTCTGAACATTACCTGTCTTTCAGGTTCTACCATTCTTTCCAGAATAGCATTCTTCTCATATTCCGGATGTGCTGCAACAACCGGTTCCAGAGATGTCAGTACTTCTGTGACTGTCTGCAGGAATTCAGGCTGATCCGGATTCTTTGCTTTCGTAGATGCGATTACTCTTTCAACATATTCGTTCATTTCTTCTTCCTCTTCTTTCTGTTTTATATGTATCTTGCTGAAAACACACTTCAGCGGATGAAGAACTGGTTAATAACATCGCCGGGATAATCCCTATGCACCCTGGAGCCTGCAACTCTTCCGCAGATACTCAGACTGTAGTACATCAGCGATGACAGATTAATCTGACTGTTTATATTTTGTTTATCAAAGATGTACATTCCTGTCTCCTTTGAAACATTCCTATTCTATTCCATTTTAGCCGTCATGAAAACACATCTTTCGGTATACTGTAACTCACAGTTACTTTTTCATGAAAATAAAAAGAAAGAAAACATTCTCCTTAACGAAGAATGCCGTCTTTAATCGTATTAAATCTGTCATCAGGGAGTACTGCTCCCTTTGTGCCAAGCACTGCAGCACTGATAAGATTTGCCTTCTGTATTGCCTTCTCCAGTGTAAATCCCTTCTGCAGAAGTGCCATAAGAGTACCAATGTGTGCATCCCCGGCACCATTGCCATCCACTGCTTCAGCCTTCTCAACTGGAATGCTCTCCACATCATTATTGTCATAGACTGTCACTGGATTTCCGCCATCTGTCATAATCACAGCACCATCGCTAAGAGAATGCAGACGTTTTACAGTTTCCTGTGCACTCAATGACATATCTCCCAGCAGTGTTCTTCCTTCTCTTCCATTCAGATGCCATAAAGGATGGAGCTTCATCATTCTTTCCATTCTATCCTTCTGTATATACTGAATACGTGGACCCGAAGCAAATACGACTTTCAGTTCTCTATGCTCTTCAAGGAAGGAAAGGATCTCCTCGCCTGTTGTTTCCTCTAATTCCAGTCCGCATACATAGACCATGTCATACGCATGCATATCCAATTCATCCAGCCAATCTTTATGAATATGATATTCTGCTCCATGAAGTGCCATAAAGGAACGGTTGCCTTCTTCATCAATCAGACAGTAGCAGGCACCATTCTCCTCCTGTACACGTCTAGCAGGCATAACGCCCTGTGCACGCAGATGGCTGTCTACATAGTCACCGAATATACCTGTACCTACAGGGGCATACAGCATATAAGGCACAGAAAACAGTCTGAGCATGTTGGATACGTTATAAGCGCATCCGCCAAGAGACATTTTCTGTGCCTTAGTGTTGATATCTTCCTCTGTTGATGGCAGATGGTCCAGATAGATACTTACATCACATACACATGAGCCTATTACCAGAGTTTTCATGTTAACTATTCTACTGCAGTTGTGTTGATTTTTGAACCTTTGTCTTCACTGTCCTGCAGAAGCAGAAGGTGATGCACTGCTTCCAGCTGCTGAAGAAGCCGACGGAGAAGGTGAAGGTGAAGCGGAAGCAGATGCTGTGCTGTCAGCGGATGATGATGCAGATGCCGAAGCATTGCTCTGTGCGGATGCAGACGGCGTTGAAGGCTGCTGTGTGACGGCAGCTGGTGCAACACTCATTCTGGATGTCACAGGCCACAATACAGTTCCATTAGAGTCTGTGACTTCACAGTCGTCGATGGTTCCAGTATTGTTCGCTGCTTCAATAAAGACATTGCCAAGGATGCTGCTGTTCTCAGGATTTGCTGTATCTTTAACAGCATTCGTGATCACACACGTTGATACTCTGGAACTATTCTTATATGCAAATCCATCTCTGCCAATATGCGGAATCACTCTGTTCTCTGTAGCATTTGGATCAGCGGGATCGATCACATATGGAATGTCATCTGTATGATCTGTCATATCGATTGTGATATTGCTGATCGTTGAACCATCAGCATTGTTATAGACAGCTCCATAGCCTTCGGTATAGTAATCATTGATCGTAATGTATCTGAGCAATGTACTGTAGCCAGAATTCAATCCTGCAAATGCATAATCTGTATATGCAGTCTTGTCAGTCCCGGAAGTGAAACCAGACATTGTCAGATTTCGTACAGGATTTGTTTCAAATTCGCTTGTTCTATCAATAGTTCCAGAATTATTGCCTATTGCGCCAGCATTGATTGACGTAATATCCGTCGGGAGATTCCAACCCGTCATCACAATATCCTTCATTGCAAAGTCTGTGATTATACCGGAGTTATTCGCGATGATTCCTGCATTCAGCACATTATAGCCAGAAGTATTCTTCAATGTAAGATTTGTCAGAGATATATGCTCAAATGTTGACTGCCCATCAGAAACACCGTTGCCATCAGAATCAATATAGTCAACTATGTAACCATTATTATTGGAATTGCATGCAATAATTCCAAAGTTATCCGCATCAATATTCACTTTGTTGACTGTAACACCGGCTTCATGTGTTCCCACCGTGATACCGGAAATAACGCCTTTGTTGAAACCAACTGCTATGCCTGCATAAGTCGCATCAAGTTTCGCATTGACTTCATCTTCATCATCCGCTGGATCGGTACCGATTGTTACACCTGAAATTAATGTGTTGTATACTCCTGCCCCTGATGAAGCAACATTTCCAATAGCACCTGTGTACTGTGCAGTTATACTTGAATCAAGTATTGAGATATTTCTAATTACTGTATTGTTCAGATACCCGTCATTATCGATCTCTCCAATAATTCCAGCAGAGGATGACGATTTATTTGTCACCTTTGAAATCTTTATATCTGAAACAGACGTATTATAAATTGTCTGATTTTCAATACCGCCGATTCCTATACCGGTGACCGTTGAATTGATCGTACTGTCTGTGACATTAATATTGCTGACAGACAGCCCTGAGACCGTTCCGCTGCCATATTCAAGATTCGCCACTGCCCCTACATAATCTGAAGTGATTGTAGAATCATTAATATTCACCTTGCTGATTGAAACTGTATCAAGACTTCCGCCAGACACACTTCCTATAGCACCAAAGGTATTATCTGATGTGACTTTGCTGTCTGTACAATTAACATCTGATATTGTCAGATTCTTACATGATACAAATCCACCGGTAGCAGCCGCAATCACACCGGTATTCTTTGCTGCCAAAGTAGGACATTTAATACTGACGCCTGTAATAGAAGTATCAGTTATACTTCCAGCCCCTGCAGATGCGATAACTCCAAGGCTGTTTGCATAGAAAGATGTACCGGTGAAATCAACATTGCTAATTTTAACGTTGCTGACTGCAGAAGTGCTTCCTCCGCTCATTGAGCCTATAACACCGAAGTTGTAGCTGCTGTAATTCCAGCTGCCTGCCTTCACAGAAGTGTTATTGACTGTCACATTCTGAAGTTTTCCTTCCAAGGAAGAGACGAATGTTCCATATCCTCCATTGTATCTGTAAAGATCATATTTTGAATCTATGTAAGTGCCGTCAAATACGATATTCTGAATGATTCCGGTCGGACCTACATACCCTACAAAAGTAGAATCAAAATCGGATAATTTTGAGTAATTGCCATCATCCATCATAATGCCCTGATATGTTCCAAAGAGTTCATCAAGAGTCGACATATTGGATTCTGCGGTAATATCCATTGTCTGTGTCACAGTATATTTATGATTCGAATTCAGGAATGTATCAGCACTGTTATCGTTAAAGAGTAGTTTCAGCTGAGAAGCACTTCTAATTTCATATGGGGTGTTAACAGCATCTCTAGTACTTCCCTCAATACTGTTGCCAAAACAATAGTTATAATTGAACGTTCCCTTTATAGAATTTCGCTGAATATCATCATTTCCTCTGAAATATATGGACAGTCCGCCCTGACTGTCATTATTCATATAATCCAGTGTTCTGCTGTTCTTATTAATCGTAACAGCAGTATACCCATCTCCAATTCCCAGTGCTGAAGTTATTGTGCTTGACGTATAAGAGACAAGTCCACTTCTATACAGTAAATCCAGGGAGATCCCTCCCCACTGTGTATCATCGTATCCATGATAGGAATTGAAAGAAAATCTTGTATTCCAGTTGCTTGCCAGATATCCGTTTGGAATGACAAGAATGTACCCATCATCCTCAACAGTATAGTGGCTGTATGTTCCGCCATTATTAAGCAATGTTGGATTGCTTACAGCCGTTACTTTTCCATTCTTAGAACACTGCACTCCATTATAGTAATAGCTTCCATCCACCTTCTCGTAATAAAGGAATCCTATGCCATCTGTAGGGATAATAGGATCAGCTGCCTCTACCCAGTCTCCATAGTGCGTACCCTTGGATGCACTGGAAGGATATGGATATACCGCACTCTTCAATGCTGAAGACGAATATACAGATGCTGTCTGTGTACTGCTTCCTGACTGGTTCTTAAGTTCTGAAGAAAGGAATTCAGTTACATATGAAGGCTGTGCTGATTCAGCTGCTGTCTTGCCGCTCATATCATAAAGTTGCGATGTCTCTAAAACACCGGCATATGTATTGTAGCTAATAAGTGTGCCTGTACCTGTACCAACAAATCTTCCAACTGTATTGCCCTGAACAAATGAAGTCGTATAAACATCTGCATATCTGACACCCGTATTATCGACACCAATAAATCCACCGGCTGTATGTCCATAAACAGATGCTGTTGTATAGCATTCCTTAATTGTGACAGCCGCATTATCTGCCTGGGCAATAAATCCACCGGCTGCAGTATTTCCGTTTGAAGCCATAACATTGGGCTTATCCATATCATAGGATGTCTTTGTACCATTCTTACCAAGGTAGCCGCCTACATACGACTCATTGATTGATACAGTGCCTGAAGTGATTCTTCCTATCATTCCACCAGCATATATCTGCTTGCCATCACCGACTCTCACAGAAGCCGAGGAGTTCCTCATGCTTAGATTGCCATCAACTGTACCTATCAGTCCGCCGATTGTGGATTTATTTCCTCCATCCACAATACGTCTGTTATCAGAGTCACTTGCTTCACTGTAGGCGTCCGCTATCGACAGCGTGCTTGTTGCCTTCATATATGCATGTACATTGCTTACCTGTACATAAGCACTCGTATTGTTATTGTTAACAATTCCAACCAGCATTCCAACACTGTCAGTTCCGTAGGATCTACAGTTCTCAAGATTGATGTCGCTGATCTTAAAACCTGCTGAAGTTAAATTAATCTCACCTAAAAGACCGGCTCCATCTCCATTGGATCCAAAGTTAAAGTTCGATAAAGTACGTGAGGTCCCTTCTGTATCACTTGTCAATGAAGTCAATGAATCATTAACGATAGAACTGAACTTTGAACTATGCGTACTTGAAACATCATCAACTGCCTTGCCAGTTGCTCTATATACACAGTTTTCACTGATAAAGTCAGCCCAGTCAAGATCAGAAGCAATCACTGCATTGTCTACCGTGAGTCCATTTGCATTGTTCTTATAGGAAGCATTTACATAAGATACAGAACTGTCTAGGTTCTGCAGATGTCTTGGATTATTGATAACTGCACTCACCTTGGTGCCAGCATCATTCTCATCCGTAACAGAAGCATACAGTGAATTGGTAATCGAACTTGCACTGACAGATACAGACGAAGTGGTTCTCGATTTAAACTTTGCTGTTACACTTATGTTTTCTCCCGGATAGAATTTAGAGAACTTTGTAATAAAGTTCTGATTCTGTGTTCTGATATCATCCAGAACAACATTGAATGTTTTGCTGGAACTGCTGTATGTCCATGTGCTGTTATTGTCTTTGCTCAGTACAGTCACGGTTCCATTGTTCTGCGTCACTTCAAACTTAGCTGTTGCTTTGCTAGTTAAACCGCTGACTGTAAACTCCAATGTTGTATTCTCTGTGTTCAGATCCTGAATATCTATATTCAAGGTATCTTCATTATGAACAGTAATCACAGGTGTTTTCAATGCAGTTGCTGTGAATTTTCCCTTATCCGCATCGCCATAAACACCGACAGGAATCTCCTTCTCAGTCATAACAGTCCATGCGCCTTTATCCATGGACATCAGTTTGGATACTTCATCAGAGGTAAAGTTCTCCTTCTCTGTATAATACACAGTATGAATTGTTTCATTGTCAGGATTGAAGATGATCACATAGCTTCCGGATGTTCTGACTGTATCCTCAAGCGATCCAAATGGAAGCATATATGACAGTGCATAATTGGAATCAGTCAGTACATCCGATTTATCTGAACTGTAGATAGCATAATAATACTTTGTTCCTGTGACTGCACCCTGATAGGCGCTGTCTGCATTGTCTATTGAAACAGAACTGTCTGTTGAAGCAGTTTCTCCGCTGTTCAGTGTAGAAGCATACTCCTGCCAGCTGCCTGTTGTCTTGGAGTCTGTTAAGTGATTCTGAGCCGCAACGAAAATCTCACGGGCCATATTGTTCATTTCCGCAAGTTTTAAGTTTTTCTGATATTGAACAATTGCAATGGTTCCGATTGACGCCAGTATGATGGTGATTGATACAACAATCATCAGTTCTGCTAACGTGAATCCCTTTCTGCAGTTGTCCTTCATTCTGCTCAGGATCTTTTTCATTCTTTTTCTTTCTTTTTTAATTGCTGTTTGATGTGGCTGTAGCAGTATCATCTTCAGATACTGTCAGTCCTTCCGTAGAAACAGCCCCATCTGTTGTTTCGAAGAATGTCACGGTCATTGATACGCTGACTGTATTGCCTGTCGTATCGGAGGAATCAATGGTGAGATCTGTAATGATGCAACGATACTGCAGATTTTCAATATTTCTGACGAGACTTTCTGCTTCGGCATAGCTTCCTACATTGCAGGAGACCTGTGCTACTCTCCTGACGGTTGTATCTGTAAGTACCGGATCAGCCCAGGAGATACGGATATCCGTAGACTTTCCATTCAGCTGTGCACCTAATGCATTCACTTCATTTGCCAGGTTATTATATGGCTCAACTGTACCATGGCTCTTTGTTTCTTCACTGGAGATTGCCTTCTTCATCTGCGTATATGCAGCAGACTTCTGAGAAGCAATTGTCTGTTCAGTTACAAGATCTGTAGTATCATACTGTGCTAACTGATTTTCTACATTCTTATATACAACGATGTAATAGAAGACAGCCAGCAGCATCACAGCAGCGACAGCCAGAAGTACTGATTCACGGAATGTAAACTTATGCTTCATTGCTGTGTACCTCCTGTTTCTTCTGTATCATCTGCTGTTACCTTCTGACCATAGGTGATTTCAAAGTCTGCAATGACTGTATCGCCGGAACTGTCAGAGGAAGCTGCAGTCGTTGTTACTGTTACATATGTGTTGCGTGAGTCGCTCTGCAGAATTGTGATGATAGAGGATACTGTGGAAAGGCTTGTACTGTCTGTAGTTACTGACACCTGATTATTCTTGATTGAAACAGCCTTTACTGCAACAGATGGAGCGATATCTTCATCGATCATTGTAAAGATACCATCTCTGTCTTCAGAAGCTATCTCGGAATCACTCGTGAAGGAGCCGACCTTTTCATCGTATTCCTTCTTCACATCGTCATAGTCAGACATTGCACTGTCATACGCATCCAGCTGTGACTGCAGTGTATTGTACTCATTCTCGGCCGCACTCACTCTGGATATCTGGTCAACAACCCCAAACTTAATAAACAAGCTCAGTGCCAGAAGGAATACGACAAAGATAATAACTGCTTTTTTATTAGCAGCGCTCCGGTCATACTTAACAAAGTTCATTGAAACCTTGGTTGGCTTCCTGTCCTTTTTCTTCCCGAAAGTAATATCTCTGGAAAGTGCGGATTTTTTCTTCTCTTCATTCATCGCAATCCTCCTATTCCAGACAGATGCCTACGGCATCTGCTCCATTGATCAAAGCTTCCGCATTTACCTGTGCAAGATCTGAAAGCGGCATGATTGTCAGTGATACTGTGTTCTTAAGTTCATCGATCATTCTTGAGATACCTGCACCGTCACCGAAGTAGTACAGCATATTCAATGTGCTTCCCTGATTCTCATATGTGTAGTAGTTCAAAGCTCTCATAATCTCTACTGATATTGTGTTATACACAGCAATGCACTCAGGAGATTCCAGAACATTATTGCTGTTATCAGCACAGTAGCTTTCAGCAATATGCGGATCGCAGTTCAGCTTCTCAGCGGCTGCTTTAACGATATCCTTAACACCAGTATCAATATTTCTGGTTACTTCATAGATCCCTTCATGGAAAATATCTACTCTTGTCGTATTCCATTCATAATTGATCACTGCGGTATCTTCCGTATTGTCAGCACCTTTCAGTTCTCTGATCAGGCACTGCAGTGCCATTACTCTAGGTGCAGCCTTGACCAGTCTCAATCCGGATCTAGCAGTCAGATGTTCATAATTCTCCAGTTTTTCCTTAGAAATTGCAGCGCCGAGTATTTCCATTTCACCGCCGTCTTCAGATTCTCTGATGACGGAATAGTCAAAGATATACTTGTCCTTCTCATCAGGAATAACATCTCTGAATTCGTATGGGAGGTTGAAGTTCAGTTGGCTCTCGGTCATGGAAGGCATCTTCAGTCTTCTGACATATGTTTCTGAATCAGGTATCACCACCGCAGTTCTCTTAGCACTGAACTTATTCTCCTTCAGTGCCTTTTTCACATCATCAGCCAGTGCATCCCATGCCACAACAGCATCACCGCTGATACTCTGTTCAGGTACTTTAATAGACACAAAACGTGTTACAGTGCCGTGTGACATCTGTACCAGCTTAATACGGTTCTCTCCAATTTCGATTCCCAGTATATCTTTTGCCATATGTGAAAGTCCTTTCCGTTTCTTAGAGCAGTCCTAAATACCACTGCACGAACTGTGTCCCAATCAGCAATGTAACGACCGTCGCAATACTGATGGAAGGTCCGAAAGGTATTTTCTCTTTTTTTAATATTACCATAAAACTTAGACCGCATAAACACGCGATAATCACGTTAAACAGCCCCATAAACAGGTTCATATAGAGACCGGTCATGAAGAAGAGCTTGATGTCTCCTCCACCCATAGATTCCTTCTTGAGAATGTGATCCATGATCAGGGATATCACAAGCAGTGAACCTGCTACAGCAAGGCCAGTCAGTACACCATTCTTCAAAGCTGATACCCTGTCCTCTTCAGCAAACAGGAACAGCAGTCTCCATACAATGCCGAAGACAATATAACGGTCCGGTATTTCATAGGATTCCATGTCCACCACAGACAGTCCAAGCAGTGCACACATCAGTCCCCAGTCACGAATGATCAGTACTGTAAAGCAGTTATAGTGCATTGCAATTAATACAAATCCAGCTGCCATCAGAAGTTCAGTAATCAGGTACTTTTTGCTTAGTTTAGTACCGCAGTACCTGCACTTCCCTTTATGAATGAGATAGCTGAATACCGGTATCAGGTCTAGAATACCAAGTTCATGTCCGCAGGCATCACAGTGGCTCCTGCCCTTCAGCCAGCTTTCATGCGCACTCAGCCGATCTGCCTGACATGTAACTGCGCTTCCCATAACAGCTCCGAATATCCCGCTGATCACAAGAAAGTAGATAATAAAGTATGAATCAAATGAGGAAAAAGGCATGCATTACTCCTTTCCTTTCACCCATGAAAGCACAGGTTCTTCACCAGGCTCAATTGTCACCTTAATGACCATGGTTCCACGGTCTCCATAATACTTTTTACCGTCAATATCCATTTCAGTACCATCATTGTAGCCTGATGGAAGATCGCCGACGATCGTATTGGACACATCATTATAATATCCAAAGTATCCATCTGTTCCGTACTGGTGCGTACATGTACCGCCGGAATAGCTTGGGCAATCTTTTATCATGCACTGAATGCCGTTATTGCTGTTAACAATAGCTACGCTCTTTGCTGTATTCTCTCTTAATGAATCATTGCCTGTATCAAGAGAATCTTTTTCCCATTTCAGTCCAATGAACACGAAAAAGGCAAGGCAGGCAATAATCACCAGAATTAATATTGTCTCGAATCTGGATATTTTCCCTTTTCTGTTATTTAGAATCATATACACACCTTACTGTTTCGGTTATGCCTATATTATAACGTATTTACTAGTACACATGTATAGCTGAATGCCTGATATACAAGTGTTATAACATTTGTAAGGATTTCTATTCTGTATTATTATGAAATCAGTCATAAGCACAGGAGGAACTCATAATATGAATAGAAAAAGCAGAGCCCACAGGAGGCTCGGTTTCACGCTCGCTGAATTATTAATTGTTGTTGCTATTATTGCCGTGCTTGTAGGTATCAGCATTCCAATTTTTACTGCACAGATGGACAAAACAAAGATTGCAGCAAATGAATACAATATCAAATCAGCAGAAGAAGCTGTACTTACAGATCTCATGAGCAACGAAGGAAGCGGTGCTGCATCGCATCCTAGAAGTGATACTTATTATTACTATTACGATACGGGTTCAGCAAAGATTTCATCAACAGCGTTATCAGTAGACAAGAACTCAAACGGCATATATAAAGCAATATTCATCATATACAAAACAGATACACAGGTAATCGGAACTGTACCGCATTATGTAAAAGACAAGACGAAACTTGATGAAGCCATAGTGAATTCTCCAGGTGTTAATAGCTGGAATAAATAAGCATATCAAAGAGGAAAGGAAAACTATTATGGAGAATATTCTCAAACATCATTCCAGACTTGGATTCACATTGGCAGAACTTCTCATTGTTGTCGGTATTATTGCAGTACTAGTGGGTGTCAGTATTCCTATCTTTACAGCACAGATAGATAAAGCAAAAATAGCGGAGAATGAATACAACATCTGAACAGCTGAGTCTGCAGTAATGAATGACATTATGGGAAATGAAGGCAGTGAAGCATTAGCTGCTGTATATTCTAATGTTTATTATTACACCTATGACGTCAGTTCTTCTAAGCTATCAACAAAGTTTGTAACAGCGCCTAAAAAAGATTCCAACGGTATCTATGAATACATAACTATTAAATACACTATTTCAAGTAAATTGCTGCTGTCCTATCCTCACTACGTTAAAGGAAAGGCAAAACTTGATGATACAATTCAAGCCGGTATAGGAGAGAATCAATTCTAAACAGTATATTGCCATTAGGCCCTTGAATTATTTCAAGGACTTTTTGTATCCCAGAAGACCATTTCGGAATCATTCTTATGCGATTTCAAATCAAAATCAGTAGCAATTGTTTTTGCCAATACAACAGTACACACAAAAGACAGATCATTGTATGACCTGTCTCCCATATACTAACGAACAAACACTAACAATCACTTGGTGTAGGTAAGGGTAATAGCGCCATCCTTATCAGCAGCAACTGTTGCTGTGCCACCAGCTGCCGGAACTGCGTCCTTTGCTACAGTCAGATTTTCTGGGAGCTTAATTGCTGCATCCTGCCAACCTGCAGTCTGCTGTGTTAACTTGACTTCTTTCGATTCAGCTTTCTTATCATCATCAGCTGTTAGATAATTTGCACTTACTTCAGCATATGCTGCACGGATATTAGCAGCGTCTGTTGCTTCTCTAGCCTTCTCCAGCTGTGAAGTGAAGATCGGGATGGAAATTCCAACGAGGACTGCGATAATCGCTACAACGATAAGTAACTCAGCGAGGGTAAAACCTTTCTTGTTTAACTTTTTCATCATTCTTCTCCTTTTTATTAAATGATTGTATTGCGGTTCTTATACCGCATCTCTGTATCTGCCTACATTATATCAGTATTTCCCTTATGTTTGTAAAGTAAAATACTCATATTTTATAAAAAATTATTTATGACTACATATAGTTATACATAGTGAACATTGGAAGATACACTGCTATGACTACAAATCCAGCTAATAATGCAATGATAATCAGCATTGTAGGTTCCAGTCTTGCCAGTACTTTCTTCGTCTGGTATTCCGTTTCCTGGGAATAGAACTTACCTACGGTTTCCAGTGTAGAAACCATTTCACCAGTACGTTCTCCAACTCCCACCATCTGTTTCAGTATGTCAGGGAACTCGTCTATCTGATTGATAGTATCAGTCAGAGAATGTCCTGTTTCTACCTGTTCTACCATATTCCTGACTCTTTCACCAAGATAGGAATTATCCATACACTTTGATGTAACTGCCAATGCATTTCCCATTGAGAGTCCTGCTCTGATCAATGATGCCATGGTATTGGCAAACTGCTGTGACGCCTGCAGTTTATGTATCTTACCCATAACAGGCATCTTCAGCTGCATGCGTGCATGCTGAAGGCGTCCCTTCTCCTTGGAAAGCCAGATCATTCTTCCTAGGAAGATGATCAGCATAATTGCCACAAGGAAGATCCAGTAATTGCTGAACCAGTTGGATATAGCAATCAGTATCTGTGTCATAACCGGAAGATCTCCGCCTAGATCTGCAAACACAGATATGAATGTAGGAACTACCTTGACCATGATAATAATCAATACAACAATTGCTACAGCTACAACGAACATAGGATACGTCAGTGCCTGCTTAGCCTTTGCGCTGACATCGCTCTGTCTCTCATAGTAGATCTGAAGACTCGCAAAGGAATCTTCCAGTGAACCTGACATTTCGCCTGCACGTATTGTTTCTACGAACAGTACAGGAAGCTTCTTATCATTCTTCTCAAATGCTGTAGCTAATGGAATGCCCTGCGATACGTCTGCAGCAGAAGACATCAGCATCTTCTTCAGACGCTTGTCCATTGTCTGTCCTGCTACTAATCGCAGACAGCTGTCCAGACTGATACCTGACTTCAGAATAACTGAGAACTGTGAGCACATAACACTTAAAGCCTTTGTGTCCAGCTTCGTATTCATGTCCGCTCTCAGAAAGTCCCATATACCGCCGGTTTTTACTTCCTGCAGTCTCAGAACGATTGGATACTCTGTCTTGATCTTGTCGACCGCATGGTATTCATCTGTTCCCTCTACCACTCCATCTACTCTTGCTCCATCAGGAGAAAGAGCACTGTATTTATAAGACTTCATAGGTCTCCCTCTCTTTCTAGAATCTGCGTACAGCCGTCATTCCGCCGCCTATATTCTTCTTCATGTAATCAACATCCGCACAGGCTTCCATCGCCTGTTCACTGCTGATGATTCCTTTATGAACCATATCTATAAGACTGTTGTCCATGGAAATAGAGCCAAGGCTTGCACCGCTCAGCAATGCGCTCTGCATCTGCGGCGTTCTTCCCTCACGGATCATATTCCTAATAGCTGGTGTGACAATCATTACTTCACAGGCAGCTGCTCTTCCATGTCCTTCTTTTCTTCTGAGCAGCTGCTGTGATACAACCGCCTTCAGGGTCGTACTTAACTGCATTCTTATCTGTGGCTGCTTATCTGCCGGGAATGTTCCTACAATACGGTCAACACTGTCAACCGCACTGTTTGTATGCAGTGTTGCAAAAACAAGATGTCCTGTCTCAGCGGCTGTCATAGCGGTTTCTATCGTTTCACCATCTCTCATTTCACCAATCAGAATGATATCCGGATCTTCTCTCAAAATAGCTCTGAGACCATCCGCATAGCTCTTTGTATCAGTTCCAATCTCTCTCTGGTTGATCAGACAGTGATCAGGATGATAGATGTACTCAATAGGATCTTCAAGCGTAACGATATGTTCTCTTCTTGTATGGTTGATCTGATTCAGAATAGAAGCCATTGTTGTAGACTTACCAGAACCAGTCTCACCTGTAACAAGGATGATTCCCTTCTGCCACTGTACGAAGTTGGAAATAACAGGAGGAAGTCCCAGACTGCTTAATTCCGGTATATCATCTGAAAGAATACGAAGTGCACCTGATACTGCTCCCTGCTGTCTGAACAGATTAATACGTACACGATGTCCAGCCAGAGTAGCCGATGAATCCAGTTCTCCTATACTCTCAATCTGTTTGTATTCATCACCGGCAAGTTCCTCTGCATATCTCTCACAGTCTTCCTTTGTCAGTGCATACTCATCTGCATTCTGCAGGACACCGTCTATTCTGTATTTGACTGGAATACCTCTGGAGAAATGAACATCGGAAGCTCCCTTATCAGCCCCCAGAGCAATGTGTTCTATGATATCCGTCATAATCATTCAATCGTCGCAACGGTACGTACGACTTCCTCCAGTGTAGTTACACCCTTTTCAACAAGCTCTCTTGCATTGACGATCATCGGTGTGAAGTTGCCCTGCTCATAAACGAGCTTTCTCAGTTCAGTAGAGTTTTCACCTTCTGTAATAGCATCACGCAGTGCGCTGTTCATTGTCAGTATTTCAAAGACGCCTGTTCTACCTCTGTATCCTGTATTAAAGCAGGCATGACATCCTTCTCCCTTGTAGAAATGATAATTCTCAGGATTCTTAATGCCTGCCAGATCAGCCATCGCAAGATCAGGCTTCACTTCCTTACGGCAGTTCGGGCAGATTCTTCTTACCAGACGCTGTGATACAACCGCACGTACGGAAGCACCAATCAGATATGGTTCTATGCCCAGATCTTTCAGTCTGTCGATAGCACTGATTGCATCCTCTGTATGAATAGTAGACAGCACAAGATGTCCTGTCATAGCTGCCTGCATAGCAATTCTGGCTGTTTCACCATCACGGATCTCTCCTACGCAGATAATATCCGGATCCTGTCTCAGGCAGGCTCTCAGTGATGAAGCAAATGTCAGTCCGACCTTCTCATTGATTGCTACCTGTGTGACCCCGTCAATCTGGAATTCGACTGGATCCTCCAGTGAGATCATATTGACGGAATCATTTTTCAATTCCTGAATCATTGTATACAGGGTACTTGTCTTTCCTGAACCGGTAGGGCCTACGATCAGTATCATACCCGCACTGTTCTGCAGTACTCTGGAGAACTTTGCATTGTCTCTTTCGGTAATACCAATTCCTTCTCTTGTCAGTGTCTTAGGATCACGGGCAAGAATACGTATAACAATCTTTTCTCCGTAAATAGTCGGAAGTGTGGAAAGACGAAGGTCTACAGCTGTTCCATCAGTTCTTCTGACAACAGCACGTCCATCCTGCGGTATTCTGCGTTCTGTGATATTCATATCAGACATGATCTTCAGTCTGGAAATGACGGCATTCTGCAGATTCTTAGGAATCGTCAGAATCTGATTCAGCCTTCCATCTACACGGATCCTTACGGTCATTTCGTTCTCATGGGGTTCGATATGAATATCAGATGCCTGTTCAGCAATACCTCTTTCAAGAATAGAATTGACAAGCTTTACAGTAGGAGCTGCTGCGGACTCTTCCTCAGCTTTGCTGGCATCCGCCTGTTCCCCAACTGTCAGGCCTCTTTCCTCCTGCATCTGTTCAATGGCGATTGCAGCGCCTTCATTCTCATAGAGAACTGACAGTGCTCTGTCTACTGCATCCTTGTAAGCAATCATAGGAATAACACGATGCTTTGATACTTCCTTGGCTGCCTGTACTGCTCTGAAGTTCAGAGGATCCTGCATAGCAATCCAAAGAGTATCTCCGGATACCTTTACAGGAACAATTCTATATTCCTTCGCTGTCTCCTTTGGAATATAACGTGCCAGCGAAGGATCAATCTTTGCACTGTTCAGATCAATGAAGTCAATGCCAAGCTGCATACGAAGTGTTTCAATCAACTGTGACTCAGTAATAAAGCCATGGTCCAGCAATACTGTACCAAGACGTTCTCCTGTCTTTTTCTGAAGAGCAAGAGCTTCATTTACCTTGTCTGCAGAAAGCACACCTGCATCAATCAGCATTTCTCCAAGTCTTTTATTTTTCATATACTGTATCCTCCGTTATTTTCTTCAGCTGTTGGAAGCCGGTACTGCGGCCTGTTCCTCATAAGGGCTGACATCAATTACCTGGCTTTCAATAACAGTGCCATCCTTGCTTTTAACCAGGATCGTAAACTCAAAGTATTTCCCGTTATACGTTACCTTTTCATCTTCTATCTCTGTATACAGGCTTTCTGTATTAGTGTCTGAAGTGACAAGATCCAGTGTTTCCGGATTCTTTACCGCTGTATTCAGCGAGTCTCCCTGTACTACCTGAATACCGCTGGTTCCATTGTTCTTATAGTAGAACTGACTGGAGCGGTCAGAAGTATACAGAGATGTAACCGTATTATCTGCCGCACTGACTATGCATATATCAGAAGCGTTATGCATATCATAGGACATCTCCAGCACAGCTGTTGAGAGCAGTGTCTGTGCATTGGCTTTTTTCGTAATCTTAGTATAGACATCACGCATCATCACAATACCCGTACCGAGTGCTGTAAATACGATTCCTAGAAGTGCTACGGTCAGCAGTGTTTCAGCTAAAGTAAAGCCGGCATTTTTTCTCTTTGTTTTTTTCATGTCAGCTTCCCTTCTTTTCCACAGTATAGCGGATCAGACTGACATCTCCTGAAGTGGTCTTATATTCCGTTACACTGTAGCGTGTATCACTGGCAGAGATCACATCCTGCACCTTCAATGCTGTGCCCGTACCATCAGGTGTAATGATAATGTTATCTGCAGCTACAGGACTGCTGCCCTTTTCCATTTCGTTTCTGGCAGTGTAGTAATCCGTTAGCTTATCTCCTGACTTTTCAGTAATCTTTACAGAAGATTCAACAAGTCCTGCAACCATCATAAAGGCAAGTGAAAAGATCAGTGAAGCAACAAGCACTTCAGCGATTGACTCACCTGCTTTTTTCTTGAGTTTTTTCAGCACTGTCTTCTTCATGTTATTTCACACTGATTTCTGCTTCATCGGACCAGCTGACAATAGAGGAATTCTGTCCGGAATCTTCAACTGTAGCTGCGCTGACGGTCACTTTTCCTGAATGTGTAGAGTTTGTCATAGTCAGCTTCGCACTGACATTGTAAAGGCTGTCCATCTTCACTGTGCACTTCACAGGTGTTCCGGATGTTCCTACCTTGATTGTAAAGGAAGTGGTAGCTTTATCTGTTTCTCCATTATGTACCAGAATCGCAAGATTCTCTGTCATCGTATCAATTGTTACAGTTCCTGAAGCAGTATCATCCGTACTGCGAGTCTTAAAGGTATAGGTATCAGAGCAGACTGCTTCTTTAATTAGATTTGCTCCGCTTTCCAGAAGTCTTACATCCACTTCGTCCTGCTGCACAGTATTGGTGGCACCTGAAGATACAGTCGCGGCCGAAAGAATCGTCGTTCCTACCAGTGCTGCCATGAGAAAAACCAGCAGTGCCAGCATGATCGACAGTCCGGACTTTGACATGAATTTTCTCTTCAAGTTTTTCAACATTATGCGCCCTTTTTATACTGCTATAAGCATATTCATTATTATAGTCTATGATACCCGCCTTCAACAAATCATTTACCTGCAGAACTATATCATTTTCAGCAAAAGAAAGGGATGAAAGACACTTTTAAGGTCCTCATCCCTCATATTATTTCTTCAGCAGCTTATCTCTATTCTTAGCAACAACAATCAGAAGCACGATCTGCAGTGCAAAGGCAGCGATTGTAAATGCATACTGTCCTCTTGCCAGAAAGTGTCCGGCAAAGCAATTCAGAATGATCTGTATCCAGGAAGATCCTGCTATAGCTAAGGTGAATTCCTTAAGAGTGATCTTTGTACGTGCCGCAAGATATGGAATAATTCCATTCGGAACACCCGGTACAAGACACGCCATTGCCACTACCCATATCTGATTGCCATCATTGATCTTTTCCATCAGCCAGCTGGTCTTCTTTCCCTCTGTAGCAAACGCCATATTCAGTGACTTGCCAAGAACTCTTGCCACAAGGAACACCAGAGCATTGCCCGAAATAAAACCTATCCAGCAGATCAGGAATGCCTTCCACCATCCGTAAATCAAAGCACCTGCAATCTGAATGACCATGCCTGGAAAAAATATACTGACAACCTGCAGAATACACGAAAGATACAGTACAAAATATCCGCCTGCCTGTGATTTCGAATTCAGAAAGGCACTGATCTCGCTCTGATCGCCATCCTGCAGCAGCTGCCATATCGCAGCTATATCATTTCCGAAGAATTTATAGATCAAATATCCAAGCAGGATAATGATCATCATCAATACCGCCGCTATAAGCCTGCTGTCTATTTTACTGTCCCTATCGTTCATATTCCCTCATTGATACGCAAAAATACGCATGATGAATATACCACAGAATCAATCAACTATGAAATTGTTCCTTCGTCAGGAAATACAAGTTTGCAGATCTGTACATAACAGTAAGCGCTTAAATATGATACGACATATATATGAATACGATTGATATGCTAAAAAGTGAAGCAATAGACGGTCCTTTTGCGGATGATGACAGCCATCTTCATGTATACGTATACCGCGGCTGTTCAGGCAAAGAAAAACTTGGCCACGTTGATTTTGCATTAGGCAATACACTGCTAAGCTATGGATGTCATGACAGTGATCATCGTTCTCCATTCTATTTATTCGCTGACGGCATCTTCATTCAGAGCAATCGTCTCTCTTTCCTGAAGGCAAATTTCATTTCCGGGGAAATGATCATTGATTATGCTGTGCCTTTAGATTCTGCCCAGTTAAAAGCATTAACAAGCAGAACAGATGAGATATGCATGCATGCTGAGGCATGGCTTTCTCTCAATGAAAGAGGCGTGAAGGAAATCAAAAGTAACGATTATGCTTCAATAATGCAAATAAAAACCGGATGTACATTCTTCCGTACACCCGGCGTCTATTCTCATTACAATGCTTTCAATAACAACTGTGTTTCAATGACTGCAGATGCAGTATACGGTATACTTCCCGGCTACCGTGCTCTGATACACACCCCAAATTCATACTTTGAGTTTCTTGAAGAAATTTATGCACAGCTTGATTCCCCTATTGAAAGCAGAACTGTTTATTTTAACAGCAGGAAATAATTTCAGTCTTTCTTTGCACTCTTGCGGAGCTTTGTCTGTTTCTGCAGAAATTCTCTTACCTGCGGAAGCTCTTCTGGTTTAAAGTACAGAGCCGCCTGTCTCTTCTTATAGGTATAGATCAGACAAGAATCCTTCTTAGAGAGTGTCAGTTCACCAGCCTTGTCCCATGGTGTCAGAGCACCATTCATAACAATGCCCTTTGCTGAAAGACCAGAATTCAGGCAAAGATACATAATACCAAAAAGAATCAGAGCTGCTGTCTGAACATATTTGAATGTACCTTCATACTTAAACCAGCCTATCACTGCAACGATGATAAAAAGTGCAGGGATCATCAGCTTTCCATATTTGCCTACAGAAGTCTTCACTTCCAGATCACGGCAGTTGATAAGCCATCTTACCAACATAATGAAGATCAGCAGATCCAGTACATAGAAAATAATATCGTTAACGTCCATATTTCAGCTCCTTTATCAATGTCCGTATTATAAACCATACCAGCCAAAACAGCAGATATATATGCGATCATTTGTATAGCAAAACCAATAAAAACGAACAGTCCTTTTTCATCAAACTGTTCGTTTAAAATCTATCAGTTATTTCAGTCTTCTATTCTCAGACGTCTGAAACAGAAAGCTGCTGCTGCCAATGACATGATCATCAGAATACTGCTGAAGATCAGTCCTCCCTGATCAGATGTATCAGGCGTATGAGGCTTTTCCACATGCTCAGCAGGTTTGTGTGTATTGGTAAGTATATATCCCTGCACTGAGTCACCGCTGATTGTAACCGTGTATCCCTTTGCTACATCCAGTTCTCCTACAGTGTATGAGACCTTCGTTCCCTTCTGATTTACATTCAGATCAGACCATGTATATGTCCAATTTCCTGCTTCTTTCAGAATTACAGGTTCTCCATATGCCTTTCCATCTGCATAGAGCTGTACCTTTACTGATTCCGGTCTAAGCTCATCTGCATTGTTGCCATCATTCCAAGCCTTTGTGACTGTGAGACTTGTTTTTTCAGGAGCATATGTATTTGTAATGTCATAGCCATCAATCTTAGAAGAATAATTTTCTACTGCGTCTTCTGTGACCGTGTACTTGATTTCCTTGCCATTTTTATACTTCGCCAGATCAGCGAAGCTGTACTTCCACTCCGCATCTGCATTGACTTCAGCACTGTTTACTTCTGTGCCATCAGCCAGAAGACGTACTGTAATCTTTTCAGGTCTCTTTCCATCCTGATTGCCACTGTCGTCCCAAGTCTTTGCTCCACTGACAGCAGTTACGTCTGGTGTATGTGAGTTCACAATATCATAGCCTGTGCTTTCTGCAGAATAGCCTTCGACAGCACCCTCTGTGACTGTGTATACGATTGGCTGACCATTCTTGTTCTTAGCCAGATTATCGAAGCTATACTTCCAGCCATTTTCTGCAGTAGCCTTCTGTTCAGCCACTTTAGTACCATCAGCCAGCAGATTTACAGTAATGCTGTCTGGTCTGATTCCATCTTGATCATCGTTATCATTCCATGTCTTAGTTCCATCTACCGAAACTGTTTCAGGTGTGTGTGAATTAACTATTGTGTAGCCGTCTTCCAATGTTCCTTCAGATTTACTTGTATATCCATCTGGAACATTTACTTCTGCTACCGTGTAATTAATTTTCTTAGCATCGCTCATCTTAGGAAGTCCTTCCCAAGTGAATGTCCAAGCATTTTCTTCATTCAGTGGAAGCTCCGATCCATGTACCTTAACACCATCAGCATAGAGACATACTCTGATCTCTGCGGGTCTGATTCCATCCTGATTATCAGCGTCATTCCACTGTTTCGTGACAGTTACTGCTGTTTCTTCTGTCTGATACATATTCACTAGGTTAAATCCTAATGATCTTCCGTAATACACTCCTGGATCCGCCTCGATTACAGAATATACAATTTCATGTCCATCGTTATACTTTGGCAATTCATCGAAGCTGTATGCCCAATCGTCAGTTTCTGTAGCTTCCATGCTTGCAACCTTTTTACCATCGGCGAGCAGGTTGACGGTGATACTGTCTGGTCTCACACCATCCTGATTTCTTGCATCAATCCATCTCTTCTTGCCGCTGATTGATGTTAATAAAGGTGTATGAGAATTTGTAATAACAAATCCCTTAGAATTACTTCCAACGATTTTCTTTGTATATCCATCTGGAATATTAGTTTCATCTACAGAATAATCTACTGTGCTTCCCGCATGATTCTTGTCAAGATTTTTCCAAGTGTATGTCCAACTGTTTGCTTCATTGAGAACTACAGGATCCCCCATAGATGTTCCATTGGCGTAAAGCTGTACACTTACTGATTCAGGGCGAAGACCATCCTGATTATTTCCATCTTTCCAAACCTTTGTAACTGATACTTCTGTCTCTTCTGTCTTATGTGTGTTTGTGATATTACTTCCATCTATTGTTGATGTGTATCCTTCGACATTTTCTTCACTGACTGTGTATACAACCTTCTTGCCGCCCTTGTATACCGGGAGATTTGCGAAGCTGTATTTCCAGCCATTTTCTGATGTCACCTTCGTACTGTCAGCCTTAGTTCCATCAGCCAGTAAGTTCACTGTAATGCTGTCTGGTCTTATGCCATCTTGGTTGCTGCTGTCATCCCATGTCTTTGTTCCGCTTACTGAAGTAGTTGCGGTTTCATGTGTATTTGTAATTGTGTATCCATCTGCTGCTGTACCTGAAACTGCCGACGTATAGCCTTCTGGTGTTTCAACTTCTTGAACTGTATACACAACATCAGCTCCTGCATTCTTCTTTACAAGATCTGTCCATGTGTGTCCCCAATTGTTTTCTGCATTCAGTACAACGGCTTTCCCACTGGCACTGCCATTTGCATAAAGCTGTACGCTTACTGATTCGGGTCTCTTTCCATCCTGATTTTCGTTATCACTCCACGTCTTTGCAACTGATACTTCTGTCACTTCAGTCTTATGTGTATTTGTAATTGTGAATCCTGATGCTGCAGTCCCTGAAATGGCTGATGTATAGCCACTTATATTACTTGTTTCAGCTACTGTATAGTCAATATCTTTACCGGACTTCTTTTCATCTAAATCCGACCAAGTATAAGACCATTTATTATCCGCATTCAGTACAACTGTTTCCCCATATGCTGTGCCATTCGCTGATAACTGTACCTTAATAGATTCAGGCCTAATACCATCCTGATTTTCTTCATCATCCCATGACTTAGTCACAGTGATACTTGTTTTGCCAGGTGTATATGAATTAGTTAAATTATATCCATTTATCTGTGTGGAATAATCCTTTACAGTCTCCTCTGCAATTGTATATGAAATTTCTTTACCATCGCTGAATTTCGGAAGATCTGTAAAGCTATATTTCCATCCATTCTCTGCTGTAACTGTTTTCTTAGAAACCTCAACTCCATTAGCTTTCAAGCTCACTTTGAGCTCTGATGGTCTCCTGCCGTCCTGATTTTCAGAATCATCCCAAGACTTTGTTCCATTAATTTCAATTGTTTCAGCATTATGTGTGTTTGTGATGTTGCTTCCATCTATTGATGATGTATATCCTTCAACATTTTCTTCACTGACTGTGTATACAACCTTCTGGCCGTCCTTGTATACCGGAAGATTCGTAAAGCTGTATTTCCAGCCATTTTCTGATGTCACCTTCGTACTGTCAGCCTTAGTTCCATTAGCCAGTAAGTTCACTGTAATGCTGTCTGGTCTTATGCCATCTTGGTTGCTGCTGTCATCCCATGTCTTTGTTCCGCTTACTGAAGTAGTTGCGGTTTCATGTGTATTTGTAATTGTGTATCCATCTGCTGCTGTACCTGTTACTTCTGCGTTATATTCTTTGGATGTATTCACTTCAGCTACCGTGTACTTTATGACATTGCCCGCAATATTCTTAGCGAGTTTTGTCCATGTGTATGCCCAGCTGTTTTCTGCATTGAGAACAACTGCGTCTCCAGATGCAACGTCATCCGCATAAAGCTGTACGCTTACTGATGCTGGTCTTACTCCATCCTGGTTCTCTGCATCATCCCATTCCTTGTTTACAGAAATACTTGTTGTATCTGCTGCATGTGTATTTGCAATTGTAAATCCTGATGCTGCAGTCCCTGAAATGGCTGATGTATAGCCAACTGGTGTTCCGACTTCTTGAACTGTATACACAACATCAGCTCCTGCATTCTTTTTTGCAAGCTTTGCCCATGTATAGGACCAATTATTACCCTTATTCAGTTCAACTTCGTCACCGGATTTACTTTCTCCTGCATAAAGCTGAACTTTAATTGATTCAGGTCTAATTCCATCCTGGTTATTTGCGTCGGCCCATTCTTTAGAAACTGAGATGCTTGTGGTTTCCGGTGTATAGCTGTTCGTGATATTGTAGCCATTTATAGATGATGTATATCCATCAACCTGTTCTTCACTGACTGTATATGTTATTTCTTTCCCAGCGCTGTATTTATCCAGTCCTGTAAAATCATATTTCCAATTATCAGCTGATTCGACTGTTTTGCTGGCCACCTTAACGTTATCTGCCAGCAGATTTACAGTAATGGAAGACGGCCTCTTACGATCCTGATCATCCGCATCATCCCAAGTTTTTGTTCCACTTATACTTGTTTTTTCATTTTCATGAGTATTGGTTATCGTATAGCCATTATCTGCAGTGCCACTTATAGATGATTCATATCCATCTGGTACATTTACTTCTTTTACCGTATATGAGATTGCAGACCCCTTTGCTTCTTTTAATAAATCAGTCCAAGTATATTTCCATTCGTTGGCTGCATTCAAAGTGACCGGCTCGCCTGATTTAGCATCGCCAGCATAAAGCTGTACCCGAACTGAAGAAGGTCTTTTCCCATCATTGTTATCACTGTCAGACCATACTTTATTGACACTGACAGATGTTTTTTCTGGGACATATGTATTTTCTATGTCATAACCTGTTACTGATGACGCATAGTAATCCACAGCATCTTCAGCAACTGTGTAACTGATTACAGTACCATTGCTGTACTTTGGAAGATCAGTAAAACTATACTTCCATTCACCAGCGGCATCGGCTGTAACAGATTTTGTTTTGACGCCATCAGCAAGCAGATTCACTGTAATAGATGTCGGTCTCTTATTATTCTCATTATTGCTGTCATTCCATGTTTTTGTGCCTGAAACAGAAACTGTTTCAGCTGTGTGTGTATTTGTTATTGTAAAACCCGCTGATGCATCACCTGTTACCGCAGAGGTATATCCGTCTACAGCAGCCTCAGTTACGGTATATACAATATCTGCATTTGTTTCACTGTTCTTGATTGGCATATCTGAAAAACTAAATTTCCAATCATTAGCTTCAGTAACTTCTGCACTGCCTACCTTTTCTCCATCAGCAAATAAATTCACCGTTACTGAACTTGGTCTCTTTCCATCCTGATTATCAGCATCGCTCCAAACTTTTGTTCCTGAAATTGTTGTTGTAGAAGGAGTTTCAGGATTCTTTATTTCAGGAGCATTATATGGCTGCATATGTGCTTCAGACAAATTGCCATAAAAATTACGGCATACCTGACATCCACTATATGTTCCCTGAAAATTGTAGATATCTGCCTGTGGTGCTACAACATGTCCCAAACCATTTTCTCTATTTGAAAAAGTCAATTTTGTAGCATTAGGAACGTTCCAGATTAATGCAGTTCCATTTTCATTTAACTCTGTGGCACTTGGATATAGAGTTCCAGAATCGCCCACAGAAGTCGAAATATGAATGCACGGCATTGCAAACTCACCGCTCTTGCCGATATTGATCATTGTATTCTTGTCACTCGATGCATCAGCACTAGCCGTGACATATACAACAGTAATCGGGTCCTGACCAGCATTGCTTCTTGTTGTGTTCAGTTCCATCAATTCATCGGATAGTTTTACAAATTGACCCTCTTCAACATAGATATACTTATCATCTTTAAGATCATCCACTCCTAATTCTTTTGTAGTCTGCGCATAAAATTCATTTGACTGTTCCTGAATGCTTGCAAACGCATCATCAAAATTCACATAACTATCAGTTTTATAGACTTTCTCATTTGTATATAGATAAAGAGAATCATTAACAAATGCATTTTTACCAGAGAATGTTACGTTATTGCCAGTGCCTACATATTCTGATTGATAGCATCCAGCGGGTGTATTGGCTGCTCCCGTAGCACGCTGCCCAGGATATACTTTTCCACCAATATAAGAACTGGCGCCCTGATCATAATCACTGAAGGTAAAACCAACGCTTAATGTATCATTTCCTTTGCCTGCATCTCCACCAACAATCATCGGACCATAAACATGGCTCGCACGTGCTGTTCCGGACGTAAAAATATTAAATGTACTGAGAATGTACTCCAGATCATATGATCCTCCATTCTCAAGATAAGTCTTTGGTTCTGCTGTTTCTTCTGCAGATACAGGTGTTGGTAAAAAACCTGTCATCATCGCAAGTGCCATTAAAGCTGCCGTAAATTTCTTTCTAATTCCGTTCATGAGGGCCTCCCATCGTTATCGATCATGATGATGCAGATACAATCAAGTATCTGGAAATCAGTGGTTCTTTTTAAATTAGAATTTTCAGAATTTTACGTTCCGCTTAATGACTTCCACAGTCATCTTTTTGGCGTATTATCGCGTTTTTCTGTGCGGCATGCCAAGAATATACAGGATAGATTGATGACACAATTAACAGATCACAGTTATTAATTACTCAGGCGTAACAGATCGCAGTTACAAATTACAGTGCTGATACCAGCATAGAAAAAGAAGCACAGCGCCTCACGTCAGCTCTGTGCTTCTTATATAGGAGGAAACTAGTTATTAATTAAGCGATTTTTTCAGGATCGTAATACACTGTCTTGCCATCATTTGTAGTCTGCACTACATTGACGACACAGAAATTATTCTTTCTGAAGATATCTGTCATTTCCTCTACTGCAATCTCTCCAGTAGCTTTGATAAACACTTCCGTGCCTCTCTCACTCTGGTACACACCAGCGGATACTACGTTGGCATTCTGCTTTGCCAGAAGGCTCATAGCCTGTGCAAGAAGACCCGGCTTGTCTTCCATCTTGATCACGAACTTTGTTCCCTGATGGCGCAGACCAAGCAGATCAACAAATGTCTGGAAGATATCCTTGTCGGTAATGATGCCGATGACCTTATTGTCCTTGTCGACAACAGGCAGCACATTGATTTCATGATCCAGCATCTTCTCAGCTGCCTCTTCAACAAAGGCATCTTTTCCAATTGTCATAACATCTGTAATCATGATCTCTTTTACAGTTGTACGGGAAAGCAGATAATTCAGTTCATAGATTGATAAGGATGTCGTACTCTGACCAGAGGTAGCAGTAACGACACCCTCTGTAATGAGTCCAACAAGCTTTCCATTTGCATCTGTAACAGGCAGTCTGTGGAAATCACCCTTCTGCATCAGTTCCAGAGCTTTTGATACTGGTTCATCCGGTGAAATAGTGACTGGATTTACCGTCATATGATCTTTGACATACATAATGATTACCCCCCTAAGTAGGCCTTTCTTACCTGTTCACTGGCAGACAGTTCACTGCCGGTTCCTTCTAATGTTATTTTACCCGTTTCCAGGACATATGCACGATCCGCAATTGCTAAAGCCATCTTAGCATTCTGTTCAACAAGCAGTACGGTTGTGCCCTTCTTGTTGATGTCCTTGATGATACGGAATATTTCCTTAACAAGCAGAGGTGAAAGTCCCATGGAAGGCTCATCCATCAGCATGATCTTCGTTTTTGCCATCAGTGCTCTAGACATAGCAAGCATCTGCTGTTCAC
>JBFLGD010000079.1:0-573 GCA_041859965.1 Bulleidia sp. | reverse complement strand
GCTCTCTGGAATTCGGAATAAGTTCTGGAATTCGCGTCAAAAGCAACATCGCATAGTCTTTTTAATTCAGCCGGATCGTGATTAGTAGGATTGGTCTCGGCGAGAATTGCATCTACAAACCCTCTTTTCTGTTTCTTACCCTCGAGGGCCTTATCAAATGCGGCTCGCTCTTGTATTGTTCGCTTAAAACAATCATCCTGAAAAGTAGAGAGCAAAGTGCCAAGGCCATCTTTTTTAGTGTGCCATTCTTCCTGTGCCTTCGTAAAATCCCCGTTGAGCTTGTCCTTTTCGGCGGATTTTGCGTCTATCTGGCTTTGTACACTCTTGTTGATTTTATTGAAGATAAATACTCCCGGAAGGTCTCCATAATTTGAAATATTGTCTTCAACGAAATCACGGTTATACACCAGCAGATCGTAGTCGCTTGGAATTCGTCCGTCGGCCCATTCAACGCTGTCGTTGTCGCCATTATTCTCACTGATGGCATACGCTATGGACGACTTCCAAGCGACTACGATCTGCTGGTGTATAACCGTGATTTCGTTGAAGACAATTTTTCAAATTATGGAGACC
>JBFLGD010000078.1:0-578 GCA_041859965.1 Bulleidia sp. | reverse complement strand
TGACCAAACAACGAAAAGAAATAAGAGATGAGATTTCCAAAAGTACCAGTATGAACAATACAATGTCTAAGGAAATCTCCGAGGCAATAATAAAATATGCCACGGAATTAGGTGTAGGCGATAAAGACTCTTTATCACCAGCATATATGTACACATCAAACTTAAAGGAACTTTCTGGGGCGGTTCTGCATAAGATGGTTTTTGCTTTCAGAATGGCTTACATAAAAGCCATTGAAAGCAAGCTGGGGATTCATCTCCCTATCATTTTAGATTCACCCAGCGGGAAAGAGATTGACCAGAAGAATATTACGCTCATGATGAATATACTTAAAAGAGATTTCTCTGAAAATCAGATCATCATAGCTTCAATATACGATTACTATTTTGAAGACCAAAAGGTCATCGAAATCGAAGATCGCTTGATTAATTCTCCCCGAGATTTTGGTGAACCGTTAGCCGATTAAACCTTTCAACGATAGCCATACTTTTTAACGATTGCAGATTGGGGGTGTCGCTTTTGACTACCGCAGCCACAGCAGCATATCAATACAGGACCATAGACGCGCTCCCATTCTATG
>JBFLGD010000077.1:0-590 GCA_041859965.1 Bulleidia sp. | reverse complement strand
AAGAAAGGGGAAATACAATATGATTCATTTACTTCTAGCAGTTATTTATTTATCTTTCATAAGTCTTGGTCTTCCAGATTCATTACTTGGATCAGCATGGCCGGCTATGTACAGTGAATTTGGGGTACCGGTTTCTTATGCAGGTATTATTTCTATGATTATTGCAGCAGGAACAATTTTATCAAGCTTACAAAGTGATAGACTCACTCGTAAATTAGGAACAGGAAAAGTAACAGCAATTAGTGTAGCAATGACAGCAGTAGCTCTGTTTGGATTTTCTTTTAGTAATTCTTTCTGGATATTATGCTTTTGGGCAATTCCATATGGTCTTGGTGCAGGAAGTGTAGATGCATCGCTTAACAATTATGTAGCATTGAATTATGCGAGCAGACATATGAGCTGGCTTCACTGTATGTGGGGAGTTGGTGCTTCTCTTGGACCATATATCATGGGATATGCAATGACAGGTGGACAAGGGTGGAATTCAGGTTATGGTTATATTGCAGTCTTACAAATCGTTTTAACAATTATTTTGATTTTTAGTTTACCTCTATGGAAAAATAGAGCAGAAGAAAAAAATGCAGATGATG
>JBFLGD010000076.1:0-607 GCA_041859965.1 Bulleidia sp. | reverse complement strand
TGTCGCATCCCTCACGGATGCGTGGATTGAAACTATTCTTGCGTTTTACGTCACGTTGCGTTATAATGTCGCATCCCTCACGGATGCGTGGATTGAAACGCCTCTCGTCATCTTTCTTCCTCCCTTCGCCGGGGTCGCATCCCTCACGGATGCGTGGATTGAAACATGCTTCTAATGGTAATTATCACACGTATACTAAGTCGCATCCCTCACGGATGCGTGGATTGAAACCCGTTTCAGATGAAGCTACCATGTCGGTCGCCTTTGTCGCATCCCTCACGGATGCGTGGATTGAAACATAATGATAATGTGGACTAAATTAGTCCTGTTTGTCGCATCCCTCACGGATGCGTGGATTGAAACTTTTATCCCCGTTACACCTGAAGATGACTGAAACGAGTCGCATCCCTCACGGATGCGTGGATTGAAACAATCATGCAACTGTTATCCATTCGCGGTGGGGGAGTCGCATCCCTCACGGATGCGTGGATTGAAACATCAATAAGTTCCATTGTTTGCTGGTATGTATCTGTCGCATCCCTCACGGATGCGTGGATTGAAACTATTCTTGCGTTTTACGTCACGTTGCGTTATAATGTCGCATCCC
>JBFLGD010000075.1:0-609 GCA_041859965.1 Bulleidia sp. | reverse complement strand
TTTTCATCTACTCAAATAAATCAAGCAGCTTCATATCAAATTGTACATTGCAGCCTTCAGGATATGTATATTCATACTGTGCTCTTTTTTCTTTAACCATAGGATTCTTTCCGCTTAAAAGCAACGGAAGTACGGGTGCCAATTTATAATTTCCAATGAAATCAAGAACCACGGTAGCATCTTTATTATCATACTTTCTTAAGCCTCTCCCTAACTGTTGCAGAAATACAGTATATGACTCAGTAGGTCTGAGAAACAAAATGGTATCGATTTCAGGAATATCAACACCCTCATTAAATATATCAACAACAAATAAGATACTCAGTTCACCATTTATCAGCTTTTCTATGGCAACTTTTCTGTCTTCAGAATACTCTCCTTCCCCCGTATGCACTGACGCCGCCTTAATTCCGGCTTTTATAAAGGCCTCTGTCATAGTGTTCGTATGTTTAATTGAAGTACAGAAAGCTACTGCTTTGCTTTTTCCAAAGCGTTTGAAGTATTTCAAAACCAATTCTGCTCTCTTAGGCTTATCAAGCGCATCTTCAAGTTCTTTTTCGTCGTATTTTCCATTCTTGAAACTTATTTCATTGTAATCGGTATCATCAT
>JBFLGD010000074.1:0-620 GCA_041859965.1 Bulleidia sp. | reverse complement strand
CAGCCTCACTGTGATATGTTTCAATCCACGCATCCGTGAGGGATGCGACCCCTGTTGATTAGTCAGATTAAGGTATTCAGATTTTGTTTCAATCCACGCATCCGTGAGGGATGCGACATGCAATCCAAAGGTATTATGTCTGCACCAATGTTAGTTTCAATCCACGCATCCGTGAGGGATGCGACAGAAAAAGCACAGCAAAGTAATATGGATGATTATGTTTCAATCCACGCATCCGTGAGGGATGCGACAAATTATATTGTGCTACTATTCTTTTAATGTAATCCGTTTCAATCCACGCATCCGTGAGGGATGCGACGGGCGGAAACAGCTTTAAACCATCAGAACCTACCCGAGTTTCAATCCACGCATCCGTGAGGGATGCGACCTGCTGAGTACGCTTTGTATGATAAAGACATTTTAGTTTCAATCCACGCATCCGTGAGGGATGCGACCTTCATAGAACTTTCTATGTCTATCTGTTCTAGTAGTTTCAATCCACGCATCCGTGAGGGATGCGACCCAGGTGTTATTTCCCATATATTATTGCAAATATTATGTTTCAATCCACGCATCCGTGAGGGATGCGACCATTTAGAAGCAAGTAAAAAAATACCTTC
>JBFLGD010000073.1:0-631 GCA_041859965.1 Bulleidia sp. | reverse complement strand
TCTGCTGGACCTGTGTTCCAAGGCTTGCAATCTCTCTTTGAGCAATGGTTAAAGCACGTGCCATGACTTTCTCTGGAGTATTCCAATCCTTTTCTAACTGAATAAAATACGTCCTTGCTTGCTTGCCTTTATCGGTTCTTTGCAACATGCAGATCTCTTTTGCCATTTCAATGGTTAACTGAGCATCGTTTATCTCTCTTGTTACTAACCGACCACCTTCCATTTGAACCTGCTCATTTTTGAGCGGGTTGAAATCTGTTCCTTCTACGAAACCGTAGGCACACATGCGTGGAAACCAGTCCTTGAACTGTGTTTCAACCTCTAAGAAGTCATGCAAATCTCTAGCAGAAACTGTGATTCGGTCTGAATTGTCTGTGTTGATTTTTAATGATAATATTTTATTTTCCATAATTTTCTCCTTTATGTACTTTCAATATATATCTGATTTTTTTTATGTCAATAGTTGATTTTTTCTTTTTAATAAACTATAATAAAAAAGTAAGGTAGTCATCAGATTTTCTCCTTTCCACCTTACATTTGCCTTGTGTCAACCTCACTGCACAAGGCTTTTTTATTTTTCTACATATGCCTCATAGTAACATCTGCAATTTGGATGCTCCGGCAATGGGTC
>JBFLGD010000072.1:0-646 GCA_041859965.1 Bulleidia sp. | reverse complement strand
CTCTTATCCTTTGTCATTGGAATACTCCATGAAAGATATTTTCCCAGCGCTGTAGTTTTGCCGTGTCATCAAACCAGTATTCACTGAGCATAGGAAGAATGTCAAAATTCACAACTGAGCGTAGCCATTCGTCCGAACAGGTATCATGCCCGCAGAAATAACTGTGTCCAATGCAGAAGCCCTTCCCAAGTGATTTGTCCGAAGCAATCTCCTTGTTCAGTTCCTTTACCTTTTCTATCAGTTCATTAAATGTTTCGTTATTAAGACTATTTTGATATTGAATGAATCCGTCAGAATCAAAAGCCGGTTCCATATCGAAGAAACTGAATCTCCGTCTTAAAGCATAATCGATCATCGCAAGGCTGCGGTCTGCTGTGTTCATCATTCCGATAATGTACAGATTAGCCGGAACTGAGAAGGGCAGGCCGTTATATGCAAGAGTCGCTTTTACGCCGCGATAATCCTTCTCAATCAGCATAAGCAGCTCACCGAAGATTTTGCTCATATTACCACGATTTATCTCGTCAATAATAAAGAAATAATCCTTATCCGGCTGGTTAGCTGCCTTCTGGCAAAAGCGATAGAAAATTCCGTACTTCAGCTCGAAACCATTCTCTACGGGCTTGTAGCCCATCATAAAATCTTC
>JBFLGD010000071.1:290-649 GCA_041859965.1 Bulleidia sp. | reverse complement strand
CAAGGAAGCTTTGTTTCCAACAGTGTTCTCCGAGCGGGCTAATCACCAATTAGAGAATATCATGGATCTTCTTATGGCTGGGCATAAAGTATGCTATATGTTTATTTCCATGTATGGAGGGACAAAGCAGATAACCGTTAATGAGGAGCAAACAGAATACTTTTCTCTTTTTAGGAAATGTATAGAGGTAGGCATGACGGTTCGTGGTTTTTCCTTATATATGGATAATGGCGTGCCAAAGGTGAAGGCAACAGTCAAATGCATCTTTTAAAACCCGTTCATTTGAATTAAACCTTTCAACGATAGCCATACTTTTCAACAATTGCAGATTGGGGGTGTCGCTTTTGACTACAGCTACC
>JBFLGD010000071.1:0-280 GCA_041859965.1 Bulleidia sp. | reverse complement strand
GAAAAGCCCAGAAACTGCGCGGTTTCTGGGCTAAAAGTACATACGGGCATTGTATCAAAGATTACGTCTTGTTAGATACGGCACGAGTGTCGGAATTAGATGTCATGCATAGGAATCTTTTAACGATGGATGCGCAGAACCGCTGAAAGAATGCTGGTCGGACATTCATGGCGATTGAAAAACCGGACATTGAAGGTATTGAGTATTCCGGTTCCGGTGACACCACCTGTCCGGTATTAGGAAACCGTCATTCCGGAATAACGGAAACCACGATTCCGGT
>JBFLGD010000070.1:0-655 GCA_041859965.1 Bulleidia sp. | reverse complement strand
GTCAATAAACCGCCCGCCGTCATGGCCGTTCACCCCGGTGCACAGAGGTGGCTCGAACCGCCCTGGCGGCAATAACTGAACAACAACCAGCTTACGAGCGTGGCTGGCCTTTCAGAACAGATTTCCCGTTCTGGATGGCTGGCCACGCTCCTTTTTTACGCGGTGCCCCCGGTTCGGGAGAAGCGAACGGAGGTATCGCACATGAAAAACAACGGCAATCAGAGTCAACGGATCTATGACAAGACCACCCGCACCTGGTATGAGGTGCCGGAGGACCAGTACCGGGAATTCGACAGGTGGCGCACGAATCTGCGCAAGCGCGAGCAGTACTCGGGGCGTTGCTTCTGCCCGCGCGGCAAGTGGTGGCTGTGCGACGGCAACTGCGTTGACTGCGAGTTCCACACGCGCAACGAGGTCTCCCTCGATGACCCGTTGCCCGACGGCGAGGGGACGCGCGGCGATTATGTGCCGGACGAAAACCCGACTCCCGAAGAGATCATATCCGACCGGGACCTTCTGGAACGGCTCACTGCTCGTCTGCATGAGCTTGATCCTGACGCGGACAAGATCCTCGAGCTTTGGAGCGAGAACCCGAATCTTTCCGACCGGAAGATCGCCGAAGCCATCGGTCGGCCGCAGAAGACCTTCTCGGATC
>JBFLGD010000006.1:0-100382 GCA_041859965.1 Bulleidia sp. | reverse complement strand
TCTCAATGATAGGCCGTCCAAAGGAAAAGGCGGAACCTTAACCAGTTCCACCTTTATTTGTACAGATTTGGCAGACCCCCAAAGTTGCCCCCAAAAGTTAAGACCCCCAAACTATTTGGAGACCCAATAAAGCAGGCACTTCACCGAATGAGTGAAGTGCCTGCTTTCATTCTATGTATAGAGCTTCCATGGATGGGACAGCTGTGTCTCCATCAGTATAGAGACCGGTGTATACTCCATACAGTGTGACGGTACTGCCTTTCTGTATCGATGTTTCATCATTGTATGTCACGTAGAAGATATCATCTGTATATTCATCACTGCTGCTATTTTTCTTTGTGGCAATTCTCAGCACTGTTCCTTCAGCAGATTCACTGATATCCGTTACTTGACCTGCTATCTTAATATTCTGATTAGCATATGTATCAGGATCCTGCAGCAGATCATCATATGCAATGGATGAACAGGCATCTTTATATGCTGAGGAGTCAGTGTCAGAACAGCTGACGGTAAGTTCACAGGTATATGTATCTTCGTATGTGATTGTTATGGTAGCTGGCCTGCCGGCAGATAATGTTTTGCTTTCTTTGACTGCCCATCCGGTAAGATCATCTGATATGGTTCCGTCAGTATATGATGCTGTTACATGAATGCCGGTATTGGAACTGTCAAGAACAGTTCCTGATGTTTCTGCTCCATCATACGTGGCAGCAATCGCAGTAACTGTTTTGGCTGCGCCGTCAATCGTTATACTGCTGTCTATCTTAACGGATTCAATAATATAATCAGCAGTATCTTCATAATCAGTTTTTTCTGCAGAAGGCCATGTGCAGTATACGTACAGAATCCTGTTATGCAGAGTCATGACTGCCATCTCAGTACTGTATACAGTTCCATCGCTTTCATTGATTGTTCCTGACAGAACTTCCGAAGAGACGCCATTGATATTTTCTGTTTCTCTATTTTTTATGCTGAAGGAACTGTCCAGACTGTCGATGAATGTATCTGCAGCATTGTCAGCAGAATCCCCGCTGACACCATCTATGCTGTGCATTTCAAAGTGTACCTGCAGCGATATAGAATCAGAACTGTAGAGATAGGCATCCGCATCGCTCTGTTCAGTATCTGCTGTCAGTGTGTTTGGTATATCGGCGGATACCTTGCTGTCAAACATGGAATAGCTGGTATATGCACTGCCTGCATGATCTGTATCCTGTTTTTTCTTCAGGAGGACAGTGACCAGAACTGCACATATAACAATCACAGCAATGCTTATCAGGATGGCAAAGAAGTGATGCTTCTTTCTGGAAGTGTCTTTGGATCTGCTGTTTCCGTCTGAATGATCCCTTTTTCTTTTCTTATGAGAATGACTGAACAGAGAATGTTTCCGGCGATGGGAATGATGGTTTTTCTTTCTGCTGGAGGGTGTCTCTTTCTGCTCGCTTGGTGCAGAAGACTGAGGGATTTCTTCTGCAGAATGGGGAGCACCGCAGAAAGAACAGAAATTGCCTGTATTTTCTCTGCCGCATTTTGGACAGATCCAGGATGCGGATTCTTTTTCTGATAAATGATGTTCTGAATTGTTATTCATAGACAATTCCTCCTTTGGGGGAATGACTCTGAATTCATTATATGTTTGAAGATTCAGTGTTGCAAATGACTGTATTTTCCGTTAAAAACCTACGATAATAGAAAAAGGAGGAGTTTGCACTATGAAGAAATTAGTGAAAAATAATGTTTCTTGGATAGGATATCTTGACTGGGATCTGGAGAAGTTCCATGGGGATGATTTTACCATTCATCACGGCAGCTCACAGAACAGCTATCTGATTGAAGAAGAAAAGACAGTATTAATGGATACGGTATGGCTTCCTCATGAAGACTGGTTCATAAACAATCTGAAAGAGGAAGGCATTCTCAATAAGATCGATGCCATTGTTATGCAGCATGGAGAACAGGATCATTCCGGTTCTCTGCCTGCACTGATGAAGGAAATACCTGGCACACCGATCTACTGTACAGCCAATGCAGTAAAGTCTCTGGAGGGGCAGTATGGAAAGCATGGCTGGGACTTCCATGTTGTTAAGACCGGTGATGAACTGGATGTTGGCAATGGCAAGAAGCTGGTGTTTGTTGAAATGACAATGCTGCACTGGCCTGACTCCATGGCAACCTTCCTGACAGGAGACAATATTCTGTTTTCCATGGATGCTTTTGGACAGCACTTTGCAACAAATGAGATGTTTGCTGATCTGACGGATCAGGATGAACTGATGTCTGAAGCAGAGAGATACTTTGTGAATATTGTGCATCCATATGCACCTATGGTTATTAACAAGGTCAAAGAGATAGAGAAGATGAATCTTCCAATTGAAATGATTGCACCGAGCCATGGTGCAATCTGGAGAAAAGACCCGATGGATATTGTGAAGAAATATGCTGAATGGGCTTCTCCGGATTATTGTGAAAATGAGATTACGATTGCCTATGGAACGATGTGGCAGGAGACTGCTTCCATTGCTCATGAAATTGCCAATGAAATACACAGGCAGTCTCCTGAAACTATTGTTAAGGTGTTCAATATTGACCGTACACCTAAAGATGACATTATGCAGGAGGTATGGAAGTCAAAGGCAATTGCAGTTGGCTCTCCGACAATTCTGAACGATGTGCTGACTGGTGTTGAGGGATGGCTGTACTACCTGAAGTCGCTGCGTTTCAAGAATAAGAGAGCTGCTGCTTTTGGATGCTATGGATGGTCGGGTGAAGGCAATAAGATCATTCAGACAAGACTGAAGGATTCCGGCTTTGAAGTAGTCAATGAAGAAGTAAAGTCTTCCTGGGCTCCAGAGAAGGAAGATTATGATAAGGTCCCTGCATTAGTTAAAGCACTTCTTGGTGAAAAGGAAGAAGCAGCTGAGGGAGAAATCAATCCGTATACAAAGTACAAATGTCCATGCGGATATGTATATGATCCTGAAAAGGGAGATCCTGCCGGCGGCGTAAATCCAAACACACCGTGGAATGAAGTGCCTGAGGACTGGACATGCCCTGTGTGCCATCTGCCCAAGAGTGCTTTCAGCAAAGCTGAAGAGTAATATTTCCTTATAGGAGGACTTGTAAAAAGTCTTCCTTTTTCTCGCTGTGAAACCGTATACATTTTCCGCACAATTTACTAGAATAGAAGTACGAAAGAAGGAGAAAAAATCATATATGACAACTCATTTTCCGCAGGGCTTCCTATGGGGAGGCGCAACCGCAGCCAATCAGGTAGAGGGTGCTTGGAATGAAGATGGAAGAGGACCTGCATTAACAGATGTGACGACCGGGGGTTCTGTAAAAGCCGGCAGAAAAGTAACCTATATAGGTGCTGATGGAAAGCCTGGAACATTGGAAAGAAATGAAAAGCTTCCAGAAGGAGCACATTGCGCTGTTTTAGATAATTACTACTACCCGAACCATATCGGTGTTGACGAATATCACCGCTACAAGGAAGACATCGCACTGTTCAAGGAAATGGGTTTCAAGCAGTATAGAATGTCTATTTCCTGGTCAAGACTGTTCCCGAATGGCGATGAAAAGGAACCGAATCAGAAGGGTGTTGAGCATTACAGAGATGTCTTTACAGAACTGCAGAAGGCAGGCATTGAACCATTAGTAACGATCTGGCACTTCGATACTCCTCTGTATCTGGAAGAAAAGTACGGCGGATGGCAGAATCGTAAGCTGGTAGATTTCTTCCTGCATTATGCCGAGACATGCTTCAGAGAGTACAAGGGACTTGTACACAACTGGCTGACCTTCAATGAGATCAACAATACAATGCCTGATGGATTTTTCTTCAAGAACGCTACGAATCAGGACTATAAGGATGCTGTACAGCATCTTCACTATCAGTTCGTAGCTTCTGCAAAGGCAGTTCAGGTAGGACATGCGATTGATCCTGATAACATGATTGGATGTATGATCTGCGGTATCTGCTACTATCCTGCAACATGCGATCCAGCAGATATTCTTCTGAACAGACATCAGTGGGAATCCAAGATCTTCTACTGCGGCGATGTACAGGCTAAGGGCTACTATCCTTCCTATGCCGAGAGAATCTGGCATGAGCATGGCTTCGGCTATGATGATCTGGACATTACTCCGGAGGACCTTGAGGATCTTGCCAAGGGTACTGTGGATATGTATACATTCTCCTATTACATGTCACAGAATGTAACAACACATAAGGATGCTGATACGGTACAGGGGAATATGTCCGCCGGTGTCAGAAACCCTTATCTGAAGTACAGTGACTGGGGCTGGTCTACAGATCCTAGCGGACTGGTGTACTTCCTTGAAATGATCTATGACAGATATGAACTTCCGATCATGGTTGTTGAGAATGGCCTCGGTGCATACGATACAGTTGAAAAGGATGGTTCTATTCATGACCCGTTCAGAATTGACTACTACCGTCAGCATATCCAGGCAATGGACAAGGCAATTGAGAATGGCGTAGATCTGATTGGATATACAACATGGGGATGCATAGATGTAGTCTCTGCCGGTACAGGTGAGATGAGAAAGAGATATGGATTTATCTATGTTGACATGGATGATGAAGGAAAGGGAACACTGAATCGTTCCAGAAAGGATTCCTTCTACTGGTACAAGCAGGTTATCGCTTCCAATGGAGCTGACCTGGAAGACCTGAAGTAATACCAAGAGCTTCTCTCTGCGCGGGAGAAGCTTTTATATTGGAGATGGAAAAGAGTACCTTTAATGATATTTTCACAAAGGATATATACAATTGCATAGTTCTGTAAAAGTTATGGTGACGTTTCTGTCACAATCCATGTAGAATATAGAATGCTCTCGGGGATGACCGGGTAGACAGGGGACGCATGAAGATAGTGGGCAATGTCGTATTTATTATAGTGGCAATCATACTTGCACTGTACTGCATACATTATTTTGTGTTCGCAGTCTTCGGTGTTTTCCATCCCTTGAGAAGATTCAAGCCTACTGATGCAGTTCACCACTTTGCGGCAGTGATTCCTGCGCGCAATGAAGAAACTGTAATTGGGCATCTGATTGAGAGCTTGAAGAAGCAGAGGTACCCGGAAGGCTTCTATGATATTTATGTAGTATGCGATCACTGCACAGATCATACAGAACAGATCGCATTGGAAGCTGGTGCACATGTGCTGCATTGTGAACAGAACACACATTCCAAGGGAGATGTACTGAAGGATGCGTTCCATCAGTTAAGAAAAAATAAGAATATCGAAGCATATGTCATCTTTGATGCGGATAATCTGGTGCATCCGGATTTTCTTGCCCGTATGAATGATGCATATAATGAGGGATATCATTTGGCACAGGGAAGAAGAACAGGCAAGAATATCCGGGACTCATGGATCAGCGAGTGCTATGAGATCTTCTACACAATGCAGAATGTATTCTTCAATCATGCCAGATTCTGTGTGAATAGAAGCGGGTCACTGAATGGAACAGCCTGGATGGTGGCTGCTTCCGATATTGATCTTTATGACTTTGATACTTATACATTTACAGAGGATCTGGAATATGCTGCGATAGCAGCAATGAGAAGAACACAGATTGCCTTTGTGCCTGAAGCAGTTACTTATGATGAGTATCCGGTGAAACTGAGAACGTCATTGACTCAGCTGAAGAGATGGATCTTTGGACAGGTACAGTGCATGCGCAGATATACCGGAAAGCTGATGAAGAGCTTCTTCTGTGACCGTAACGAGACATCTATTGATATTGCATATGTATTTCTGATGCCGGTATATCTGTTAGGAGCATTGGTGTTTGGCTTGATTGCGTGGAAAGTACAGCCAATGCATCTGGACGTATTTTTCAGATATATACCAATGTCACTGATCATCTTTATTATGTATGCAGGACTGGTTGTACTGGAATTCATAGGATTATGGAGAATGCATGAGAAAAGCGGAAGTATACTGAAGGGAGTGTTCCTGTTCCCGATATTCTTCCTGATGTGGTTTCCGATTGCGTTTGTGTGTCTGTTCGAGAAGAACAGTACATGGAAACCAATCGTGCATGATAGAAACATTGGAATCGAGGATATTAAATGATGGAGATGATAAAAAAATTACTGGAACATTTCCTGGCGGCGCCGGGAGTGTACGAGGCTGGGGGGCTGATTTCCTGGGGACATGTAATCCTTCTTGGAACGACCATCTTCTGTGTCTATAAAGCGCTGAACAGAACACTGATGTATTCCTTTGTGGAGATACGTCATATCATACGTGTGCTTTCAGTTCTGCTGTGTGCACTGGAATGCTGCAAGATTGCTTTCCATTTTGCGGCTGGCAATGGCGATGATCTCAATACTTGGGTTCCACTGTACTTCTGCTCTATTGGCATGTTCGCCGGACTCCTGAGCGGATTTGCAACCGGAGCACTTCAGCATATAGGAGATGTATTCCTAGCTACCGGCGGATTGATTGGCGGCATCTGCTTCCTTCTGTATCCTTCCTCTTCGTTGATGATATATCCGTCCTATCATTTCCTCAGTATTCACAGCTTTCTGTACCATGGCGTACTGACATATATGGGCATACTGATCAACCGGTCAGGACTTTATCAGCTGAAGATGGATGACTTGAAGGTATATGCAATGTATGTGCTGGGCTTCTGTGCTTTAGCTTGGATTATCAACGCTAATAAGGGCACGAACTTGATGTTTATATCAGAAACATTCAGAGGGACATTTCTGGATCTCTGCTGGAAGGTATTTGGCAAACTGTATACGCCGATGCTGATTGTGATACAGATGACGGTTCCGTTCCTTGTTATAGCATGGTTCAAGGACAATACTGCTCTGCTGAGCAGACCGACATGGTATCCGGCTGTATCGGGAACGGCGGTATCTTCCGCATTGACACTGAAACACTATCATTCAGGAAATGTCTGAGGGGGACTGTACTGCATTCCCTCTTTTTTGATATGTAATGAGTAACAGAAAAGCCTTATTTATGACATGAATCGTCTTCTTCTATTCATGGTAGAATATGATTATGAAAATAATACCCTTTGAAGAAAAATATAGAAATGATGCAGAGCGTATCTGCGTGGATACGGGTGACAAGGACAACATGATAAATCCGGAACATCGCCGGTTCTCAGTGCTGATGTACTGTGATGAATATATAAAATATGAAACAGTATATCTTCTGGTCAATGACGAAGATAAGGCAGTTGGCTACATTATGTGCGCTAAGGATTATAAGAGTTTTGAAAAACATATGACACCGTATCTGGAACAGATCCGTAAGGAGTGTCCTAACTTCGCTGAAAGAGCAGATATCAGGGAATATACAGTACTGCAGGAGGAATACCCTGCTCATATGCATATTGATATCGAAGAGGAGTATACCGGCGGGGGCAGAGGATCTGCTTTGATGAATACGCTGCTGGATGACTGCAGAAAGAGCGGTGTTAAGGGACTGATGCTTGGCGTTGACGGCAAAAACACAAGGGCGGTCGGATTCTATAAGAAATCCGGCTTTAAGGTACTGTATGACAGCGGCAGCGGATATCTGATGGGTATTCGCTTCTAGCAGTCTGAAAGGAATGCCGTATGAGTGAAAACGAGTTTGATTTCCGCACATGGATCATGGAACAGAAGTCGTCTTCCTATGAAACAGTGGAGGACGATCCCGATCATTACAGACTGATTACGGACTATGCAGAAGCTAATATCTCCTTTACCAGTCTGGATGATGAAGGAGACATTGTTGAGTTTCAGATTACGGAGACAAAGACTGGAGAGAATTGTTTCTTTCTGCACTTCCGTGATCGTGATGAACTGCATGCCAATGAACTTTATGAGGAAATGGTACAGACACTTGTTTCACTGCGTGAGAAACAGAAGAAACATATACTGCTCTCCTGTACATCTGCAATGACCACAAGCTATTTTGCTCTGGCCCTGCAGAATGCGGCAGATGCCCTTAATGAAAACATGTATTTTGATGCAGTGCCATTGACAGAACTATATGAAAAAGGATTTGATGCAGATGTGATCCTGCTGGCACCGCAGATTGCTTATGAAGCAAAGAAAGCAGTTTCGGTATTCAAGGACCATCCTGTACTTTGCATACCGGCAGGTATATTCGGTTCCTATGATGCAGGTGCCTGTCTCGCCTTTCTGAAAGAACAGATGGCTTCCTTCTGCAGCAGCAAGGACAGTCTGAAAGTAAAGGAGGATGGCAGAATCAGTGATCTGAGAAGAATGCTGATTATTGCTTTTGCACCATCCGGAGATATATCAAGGATCAAATACCGCGTGTATGATCATGGAGAAATAGAGAAGACGGAGGAAGTTATCAAGCACAGTGTCACTCTGCGTGATTTTGAGGATATTCTGGACACAGAGTTCTGTACATGCAAGCATCCAGATAGAAGAGTAGAGGCAGTAGGAATTGCACTGCCTGGGGTGATCAGAGAAGGTACATTGGAACTGCATACTGGCGATCATATCAACCTGCAGGTCGAGGGGAATCATAATTGCAGCGATCTTCAGAAATATTTTGAGGATTGCTATCATGTGCCATTTGACATCCATAACAATGTGAATGCCGCCGCAATAGGATGCTATGGACAGCAGGAAGAGTATCAGAGTCTTGTTTTCCATTCACAGCCAGTCGGGTGGATGAATGGAGGAAATGGTATAGTAATTGACGGGAAACTTTATGAAGGCAGACACTTCAGTGCCGGTGAGGACAAGCATGTCAGCCCCTACTACTCATACAGTGATAATCCAAAGAAGCTTGCTTGGAATCCGGACGGCATGGCGGAGGTTATAGGCAAATCATTAATCGGCGTGATTGCCTATCTGGATCCGGAGGCTATTTACATACGCAGTGATCTGACACCGGACATGAATATGATAAGAAAGGAATTGCTGAAGTATTTTTCAGAAGAGCATATACCTGAACTGATCCATGTGGATGATTTTATCGAGTATATATTGATTGGGGAAACAGAACTTACAATGCAGAATAGGGAAAACATGCACGCATGAATAGAAAATACATATTTCTTGATATAGATGGAACACTATACAGCTCTCGCATCAATTGCATACCTGACAGTGCAGTAGAGGCATTGAGAGAAGCGAGAAAGACGGGACACAAAGTATTTCTCTGCACAGGCAGAAGTCTGGCAGAGGTATCGCGCTATCTGAACTTTGAAGTGGATGGATTTGTGATGGGTGCGGGAGCGATGATCTATGCTGAAGGAAAAAGAATCTATGATCATCCGATGAAGACAGCGGATGTTACCGAAATCAAGAAGCTCATAGACAGTTTTGGAATGGGATATGCGTTGGAGGGAAGTGCGGGAGCATACTGCTCCAGAAGCGGCTATGAGTCACTGCTGTGGTATTTTGGAAGAACTGAAGAAACAAGAGAAAAAAGGATCCGCTGCTGCATGGACAATGCTGTATATCCAGAGGACAGAGGCGATGAAACTGTTGATAAGATATATAAGATCTGTTCCTTCAATGACTGCTGGGAACCGGATTATCCTGCTCTGGAGAAGAAGCTGAAGGAACCCTATATTCTGACGAAATCCATGGCATTGGAAAAAGATCATTACTATACTGGTGAAGTGACAGACGGAACGATAAACAAGGCAACTGCTGTAAAGAGGGTCATGGAGTACTACCAAGCTGATATGAAAGACACAATTGCAATGGGCGACAGCGGGAACGATATTCCAATGCTGAAAGCATGCCGCATGGGCATAGCAATGGGGAATGCGACTGATGAGACAAAGCGGTCTGCTGATTATGTCACAACAGATATTCTGGATAATGGCATCCGCAATGCATTTATCCACTGCGGTCTGATTGAGGGGGAAGAATAATGAAACTTGGAATTGTTGGAAATGGCGGCATTGTAAAAGGCGCCTTGCGTTCTCTGCAGAGCACGGATATTCCAGTGATGGAACTGTGGTGCAGAAACAGAGAGAAGGGTGAGGCTCTGCAGAGGGATTATGAAATTCCTAAGTATGAGAATGATTATGATGTGTTCCTGAGGGATGACTCATATGACACAGTCTATATTGGACTTGTGAACAGTCTGCACTACTCCTATGCAAAGAAGGCACTGCAGGCTGGAAAGAATGTTATTGTAGAAAAACCATTCACATCTACATACAGAGAAGCCAGAGATCTGTTTGATACAGCAATGGAGAACCATGTCAGTCTGTTTGAAGGTATTATGTCGAGATATGCAGATAACTATGAATGTATTATTCAGCATCTTGACGAAATAGGAGACCCGAAGATCATCTATTCCAACTTCTCCCAGTATTCCAGAAGATATGATGCATATCTGGATGGCAATGTGCTGCCTGCTTTTGATCCTGCACTGTCAGGAGGAGCGCTGTATGACATCAATGTCTATAATGTCTCTCTGCTGACTGGTATCTTCGGCGTTCCGAAGCTTTCCTATTACCTTGCTAACAGGGGGTTCAACGGAGTAGATACCTCCGGAGTTCTGATCATGGACTATGGTGACTTTAAGGCTGTATGCCAAGGTGCTAAGGATTCTATTTCCAAGAACGGAACTGTTATTCAGGGTACAAAAGGCTATATAGAAGTAAAGGGAAGACCGAGTATTGTAGATCAGGTCATGCTTCATATCAATGAAGATAATGAAGACAGAGATATTGGGACAGGTGTTGAAGAAGACCCTCTTAGAAAAGAGCTTGTCAGAATCGGACAGGCTGTTGATGAAAAGGATGATACGCTGGTGCTGAAGTGGCTGAACCAGTCTTTGCAGACTATGTATGTACTGGAAAATGCCAGATTGGATGCAGGTATTGAATTTCCTGCCGATAAAGAATGAAGAAAGTACTGGTCATAGGATGCCCTGGAAGCGGAAAGAGCTATTTCTCTCATCTTCTGCATGAATGCACAGGTCTTCCGCTGTTCCATCTGGATAACCTTTTCTGGGAGAAGGATGGAACTTCAGCCCGTGAAGATATATTTCAGGAGCGTTTGGAAAATGTATTGAAAAACAGTGAATGGATCATTGACGGGAATTATAATTCTTCAATGGATAAGAGAATGCGGGAATGCGATACGATCTTCTTCCTTGATTTCTCTGCGGATGTATGCCTGCAGGGAATTGAAGAAAGACAGGGAACAGTAAGAAGCGACCTGCCATGGGTGGGAGAAGAAAGTGATGAAGCATTCCTTTCCTTTGTCAGAAACTTTGAAACGGAGAGCCGTCCGGCAGTCATTTCTCTTCTATGGAAATATAGCTGGAAAGAGATACATGTATTTATAAACAGAGATGAGGAAGCGGAATGCCTGCGCTCTCTGCTAGAACAAAAGGCGTAGAAATCCTAGGTGAGCAGAGCACAAAGTGTCTGCTTTTTTGTTGGCTCCGGATAAACTTCTGAGAAGAGCACAGTCCTATTCAGTGCAAATTTCACATAATTCATAAGTGAATTAGTTATAGGTAAAGCGGCTCTTTTTGTGTATACTGAAGTTATAAGATTCTGTTTGATTTAAATCATTTGGGGTAAGTATCTGCAGTACCGGAACAATAAATCATTTTAAATATTTTTGAATAGATGATAATCAGTATTTTGTTTTTCAGCCTATGGGGGGATTTATCATGATAAAGAAGGTAACAGAAAGACTGCTTCAGGTTTGTCTCGTGTTTTTAATGCTCGTTACAGTATTCCCGCAATCACTGATTACAGCAATTCATGCGGATGCTGAAACACTGGATCCGAACAAAATGCTTCTAGCAACCGTGCAGAGAGACAAGGGCGATATCAAGTATTACTATGCGGAACAGCTGAAATCTGACTACAGCTCATGCAATCGTGTATGGGATGATGACCAGAAATATGGCTGTATCATTGCTTATGCTTGGTCAGACTCTGTGAAGAACTCTGAGTCAGGTCAATATCATGAAACAATGACGCTTTATTATGATTGGCTTGCTTCCAGCTATGACGGCGGTCATATTATGCAGGCTCCTGATCAGGGGAACAACTATTATGGCAGTGCATATTACTATGGTGCTGCCAACGCCGATGGTGATATCACACTGGATCTGAATGGACATCTGGTTGATAGACGTCATTCTAATTCGAGCCATGAGACAAGTGGGAATACTGAGGTTTTTAGAATCCCATCTGGCAGAAAATTGACCATAGAGGATAGTGACCAGACGAAGATGAATATGGGATATGCATCTGATCGAATCTGGTACTCCACTACTGATCCAACTAAGAATACAGAACCAATCTATGGCGGCGTTATTACAGGTGGATCAAATGATACCGGCGCAGGCGGTATTGTTGTCTGTGGAAATGCGACTTTAGTAATCAATGCCGGTACTATTGCTGGCAACACTTCATGGAAAGGCGGCGGCGGTGTTTCGGCAACAGATAGCGGGGCTGTCATAATCATGAATGGCGGTGCAATTAGCTATAATCTTGCTTTTAGAGCACATGGCGGTGGCGTATTTCTAGGCGGCCATTCAGCAGCAAGCGGTGATGGAACGATGCTGATGACAGGCGGAGAGATTTCTCATAATTATGCATACAATTCATATACTGGAATTGGCGGCTGTGGCGGTGGAATATATATCAATTCAACTGAAGACAATACATCATTTGAAGATGGCTATTCAGCAACAATGATGATGACTGGCGGTCTTATTGCATACAATGGTGCAGAAGATAATGGCGGCGGTATCTTCCAGGATTATGGAAATGTGCTGCTAAGAGGCGGAACCATTCTTAACAACAATACTGAAGGCTGTGGCGGCGGTGTGTATGCTAATGGCTACAATTATTCGGCTGCTAGCAGAGAAGTGCGTATAATGGGTGTCGCTATTATGAATAATTATGCCCGCAAGGATGGCGGCGGTTTCTACGTAAACACTGGGCATGCTGAACTGAACAGCGGAACTATCACTGGCAATATAGCAGGCAATGATACCAGTAAAAATTCTGACAGCGGCAGCGGCGTATTTATTAAAAAAGGATATAATTATTTGGCTTTGACGGGTGGAACTGTGTACTGTCAGAACAATCAATATCATAATTTATTTCTGCAGACGAATGATGATATAGATACAGGCTCTTTATCTGCCGACAGTGTTGTATATGTATCATCTGCAGATTGGAGCGATGGGAAAACTTCTGTCAAGTTAACGGATAACGGATATTGTGCCAGAATTCCACGCAGTACTTTACGTTCTGATTATGATGGCTATTACATTACGATGAATAACAAGGGCAATCATTATCTGACGCAGGGCACCGATCCTGATACAGGATCATCTGTTGGACCGGAGACTGAAATAATATCGGAAACTGTAAATGGCGCAGAGACGGATGTCAAATACAAAAAGGTGCCTTTTAAGTACACTTCCGTTCTTGACTCAAAAGATCTGGAATCCTCAATTTACTATAATGACAATTTGTTTTCACAGTCTGCTGATGTTTATAATCAGCATCTTGCCAGCGCATCAATGGGACTCGCTATGTCTGCGTTCCGCAGGCCGTCGTATACAGATGAAGCAGAACAGGCGAAGAATGTAACTGATCTATACAGCAGTCTTGGATTCGGAAATACTGTAGTTCATTATCCGACTCCTGCAAAAACTGCTGATGGTTATACGATCGGCTATTCTATCAGTTTGAAGAGAGCAATGATCAATAAAAAATTCACTTACATTATTGCAGTGGCAGTGCGAGGTGCAAATTACACGACAGAATGGGGAAGCAATACTACGCTGAATGACAGCGCAAATGACAATGGTGAAGCGACTGGATTCAGCAACGCTGCCGATCAGGTCATGGAAGGTGTAGAGGATTATATCGCACATCTTTCATCCTCGGAGAGAACCTATTTTGAAAAATATAAGCATGTGAAGTTCTGGATTACCGGATACTCCAGAGGCGGAGCAACAGCAAATCTGACGGCCAGAAGAATTATTGACGGTATTTCATATGCTGACAGCAGCAATGTTTATGCATATACTTTTGAAGCACCGCAGGGCGGTGTTTCCACGACGCAAACGACTTCTTTGAATCATACAACTTGGGATTCCAATTATCCGAAAAGTGCGCCGGCTTCATATACTTCAATTCACAATATCATAAACAAATTGGATCTTGTCCCTACTGTGGCTCCATCAGTGATGGGTTTCACAAGATATGGTGTTGATCACAACATTCCTGGCAATACAGCATTGTCCGATAACAGCAGTGATTATTATGCCAGTGACAGTGATGCTTACTATAATCTGCGTAACAGTATGCGAAGCAGCTGAATCTGCTCAATGGTAAAATATCATTTACTGATTATTTTGAAGTGGCAACAATAGCGTATATTACGGGAAGTAAATTATGGAATCAGCTTATTGACCCGGAGGGAGATATAATTTCCGGTGATGAAGTTGGCAATTATTATTCGACATTAATAACATTTCTTCTTAGATATGGACTGAGTCAGGAATACACTAAAAACATCTCATGCGTTCAATCTGGCTGTTATGTTTCTAGCTATTCTGTTCCGGATCCAAAGGAAGCAAAGGCATATCGAGCGTTATTTAGCAATGTCTGGTATGTTGACAGTGACGGTAATTTGGTCGATAAGAGCAGAGCTAATGAAGAAGGTGTTACATCTTATACTATGCAGGGAGCTCTGCAAACAGTAATTGGTCTTGTTTTCGGTCTTGATCAAGAAACAAGGGAGAAGGCTTCTGGCAAACTGTCAAACATCATGAGCTGTATCGACGGCTTAATAGGATTCTATTTTAATGCAATTGGGAACTGGAATTATTCAAATAGAGATCTCGATTTTAAAAATGAATATAAAGATACGATATGGAAAGCCATCGAAAAGACAGACATTGGATCTGTGATTGGCAATAAAGATAAAACAGATGCGTCTGGTAAAATAATCGAATTAAGCAATTTTAGCAAACTGAAACAGGCATTTCCAGTTGTCTTTGATATGCTGATGTCATTCTTGTCATATGATTACAGACTTAAATCTTATGATGGCGGTTCGAATGACAACCATCTTTTAGGAACACTTGCATATAACTCAACAGCAGTAGCTACACAGCATTATCCTGAAGTAAACTTTGCGTGGCTTCGCGCACAGGACAGTCTGTATAAAGATGACTACACTGGTTTCAGTACATCTCAGCATACATTTGCTAAACCGGCAGCTCCGAAGTTTACACAGGCAAGCGGTTCGGTCTTCAGTGAAAGTACAAAGCTGGAGATGAAAGATGATACTGATGGTGCTGAGATTCTTTATACAGTCAGCACAAACGGTACTTCTGCAACACCAACAGTAGAAACACTAGGAAATACAACAAGAGCATATGGTGAATATATTGGTCTTTCAAGTACATATGGAACGGCTAAAGTATATACGATTACTGCTGTTGCATATAAAGATGGCGCATACAGTGACCCGGTAACAGGCACATTTACGATTGCCACTGGAGCCGTACAGCGTTCCGTTACAATTTATGATAATGGAAATCATCAAACTCAATCCTATTATCCTGGAGAAACTGTAACTCTTTCGGCATCAAATAGTGAAGATTCTGACTTCACATCATGGACTGTTTCTGCCGGCGGTGCAGTTCTGACAGACAGCAGCAAGTCCGTGACTACGTTTGTCATGCCAAAACGGGATGTGACAGTAACAGCGAATCGAGTGAGTAAAATCAATTCGATACATATACAGTTCAACACAGCTGGTACTGTGAATAATGAAATGTATATGGACGAAGATTATCATCGATGCAATACGGCTAACTGGTATGTTGGAAATGGGAACAATTGGTATGCATCGACTGGCTATACCGGAACTATGAATGGTACTACAGTAAATAGCTACAATACAGCTAGGGTGGGCTGGTCTTTCAGTGATGGTGAATTGGTCGCTCAGTTATATCTGCCTGCTTTAGAAGATACTGCAGATTCAAAGGCTCCTCAATATAAGACCGGAACCGAATATACTGTAGAATCTAATCCAAGTCCTTCTAAAAAATTGACAGCGGAAGCTCAGATGGATGGCAGTATGCTGATCAGAATGTATTTCGACTTAAATAAATCGATTTCCGATATCAGTTATCCTGAGGAGATTGTATTAGCGCATGACTCAACAGCGGATACTGCAAGTATCATTTCAAAAGCACAGGCTACAAATCCTACTGCTGAAGTGACGTGCAAGAATGGCAGTGTCCTGCAGTCAGCAATTACTCTTGATACCGCAGCGACTGATAAAGAGTATGATCCTTCAGCTTTCGATGAACAGACAATCACGGTGATTGGAAAAATCGATACCGAAAAAGATCATATTACTTTGACAGGCACTGACTATTCATCAAATGCTGCAATAAAGATCAGAGTACTTGCGGCAGATAAAACACCGGCAGTTTCAGCAACTCCTGCGAACAGTACTTCAACGAGCGATATAAATGTGGAGCTGAGCAGTGATGGCAGTGAGCATATATATTACACACTGGATGGTTCTGATCCGACAGATGCTAATAATACCGCAAGAAAAGAATATACAGCAGCTTTGACGATGACCGGTACTGAAGGAAAGAAGTCAGTGACTGTTCTTAGAACATATGCTGTAAAGGCAGGCTGTTATGACAGTGAAGTAAGCAGCTACTTTTACACAGTGAATGTTCCGGCAGAGTCACGCAGCGTTACTGTAACAAATGGCTGCGCAAAGGATTCGTCACAGCAGAATGTAATTTCAAATGCAAAGATTGGTGAAACAGTTGTACTGCAGGCTGAAGATGCAGCAGATGGTACAAAGTTCACAGGCTGGACCATCACAAGTGAAAATGTAACGCTGACGGATCCGACGGCTGCCGTTACCGCCTTTACAATGCCAGCGGAGGCAGTAGAAGTAAAGGCGAACTATCAGGTCAGCAGTCTGAATCTGACAATGGCTGCGCTTGAAAGTGGGAACGCACTTCCATCATCAGTCACTGGGCTTGATGGCAATATCTTCAATACAAATAGAGTTTCCATCGCCTGGACACCGAATGATTCAGCTGTAAAGAATGATACAGGGTATACAGCTGCAATCACTGTTCCATTGAAAACAGGTACGGATCTGCTTTATTCAGATGCGGTTATTGCCCTTGTGAATGGAAATGGTGCGGCTGTAAAGCGTATAAGCGATACTGAAGTACAGGTAATCTATCAGTTTGCAGGAGACGCAAGTCATACTGTTACAGTTCAAAAGCAGATAGGAAACGATCCAGCCGCAGATATATCAGTTTCTAAATTGGATGATGGAACCGAAATTACAATTCCATGCATGAATGATACTGACAATATCTTTACCGAATGGAGTGTATCTCCTGCCGCTGCTGTCTACACAGTGGACGGAAAAACAAATGCAATCTCACTTACAATGCCAGATGAAGACATTACGATCATTGCAAAATACACGAAGAAGAAAGCAGTGAGTACAGCGGATGTAAAACTTTCATCACCAACCGCATATAAGGATCTTCCTAATGATGCATCAACAGAAACACAGGGAATAAGTATCAGTGAAAAATGGATGAATATAGTCCAGCCTGCATATAAGCAAAGCTGCACGGCAGTATTGACGCTGACACCGAATGCAGAGTATAAATTCACATCTTCTTCAGAAGTGAACGTATCTAATGGAACTGTAAAGAATACGGTTCTCAACAGTGATGGAACGCTTACTGTATACGTACTGTTTACAACAGCAAAAGCAAAACTCACCGATATCAGCTTCAGCCCAGAAAAGGGTACTTACAAACATGATACGAATGAGAACATCGCATCTGCAATTACTAGCAATTTGGCACAGGCAGCTATTCTGACGTATAAGGATGGAAGAACTGAAACTGCAGCTATTACTTGGATTGCTGATACAGAAAGTGCATACGATGACAGTAAAGGTACTGAACAGACGGTGAAGTATGTCGGAACAGTGGCAATACCTTCCTATGTGGATCTGGGTGAAATATCGTCTGCGATAAAATACAGTGCTTCAGTATCTGCACTCCAGACATTGAAGATACCTGCTGCAAGTCTGAAATCCGGGACTTATACCGAAGAACAGACACTCTCATTGAGCTCATCAGAAGGCGGAACAATCTACTATACAGCGGATGGCTCTGATCCGACAGATAAGTCGAATGAAGCACGCAAACTATATGCAGGCGAAATAGCAGTTAGTGGAAAAGCTGGAAAGACTGTTACTACAGAGATTAATGCATATGCTCTCAAGGATGGTTACAATCCAAGTAAAACAACCAAGCTTACATACTCCATCACTTTACCAATGACATATACTGTAACCGTTAATAACGGTACATATGTAAATCAGACGGCTGCTGGTTCATCGGTATATCATGCTGGAGATACTGTTCTGATTACGGCGAAGACAGCTGAAGAGGGCAGACAATTCTCCGGATGGAAGGTGAATAGCGGAAATGCTGTACTGACAGATTCATCACGCACTATTACAGCATTCACAATGCCTGCGGAGGATGTGGAGATTACTGCACAGTATCAGACAATCATTACAAATTATGATTTCACAATTGACTCAGCTGAGTGGATTCCAGTAAAGGGCAGCAGCATGAAAAGGTCAGCTTCTGTGAAGTTCAATAACGGTACTGAAACAGATGATGCTGCAATCACATGGCGTCCTGCATTGCTGAAAAATAACATTGCAGACGGCGGCACAGCATATACGGCGGTTATTAATGTTACACCTCCATCAGACTCATATGTATTCGGCAGCAGTGTTGTCGGAACAATCAATGGAAATGCAGCATCAGTATTTGCCAACTCTGACGGTTCATTGACGTTTACTTATACATTTGCAAAGACTTCCGGAAATTCAGCTAATGAACTCTATGGTGTTACTGTACAGGGCTATGATGCTGATACAGGAAATCTGCTGAGTGAAGAAACACATGAGATTGGAAGTTTCAAGGCAGGCGAAACAGTAAAGGCAAACGCTACAGATGTCAGCGGTATGGTATTCGCTGGATGGACTGCAGAGAAAGAAGATGGCACTGCAATATCTAATTTAGTTAGTTCATCTGAATCCCTGTCGTTTGCAATGCCGACATATGCAGTCAAACTGAAGGCAAATTACAGAAAGAAGCAGGAGATTGCTTCAGCAGAGATTGCAATTGCCGTACCTGCAGCCAATACTGCACTTTCAAAGACTGTTTCTTCGAATACAGAAGGTATTGAATCCCTGTCACTTGTCTGGACAAATATAGAGACCCCCGGCTACGGAGAAACACGTCTAGCAGCAATTAAGGTAGAAGCTGATTCAACACATACATTCAGCAGTACATCACTGACAGCGGCTAATGTCACGGTGAGCGGTGCTCAATGTATTGGTATAGATTTCAATGACGATGGAAGTATAACCGTATACGCATCATTCACTACTGAAAAAGCAAAAATCACTTCCATTACATGGAATGAAGGAACCTACATTGTTCCAAGAGGAACTTCCGCTGAAACTATGCTTTCAATGCTTCCAAAAACTGCGCTGCTTGTACTTGAAGATGGTAAGACAGTATCCGTACCTGTACAGTTAGCACAGGATGGAGAGAATCCTCTTAAATTTACATGTACAGTAGCAGATACAAGTATTCCTGCATATGCAGTGGCAGCAGAGGGCTTATCATTGACAAGAACGATCACATTCGCTTATGAAGATCAGGAACTTCCGACGCTTGCAGCACCTAAGTTTGCTTATAGCAGCCAGACAGGAATTGTGATTCTTGATGGTAACAATGCTGAATGCACAATCTACTATGAAGTGACTATGGGTGAGACAGAGAATGGACCTGAAAATCCAACTCTTAACAGTACAGCGTATACATCACCAATTCAGATTTTCGGTGATAAGGGAACGACTGTAACATGCTGGATCAAGGCATATGCAGTCGGCAGCGGCTATCAGGACAGCAAGGTTTCAGAACAGAAATTCACCTATACAATCCCTTCAACATATACCGTGAAAGTGAACTGTTATGATTTGAATCTCAAGAGCGTTATTGAAAGCAGATCATATACATATACATCGGGAGATTCAGTCAGCTTAATTTCGCCGACTGTAGAAGATGAGACATTCTATGGCTGGATGGAAAGCGGCACTGAATTTAACAGCAGTGTACAGTATCCGGAATTCACGATGGGTAATGAAGATGTTACGCTGACGGCTGCTTATGTGCCAGTTGTCAATAAGATAGCTACTTCTGTAACTGACCCGGTAATGGGCTCAGAGCTTTCTACGGAGGTTGGGCAGACAACAGCTTCAATTACAAATACTTACGAGATCAATCCGGACAGTATGCAGGTTGAATGGGAACCAAGCGAAGTGGCTGCAGATGCATATGGACGCAGCTTTACAGCAAAGATTACTCTGAAGACTGACAAAGATGGAAAGATCCAGATTCGCAGAAAGGGTACAGCAGAATGGAGCGGTACTGTTCCAATGTTCAGCCTGTCAGATGGATGCGTATTTACGGTGAATGGGCAGAAAGCTGTGCTGTATGCAGAAAATGGTCAGTTTGTTGGCTACTATACAGTGAAAACTGCTGATGCTGTATTGGCAGAAGCACCATCCGTTGGAAATATTCAAACAGATTATTCTAATGGAACCGCAAAGAGCGCCTTCGATCTTCCAAGGTCAGTTGATGTGAGACTGACGGATGGGAACACTGTCAGCGTTCCAGTGACATGGGAGTATGGCGCAGACTATGATTCATACATTACGCTTCAGCAGTCGGTGCCGGTAACAGGAACTGCAGTACTGCCGGATTACATCAGCAATCCGAATGGATACAGTCTGACCTTTAATAAAACACTGACGGTGAATCAGGGAGCCATCTATCCAGTTACAGCAGATCTAGAAAGCGGTACCTCCTATACGAATTCTCAGTTTCTTAAACTCGAAACTGAAAGTGAGAATGCAACTATTCATTACACAGTAAGCGGTGGAAGCTATACGGGTGAAGAACTGACATGCAGCAGCGGTGACAGTATCCTTTTGAAGGGAACTGCCGGACAGAGAACTGATTATTTTGTAACTGCATGGGCAGTACGCTTAGGCGGATTGACCAGCGATGAAACAGTATTCAATTACAGTATTGAACTGCCGAACAATATTCCGGTAGCAGCTGACACTGCAATTGACTGTACAGAGCAGATGGAATTCTCACAGCAGCTGACAGCTCCGAGTGAGGATGTGAATGCACCTGCTGCTGTCTGGAGTGTAAGCGGCGGTAGTACATTGCCGGATGGTGTGAAACTCGATGAACAGGGAATGCTGTCGGGTACACCGAAGGATGCAGGAACATATACGTTCTATGTTACAGCAGCAAATATCTATGGATCAGATATAGCGAAGATAACTATGAACATTGCACAAACCACTTATCTCTTTACAAAGGGAATGGATGAAACCTGGACACAGGGCAGTGTTGATGAGATGTATGCTGAAACCAACGGATCAATAAAGCTGCTGAAGTATGTAACTGTTGATGGAACAGAATTGGATTCAGAAACCGATTATCGTACAAAAGAAGGCAGCACAAAGATTTGGATCAAGCCGGCGTATCTGAGAAAGCTGTCTGTTGGCAAACACACTCTGCGTGTCTATTACAAGGGTCATGATGAAGAAGTATCTATGACTTTCACAGTCAAAAAGGCAGGCAGTACAGAGATTGTAAGCACAGACACAGAAAAAGACTGCCAGAAGGCAGGCTACCCAAGCAGTTATAAATGGGATGACAAAACAAAATCATGCCGTGCATACAGTTCTGCGGACACGGGAGATTCAGATGTTATGACTTGGATTGCATTGTTTGGTATATGCAGCACTGTAATACTCCTGTGCGGAATGGCACTTAGAAAGAAACATTAAGAAACGTTCAGAAAGGATGCAATCCTGAAATGAACAGAAATGAAAGAAGATTGACTGGTATCTATCTTGTGGCGGAGGCAATGCTGCTGGTGCTCATAATGATGCTGATGCTGACTGTGCCTGAATCGGTTTACACAAAGGTACAGTATCCAGCGATAGTACTGAATACATGCGTTACAGCATATTTCTGGTACAGGCATCACAGCAGAAGTGACACGTTTGCAATGAAGGCAATTCCGCTGGCACTGGTTCTTACACTGTGCGCTGATACCTTTCTGGTAGGCATTAATAACTATTATATTGTTGGTATTGTGTTCTTCTGTGCTGTACAGACGGTATATGCCGTTTATCTTGGAATTACAAAGAAGAGCCTGACAGCGAGGATAGTGCTGTTTGCTCTTCTTGCGGTTCTTGCAGCAAAGGGGGATGCTGAATTGACTTTTTCTGCTTATTCCATGGCAAACCTGATTATCAATGCGATAAGAAGCTGGATAGTGTATCGAAAAAAAGGCAGAAAGACATCAGATCTGTATTTTGCAATTGGATTGCTTCTGTTTTTTGGCTGTGACAGCTGTGTGAGTGTTCGAAATGCATTGGCTGGAAATGATGGATTGACGTATTGGATCGTATATTTGGGTGTATGGGCATGCTATGTTCCTTCTCAGGTGATGATTGTTCTATCCTGGCTGAGGAAAATTGAAGAGCAGAGGAAATGTGTCTTACGGAGGGAAGGATAAGAACGATGAAGCGCTGGAAGAGATCACTGACTGCGGGACTTGCTTTGTGCATTGCTTCTGCCAATGCTGCTGCAGTATCGGCAGAAGAGACACATGATGTTAAAAAGTATACATACCATTTCTGTCCGCATGAAATTACCAACACGGACTATACGGATGAGATCAGCTACAGTGATGAGTTTTTCTCTGGAACTGCAGACGAGTATAACGAGCATTTAGCAACAGCTTCAATGTCACTGGCGTCTTCATCAATCAGTGCAAATACATATCGAAGTGAAGATCTTACAGTTCCTTATTATGAGGATGGGGCTCTGCAGACAGCTTCTATAAATTCCGGCGGAGATCTTTCCGGCTATTGGTACAGGGCGGGAAATCTGCAGGAGCTTCTGACAGAACTGGGATTTGAGGATTTTGAAGTAAATAAGAATTATGTAACACAGCCGCAGGAGCAGACGATTGGTGTCGGTGTAGCAATTAAGAAGATACGTGTTAACTGCCAAGATTATACGATGATAGCAATTATTCCCCGCTCGGCAGGCTATGAAAAAGAATGGGCTGGAAATTTCACAATTGGAAGCGGTGAAGACAGTGAAGGATTTGCAGAGGGCTTCTATAATGCCCGACAGGAAATGATCCGTTTCTCAGCCGAGTATATTCAGCGTCATCATATTATTGGCAAAGTCAAAATATGGACAGCAGGCTACAGCCGCGGTGCCGCGGCAGCGAACCTGACGGCCGGATGGTATGCCGATAATGCTTCGACAGATCCAAGACTGCAGTCAATATCTCTCGACCGCAGCGATATCTATGCTTATACCTTTGGAACGCCTGCAGGTGTCTGGTATGGTTCGGATACGCAGCTGAAGGAAAAGCTTCATACTGACTATTCATTTATCCATAATGTATTTGCATCGTATGATCCTGTGCCTATGCTGGCATTGGACCAATGGGGATTTACTAGATATGGAACGGATATTGCTTTGAATGCAGGCTATGATACAGCTGTACACAAAGATACAGCCAATGATGAGATGAAAGCACTTCTGAAGAATCTGAATCCAACTGTTTACAGTATTTATGATACTGGCGGAGGAGACCCAAATTCGTTTGAACCGAAGAAGTTTGTTCTCAGCAATGGAAAGATCAGTATTGTCAGTGATACATCATCTGGGATAAAAAGTGAGTTTCTATCACAGGAGACCTTTCTGAAGAACAGACTGCAGTTTGTGTATAAAAATCTAATCCACAGCCGTACGGATTATGAAAACTATCAGTCAGTTCTGCAGGCATTCATGGTCATGTATCTTGGTGATTATTCCGCAAGGCCTTCTGACCTGATCACCAATCTTTCCTCAGACACACTGACACAGGCAGCGGCCGCAGGAATGTATATCTACTATATTGTGAGAAGATATTCAAGCAGTCTGACAGGTATTGATACAGGCTCTGCAGAAAATCAGGAATTGATAAAACAGCTGGTCAATGCGGCAAAGATGGCACATGAATATTTGAATGATCTGTCTTCTGACAAAGAAACCAATATCACTCTTCTTCTGCAGCAGTACAGCGGAGATTCTTCTCTTACCATAGAAACAGTCAGAGATGCGTTTGGAAGCTTTGAACAGTATCTGAACAATACGAAGAGTCTGACTGAATTTGTCAGTGTATTGAAGAACGCTTCCAGATACTGCTTAGGTGCTGCAGTGACAAAGGCAATGCAGCAGGCAGGCTATACAGAAGAAGAGATCAGCAGGCTTGTTGGAACAGATGTCAGTGGAAATCCGGATATGAATAATATGGGATGGCTGATTGATTTCCTTTCTTATCTGATGCTGGGAAGTGATGGCGTAAGTACAGAAACTGAACAGTATAACTTAGTGAGCATTTCAGAAGAAGGAAGTGTTTCGTTTAATCTTGAAAGTGATGAGCTGCGTGTACTAGCAACATTGGTCGGCAACGGCGGATCCTATATGCGTGTACATAACAATGAAGTCATACTTGCATGGCTGCGTACACAGGACAGCTATTACAGCGGTGCTGCTGATAAGCATCCAACAGCAGATACATGTACTTCCTGCAGCCTGAAAGATTATACAGTGCCTAACACCGCTGTATATGCGTCATGAGCAGTTATTTACATACTTTTAACCGAAACATCGCCTAAGAATTACAGGACATGCAGCTGATGAATTGCAGTACATAAAACCGCTTTCATTCTTATTGACAGGTTGTTATAATAATCCTGTTATCAGGAGGAAATGAAAATGACATTAGTTAATGTAAACTGTGCTTTGAAGAGACCGGATATTCAGAAGATGCTGGAGTCTCAGGAGTGCCCGAAGTATACGTTCGTTAAGATGAAGAGTGCTATGGAAATGCAGTTCGACGTTGAGGACGATGCTGAAGGATCCCATGGGAATCTGGCTGATTGGACAAAGAAGCTGATCAAGAAGGAACCTTGGGGCGGAGCTCTGTACTTCAGAGTTTTGATTGAAGGACAGAAGTTTACAGGCGGTTCTGTTAAGTAAACATACAGTATTTTAATGGGGCATCTCGTTTGGGATGCCTTTCTTGTGTTTTAAAAAATAGGAGAGAAGAGATGAAATTCAAAGAAGGTTTTTTATGGGGCGGCGCTACTGCTGCCAATCAGTTCGAGGGCGGATGGAATGAAGACGGAAAAGGTGCGAGTGTACCGGATCATATTCGCGGAGGGACAGTCACTGCACCGCGTTTATGGGATAAGGAAATAAATCCACAGGTCTATTATCCATCCCATGAAGCAACTGATTTCTATCATCATTACAAGGAAGATATTGCACTGTACGGAGAAATGGGATTCAAGTGCTTCCGTCTTTCCATTAACTGGGCACGTATCTATCCGACTGGCGAGGATGCTGAACCAAATAAAAAGGGACTTGCCTTCTATCATAATGTATTCAGTGAATGCAGAAAGTACGGCATTGAGCCGCTGGTCACGATCTCTCATTATGAACTGCCATGGGCACTGTCACAGAAGTATAACGGATGGACAGGAAGAGAATGCATTCCTGCTTTTACAAAGTATGCAGAGACTCTGTTCACAGAATATAAAGATGAAGTAAAGTACTGGCTTACTTTCAATGAGATCAATATAGGTGCACAGCCAATGGGAAGAATCATGGGCCTTGGTATGCAGGGGGCAGATGGAAAGCCTATGTTCCGTATGGAAGAAACAGCAGAGGAAGCTTCTGACCGTTTTACTGCTCTGCATAATCAGTTTGTGGCAAGTGCTCTGGCAGTAAAGAGAGGTCATGAAATCAACCCGGACTTCAAGATAGGCCTGATGATTGCAGGATCCCTTGTATATCCTCTGACATGCAATCCTGCTGATGTCAGAGAAGCACAGGATAATATGAATATGAGAAACTGGTTCTGCGGTGACGTACAGGTAAGAGGACATTATCCTTACTATGCAAAGAGATATTTCCGTGAACATAATATCAAGCTTCGTACAGAACCTGAAGATGAGGAAATACTGAAGGAAGGAACAGTAGACTTCTATTCCTTCTCGTACTACATGTCCTCTACCGCAACAGTTGATAAGGAAGCACTGAAGACGGCAGGCAATATGTTCAGCGGTATTAAAAACCCTTACCTGAAAGCTTCCGACTGGGGCTGGCAGATTGATCCGGAGGGACTGCGTATCTATCTGAATGAAGTGTATGGAAGATATGAGATTCCTGTTATGGTGGTTGAGAATGGTCTTGGTGCAAATGATGAGCGCAGTGAAGATGGGAAGTTCCATGATTCGTACAGGATTGACTATCTCCGCAGCCATATTCAGGCTATGGCTGAAGCTGTGGATGACGGCGTTGATCTGATGGGATATACGATGTGGGGATGCACGGATCTGGTATCAGCATCTACTGGTGAAATGAAGAAGAGATATGGATTTGTGTATGTTGACAGGGATAATGATGGCAATGGAGATATGCACAGAGAAAGAAAGGATTCCTTCTACTGGTACCAGAAAGTGTGCCGTACGGACGGAGAAGATCTGGACTGAGCAAATAAGGGGCAGATATGAAATGTCTGTCTTTTATTTTGCATAATACATTGACGCGAATCTATATGGGACATAGAATTATACATAGATATATATCAATATATGAGGAATGAAGATGAATGAAAATGAAGCGGCTTTGATATGCAGAGCATTGGGAGATTCAAATAGGCTGAAGATTGTGAAGCTTCTTTCAGATGGGGAAAAGTGTGCGTGCTGTTTACTGGAAAAGCTGGATATTACACAGCCCACGCTGTCTCATCATATGAATGTACTGTGTGAATGCGGATTGGTGGAAGCACGCAAAGATGGAAAATGGAGTCACTATACACTTAAATGCAGAACATTTGAAGAGTATCAGAAATACATTGCTTCATTGACGTGCTGCAGAAAAGATCGAAAGCGAGTTTTAAAATGATTTTCTCATTTATACAGGATCAGATTCTTGGAATGAAATGGCTGTATGCATTGATAGGATATGCATTGAATATGCTGGGAATGGATGTGACAGGGAGAATTGGAGGCAGCGTACAGTTCTTTCTCTATGATGTTTTGAAAATTACAGCTCTGCTCTGTGTACTTATATTTATTATTAGCTATATACAGAGCTATTTCCCTCCGGAGAGAAGCAGAAGGATACTTCAGCATTTTCATGGTATATGGGCAGACTGCATCGGTGCACTTCTTGGTACTGTGACACCATTCTGCTCGTGCTCATCCATTCCTCTGTTCATAGGCTTTACAAGTGCAGGCCTTCCGCTGGGAGTGACATTTTCTTTTCTGATCTCTTCACCGATGGTGGATTTGGGATCACTGCTTCTGCTTGCCAGCATCTTCGGATGGAAGGTTGCAGCATTGTATGTTGTACTGGGACTGGTGATTGCTGTTATTGGAGGAGCAGTCATTGAAAAAATGCATATGGAGAAATATGTAGAAAGCTTTATATACAAAGGCGGAAGCGTAGATATTGATACATCTGATCTGACAAGGAAAGACAGAACAGCGTATGCATATGAGCAGATGTCTGCAACATTCAGAAAAGTATTTCCATATATTCTTGCTGGAGTTGGAATCGGAGCGGTCATTCATAACTGGATCCCTGCCGAATGGGTTGAAAGTATGCTGGGTGATGCGAACCCGTTCGGTGTTGTTATAGCTGCACTGATTGGAGTGCCTATGTATGCGGATATATTTGGATCAATACCGATTGCAGAAGCACTGCTTTCTAAAGGGGCATTGCTCGGAGTTGTACTTTCATTTATGATGGCGGTAACAGCACTGTCTCTGCCATCAATGATCATGCTTAGGAAAGCGGTTAAACCGAAACTGCTGACGTTATTTATTGGCATATGCATTGCAGGTATCATAGCGGTTGGATATATTTTCAATGCTATTCAGCCGTTCATCATATAGGAGGAAAAAATGTCATTTGATGAGAAAAAAGAGAAATGCAGTATCAAGGTCCTTGGTTCTGGATGTAAAAATTGCGAAACATTGCTGAAGAACACGAAGGATGCAGTGAAGAAAATGAACTTGGAAGCAGATGTCGAGTATATAACAGACATGCAGGAAGTAATGAAATACGGTGTTATGAGTATGCCTGCGCTTGCTGTGAATGGAAAAGTCGTATCGGCAGGAAGAGTGTGCAGAACAGAGGATGTTGCAAACATTCTTCATAAAATTGGATATTGAAAATATGCAGGACAGAAATAGATGCATTTCTGTCCTTTTTGTGTACTGGAAGAGATATGAAAAACATATATAATGAAGCCATGACAAAGATAGATAAATTACAATTCAATCCTGAAGACCTGCAGGCTTTCTATGATTACAGTATGAGCTTTGACACGCTTGTAAAAAGAGAGCTGAATGGGGCTGTTCTTCCATCAGAGATTTCCTATATGAATGTACTGCATGCACTGAAGAAGATCCAAAAAGAAAACATCAGTGTTCTTTCTCTGTTTACGGAATGGCTTGGACCGCTGACTCTGCTGAAACAGTGCGGACTGGGGGAACTTGCCGGTATCGGCAATGAGAATGTAGAGGGATATGCATGGGAGAACGCCGCAGATCACGCACCATTGGACAGAAAGAGCTGTGTACTGTGGGTCATTGCGACTCTTTCACTGCAGATGGAAGACCCAGCTGGATATGATGAAGAGCCGGAACATCTGGATGAGATCATTGCCATGATGGAGAATGTTCTGTACAACGAGGGAAAGCCTCTTTCCGAATGGAAGCTGACAGAGACACAGATGATTCATTATGCATCCGATGTCTTTGAGAGCGGAACTGTAAATATTCTGCCGGATGACAGACTTGATCTATACAGAAGATGCGTGAATACATGTATTGATCTGAATATGAGCGAAGCATACAGGATCAAGGCATTCTCCTGTGCAGGCGGTGACAGAGCATTCCTTTGCGACTGGGAATTTGCCAGAGTGCATCTAACGGAAAGTGCAGCAGCTTCAGATGACCCTAAAGCATCTGTAAAACTTGGTGATATTTACTATGAAGGCAGAACGGAAGGGAAGCCGAACTATATCCGTGCATATTTCTATTACTCACTGGCTGCTTTTCAGGGCAACCATGATGGCGAGTATAAGTGTGCGGATCTGCTAAGAGAAGGAAAGGGATGTCAGAAAAGCACGCTGGCAGCGGACAATCTTCTTGAAAAGGCATATGGAGACACAAAGGAACTGATGGTGGATGGAAACTTCCTCGCGTCCTTCCCTGAAGCAGCGGTCAGGATGGGAGATGCAGCAGTTGGAAACAATGCGTTTCTTGCACTGAGCTATTATCTGGAAGGAATGCTGACACTGAATATCCGTATGCGCTATTTCTATGACACTGGCGATGATATTCTCTACAGCCGTATCCTTGCAAGTCTTAAGGATGCAAGAAAGGCAGTAGGAAAAGACTGTCTGGATAAAAAGGCCGCAGGTGAATATCCGTATGTTATTGACCGTCTCTTTAAGACGGGAAGGACTGTACGTGTTACAGTCAGAAAAACAAATACAGGCAAAACAAAGCTGATCTTCACAAGAGATCACGTGAAGGGAGAAATCAAGAAGCTGATCCTGACTCTGGAATCCATGTCCTACTGCAGACTGTCTGATTCCTTTACTGTATCAGTAGAGGATCTGGATACGCGTCTCACAGAAGGAATGAGCTTCCTTGCAGATGGCATTGATTACAGCGGTGATACAGGAACAACATATTTCTATATGGGGGACACACAGGTATTAAGTGTCCGTCTTGGTCAGATTGTTTATCATGACAGTAAGGAAATTGCAAAGAGAGATGAACCGTTCCGCGATTTTATAGCGGCAGTGGATGCAGGTGATGAGACGGTACATGATTATCTGTGCTCTGTGCCTGGTGTCAGAGCAGGAGATCATCTGCTGGCTGAACTGGATGGAGAGGACAGAGAAGTTGTGTGCATAGGTATCTTCCATGCACGCATGAGTGATATGAATCTCAATGATGAAACATGCCCTTCTATTATTCGAAAGACAGGAAAGATCCTGTTTGCATGAACAAATAAAAAGATGCCCGTCTGGGCATCTTTTCAGCTGAGATGATGTGAGGATACAGGCACCATCGGATTGTTTTTCCATGTTTCAAGAAAAGCTCTTTTTTCAAATCTCTGGCATGCTTTTACTCTGCATTTCTGTCCGAACGTATCCAGAACTTTTGCTGTATCGCCATTCAGATCACCGTTTTCATCATAGACAGAACGGCGGTCTTCCTGTATGTGAATCTCATTCTCATTAATGTCATGTACTTCGATATCCATGCCTGCTTCACTGAAAATTCTGCAGAGCGTTTCTGTCTGTTCTTCATCCAGAGATACCGCAATACGAACAGGGGTTACAGCAGTCAGGGACAGTGCTTCGTTTTCAGTGTAGCCAAGCGTATTCTGCAGTATATCTGCGGCAGTGAATGGTGAGCAGCCGCCGCGTGATACGAGAATGAGACTGTATGTTTCAGGATGATTCATGTACAGGGACCTCCTTTCATTGAAAACAGCATAAATAAGAAATATTAACATTCGATGAATGGATAATGAAGAATGGATGAATATGTATACCGCTGACTGAAATGGGTGTATATCTTCACATACCTGTTTCGGGATATAATGTGCATATGCTGAAAGATACACTTGAGGGACTGAATGACGACCAGATCAACGCTGTCACTTCTACGGAGGGATATGTAAGGGTCATTGCAGGGGCTGGCTCTGGAAAAACAAGGGCACTGACACATCGCTTTGCCTATCTGGTCAATGAGCTTGGTATAAGGCCAGGCAATATTTTGTGCGTGACATTTACCAATAAAGCGGCTGCGGAAATGAAGAGCCGAATCCATGAACTGACAGATGATAACGATACAGGATATATCTGCACGTTCCATTCCTTCTGCGTGACGGTACTGCAGGAGGACTCTCATGCGGTGTCCTATCCAAAGAGCTTTATGGTGCTGGACAACTCGGATATTGATGATATGCTCAGCATTATCTATGAAGAGAGAGGTCTGACACTTCGCGATATGACATATGCTCATGCAAGGGATATGTTTGAAATACGCAAGGGAGTGACAGAACAGAACTATTATATGAACCTGATACAGATGTCATTGGATGATCTGCATCAGAAGTATATGGAAGCGGAGAATGTGAATGATATTCTTTTCTATGGCTATCTGTATCAGGAGAAGAAGTGTTTTGGACTGGATTACAATGATCTGATTTTTCTGACTCTGTATATCTTCAGAAAGAATCCCGAGATCAGACTTAAGTGGCAGAAAAGATTGGAATACATCATGATCGATGAATTCCAAGATATTGATGAACCGCAGTACGAACTGATGGAAAATCTCTGCGGCTATCATAACAATCTGTTCATTGTCGGGGATCCTGACCAGACTATCTATACATGGAGAGGCGCACAGCCTGGCTTCCTGATCGATTTTGACAGGAAATTCCCTCATGTGAAGACAATCATGATGATGAAGAATTATCGCTCTTCTCCACAGATACTCTCAGCGGCCAATTCGCTGATTGACTGCAATCATGATCGTATTCAGAAGGAACTGATACCGATGCTTTCCGCAGAAAGAAAACCTGTTTTTTACAGCGGGAAAAGCTCTAAGAAGGAAGCAGAATGGATTGCCCGGGAAATAGAGAGAATTATTGAGGACGGGACAATGCCCGGGGATATAGCAGTTCTCTATCGTGCACACTATTTAACAAGACCTATAGAGGAAGTGTTCCTGCATGAGAAACTGCCTTATAGGATATACAGCGGCATACAGTTCTATGAAAGAAAAGAGATCAAGGATGCGGCAGCCTATCTTCGCATGATTGCATATAAGGATGATCTTTCCTTTATGAGAACGGTTAATACACCGAAGAGAAATATAGGGCAGAGACGAATGCGTTTTCTGAAGGAGTATGCAGAAAAGCAGAAATGCACGCTCTATGAGGCAATGCAGGCAAATGTACATACAGAGCTGTTTAATGGAACAGGTGCTGAAAAGTACATTGCCATGATCGAAGGCTTTGCTTCACATATGAATGAAAGACCGGTATCGGAGATACTGTCTGCTGTATTGGATGTCAGCGGCTATGAGAAGATGCTGAGAACAGAGGGAAATCAGGAGAGACTGGATGATCTTGCGGAATTGAAACAGGCAGTCTATGAATGGGAAACCAGCGTTGGCGAAGAGACTGATCTTCTCTCCTACCTGAAACATATGACTTTCTTCACCAGTCTTGATACACCGGATGCGAAAGACAGAGTTAAACTGATGACTATTCACAGTGCAAAGGGACTGGAGTTTCCATATGTATTCCTCTGCGGAATGAATGAAGGTATCTTTCCATCCGGAAAGGTAAAAACAGAACCGGGAATGGAAGAAGAAAGAAGACTCTGCTTTGTGGCAATGACAAGGGCAGAAAAGGAGCTTTATTTCAGCAACGCCGAAGGCAGGAATGCTTCGGATACATCCCGGCACCTGTCCCGTTTCCTTCTGGATATAGATAGTTCGCTACTTGAATTTACAGAACCATTGAAGGAAGAAAGAGTAAAGAAAGCAAAGGAATATATCATTCAGCTGAACTCTCGCTTCCTGCCTGATCCTGACAAGCTTGGCTTTCAGGAGGGAGACAGGGTAAGGCATCGTGTCTTTGGCCCTGGCACAGTAAAGAAGATAGACATGGATGAAGAAGCTGTATTTGTGAAGTTTGATACGATGAATACGCCAAGAGCTATTTCTATCAGAGCTGCAGGGAAACTGGAGAAGATCGAGAGATCATGATGAATACTGACATCAGGAAGCTGAGTGCTGAAAGAAGAACAGTGCTGATTTACGTTTTTATGTTTGCATATATACTCTCTTTCATATTCAGCGGCTCTGTATTTTCGGGCATACTGGAGAATCTGCATTACACTGTTTCTGATTTCAGTCTGATTATTATACTTTTTCACTGTACAGGAACACTGATTGCGTCTTTTCTGGTGAAGCAGAAAAATGCTTCAAAGGCATTGAAAAGCTGTCTTGCTGTATGCATGGTGCTGACACCATTCTTCTGCATTGACTCTAAGACTGCGGGGCTGACGGTGATGACGGTGACGGCAGCGGCTTCAGGCATTGCTTTAGCATCCTGGGGTGCTTATTTCAAATGCTGCATTGCACGGGAAAGAAGAATACGGTGCATGGCAGATGCCCTGATCTTTTCAAATGTTCTAATGATATTTACAACGGTAATCAGTACCTTTGTTTCATCCTATGCAGCTATGGCATTAGTGATAGGGTATCTGATCATTGCAATCATGATTGCATACACAGGTGAAGAGATATCTCTAGAGGAAAAGTGGCCGGCAGAGAATCTCAGAAAGCCGATTGCCTGTCTTCTTGTCTTTGTTTTTGTGATAACGATTGACTCAGGCTTTATGTACAGCATTGTGAATCCTTCCTTTTCAGCATATCCGCAGCTTGTCTCATGGTATTGGGCACTGCCGTATATTCTGTTCCTTGCACTGATGAAATATCTGCCGGGAGGCAGAACGGGCACCAGATATATTTATCTGGCACTGGGCATGATCGCTGCGGGTTTTGTGCTCTATAGAATACTGAATATATCTTCAGTCAGCTACATCATCATAGATACATGTCTGCTGGGAGCAGCTGGTATACTGGATCTGTTCTGGAGCAGCACGGTCGGCGAATGCCTTTCCTTTACTGCCAATGGGGTGAAGCTTTTCGGCATCGGCCTGGCCGCGAATTCTTTTGGAGTGGCATCAGGTTCTGCACTTAGCAGTCTGATCCTGCAGTACAGCCTGAACAAAGCTGACCTTGCCTTAATTGCATTGACCATAGTCTGTATTTCAATGATTGCAGTACCTTATCTGATTGAACAGCTGAAGGCAGTATTGAGAAACAATATGTATATCAATACATACAAGACGATGGAGGAGAAGACGGAGAAGATATTTGCTCCTGCTGAACCGGATGAACCTCTGACAGGCAGAGAGAAGGAAGTGCTTCATCTTGTGCTGGAAGGTCTCAGCAACGATGAGATAGCTGCAAAATTGGTTATTTCGAAGAATACGGTCAGGACACATATGCGCAGTATACTGGCGAAATATGATGTTTCCAACCGCACAGAGCTGATCAGTCTTGTTTTGAAGAGCGTGATCAAATAGTTATATTCTGCATAAATAAGCGGTTCACTTAGAAGATCATCCCTAAGGATGAGGTGCATATAAGTATTTTAATGAATACTGTACCTAACAGGGAGGATCTTTTATGAACCGCTTTTTAAGAAAAATTGCAGCTGCAATGACTGCACTTGTACTGAGCTTCAGTATTCTGCCGACTGCAGTAATGGCAGTGGATAATACCGGCATCTCCATCCAGTTCAATGGTCTGTCGAGCGAGGAAAACGGAAAGCTCTATTACAATGCATCGGGTACAGAAAACAAAGCCGGATATGTAGCCCTGACAACAGAGCTGACCTCAGAAACAAAACGAGGCCCTGAAGCGTCTGGAGGCCAGAATGTTTATTTCTTTGAAAATCTGACGGCAGGTAAAACGTATACATTTGAAGTAACGGCGAATACGGGATATAAAGTCGGCAGTGTTATGGTGGCTGGACAGAAAGTCACACTGACGGATAACAAATTCTCAATTACTCCGACAGCGGCCGGCCAGCAAAATGTTGACGTTTCCTTTGAGGCGGATACTGCCGGTATGATCTCAATTGCACTGCCTGAGTTTGTCAGCCAGTCAGAACCGCCGACACTGTCAAAGTATAATTCTGCGTATCAGACAAAGTATGGAACAGTCGAATTTTCGGAAGATAAGGGGAACACTTACCATCCTCTGTCGGATGCTTCATATAATGCAGCATCAAGCAGCTATGAAATTACAGCCACAAGTATTCTTCTGAAGATTACATGGACTACAAACTATGAAGTGGAAATCAATTCACAGGATCCTGGCTTACAGGGTTCGGCACCGGCAAACGGAAAAGCAGTAACACTTGCGGCAGGCGGCTGGGGTGTTCAATTCAATCCTGTCATTACGGCAAAGTCGCTGCTTTGGACATATACTGCTAATCAGCAGTTTCCGGATGCACTGGTGGAACATGGAAAGATAACTGTTGATGCAGGAACAGGAATTACAAACAGAGGCCAGATTGCAAACGGCGGTGATTATTTAATCGAAGCTGGCACATTAGTCACGATCCATCTGGTTCCGGATTATGGATATCAGCTTGGCTCGGCTTCTCTGAATGGGTTCCAGATGGCTGCTGGAGCACAGGTCAGCACTTTTACCTTTACAATGCCTAGTACAGCACTTCATCTATCAGCACTCTTTGTTAAGAGCGATGATGTAGTGAACATAAACAACAAGAATGTAACAAGTGCTTCCGTAGCCAATGTTGGAAATGTAATAGATTCCGGCAATGTTAAACTGGATGTAAACACATTTACACCAACAGCAGAAGAAACACAGAAGCTGAGCAAATTGACATCCACCGGCAATACAGAAGAAATATATGCTGACCTTTCACTGACACAGTTTGTGAACAAAGGGACTGCTTCATCAACCTGGGATACATCTCTGACAGAGCTTGACGAGCCGGTTACTATTACACTGAATGTGAACAGTACTGCATTGGCAGCAGGCGATACATGTACAGTCGTGAGAAACCATGAAGGTACATATACCGAGATTCCGGCAACGGTCAATGCAGCAGATTCATCAGTCAGCTTTGATACAAATCAGTTTTCTGACTATATTCTTGTCATTCATCACGCTGACAAGACTACAGGATCAGGCTCCAGCTCAAAGAAGGTAGGACCGTCCGTCAATACAGCAGACACTGCAATGCCTTATTCATCAGGCATTCTATTCCTGTCTGCAGCATTGATAGCAGCTGTGCTGTTCATGAGAAAGAAGTACAGCAGATAAGATGATAAACAGTTAAGCTCCCAATGGCATCTGGTTCCAGCGAGGATCAGGTGCTTTTATCTTCTTTGAATATGAGAAACTGAAGAAATGCGCATGCAATAGTTCTGCGTGGTATATTTGAACTGTAGAAAACAGCAGGGAATGAAGCCTCCCGCGGCATGAATGCCGAAACCGCCTTTTGGCTGATGACTTCTGGGACGGATATGCCGCAGGAGGAAGAGTCTATGTATGAAAGTATTCTTTATCTGCATAATAGTGATAGGGAAAGAGCAGCTGCCAATGAGCAGGTGCCTGATATTTTTAATGATTTGAATCTTGATCAGGTAATTGATCGAATTCTTCATTTTAGACACTGCAGTTCATTGGCTGGCTGTTTTTATACTGCATTGAAGGACATAGATGCAATCGTCTATCGTCAGGAAACCATGAAGGACCTTGAGGATAAGCAGATACTGTCATTGTATAAGACGTTCAGTGACACTTTGATTGAAACAAATGAGAGATGCGTAAAGATTAGGAATGACAATCATGATGCATATGGCTATGTGACATGCGGAAAACTGTTCCATGAAGCTGAACAGTACTGCCGGGAGATAGAAATCTTTTCTGACGAGGTGAACAGCATTACTGTACATTCAAAAGGGCTGATGGAATTTGCGGCATATCTGGAAACGTATATACAGACAGACTCTTTTAAGAAGCTGAGCAGCGAAACTGAGAGAATACGGTATGAACTGAATCAGGTGAAATACTGCATGCTGATAAGAAATGGCACTGTAAAAGTGCGCAAATACGAAGGCCAGAAAAATCATTCGGAAAGGATTGTTTCACTGTTTGAAAGATTTAGCAGAGGAAGTACAAAGAATTATAAGAAACAGTTTGAAGAGAAACCGCATGCAGAGCATATAGAGGAAGCAGTCATGGAACTGGTGGCAGGATTGTATCCAGATGCTTTTAATGATCTGAAGCAGTTCTGTAATGAGCATGACAGTTTTGCGGATAAAAAACTGCTTCGTACTGCCAAGGAACTGCCATTCTATTTTGCTTGGCTGACAGTGACGAAACCAATGAAGCAGGATGGGCTTAGCTTCTGCTATCCGAAGATGTGTATGGATAAGGAAAAAATGTATGATTACGGAGATTTTGATATTGCATTGGCACAGAAACTTGGAAACAAGATCATAACGAATGATTTTGAACTGAATGCTCCAGAGAAAATGATCATAATAACAGGTCCTAATCAGGGCGGCAAGACTACTTTTGCAAGAGCGTATGGGCAGATATACTATTTAGCTTCCATAGGACTCAGCGTTCCAGGAACCAGCGCATGTCTGCATCTTCCAGACATGATATTGACGCACTTTGGAAAAGAGGAAGATACCTCGGGAGAAAATGGAAGACTGCAGGATGATCTGCTTCGCATGCATGCAATACTGAATAAAGCAACAGAGAACAGTCTGATAATTGTGAATGAGATATATTCTACAGCAACATTGCAGGATGCTATGACGCTCAGTAATTATATGATGGATGCATTCAGTGAGAAACAGTGCATGGCAGTAGTCGTAACATTTCTGGAAGAATTAGCACATCATGGAAAAGATACTATAGGAATGACCAGCATGGTTAAGGAGGATGATCCTGCTAGACGTACATACAAGGTGGTACGCAGAGAAGCAGATGGTCTTGCCTATGCAGAAGTGCTGGCTGGCAGACACGGTCTTACCTATGATCAGCTGAACAGGAGGCTTCACAGATGAATGCATATCTGATGAATAAAAAAACGGATTTTGTCATTGATGAAGAAATCGGCGATGATGCAGAAATGCAGCTGAAGGATCTGGGACTGGATGCTGTACTTGATGAAATGGCACATGATGATAAGACAGTTATGCTTGCATGCAAATCTGCTTTTGTGCATCCGCAGCATACAAAAGATGACATTTGTTACAGACAGTCAGCCCTGCAGGATGCTATAAATCATCCGAATGTTGTACTTGATATTTATTCTCTTCTGAATGAAACGGCAGAGAAGAAGAGACATATGATCAACTGGCTGACATCGGAGTATATCTCTAATACGTTCAGCGATGCAGTCAGCGTGCTGCGTCTATATACCGATACATTGAGCAAACTGTCACAGATGGCAGATAGATCACTGACGCTATTTCACTCTGCTGCATTCAGACGTTTCTTCACAATATTGAAGGAAGAACTCTCGGAAGAATATCTGGATGAAGTTAGAGAAAATCTCGATGAGCTGAAAGAAAATGATGGCTATTTGATCAGCGCTGAACTTGGAGACAGTGTGCAGGGAATAGACTATCAGCTGCTGAAAAAAGAGAAGAACTTTAAGCTCCGCTGGCTGCTGGCACCATCCTATACATTGAACAGCAGGGATGATCTTGGCTTCAGCGATTTAGGCGTGAGAAGAGACAGAGCAATCAATGAATCGGCCGATGCATTGGCAAAATCGGCAGAACAGCTGGAGAGTTTTTTTAAGATGCTGCAGAATGAGATAGCTTTCTACGTTGGCTGTCTGAATCTAAAGAAAAAAATAGAAGATCTGCAGATGCCGTACTGTATGCCAAATATACAGAATGAGAAGAGAAGCTATGAGAATCTCTATGATCTCGGTCTTGTACTGAGGAAGAGTGATGATGTTATTAGGAACAGTCTTGATGAAAAGAATGCACACCTGTATTTGATAACAGGTGCGAGCCAGGGTGGAAAGTCTTCCTACCTGAAGAGTATTGGACAGTGTCAGACGATGGGACAGTGTGGGATGTTTGTGCCGGCAGAGCAGTATGAGATGCCTGCGTATTGTGGCATATATACGCACTTTGCAAGAATTGAAGATGCATCTATGAAGAGTGGCAGACTGGATGAAGAACTGACAAGAATGGAGATGATCGCTGCTGAGATAGAAGGAAAGAGCCTGATCCTGTTTGATGAATCCTTTGCATCTACCAACGAAAGAGAAGGGTCTGAGGTGCTCAGACAGATCACGCAGGCTTTGCTGGACAATGGCATGGATATATTTGCAGTGACACATCTTTATACATATGCCTGCGGTTTCGCTGACAGAAAAGATACCTTCTGTCTGGAGGCAGAAAGAAAGACCAACGGAGAAAGAACATACCGGATAATTCCGGGGAAACCTTCCCAAACCGGATATGGGGAAGATTTGTATCGGCGGATATTTAAATAATGAGCAAATAAAAGCAAAGAGTGCTAACACACAAGTGCCTTAAAACAGGCACTTGTGTGCGTTTGAAACTATAATCATAAAAAATTATAATAAAAATTAGCACTTAGCACTTGACAGTGCTAAAAGAAAGACTATATTGATAGTGCAAGGTGAAAAGGCCTTGGGAGGTAATGAAAATGAGATACACAGATGGAAGAAATCACGACGTATTAAGCGACATGTTTGATGACATGTTCAGAGCACCGATGTTTGGCGGTGAGCCGGTTATGAGGACCGATGTCCATGAAAAGGACGGCAAGTACGTCCTTGACATAGAAGTACCGGGATATAAGAAAAACGAAGTCAAGATTTCCCTATATAACGGAAATTTGACGATAAAAGCCGAAAAGAATGCAGATCCGGAGAATAAAGAAGATGCCGGTAAGATCCTGCATCAGGAAATCTACAATGGCACAATGTCCAGAACATTCTATGTAGGCGATGCTATCAAGGACTCTGATATACATGCAGAGTTCGCGGATGGTATTCTGCATATCGACTTCCCGACAGAACAGAAGAAGGAAGAAGATACAAAGAAGTTCATTGAGATTCTGTAAGAGTAAAAAAGGAGATGACGATCATGATGAACTTATTTCCAAGCATGAAAGATGAAGACTGTGAATTATTTGATGACGTATTCGGTGTACCGACTTTTGGAAGAGCACCTCTGATGCGTACTGATGTTCACGAAAAAGATGGCAAGTATGTCATGGAGATGAATCTTCCTGGAATCAAGAAGGAAGATGTCAAGATCAGTCTGAAGGATGGCAATCTGAGCATTGAAGCTGCTACAAATTCCAGCAAGGATGAAAAAGATAAGGACGGAAATGTTATCCGTCAGGAGAGATTCTCCGGCAGCTGCTCAAGGACATTCTACGTAGGCACACAGGTCAAGGATTCCGATGTGCATGCGACAATGGAAAATGGTGTCTTGAAGATCGAAGTGCCTAGTGAAAAGGCAAAAGAGATCGAAGATACCAAGTACATTGATATCCGTTAACTGTGAATCCTAAATGATTTCCCTTTCCTTAGCGGTTCCTGTTCCCCTGCAGGAGCCGCTTTTATTTTATGCATGTATGAAAAAAGAAGGCTTATGCCTTCTCAGTAAGATCCTTGCACATATAAATAACATCAGACATGGGATTGTGATAGTAGGGAGCACAGTCCTTGAAACCATGCTTGTGATACAGATGGATAGCAGCCTGAAGGGGCTGTATCGTATCCAGCACCATATCCTGATATCCATCCAGTGAAGCCAGACGGATGATTTCTTCAATCAGATGTCCCCCGGCATGATATTCTCTTTCTTCAGGAAGAACATAAAGCCGCTTCATTTCACAGCGCGTATCTGTCAGCTTATGATATGCAACGCATCCAATGACTTTGTTATCTGGAGTGACAGCAGCAAGTATTCTGCCATTAGGGGCAGTGTATTTTACAGCAGGATTCTTCATTTCTTCGTCAATATTCTGAAAGGAAAGATCTCTGTTCAGTGCTTTATAGTATTGAAGAATGAGGGGCTTGATTTCATCGATACGTTCTGTACCGTCAACAATCTTAATTACAGGAGATACATCTTGTGTTTTGCACATGTGTCTATCATCTCCTGAGGCCATACAGAAGCCTGTACTTCGCCAATGTGAGCTTTATTCAGCAGCAGCATGCACAGTCTGCTCTGACCGATACCGCCGCCGATTGTATATGGAAGCTGCCCGTTCAGGATCATCTGATGATATGGAAGAGAAAGTCTTCCTTCACATCGAGCTGCTTTGCACTGCGATACAATACTGTTTTCATCTACACGAATGCCCATGGAGGATATCTCCAAAGCTATCTGCAGGGAAGGAAGCCAGAACAGCAGGTCGCCATTCAGATCCCAGTCATCATAGTCAGGTGCTCTGCCATCGTGCGGCTTTCCGCTGATCTTCAATGGTTTTCCAATCTGTTCTATAAATACACACTTTTTATCCTTGACGATGGCATCTTCTCTTTCCTTCGGGGTCCTGTCGGGATAAAGATTCTCCAGCTCCTGCGAAGTGATAAAGAAGACATCATCAGCCAGATGGCATACTGCTTCCGGATACTTGTACCAGACTTCATGTTCCATGTGCTTAATGACTTTGAAGATCTCACGAACGGTTGTCTCCAGAGTTTCCTTAGTGCGCTCATCCTTGGAAATGACTTTTTCCCAGTCCCACTGGTCAACATAGACAGAGTGCAGATTATCGAGTATTTCATCTCTTCTGATAGCGTTCATGTTGGTATAGAGACCTTCATGCTGGTGAAAGTCATATTTCTTCAATGCATATCTCTTCCACTTGGCAAGTGAGTGAACAACTTCAATTGTTTCTCCAGGCATTTCCTGCATATCAAAGGCCACTGGTCTTTCAAAACCATTTAGGTTGTCATTCAGACCTGATTTCTTTGGCAGAAATAATGGCGCACTGATACGGGAGAGACGGAGCTGCTTTCCGAATTCTCTCTGAAATGTATCACGGATATACTTGATGGCATCCTGGGTTGTACGGACGTCCAAGACTGGATCGTAGTTCTTCGGCACAGTAATATGCATAAACACACCTCTATTTTTATATGCGGTAATTCTATCACAGAAAGAAAGCGGCAGATTGCTTGATTCAATTCACGAAAAATATACACTTAGATAAGAGAAAGAGGTTTTTCTATGGCACGTTATGATATTGCAATTATCGGTACAGGTCCGGCAGGACTGGAAGCTGCTCTGACAGCGAAGAACAGAAACCAGAATTTTGTCCTGTATGGCACTTCTGCACTTTCACCGAAGATGCAGGCAATTGATCATCCTATTACAAACTATCTTGGCCTTTCCAAAGTCACGGGAAAAGAAATGGCATCTGCTTTTTTAAAGCAGATGAAGGATGAACAGATTGAAATCGAAGAGGTCAGAGTGACAGCAGTCTATGCAATGGGAGATTATTTTGCTCTGCAGCTTTCTGATGGAGAAATGAGCGAAGCAGCTGCAGTGATTCTTGCGGCAGGCGTGACTGCAGGAAGTCCTTACCCTGGCGAGGAAAAGTTCCTTGGACGCGGAGTGTCATACTGTGCAACATGCGATGCACCATTATATAAAGGCAGGAATGTCACAGTTGTTTCTTCTTCTAAAGAAGAAGAAAAGGAGGCTGAGTTTCTTGGCGAAGTATGCAATTCAGTAGAGTACATTCCTTTATATAAGGAAGAACCTGTTTTCGTACATGAGAATATTCATACTGTTTATGAAAAGCCGCTGGAAATTACCGGTGATAATAAAGTGCAGCAGCTTGTTACTGATAAGCAGGCACGTGATACTGACTGCGTGTTTATACTGAGAGAGGCACAGTTCCCTGATCAGCTCGTACCTGGGCTGCAGATTGAAAAGAATGCTGTAAAGACGGGAAGAGATATGAGCACTAATATCCCTGGACTGTATGCGGCAGGAGATATAACAGGACTTCCGTATCAGTTTATAAAGAGCGCCGGAGAGGGAAACATTGCAGCGATATCTGCTTCACTGTATTCTGATGAGAAAAAGAGAAGCAGCAGATAATAATACTGGTCATCTGAATGCCGCTGTTTTGTATATAATGATGGTACCAGATGAAAAAAGAAAAGGGACCGGCGTATCTTCTTCTCTATGAAGAAATGCGCAGAAAAATTACAGAAGGTGATTTTGTATATGGCGATAAACTGCCTTCTAAAAGGAACCTGACACTGACAAGTGGATATTCTCCGGTAACAGTTGAGCATGCATATGCTCTGCTGGAAGAGGAGGGATATTTATCTTCCAAAGAGCGTTCAGGCTATTTTGTATCGTACCGGCAGGAGGATTTCTTTTCTCCCTCTGCATTGAAGGTGAAGGATTATCCGGTTGCCTATGAAGATCGGAAGAATACTTTTCCGGCTTCCGTATTTGAAAAGGCTGCCCGGAAAGTATTAAGCGAATATGGAGAAAAGGTACTGTATCCATGCGAAGAAAAAGGGAGTATTGTGCTGAGAGATGCACTGGTGCGATACCTTGGCAGGTCACAGAACATTCATGTGTGTGCAGACAATATACTGATTGGAGCAGGCAGCGAATATTTCTATACCGTGATTGCGGCAATGTTTGGAAGATCAAGAATCTATGGAATTGAGACACCTTCCTATCATTCGATAAGAGAATCCTATCGCAGTGAAGGTGTCCGCGTAGATGAACTGAAACTGGGCAATCACGGTATATTGAAGAGCGAATTGGACAGGACGCCTGCATCGGTTCTGCATGTAACACCATACCGCAGCTTCCCAACCGGCATGAGCACAGACAATAAGAAAAGAAGAGAATACATTCAGTGGGCTGAGGAAAGAAACGCATGGATCATTGAAGATGACTATGCTTCTGAATACTCACCTTCCCTGAAAGCAGAAGAATCACTATGCTCTCTGGATCCTGTACATGTTCTATATATGAATACTTTTACGGAAACAGTTTCTCCCTCTATCAGAACAGGTTATATGATCCTGCCGGAGAAACTGATGCAGATATATCAGGAGAACCAGTCATTCAGGAACTGCCCTGTTCCTCTGTATATACAGCTCATTATTGCCGAACTGCTGAACAGCGGTGCTTTTGAAAGACAGATGAATCGTATTCGAAGAAAGAAAAGAAATATCAGGAAAGATTGATATAATGTTGATAACTGAAACACTGATGACATTAGGAGACCAACTATGGCAGTAATTCCCGGACAGGTATATATGATGTATGAACAGAACCAGCCAATGCCGCATACGATTGTTGAGAATGCTGTATATGAGAGAAATGGATATACAGTTATGATCGTTTCTATGGGAACTGGTACAGAGATGTCACCGGAGAGACTGCGCCATCCGGCACTGTATACAGTGATACAGGGCGAGGTTGGCATTGCGGTCAGAGGCAGCAGTCCCCGATCTTTGAATCTGAAGGTTGGAGAATTCTGGTATCGAGAACCGAATAAACTGTGCGGATTCAGCTGCAATGAGGATACAATCTTTGCTGTGCTGACTACACACCAGACCGTGAATATTCCAGACAAGATACGCACTGGAGAAATATGCGAACTGGAAAAGTATATTTCTGCTAAACCTAAGGAAAAGGTTGAAGACAGGATTATTGATGATCCAATTATGAAGGGCTATCTTGTGGCACTCGGGGCTGGATATGTATATCCGGTACAGTGTAAAGATGATGTATGCTTTATAGCGGGTGTGAAGGGAAGAGGCTCTATTCTGATTGAAAATAAGAACATGCCTCTGACAGGCGGACAGGGATATCTTCTGCAGCAGAACAAGCAGATGAAGATACTGACCGCAGCAGGCATGAAGCTCCTTGTACTGCACTTTCCTTTATAGGAGTTAAAACGAGGAAAACGTTTCAAACTGTCTTTTGGATGAGATTCTTTTAGAAAAACAGTGATATTTTTATAGAATGAATCAGTTATTCAGTCAGTTTCATCAAATAGTCGAAAAGTAATCTTTTAGCAATCTTTACAATTTGCCTAATTTCCCTTAACATAGTTGTGTCTTACGAGAGCGTACGTGCGAACTTATGCGGAATGAGAGGATGGCTATGGCGAATTGTGTTGCTACATCATATGTAACAATGATTGACTACAGCAATAAGGATACCCGCTTTCTGCATGCACGCAGCCGCAGGAACCACACTAACTAAACGAAGTCTATGCATGCCATAGGCTTTTTTCTTTTTTGAGATCTGAAAGAAGGAGAGTGAAGTATGAAAAAAGCAGCAATCATCATGGGATCCGACAGTGATTTTCCAGTCATGGCAAAGGCCATCGGAGTACTGAAAGGATTCGATATTCCCTATGAACTTCATGTGTATTCCGCTCATCGTACACCGGAACAGGCTTCCGTGTTTGCACGCAATGCGGAGGCTGCAGGTTTCGGTGTCATTATTGCCGGAGCGGGAATGGCGGCTGCTTTAGCAGGCGTGCTCGCTGCTAATACGACTCTCCCAGTAATTGGAGTGCCTCTTAAAAGCAATGTACTTGAAGGAACAGATGCACTGTTAGCAACAGTGATGATGCCAAGCGGTGTCCCGGTAGCGACTGTTGCGATTGACGGCGCAAAGAATGCGGCATATCTGGCTGCAGAAATACTGGCTCTTTCTGATGAGAAGCTTGCCGCGAAGGTCCGTGAGGACCGTCAGGCGCAGAGTGAAGCAGTACTGCAGAAGGACAGAGATATTCAGAACAAGGTAAACGAGCTTTGAAAAGGGATATGTCGAAGGGAGACAGAACATGGAAAATATGATCCATGAGGAGTGCGGGATTTTCGGTATCTATGATAAAGAAGGAAAGTCTGATGTAGCAGGGGCTGCGTATTACGGACTTTTTGCACTGCAGCACCGCGGACAGGAAAGCTGCGGTATTGCGGTAAATGACCGCGGTGTTATTACATGCCATAAAAATGTGGGACTTGTCAGAGATGTATTTACAAAGCAGGAACTTGAGAAACTTGGCAGAGGGCAGATAGCAATCGGTCATACAAGATATTCCACTTTCGGTACGGTCAACCAGACCAATGCACAGCCTCTTGTTGTCAGACATATTAAAGGACAGCTGGCGATTGCACACAATGGAAATCTGACGAATGCTTCTGAACTGAGAAGACAGTTGGAATTTACGGGAGCTATCTTCCATACAACAAATGATTCCGAGATTATATCCTATGTTATTACACGAGAGAGACTGACAGCTGCTTCTATTGAATCGGCTGTAGATAAGGCAATGAATCAGCTGGAAGGGGCATATTCCTGTGTGATTATGTCACCGGAGAAATTGATTGCTATGCGTGATCCGGTAGGCTTCAGACCGCTGGTTATGGGAAGAATGAAGGAAGGACAGACGGTATTTGCATCAGAGACATGTGCATTGGATGCTCTGGGTGCAGAGTTTGTCAGAGATGTAGAACCTGGAGAAATTGTAGTAGTGGACAGAAAGGGAATCCATTCCATTCGTACACACTGCAGAAAAAAAGCACACCTCTGTGTATTTGAGTTTGTGTACTTTGCCAGAAGTGATTCCACGATGGAAGGCATGTCTGTGCATATGGCAAGAAGAAATGCTGGAAGAATTCTGGCCAAGGAACATCCAGTAGATGCGGATGTTGTCATCGGCGTACCGGATTCAGGATTGGATGCGGCACTTGGCTATGCCGAGGAAAGCAAGATCCCTTATTCCATGGGATTTGTTAAGAACAGATATATTGCCAGAACATTCATTCAGCCTACGCAGGATCAGAGAGAGAACAGCGTCAGAATGAAGCTGAATGTTATCCCTTCAGTGATCAAGGGAAAGAAAGTCATCATGGTTGATGATTCAATTGTCAGAGGTACGACCAGTGCAAGAATCGTAAAGCTGCTGCGTGAAGCAGGAGCTACGGAAGTGCATGTCAGAGTCAGTGCTCCTCCGTTTGTTTCACCTTGCTATTACGGAACAGATATTGATTCCAAGGAACATTTGATTGCGTGTCAGATGACTTTGGATGAGATCAGGGAGAAGATCGGCGCAGATTCATTGGGCTATCTGAGCGTTGACGGTGTTAAGAAGATGGCAGCGGATGCGAACTGCGACTTCTGCTGCGGATGCTTTACAGGAGAATATCCTGCTGCTGTTCCTGAAGAGGGCGGCAAGGATAAGTTTGAAATGAAGATAGGCGGCGAAGAGGAAGAGTATAAAGGAGCCAGGAGGACAGAAGATGGCGAAGAGTTATAGTGATGCGTACAGAAATGCGGGTGTTGATGTAACGGCGGGTTATGAATCTGTCGAATTGATTAAAAAGGATGTAAAGCGTACATCGATTCCTGGTGTCCTTGGAGGAATCGGCGGTTTCGGAGGATTGTTTGCGCCAGAGACTGCAGGTATGGAAAAGCCGGTACTGATCTCTGGTACAGATGGTGTCGGTACTAAACTGAAGATTGCTATGCTGATGGATAAGCATGACACAATCGGCATCGACTGTGTAGCAATGTGCGTCAATGACGTTGTCTGTGCAGGTGCGAAGCCTCTGTTCTTCCTTGACTATATTGCCTGTGGCAAGAATAAACCTGAGAAGATTGCGGCGATTGTGAAGGGTGTTGCGGATGGATGCGTTGAATCCGGATGTGCACTGGTGGGCGGTGAGACTGCGGAACATCCAGGAATGATGGCTGAGGATGATTATGATATTGCAGGTTTCACGGTCGGTATTGTTGATGAGAAGAAGATCCTGGATCCTAAGAATGCAAAGGCGGGAGATGTCATTATTGGAATGGCTTCCTCCGGTGTGCATTCCAATGGCTTCTCATTAGTCAGAAAAGTATTTGATGTAGAAAAACCGGGCGTACTGGACTCTTATAAGGAAGAGCTTGGTGAGACGCTTGGCGAAGCACTGCTGACACCGACGAAGCTGTATGTGAAGCCAGTGCTGGATGTAATGGAACATGCTGAGGTAAAGTCCATTGCACATATTACAGGCGGAGGCTTCTACGAGAATCTGCCTCGTGCATATGGAGAAAATCTGGATGCCAATATTCATACAGGCACATGGAACGTTCTTCCAATCTTCAATCTTCTGCAGAAGAAGGGAAGCATCAGCGATCATGATATGTACAACACTTATAACATGGGTATTGGCATGGCGATGATCGTAGATCCTTCCCAGGCAGATAAGGCAATTGAAATACTGAAGAAGGATGGTGTTGAGGCATCTGTTATCGGAGAAATGAAAGAGGGCGGCCATACGGTCGTGTTCGACGAATGATCCGTATTGCAGTGATGGTATCAGGCGGCGGAACCAATCTGCAGGCATTGATCAATGCTGAGAAGAATGGACAGATCCCGCACGGGAATATCAGTCTGGTGATAGCTTCCAATGATAAGGCCTATGCGCTGGAAAGAGCACAGCAGGCAGGCATTGAAACTGCAGTGATTAAAAGAAAAGAGTATGGAAGTCAGTCAGACTTCGATGATGCAATTGTGCATACACTGCATGAGCATCATATAGATATGGTTGTACTGGCAGGATACCTGAGCATCCTTGGGCAGAATGTTATTGAGGCATACAGAGACCGCATCATCAATATTCATCCTTCTCTGATTCCTTCCTTCTGCGGGAAAGGATACTATGGCCTGAGGGTACATGAAGAAGCTTTAAAGAGAGGCGTTAAGGTTACAGGTGCTACAGTTCATATCGTTAATGAGATACCGGACGGCGGAAGAATATTGAAACAGAAGGCTGTCTATGTACAGGAGGGCGATACACCTGAAATCCTGCAGAAGAGAGTCATGGAACAGGCGGAATGGATACTGCTTCCGCAGGCATGTGAAGAAATGTGTCAGGAGATGGAGGAGAAGAAATGAATACAGTGAATCTGAATGAATATCTGCAGTCTAACAGCTATCCCGGAAGAGGTATTGCGATTGGGAGAACTCCATGCGGAAGAAAACTGAGAGTTGCCTACTGGATCATGGGACGCTCTGCCAACTCAAGAAACAGAGTCTTCGTGGAAGAGGGAAACGGCATTCGCACACAGGCATTCGATCCTTCCAAGATGGAAGATCCATCACTGATCATCTATGCACCAGTCAAGGTGCTGGGAGATACAACCATTGTTACAAACGGCGATCAGACTGACACAATCTATGATTTCATGAAGGATGGCAAGTCATTTGAAGAAGCACTGCGTACAAGAACATTTGAACCGGATGGACCTAACTATACGCCTCGTATCTCAGCAGCAGTCAAGGGTGCTGATTATACAATGTCGATATTGAAGAGCGCACAGGGAAATGCAGAAAGCGTCAACCGTCAGTTCTTCGACTATACAGAAGAAGAACCTGGATACGGTCATATGATCTCTACTTATGCAGGCAATGGAGATCCGCTGCCTTCCTTCGAAGGTGAACCAATGAAGTTTGAACTGGTTCATGAGTGCTTTGATGACTGGTCAGAACATCTCTGGGAATCACTGAATGCAGATAACAAGGTCTCTCTGTTTACAAGACAGATCACTGTTGAAACAGGGGAATTCAATTCTAAGATATTCAATAAGAATCACTGAGAAAGGATGGAGAAAACATGGCAAAGGAACTTGAACTGAAGTATGGATGCAACCCGAATCAGAAGCCTTCTCGTATCTATATGGAGAAGGGAGAACTGCCGGTCAAGGTACTGAACGGCAATCCTGGATATATCAATTTTCTGGATGCTTTGAACAGCTGGCAGCTGGTCAAGGAACTGAAGGAAGCTACAGGAAAGGCAAGCGCCGCATCATTCAAGCATGTTTCTCCGGCAGGAGCAGCAATCGGGCTTCCATTAAGCGAAACAGATAAAAAGATCTACTTTGTTGAGAATCCCGATGAACTTTCACCGATTGCATGTGCTTATATCCGTGCAAGAGGCGCAGACAGAATGTCTTCCTATGGGGACTGGGCTGCACTTTCCGATATATGCGATGCTGATACGGCGAACTATCTGAAGAAGGAAGTATCTGACGGCGTTATTGCACCGGGCTATACAGAGGAAGCACTTGCAATACTGAAGACAAAGAAGAAGGGCAGATACAACGTCGTTGAAATCGATCCTTCCTACACACCGGAACCTGTTGAGCATAAGCAGGTATATGGCGTTACCTTTGAACAGAAGAGAAATGATGTAAAGATCGACAGCACGCTGTTCACTAATATTGTGACAGAGAATAAGGAATTGCCTGAGAATGCAGTCAATGATCTGATGATTGCTACGATAGCACTGAAGTATACACAGTCCAACAGCGTTGCTTTTGCGAAAGATGGTCAGGTCATCGGTGTAGGCGCAGGGCAGCAGTCACGTGTTCACTGTGTGCGTCTTGCCGGCAGCAAAGCTGACAGCTGGTGGATGCGTCACAATCCTAAGGTATTGAATCTCCCTTTCAAGAAGGATATCAGAAGACCGGATCGTGATAATACGATCGATGTCTATATTTCTGATGAATATGAAGATGTACTGCGAGATGGTGTATGGGAGAACTTCTTCGATACAAAGCCTGAAGTGCTGACAAAGGAAGAAAAGATCGAATGGCTGTCAAAGGAGAAGGGAGTTTCTCTTGGATCTGATGCTTTCTTCCCATTCGGAGATAATATCGAAAGAGCACACAAGTCAGGTGTTGACTACATTGCTGAACCGGGCGGTTCTATCCGTGACGACAATGTTATCGATGTCTGCAATAAATACGGTATCACTATGGTATTCAATGGTGTACGTCTGTTCCATCATTGATTGAAAGGGGAGAAGATCATGAAACTGCTTGTTGTAGGATCCGGAGGGCGCGAACATGCCGTCATCCGCAAACTGAAGGAAAATCAGGATATTGAAAAGATCTACTGTGCACCTGGCAACGGAGGAATATCCGATGATGCTGAGTGTGTGGATATCAAAGCAACAGATGTTGAGGCTATGGTGAACTTCGCAGTGGAGAAGAATATAGACTTCTGCGTTGTTACGCCGGATGATCCATTAGCCCTCGGCATGGTTGATGATATGGAGAAAAAGGGCATCCCATGTTTTGGTCCGAAGGCGAATGCTGCAGTGATTGAAGCTTCCAAGGCATTTTCAAAGGGATTGATGAAGAAGTATGGCATTCCTACCGCAGCCTATGAGATCTTTGAGGAACCGAAAGATGTTCTTAAATATATTGAAAAGAAGAACCAGTTCCCAATTGTTCTCAAGGCTGATGGGCTTGCATTAGGCAAAGGTGTTCTGATCGTTGAATCTCTTGATGGTGCTAAGGCGGCCGTCAGAGAACTGATGATTGACCGTGTCTTCGGCAAGGCGGGCAATAAGGTCGTTGTTGAAGAATTCATGAGCGGACCGGAAGTTTCCGTACTGGCATTCACAGATGGGAAGACAGTACGCCCGATGGTTTCCTCTATGGATCATAAGCGTGCTGATGACTATGATCAGGGACTGAATACAGGCGGAATGGGAACTATTGCTCCTTCTCCTTACTATACAAAAGAGATTGCAGATGAATGCATGGAGAAGATCTTTCTTCCTACCATCAATGCTATGAATAAAGAAGGCAGGACATTTAAAGGATGTCTTTACTTCGGATTGATGCTGACAGGAGAAGGACCGAAGGTTGTTGAATATAACTGCCGCTTTGGCGATCCGGAAACACAGGTTGTGCTTCCATTGCTGAGAAGCGATCTGCTGACAATCATGCGTGCATGTCATGACGGAAATCTTGAAAGCACGGATATTGAATGGAGCGGTGAAGCATGTGCCTGCGTAGTAGAAACTTCAGGTGGATATCCAGTAAAGTATGAAAAGGGATTTGAAATCCATGGTCTTGATGAACATGGACAGTGTGAAGGTGTGACAGTCTATCATGCCGGCACAAAGAAAGAGAACGGAAAGTACTATACAAACGGCGGACGTGTGCTTGGCATTGAAGCTGTTGGAGACAATCTCGACGCTGCTTTGAAGAAGTGCTATGAAGCAGTAGAAAAAGTAGGCTTTGAACATATGCATTACCGTACAGATATCGGAAGAAGATAAGGAGAGATTGATGACAGTTTACCGTTGCTTTGTTGAGAAGAAGAAACCATTTACAGTAGAAGCAGACAATGTATGCAGAGACCTTCGCACAACGCTTCTGAGTGATGATGTGAAGAATGTCAGAATACTGAAGAGATATGATCTTGAGAATATCGACGAGGAAGATTACCGCAATGTGAGATATACAATACTCTCTGAACCTCCGGTCGATCTTTTCCACGAGGAAAATGCACCGGAACCAAAGGATGATGAATACGTACTGGCAGTAGAATATCTGCCTGGACAGTTCGACCAGAGAGCAGATTCATGCGCACAGTGCATACAGCTTGCAACAATGAAGCAGAAGCCTGAAGTACGTACAGCAAAGCTGTATTACATTCAGGGAAAGCTGAGCGATGCACAGAAGGAACTTATCAAGGAAACACTGATCAACCCTGTTGAAGCAAGAGAAGCATCCTTGGAGAAACCGCAGACAATTCATCAGAACTATGAAGAACCTGCACTGCCTGCGGTATTAACAGGCTTTGATGCATATGATGAAGCAGCCCTGAAGGAGTTCCTGGAAGACAATGGTCTTGCCATGGATCTGAATGATATTAAGTTTCTGCAGGAATACTTCAGAGATGAAGAAAAGAGAGATCCGACAATTACAGAGATTAAGGTCATTGACACATACTGGTCTGATCACTGCCGCCATACAACATTCAATACGATCATCAATAATGTCAGAATTGAATCTCCATATATCAAGGATATGTATGAAGAGTATCTTTCCATGCGTGATGAAGCATATGCAGGAAGAACCCCGAAGCCATTGACTCTAATGGATCTTGGTACGATCGGTGCAAGAGTTCTGAAGAAGAGAGGACAGCTGAAGGACCTCGATGAGTCGGAAGAGATTAATGCCTGCTCTGTTAAGATCAAGGTAAATGTCAGCGGTGAAGATCAGGATTGGCTTCTGATGTTCAAGAATGAAACACACAACCATCCTACTGAGATTGAACCATTCGGCGGTGCTGCTACATGTCTTGGCGGTGCTATCCGTGATCCGCTCTCTGGAAGAAGCTATGTATATCAGGCAATGCGTGTCACAGGTGCTGCTGATCCGCTGACACCTGTTGAAGATACACTGAAGGGAAAGCTGCCGCAGAGAGAGATTACTGTCAGAGCAGCAAATGGATACAGTTCCTACGGAAACCAGATTGGTCTTTCTACAGGTCTTGTGAAGGAAATCTATCATCCTGGCTATGTTGCTAAGAGAATGGAAGTGGGCGGAGTCATTGCGGCTGCTCCTGCTGATAATGTTGTACGCACGGAGCCGGAACCTGGCGATATTGTCATCCTGCTGGGCGGACGTACAGGAAGAGATGGATGCGGTGGAGCTACGGGCTCTTCCAAGTCCCATAATGTTGATTCACTTGCCAAGGATGGTGCAGAAGTTCAGAAGGGCAATGCACCTGAGGAAAGAAAGCTGCAGAGACTGTTCAGAAATCCGAAGGCATCTGTACTGATTAAGAGATGCAATGACTTTGGGGCTGGCGGTGTATCTGTCGCTATCGGTGAACTGGCAGATGGACTGAAGATTGATCTGAACAAGGTACCTAAGAAATATGAGGGATTGGATGGTACAGAACTGGCAATCTCTGAATCACAGGAAAGAATGGCGGTTGTTGTAGCAAAGGAGAATGTTGACACATTCCGTGCTTTAGCAGATGAGGAAAATCTGGAGTCTTCTGTTGTTGCGGTGGTCACTGAGGAGCCAAGAATGGTCCTGACACTGAATGGCAGAGATATTGTCAATGTTTCCAGAGAATTCCTGAATTCCAATGGTGCAAAGAGATATACAGATGTTGTTATTCCAGAAGAAAAGAAAAAGGAAGCAGTTAAGAGCAGTCTTCCATTTACAGAAAGAATGAAGGATCTTGCTGGAGATCTGAATATTGCTTCACAGAAGGGACTCTCTGAAAGATTCGATTCCACTATCGGTGCAGGAACGATTCTGATGCCGTTTGGCGGAAAGTATCAGCTGACACCTGCACAGACAATGGCTGCGAGAATTCCTGTGCTGAATGGTGAAGCAGATACTTCTTCTATCATGTCCTATGGTTTTGACCCATATGAGATGAGCGATTCTCCATACAGAGGTGCGATGGAATCTGTTATATCTGCAGTGGCTAAGATTGTTGCGGCAGGCGGAAGTGCACATCATGCATGGATGTCCTTCCAGGAATACTTTGGTCATATGCGTACAGATCCAAAGAGATGGGGTCTTCCTTTCGGTGCACTGCTTGGAGCTCTGAAGGCACAGACTGAACTGCAGATTGCAGCAATCGGCGGGAAGGATTCTATGTCCGGAACCTTTGAGGATATTGATGTACCGCCTACCCTGATCGCATTTGCTGTATCAACAGCGAAGGCGGATCATGTACTGTCAGATGAGTGGAAAGGTGCGGGACATTATGTGTATGTTCTGAAGCCTTCCTATGATGAGAATGGACTGCCGGATTTCAAATCTGTCAGAGAAACATTTGATCATGTCGAACAGCTGATCAAGGATAACAAGGTGCTGTCTGCTTGGACACTGGAGAACGGCGGCATGGCTGAAGGCATACTGAAGTGTGCACTTGGCAATCATATTGGCTTTGAACTGGAAGATAACATTGATACAGATTCTCTGTTTGAGAAGTGCTATGGTGCATTTATGCTGGAAACAGAAGAAAAGCTTGAAGATGCACTGCTTCTTGGGAAGACGTGTGAAGGATATGTACTGAGAAGTGCAGAGGGATCTATGGATCTTGAATCATTGCAGAAAGTCTATGAAGATAAGCTGCAGCCAGTCTTCCCGTATACAGGCATCAATCCTGCTGAGAAGATCGATACGATCACCTATGGTGAAACAAAGCCGATGCACGCTTCCTATACATGTGAAAAGCCGCATGTACTGATCCCTGTGTTCCCTGGAACAAACTGTGAATGGGACACAGCACGTGCCTTTGAAAAGGCTGGTGCTGAGGCTGAGATATTTGTGATAAGGAACCTCTCTTCAAAGGCAATTGAGGAAAGTGCTTCTTCCTTTGCTGAGAAGATCAGCAAGTCCCAGATTATTGCAATTCCTGGCGGTTTCTCCGGAGGAGATGAACCGGATGGCTCTGGTAAGTTCATTACTTCCTTCTTCCGCAATCCGCTTGTAAAGAATGCAGTTGAGGATCTTCTTGATAACAGAGAAGGACTGATGTGCGGTATATGCAATGGATTCCAGGCACTGATCAAGCTTGGCCTTGTACCATTCGGAAAGATCCAGGATACAGATGCGAATTCTCCAACTCTGACTTTCAATACGATTGGCAGACATCAGTCAATGCTGGTGAAGACAAGGATTTCATCTACAAAGTCTCCATGGCTGCAGTATGCGCATACTGGTGAGGTGTTCGATGTTGCAGTATCACATGGTGAAGGAAGATTCGTAGCAGATGAAGAAGTGATGAAACAGATGATTGATAATGGCCAGATTGCTGCACAGTATGTAGATCTGGATGGCAATCCTACTTCGGATATCCGCTATAATCCAAATAACTCCTATGAAGCAGTTGAGGGAATCACTTCTCCGGATGGAAGAATATTTGGAAAGATGGGACATTCTGAAAGATCTGGTGAGAATCTGTACAGAAATATTCCTGACAGACACCTGCAGGAAGCTATCTTCAAAGGTGCTGTAGACTACTTTAGATAATTCATGAATATAGATCCCGCCAGAGCAGGAAGTACTGCTGTGATGGGATCTTTTTTCGATATATGATGATATGAAACAGAAAGGATGGAATATCTTTATGAAGACAGTCTGCTGGAATGGGAATATCATCACAATGAATGAAAGACAGATGAAGGCTGAAGCATTTGTGATGGAAAATGGTGTCTTTCTGGAAATTGGGAAGAATCAGGATATGAAAGAAAAGTATCCAGATGCAGAAAGAATCGATCTGAAGGGACAGACAGTGATGCCTGCCTTCATAGATGCACACAGCCATCTTTCCTCCTATGCGGGTACATTTATGCAGGTATCATTGGCAGGCACTGTTTCCTTTGAAGATATCATGAGGCGATTGAAGGCATTTGCGGATAAGAAACAGCTTGGCGCTGGCGATTGGATGCAGGCAAATGGCTATGATCATAATTCTCTGCAGGAGAAGAAACATCCTTCAGGAAAGATGCTGGATGAAGCATTCCCTAATATGTGCATTGTTCTTCAGCATCAGTCCGGACATTTTGGCGTATTCAGTTCGGCTGCACTGAAAGCAACAGGCATGCAGGGAAAAGACAGTGATGGATACCTTGAAGAGAATGATTATGTTGAAGCCATTAAGAAGGTGCCTATGTCTTCGCCAAAGGAGATGACGCTTGCCTATGAGAATGCTATGCATGCGTATGCCTCGTATGGAATTACAACGATACAGGAAGGTATGATGGTTAAGCAGATGATACCGATGTACAGGATGCTGCTGGATAACAGGGTACTGTTCCTGGATACGGTTGGATATCCGCAGATACAGGATGCAGAGCTCTTCTATCAGGAGTTTCCTGAATGCGACGGAAAGTACAGGAATAACTTTAAACTTGGCGGTTATAAAATGATCCTGGATGGCTCTCCACAGGGCCGTACGGCATGGATGAAGACACCGTATTCAGGTTCGGATAATGAATATGGTGTGTCTTCTATGAGCGACGCGGAAGTGACAGCTGCTGTGCACACTGCTGTGAAGAATCATCGTCAGATACTTGCACACTGCAATGGCGACAGAGCTGCGGAACAGCTTTTGACATGTGCCGTCAGAGCTGCCTCAGAAGAACAGCTGAGAGAGATTCATCCGGTACTGGTACACGGACAGCTGCTGGCTGTGGATCAGCTGCCAAGAGTAAAACAGTACGGGATCATTCCATCCTTCTTTATTGCACACTGCTATTACTGGGGAGATGTGCATATACAGAATTTCGGACCTGAAAGAGCACAGAAGATCTCCCCAGCCGGCAGCGCTCTTGCACTTGGCATACCATTTACCTTCCATCAGGATACACCGGTAGTGGAACCGGACATGATGCGGACGGTGTGGTGTGCAGTAAACCGTATGACAAAGAATGGAGTATTGCTTGGAAAAGAAGAGAGAATTCCTGTTAAGGAAGCTTTGAAGGCTGTGACGGTCAATGCGGCAGCCCAATATGGAGAAGCGGAAAGAAAGGGAAGCATAGAATCTGGAAAGAATGCTGACTTTATTGTTTTAAGCGAAGATCCTATGAAATGCGACCCTATGAAGCTGTGCGGTATAAAGGTACTGGAGACTTATCGCAATGAAAAGTGTATCTATAAAAGAACATGAAAAAAGCCATTCTGCAGATGGCTTTTTGAATGAAATTATTTATGGTCTTCACCAACCCATGTGAGTTCGTATTCACCTGTGCACTCCAGCGTACCGGAATCAAGAGCGATAGTCTCTTCAGTCTCATAGTAGTCTCTGACTCTGCCGTGAGAATCACGGATATGAAGACCGGCATCGGTAACAGCAGTTACCTTGTATACGCCAGGTCTGAAGCTCTTGGGAATATCGTAGATGCCTGGTGTAATACGGACATCGTCATTGTTCTGAATATAGATCAGATGCTTCTGTTTATGCTGCTTGACGGCGTTGACCTTCTGGAAGAAACGTTCTCTGAAGAAGAACAGATCTGCGTGCTCAATTGAATAAGTAAAGGTTCTGGTCGGGGTTACAACATTGACATGTGTCATATCCGCCGTGTTTCTTTTCAGGTAGCCAAGACGGTGGCAGTTGACAATATGTTCTGACATAAAGTACACAGCCGCTTCAGTTTCATAAAGTGTACCTGTTATCTTTGTTCTGTCTTTATCCTTGGCATCAGGAATGTTGTGAATGGTCGTACGGTTGATCTCCATGAGATTGCGTACAGCGTAGGCGGATGGAATATCTGAGGTATTAACAGTCAGGGCTGCTTCTACCTGATTGAGACAGTGCTCTCCTTCATGCAGTACAACGGAAGGAAGAGGATAAAACTTGGCAATTGTATCATCGGCACTGTGGTTCTCCAGATAGGAGTCCATTACTGTATCAGTCATATCAGACTGTGCTGTTACTAACTGCTGGAACAGGTCAAAGCGAACAGGAAGATCATGCTCCTCGATAATGTCACGGCAGTTCTTGCATATATAGTGTCCATCCGGCAGCTGTTCCACACGGTTGCGGAACTTGCTCTCACTCAGACAGAAGTCACAAATTTTTTTGGTCATAGCACCTCCAGAATCCGATTCTATTATACAGATTTTCGGTGAAATTCAGAAATGAATCGAATGTACTATGCATGATTATAACGCAAAGTGAGTGATACCTGATGAAATACATCCGGTATCTGAAAAATGCATGAAAGAAAAGGAAAAGAAGTTGTGAATCAATTGACGATAACGGCCATAAAACTTATAATTTACGTGCAACATAAGGAGGTCTTTAGAAGACAATATGACAGATGTAAGAGTTGCTATTAACGGATTTGGCCGTATCGGCCGTCTTGCATTCAGACAGATGTTCGTATCGGAAGGTTACGATGTCGTTGCTATCAACGATCTGACAACACCATCCATGCTGGCTTATCTGCTGAAGCACGACACAACACACGGAAAGTGGAATCATGAAATCTCCGCAAACGATGAAAAGGGAACTATCACTGTTGACGGACACGAGATCACTATTTACAAGGAAAAGGATGCTGCTAACCTGCCTTGGGGCAAGCTGGACATTGATGTAGTTCTGGAGTGCACAGGCTTCTACACATCCAAGGCTAAGGCTGAGGCTCATATCACAGCTGGTGCTAAGAAGGTTGTTATCTCTGCTCCTGCAGGAGACGATCTGCCTACAATCGTTTACAGCGTAAACGAGAAGACACTGAAGCCAGAAGATAAGATTATCTCTGCTGCTTCATGCACAACAAACTGCTTAGCTCCTATGGCTAAGACTCTGAATGACAAGTTCCAGATCGTTTCTGGTATCATGTGCACAGTACATGCATACACAGGCGACCAGATGATTCTTGATGGTCCTCAGAGAAAGGGCAACCTGCGTCGTTCTAGAGCAGGCGCTCAGAACATCGTTCCAGCTTCTTCCGGAGCTGCTAAGGCTATCGGACTTGTTCTTCCTGAACTCAAGGGCAAACTGATCGGTGCTGCACAGCGTGTTCCTGTTGCTACAGGTTCTACAACACTGCTGTTCTCTGTTGTTAAGGGCAAGGATGTTACAAAGGATGCTGTCAACGCTGCTATGAAGGCTGCTGAATCTGATTCCTTTGCATACAATGAAGAAGAGATCGTTTCTTCTGATATCATCGATGAGACACATGGTTCCATCTTTGATTCTACACAGACAATGGTCAACAAGATTGATGACGACACATTCGAAGTACAGACAGTTTCTTGGTATGATAACGAGAACTCCTACACTTCTCAGATGGTTCGTACAATCAAGTACTTCGCTAACGTTAAGTAAGCAAAGACCTCTGAAGGCGGAACAATGTTCCGTCTTTTTTGATGCTTAAATCGAGTATAATAAAAACTGGTGAGAATATGAATGACATCAGTGATAATGAGACTGTAAAAGAAGAAATGGCAGCCGGACTGAAGAGGTGCATGGCTAAGACATCCATAGAAAATGTAACTGTAAAGGAGATCTGTGATCGCAGCGGTTTCTCCAGACAGACTTTCTACCGTCACTTTCTGGACAAGTATGATCTATTGAATTGGTACTTCGATAAACTTCTGCATCGATCCTTTAAAGAGATGGGAAGCGGAGAGACAGTATATGCAGGTCTGGTCAGGAAGTTTACTTTTATCAAGCAGGAAAAAGTGATGTTTGAGAATGCCTTTCGCATGGATGAACAGAACTCTCTGCGCTCACATGACTATGAGATGATCTATGCTTTCTACAGAGATCTGATTAAAGAGAAGACAGGCAGCCTGCCGGATGAAAGTATCAGCTGGCTGCTGGAGATGTACTGCAGAGGTTCTGTATCAATGACGGTGAACTGGGTGCTGTCAGGCATGAAAACTTCTGTGGAGAAACTGGCGAAGCTTATGGTGCAGGCAATGCCTGTTCAGCTGGCGGAACTGTTCAGAAAGATCAATGTACTGGAAGGAGAACAGACAGCTTGAATGCTTCTATTCTCCTTTTTGCATGCACATTGCATATATGTTACAAAATTCACAAAGTGTCACTTATCAAGAGAAGAACGCACATTTATCATGTAGTAAAAGGAGATATTTAGATAATGGTAAACAGAATTTCGTTAAACGGAACATCGTATCATGGCGCAGGTGCGATCAAGGAAATTATCAATGAAGTCAATGCGCGCGGTTTTAAAAAGGCATTTGTAGCTTCTGATCCGGATCTGGTCAAGTTCGGTGTCACTGCAAAGGTAACAGATCTTCTGAAGGAAGCTGGAAAGCCGTTTGATCTTTACAGTGATATCAAGCCGAATCCTACGATTCAGAATGTTCAGCATGGTGTAAAGGCATTCAAGGAGAGCGGGGCTGATTATATTATCGCTATCGGCGGAGGATCCTCTATGGATACTTCCAAGGCTATCGGCATTATTATTGCCAATCCTGAATTTGAGGATGTAAGAAGTCTTGAAGGCGTGGCTCCTACAAAAAATCCTTGTGTTCCTATTATTGCTGTACCTACAACTGCAGGAACAGCTGCTGAAGTAACGATCAACTATGTTATTACAGATGTAGAGAAGGAAAGAAAGTTTGTATGTGTTGATACACATGATATGCCTATTGTAGCGGTAGTGGATCCTGACATGATGTCTTCCATGCCTAAGGGACTGACAGCTTCTACAGGTATGGATGCACTGACACATGCAATTGAAGGATATACAACAAAAGCTGCCTGGGAAATGACAGATATGTTCCACATTGAAGCAATCCGTCTGATCTCTGATAACCTGAGAGATGCTGTTGCTAACAAGAAGAGCGGCAGAGAAGGTATGGCATTGGGACAGTATATTGCCGGTATGGGATTCTCCAATGTAGGTCTTGGTATTGATCATTCCATGGCACATACACTGAGTGCACATTATGACACACCGCATGGTGTAGCCTGTGCAATGCTGCTGCCTATCTCCATGGAATTCAACCGTGACTATACGGGTGAGAAGTATAGAGAGATTGCCAGAGTGATGGGTGTTAAGGAGGTTGATTCCATGAGTCAGGAAGAATACAGAGATGCTGCTATCAATGCAGTTAAGAAGCTGTCTGATGATGTAGGAATTCCAAAGACACTGGATAAGATCAGAGAAGAGGATCTTGACAGGATTGCCGAGGATGCACTGAAGGATGCCTGCTATCCAGGCAACCCTCGTGAAGCAACAAAGGAACAGGTTATTGAAATGTTCCGCATGTTAATGGTTAAGTAACAATTCAGTAATACGGTTTAGTAACCTTTATGCGAATCTGATCGCAGTTTGATTGGAATGGTATAAAGGTTTTTATTTTGGTATTCATGTATGACTAAATCAATGATACATAAATACTGGACATTTCCTAAATGTCGGGGTATTAATGGACGCATTGCACTTGCTGAGATACAGGAGATTAGAATGGGAAAAGCGAACAGAATTGAAAAGTATAAGAAATACTTAGTGGAACAGGAAAAATCTGAAGCAACAGTCAAAAAGTATGTTCACGAGATAACAGAATTGGTTGACTATATGGGAAAGAGACCGATCTGCAGAGATATATTGCTTGAATATAAAAAGATGCTTGACAGTAAATATCTTCCACAGACAGTCAATGGGAAATTGAACGCAGTAAATAGCTATCTTAAATTCGTCAACAAAAATAGACTTTGCCTTCATCTAAAAAGAATACAGAAGAAAGCATATATCAATGAGAATAGAGAACTGGGAGAAGAGGACTATCGTCGATTACTGAACACTGCTGTGAAGGAGAAAAAAACAAGACTGTATTATTTGATGCTGACTCTTGCTGGAACAGGAATACGTGTAAGTGAACTTGCCTATATAACAGTAGAGTCAATCAGGAAAGGACAGGCTTCTATAACGATGAAAGGAAAAAGCCGTGTAGTTCTGATTACTGGCAAGCTCCAAAAAAAATTGAAGCGATATGCAGAAGAGAAAAAAATAAAGACAGGATCGATTTTTCTTACTGAAGGAGGCAGAACCTTGGACCGTTCGAATATATGTCATGAATTGAAACGTTTGTGTAGGATAGCAGATGTTGATCCGCATAAAGTATTCCCACATAATTTTCGGCATCTTTTTGCAAGAACATTCTATAAGATCGAGAAGAATATTGCTCATCTTGCTGATATACTTGGTCATTCAAGTATTGAAACAACACGTATATATCTTCGTTCAACTGTCAGAGACTATAATCATACAATCAGTAGAATGAATCTTGTGGTGTAAATTAAGTAAAACCACAGAATGTTTATTCTGTGGTTTTCCCCTCTCACTAAAACATGCAATATCTTCTAAAATCTATTTAAACTCTAGTTGTTTCCTGAAAAAGAGTCAATAATATAAGTTATTCGGTTACAAATATGTATGTCAAAGTTATTCAAGATCATAATTGAAGGTTTGAATTTCTTTTTCTAATCACTATTATACTGTTTTCTTTCTTGATAAAGAAAGATTTTTTGACAGCTCCTTTAATAGGAACTGTTTTTTTTCTGCATACCACAGAATAAACATTCTGTGGTATGGGAGAAACCGATGAAGATCAGAAGAGAAACAGATTATGCCATAAGGGCAATCAGAGCACTGATCAATGCAAAGGGAGAAGCGCTGATTTCAAAAGAGATAGCGAGCCGTGAGAGTATTCCACAGACTTATATCCTAACTATCATGAGTAAATTAAAAAAAGCAGGAATTGTCACAACTGTTAACCGTAAGGGAGAATGCCGAGGCGGCTATGTTCTGGTTGCGGATCCAGAAAAGGCCACAATGTATGACGTCATACATGTATTTGAAGGAGATCTGAAGATAAATGCATGTTTGAGGGATCAGGATGATTGTCCTAATCGAAAGACCTGCAAGGTGCATATTGAAATGCAGAGGATCAACGAAGCAATTATCGATGAATTTAAAAAGAATACAATTTCAGAAATTTTAAGCGGTACTCAGACGACTGCAAATAAATCGAAACATTTCTAAAAAAATGGAGGAAGGAAAATGAATAGGATATTTAAAAAAGCTCTTGCAGGGGTTACTTCGGTAGGAATGATATTTGCACTGAGCCCTGTAACAATTTGTGCCGAAGGAGAAAAATGGCAGATAGATAAGTCTAAAACTGCTACAGAACTAAATGACAAGGACCAGACAACAGTTACATTATCATTACCTTCGGCAGAGATCACTTCGGTTAATGCGGATGTTGTGTTCGTGATGGATCACAGTGCATATGCTGAAGTTGACGATATTGATTCATCAGTAGTGTCTCTTCTTCAGGAATTAGAAAGCAAAGAAGGACTGACATTGAATATTGGAGTCATTTCATTTGATGGCTGGGGAGTCGATGCAATCAGCAACTACACAAATGGTACAACAAGCGGAATGCTAACGCTGAATGATACAAATTATGACACCATTTTAGGTGCGATAAAATCCGGCGCAAAACTTGGCGTTGGAGGCTCAAATTCCGAACAGCCAATACGTATGGCGAATTCCATGTTAGCAAGTGATACTAGAGCAAATACTTCAAAATACATGGTTGTTTTATCGGACTTTTTAACATATGTATACGAAGGATCGGCAACAGTCACAAATACCGATGGATCAAAATCAACATATGACCATATTCCGGTTGGAAGCGCATCTACAGGTCAGGATTTAAGCATACTTGAAGAGTGGACTCAAGAGTCGGAATACAACACATGGTCTTCGTTGAAAGAAATATATGATGAGAATAACAAAACTGTTCCGGGAAGCGACTGGAATGATGACACAATGTTCTTCCGCTATGGAATGTATGGCAGTTATGATGCCGCATATTCACAACGTGTTTGGATGAATTACCGAAAAACAGGCGGTGGAGCATACGATACGGACCCAACAAATGAATGGCAGCTTCAGACTCGTGACCAATACAATAAGAATGCTGCAGCCGTGAAGGCAAGTGTTGCGAATGAGAAACATATTACTGGCTGGCAGAGATCTTCACTTTTGACATATGATGCGATGGAAAGTGCATTGGACAGTGGAACACATGTCATTGCTTATGCGAATACTACGGATGCATGGAATAAGGAAATGAACTATTTTCCGAGGGATATGCTGAATGCGATTGCAGATGCAGGAGCTGATGTTTATCAGGGCGGTTCAAAAATCAGTGCAGCGTTTGATAATTTGAAACAGCAGGTAACATATTTAATTGGAAGTGGAAGCGTATCCGATAGTATTGGTACAGATTTTGATCTAATTAAAAATGGAAATTGTCCATTTACACTGACTGTTGCTGGACAGACGCTTGAGGCTACATCAGTCGGTACAAATGAGTGGGCATTTGGAACAAAGAGTGAGACAACAGGTCTGTATCCATATTCAGTTAAATATACAGCTGGATCGGATGAAAAGTTTGTTTGGACAATCAATGTTCCAGTTGAAAAAACAAAACAGACGCAGCTGTCATACACATTGCAGCTTAACACTGGTAAAAACGGGACATATCAAACGAACGGGCCAACATCCTTGAACTATAAGGACAGCAATGGTGTTCAGCATGATGCTGAAAGTTTTACCAGTCCAACTGTTACAAGGAATAAGAAAGGAACTTCAGATACTTCTAAAAATACAGTATATGTTGTTCCGAACACAGGCGTTAAAGAATAAAAATCATCTAATGAGTTAACAGGCAGTACAGAAACTTTTGAATAGGTTTGTGTACTGTTTCGCTGATTCAATATTCTGGAAAGGTGGTGGGACCTTAACAAAAGAGTATAGAGAAATGAAGGGGATTATTTGAATCATCAATGTACAAAGAAATAGTTCAGACTCTAGAGGTATCAATGGAAGGATGCAATGCAGAGCAACTGGACGACAGTGTAATACTTAGGAGGGAAAATCATGAAAAGAATTAAACGTATCGTAGGCAGTTTTGTTATATCACTGCTTATGGCTGTGACGATGTTTCCGTCGTTTGGAACAGTAACGGCGGTTCATGCTGATGGTGAAAACAAGCTGACAGTAAAATGGACTCAAAATGGTACATGGGATAAAAATGGATGGGGCTCAGGTGATTCAAGCAATTATACATTTACCAACCTTCCATCAAGCAATGGCGATACAATTCAGGCGGAAGTTGACGTAGTTTCATCAACTTCATATGAGATTGGAACGTATTCTTTCAGTATTCCAACACAGCTGGTAGGCTATCGTGATGGTAAAAGCGGTGCAACAATCACTGGTTATGGCGTAGAAGCAGAATTGACACAGGAGCAGATAGATGCTGGCGCAACTTATGGAGCTAATACATATTTCAGTTATAAAGTGAATGAAGATGGAACAGTGACATTCAAGAATGTTCATGTTATTCCTTCTAACGAAATCAAAATATTCACGTACACATATACAGTTAATTACAATGCTATTGCTTCAGGCACTGTAGCTTCCGTAACACCAACCGGTGCGCCGGCAGGTGTGGAAGTGAGTGGAGCAACATTAACTTTTAATGCGGCTAGAAGTATTGCTGGTGTTCAAAAGGTCTCATTGAATGATGGGCATGGAATTCGTGTTCTGAATGCAAGTGCTGTAGCATCGGGCAAATATTTCGGACATGACGCTTCATATTATGCAGAAGACGGAGCAGGATCGTTCAAAAAGAATTTCTATATGCTTTATAGACTACGCAATTATAACGTAGGAAATGAATCAAGATATGTAGACTTCAAAGATACGATTACAACAGTGACTGACGAACTTGATCCAACTTTAGAAACTGCTGGAAAAGACGGAAAAATTGTTGGCATGTCTACAGACACCGATGGTGTTAAGTATGCCAAAGCAATAGATGGAACAACTGGAACGTACCGTGTGGGTGAAGTGGACGCAGATGGTGCAGCTGTTGCAGATGTGTCACCAGTATCCGCTGGAGACTATTATTGCTATGTTCTTGTCAGTTATCCTAGAAAGTCAAATTCAATCGAAGAAGGACAAAGCGTTATAGGATCAGATGAATATGTAGCAAGTATCACAGGTTCGGATACTAATGTTACAGTGAAATCTGACCCAGTTGATGCAACTGGTAAATGGACTATGTATGCCCTGGAACAGGGTGGCGGTGATGGTTCCAGTAAAACGAATTTGGCCTATCAGGACACGATCGCAGGTGCTGCAGCGCTGCTTCACAATAATAAGGATGTAACTGTATCTGGATATAATGTACTGCTAGATAACTGGTACAGTGAAGAGGATGCAGATAAGAAGTATGTAGCTGCTAAGCATACCGCAGTTATGGTAGATGATACACTTATGGCTTATAGCAGTACTTATGGAAAATATTACAGGCTTGGTGTGGGAGATTATTCACTGAGCGGTTTAACAATAAAGGATTTGACAGAGTCCACATATGATTCCGAGATGCATACGCAGGTAGCAAAAACTAAATCTGATGCAACATTTAAGATATATGGTTCAACTGCACTGAGCGGTGACAGCTGGACGCAGATTGCAACAAGAACTTTTGATGAAATCAAGAACAACACTGGAAATGGTCAAAGTATTACAGAACTTACAGGAACAGAAGGATATGTAAGATTCAAAGTTGAATATGGAGATAGTGATTATAGAAGCACTTTTTCAGCGTATCCAACATGGACTTTAAACGGCAGCTCATCGTGCTGGTCTAAACTTGTCAGCAATGACTACACAACAATTAATTTATCAAATTCCGCAGTATTTTTGGCTCTTGATGGATCAGGAAAGCTGATTAAATCAGAGGATGATACAAATTATGCAAATGATCAGAACAGCGCCAAGTATTCGAAGAATTATCAGAATGACTGGAATGGCGATGGTGTTGCTGACGGTCAGATGAACGAAGTATTAAGCAAAGACAATGAAACTTTTGCAAAATATTATTCTGCAGACCGTAAGGGTCAAGGCGTACCAAGATCATATTGCTACAAAGGTTTAGGTGCTGTAGAGGGACGCAACACAGTAAGCCTTACGAATGGCAATACAAGTAATGATATTGCTGGTCAGCAGGTATATGTGCCATTTACTTTGACTGGCGGTGAATATTACACTGCTACTGGTGATAATCTGAAAACAATGCTTGAGTCAATCAATAACTTTGGAATCGCCAGAGACAGCGCTACTTTCTATCATCTGCTTCCACAGGGTGAGACTCTCGTTGAAAATGACGAAAAGCATCCTATCACTGCACAAGGTACAACATCCGGAATCGAAGCCGACGTTAAATATAAACTCATTAATAACTATCAGGGTACTGGAAGAACGATGATTGTCTTTACAGTAACTAGCAAGGCTGGAGCTGGTAATAATACATATATTCCAAACACCGGCGTTTCTTCTAGTGGTTCAATTGTAGACGGTTCATATTTGCAGTCTGGTTTCAAGGTTAATTACACGACAGCCGTAGGCTGGGACAGTATGACTGATGTAAGCTCAGTTAATCAGGGAGCTGCTTATATGATTGATGGCAAGAGTCTGCTTGGCACTGCCTATCCAGATCAGGTTGACTGTGGGAAACAGGGTGCAACTACAAGCGGCAATGTTAATATGGCCGGTGTATCAGATGTGTATACGAATAATGATACGAGTTCAACACCAGCGTTTAATAACCTTGCTGGTGCAGCAGATTTTGATGCCAGCAAATCCGATGCTGCAATAAAAGATACAGTTTATGCAAATCGACAGGTTGCTGTTACTGCAGATTATACTGCTACAGCAGGTCTGACAAAACAGGTTGTATCGACTAGCGGAACACAGCCGGGTATTTTCTCTTCTGACACTGATGTGGAAGTGGGCACGAATTACAGTTATAGACTGACATACAATAACTCAGCATTCATAAAGACAACTGATATGATTCTTTACGATAACTTTGAAACGTTGGGAAAGTGGAAGGGAACATTTGTAAATGCTGATACTACCCTTGCTGAGGCAAGAGGAATCGCACCGAAGATTTACTATTCAACAGATTCAGATGCAACAATGGATGTAACTAATGAATCTTGGAAACTTTGGAAGAGTCTGCAGGAAGTAACTGATGGAGGAACAACAAGTTGGAAGTATGTTGTTGAAAATGATGTTAATCCTTCAGATATTAAGTCGATAGCCATTGATTTGAGTACAACAAAGACTGGCTCAAAATTCCAGTTAATGAAGCTTTCAAAGATTTCAGCATCGCTAACGTTCCAGGCTCCTCAGTCTGAAGAATTAGATGATGCGGTGAACACGGCCGTGAATAAGAGTGGCAGCAATAAGGCTGAAAACTATGCAGGTGTATCACTCAGATATTATTCGGATACAACTGATACAGAGGGCGAAGCCACAACAATTTCGGATAAAAAATTCAAGACTACAGTGGACTTACTCGATAATCGTGCATCAGTTGACATTTCTAAAACTGATGAAGCAACAAAGGCGGCTTTACTAGGAGGTGCACAGTTTAAACTTGAAGCAAAGCTTGACGATGGCTCTTGGGTTGCAACTCCATCAACACCGGAAACGGGTGACATTGCTTCATGCCAGAATGCAGATGACGCTGTCAGTGGCGTGAAAGTAGGAGATCTTGTATTTAAAAACTCTGATTATCAGCCATCAACTGCCTCTAAGGAAACACCACTTAAGCTCTACCCAGCAGGCTGGACTTATTCGCAGAGTGGAACTTCGACGGTTAAGTACAGTGGCGTATATCGTCTTACTGAAACGAAGGCACCGGATGGATATGTAATGAATACTGATCCGAGCTATATTAAGGTTACATCTGATACTGCTGAATCAGGAGCTGTAATCATTCCATTGCAAGAAGCTTCTGTAAAGATGTATACAGATGAAGGACTTACGAAGGAAGCTTCAACAGTTGATAAAAACAATCCTGACAGTAATTATCGTGTTGAGAATCAGACACCTGACATTACTATTGATAAGAAAATTGCCACAAATACAGACGGAACTAAAGCTATTGATTTCAAGAATGGAACAGTAACATATGCTCTGACAGTTACTAACAATGGTGACAGTTCGGTGACGGGATATTCATTTAAGGATACCGCAAGCAATTTAACGTATGTATCGCATACACCTGAATTTACTGCGGCTACTGAAACAGCAGCTGCAAGCGGAGTGTCATATGCAGATGGAATATTCAAAATTGTCGATGAATTGAAACCAGGCAAAGATAATGCAGTAACTATCAACGCCACATACAGCATTAATGATACTCAGGCAGGTATTGCAAATAGAACTGCTGTCAGTGGACGCACACTTGATAAGACTCGTGTAGCAAGCGCTACTGATATGACACCAGCTGATAACGGGGTATATAAGGAAGAAACAGTTTATTACCTTATTACTGCGGGAAACACTGGTGAAACAGATCTAAATGAAGTAATTACTGATACACCTAGCGCTGGTCTTGAACTTGTGAGAGGCACTACTGAGAGTGGAAATACCGTTAAAAATAGTGATGGAACAATCACTTGGACCACTGGAACAATTGCTTCTGGTGAGAAAGCAACAATGCTTGTTGAAGCCGTAGTTACCGGAACTGCAAGTACTGAAACCGATGGCAAGACAGAGCTGACCGATGTCAATGAAGTAACCAATACGGCAACTGATACAAAGAATACTGCAGTAGTAACAGATCCTGTTGCAAGAATAAGTCTTGCAAAGACAACAGATACTGAATCTGCAAATGTTGGAGATAAGATTGATTTTACGATTACTCTGACAAATAAAGATGATGTGAATGTTAAGAACTATCAGTTCAATGAGAATCCTGATGGATTGACACAGGTCAGTTACAGCTGTGACGATGCAGAAGTAAGCTATGACAAGGAAACAGGGTTATTTACGGTTGATTCTATTGGAGCTGCTTCTTCTGCTGAAGAACCTGTGATCGTAAAGGTGAAGATCAGCTATACGGTTGATAAGACACCATTCGAAAACAATGCAGGGATTACGCCTGTAACAGGTGATGATATCTCTTTGACGAAGGTTCGTGTTAACAGTACAAAGGATTTGACTCCTGCAGAAGGTGCAGTGCTTCCAGGACAGTCAATTGTTTATCTGATTACGGTAAAGAATAATGGACTGAGCAGCAGCGCCTATGCAAGAACATTTACTGATAAGAGCAGCAGCAATCTGACATTGTCCGCCGTTCAAACTGAAGATGGTGATGCAGTATTGAATGATGATGGAACAATAACTTGGAATGCCCCTGAAATTGGAATTGGTAAATCGGTAACAATGCTTGTTACGGCAAAGGTTAATTCTGATGCAAAGGGAACAGTTGTAAATACTGTATATGACGATATGCATTCGTCTGTTGCGGTTGATACAATTGCAAGTCTAGAGATCACGAAGGAAGTTGATAAGACAAGTGTTACTGTCGGTGATAGTGTTACATATACAATCAATGTTAAGAATACCAGCGATGCTGATGTGAAGGGTGTGTTTGTATCTGATAAACTTGACAGAACAGTCAAATATGTAAGCAGTAGTCCTGAATACAATTACCATGATGGACAGCTGTATGCATGGAAAATTGATGTGGATGCAGGCAAGTCAGCAACTATTAAAGTTACAGTGAAGACTACAGCTGTGGGAGTATTAAGTAATACAGCAGCTGTCAATCCTTCAGATCCTGACGATGAAAACAAGCCTGACACAGACACAGTTATTGTTGATGCTTCATCAAAGGATGTAAAGATTTCAGCAGTCGTACCTAATACAGGTGATAGTAGCAATATGTACCTCTGGATTGCATTAATGGTACTGGCATGTGCTGGTATTGCCGGCGTGACTGTGCTTCGTAAGAAATCAAATTAATAGGTGTACCGGGGGAATGATAATTATCAGAAGCACCATTGGTATACAGGTACAAAAGATATAATAAATTCATTTCTCGGAAGAACCACGCAAACAGAGCATAGACTGATCCGTTTACAGTGGTTCTTCATTATATGGAAATGTAAAGGATACCCTCCGGGGTATCTGGATGTGTTCAATTGAGAACTGCTGATATAGCGAACTGTATACATCCAGATATTCCGGATGGCAGCGAATGATTTGATTCTATGAGTATACTTGGGGAGAAATCTAATGAATAAGAAACGAGTAAAGCTGTTAAAGAAATTTTCAGCAGCAGCATTGTCTTTCATATTATTAGCAGCATCAGTCGGCATAGTTGAAGCGCAGTCGGGAACTGTCACACCGCCTGTCCCGCTGATACCTGGAAATGCTACGGTCAGTGGAATGAATATTGCCTCAGTAATTGACGGCACTGACTATACGACAGAAGATGGTCTCGGTAAAGATAGTTCTGGAACAAATAATGTAGTTAGAACATTTGATACAGTCACTTATACTTTAACGTATACAACTGCAATGAAATCTGGAGCGGATAAACCTGCGGGATACACAGAAGGCGATTTATATTTTTATGCAGTTCTTCCTAATACAACTATTGCAGAAGCACAGTTTGATATTAGTTCCATATCATCCTGGGCTACTGCTCAGGAATTACAGCAAGGAAATGACGTTGTACTTACAGGATTTAGACATCTCGATAATGGTGACCAGCCCGTTGCTATACCAGGCGCAGGGACCTTATCGATTCCTGTTGTGATCAAAGCCTCGCCTAACGGTAAACAGATACAGCCATCATTTAAGGTATGGCTTGATGGCGATGAAGCATCAGGAACAAAAAATGCTGAAGCACAGGCTTTTACTGTAACAGCAATTCCATCTTTGAATGTGGCTCTTGATTCAGCAACAGGAGGAGAAACCTACGGGACTAAAACATCCAGTCAAGGAACAGTACTTGGGAATGGAATTATTCAGGATTTTTCAGCCATCGTTCAAATAGGATCGAAAGATACTGCGAAGGGTGTTGAAGCACCTGCCGGTCCTATTTCTTTTATATTGAATCTTGATGGTACACATACCGTCGACAGCGAAAAAACTGATGCAGCGAAACCTAAAATGGCATATGTCAATGCAACGGATGGAACTGCCACAATAACATACGCAGATAATGGAAAAGGTACAGTTAAAGTTACTGTTTCTGATTATTCGGTACCGGAAATCAGTTCTGATACGGGTACCCCTATTGATTTTATTAAACTTAATATTGGTGTGTTTCAAGAACAGCCGGAAGTTATTCCTAACAACGAAAAGTATGAGATTGTCGTGACTGATACTGATTTATCAGCAAATGGTGTATCGGGAGTGCCTATTGCTGAGGCAACACCTAATACTAATGATAATCAGACCGTCACAGATGATGACAGAGCAATCAATGGGGCCGAAGACATCAATGGGAACTTTTATGGTGCATGTGCAGTTGGAACGGATATGTATAATGTGGCGGATTATTCCGCTTATACTCAGAAAAACGAAATAATCAATCATAGAATAGATGCGAATTCAAGCAATCAGAAAGAACTTGGTGAAAAGGTAATTGTTTCAGCAATGTCGGAAACTGTTGGCAGCAAAAATAAGAATCCATTTACAAGCATAAGCAATGCTATAACAGCAGCTGATATTTTGATCAAGGTCAACCCTGATGTTTTAGAACTGCCGGATGAGGATTCATGGACACTTGATATTGAGAATAATAGCAAAGAGATATCAAATGCAGTATTGAAAATCAGGTATGCGGCTAAACCAGATGGCAGTGATTGGAAAAACGTAACGGAAGCAAAGGAAGCTACAACACGTGACTTGGTATATTACGATTCCAGAAAAGAAATGAAAGCTGCAAATGCAACATGTCTTGGTGTAGTCTTTGAAGTTAGAAATCTGAACATCTATGGGAAAACAAAAGATAGAATTGGTGTGTATGCATTTTATCAATTCCAAGTTAAGAATGATGCAAAGCTTCTGAGAAACAATACGGTTGGCTGGGCATGCTATAGTGCACGACTATATTCAAGTAAAATTTATACGCCGACAGTTGACGATCATGTTGAAACTTCGTCAGAAAAAAAGGCATATATTGAAGAAGGAATTGAAACGTCAAGGACTGGTTCTTGGAATGCAGAACGAACATCGTCTGCTGATTGGAATCCATGTGGATACGATGCCGATGGCGTAAAAACAACGGATACTAATGATGGACTGATTGGCAATTCGTTCTATGTGACTGGACTTACTGCAAATAGTGTTTATTCAATTGAATCAAAGGATTCTTCAGGGCAGACTAAGAGCGTCTATGATGTTTCCAATGGTGATAAACAAGTGGATTTAGCACTGACACCGACAATTATTGCCACGAATGATGCACCGATTGCTATTGCCTATCAGGTGAGAGCGTATTCCGGAACGCAATTGACAGGTACATCTGTACTTGGCGGTGTATATAATGCAAAAACCAGAAAAGTTGAAGGCGGTACAGAAATAGAACCTACAGCAGTCAAAAAAAATGCTTCCGGATACGTGAATTATTATTTCTATATTCCATCTATACGTCCAAGTGAGATTGAAACACTTCATGTAAAATTCAATATTTCTGCTGATGAAGTGAAGAATGGACAGTCGTTTTCTGCTAGATCATGGTTTTCATATGATGAAGAAAATACGTCACTGGATAAATTATCAAGCGCATTGTTTTCAGGGACGTCATATTCAGTAATAAAAATAGGAGAAATGCGTTTCTCCAAGACGGTTGTTACTGATGGAGCTACTGCTGCTACAGGTACAACTGCTGCAGCAAAGAATGGGCTGACATATCAAATTGGGATGCAGAATACATCCGCTATTGATATTGAAAATATGAAAGTACTTGATATACTTCCATACAACGGAGATCTGCTTGGTACGAACTATAATGGTACATATTCAGTGAAGTCAATTCTTCTTGCTCTGAATGGCAGTACTGCGCAGGATAATGATATTAAATTATATTACACAGAATCAGACATAGTTAAAGCAGCAGATTATAATGCTGCTTCTGCAGACCCGACTGATGGAAACTGGACAGAAGCAATCAGCACGGGCACAGATGCAGATCCTGTATACAGTGTACCAGAGCATCCTACGGCTGTACTGATTACGGGAAAGATTGCTACAGGAAGCAAATACACTTTAAATCTTCCTTTTGATGTGAGCAGGACATTGGGATCAATGGGAAATGAAGCAAGTGTTTCTTCCCCGAATTTGCCGGAGGTTTTACATGTTAATGGAACTGAAACAAAAGTAGAACGCGCAGTAAATGTTATCAATACGCTGACGGATATTGCGACCAATAACACAAATGTAATCTGGCCGGAAGGAAATGATTATGTAGAAACACTGACAGCAGAGAGAGGGTATCGACTGCCTGATTCCATATCGGTGAAGGCTGGAGGAAACGAACTTACGCCGGCTGCAGATCCGTCTGCACCTGGTGAGGGCGAATATGGATATGATGTTTCTACAGGAAAGGTGCTCATTGGTGGAACTTCTGTAACAGAAGATATAGAAGTTATCGCAACAGCTGTTCCGGTATATAGTCTTACTAATAAATTGACATCCATCACGACTGATCAGTCCATTTCTCAGACAATAGAGAACGGTACAAATTATGCTGAAACACTTACTCCATCAAAGGGATATGAATTGCCTGATACAATAACTGTAACAATCGGGGAAAACACTTTCACAGCAGTTTCTGGAACAATCAGCAATGGAATCTCTTATGACAGGACGACTGGAATGGTATCAATTTCTGGAGCGGGCATTACGGACAACGTCATCATTCAGGCAGATGCTGTCAAGACGAAGTGCACCGTACACTTTGTGTCTGGAGAAGGAGGCACTGTTACAGGCGGAGCAGATCAGATTATTGATTATGGGACAGCTGCGGCTTCAGGAGCATCAGCTGTCTCTGCTGAGGGAAGTACATGCATTGGTTGGGAATATAGTTACACTGGATTTGATGGGAAAATTTATGCCGGAACAGTAGAAGATTATACGAGCGTATCAATTTATGCAAAAGAAGTTACATTCAAGGCTGTTTTCGCAGGAACTTCAAATCTTTCGGTAACGGCGGATCATGGTTTTGTGTCTGCAGCAGCAGGAAGTCAGCCGGCAGAGACAGGAAGTATGACAAATGCTTCGGCTGCCATAATCGAGACTGAGGATGGAAAATTTCCGGGTATATCCTCATTCACTGCACAGGATCATTATGAATTAAGCACTGTTACAGTGCGTGACAAATCAGGAAATGTGGCAGGTACTTTGGACATTGCAAAAGCTGAACCACAGACACTGATAGTCGATGGTGTAGAACGTATATTTACAGTTGCTGTGTCTGATGATAAAAAAGCAGGCACTGTTATGACAGAGAATGTTGGAACTGGATTGATTATTAACTATGGATTTTCTCCAAAGTCTTATACAGTAACGAATATGCTTTATGGTCTATCTGTAGGAACTACTGGCAGTGATACAGCAACGTATGGCAAAGATTATTCGGAAAGCATAAACCCGCTGTATGTCTCAGGAATGAAATATGTACAGCCGGAAACAATTTCTGTAAAGATTGATGGAATTGAACTTAAACAGTCAAATGATCCTGCAAATCCAAAATCAGGAGAATATGGCTATGATATGGCTACAGGAAAGGTTTTGATATCTGGAGAAGAAATTGTCGGACCAGTTGAAATATCTGCGAGTGCCAGTGTTGCGGTTGAAAATAATCTGACTGATATGATATCGAATAATCCACAGAATTCTATCGTGGTTGATACTGAGTATAAAGAAATATTAAGTTCGAATGCAGGATATAGAAATCCTGATAGTATTACTGTTACGGTTGGAGGGACTGTTTTAACGCAATCTGCAGATCCTGCAAATCCTAGTGCTGGAGAATATGGCTATGATAAAAATACGGGACAGGTAATTATTCCTGAAGGAAGTGTTACCGGCAGTATACTTGTAAATGCAAAAGCCGTGAAAACTGTTCACGTGACAAGCACCATTGAGAATGGTCACAATCTGAATGGTGACAGTACAATTGTGGATAAGGATAAAGGTTATAAGACAGTATTACAAGCAAATGATGGCTATGAACTGCCAGATGAAATCACAGTTACGATTGGAGACAATATCTATAAAGTGATTTCCGGGAAAGTGATGGATGGCATTTCTTATGATAGAAGTACAGGAATACTGACAATCTCACCGGATATGCTGAAGGGCGATGTGACGTTCAATGCAGTCTGCAGCAAAATCACTTCAGCAAATAAAAAATCCAATGGAGTAAATACAGGTGATGCGAATGGAAATATAATGTCATTTGTGTTCCTGCTGCTTACAGCATTAGCTATTGCTGGCGGTACAGTACTCGCCAGAAAGCATGATTGAATGTGCTTTTAAAATAAACGATATACTGTGCATGCTTGTCACACAGTATATCGTTTTTGTTTATTGAATCAGAAACTTCCTGATGAATGAGAGAAGCCGCCGCTGTTAACAGACGTACCTCCGAAGTGGCCTCCGTCATCATTATCATGCGGAATTGGTGTGCGTATGACCTGACGGTACATGAAGGAATCCTGCTGCTTGGTAAGATGAATGCCATCCTGCGGCACATAGCTGTGTGCTTCTGTTTCTTCATTGGCTGTCTTATTCCTGCTGCGCAGGACAAGGCATACAATCAGAGCTATCAGCAATGGTATTCCAATGACACAGCAGATCTTGATTGTGGTGATGGTCTCGGCAGAGAGGCCTTCGTCCTCACTACCTTCGGGAATCCATGTATCTACCGGAGCACCATCTGCTTCAGCCTGCAGATCTGTTTCGGCATCCTGCAGAAATACAGAAACTCCTCCATACCAGTTGTCATCCTTCAGATAGGAAACAATATCATCACCCATGACATCTTTGCCATAGTCTGTGAAGGCAGCGTTGGCAGTATCGCCATGTGCGAGAATATCATATTTTCTGTCGTCCACAGCTACAACAAGCATGACACAGCTGCCACTGTTTTCAGTGCCCAGACTTTCATTGTTATAAATATTTTCTGCATAGTCTTTAATGTCTGCGCCATCAGTGGTTGCGACCATACGAATATATACATTGACATTGTACTTTGAAGAAAGGGAGGATGCGGTATCGGTCAGTGTGCTGATTTCATCAGTGCTGAGCGTACCGGTCGTATCGGTGACATATTCACCTTCAGCCTGTACCGGCAGAAAGAGGAATAAGCCTATGAGTACGCATACCAGTGATTTGATTAGTCTTTTCATTATGCGGCACCTCCCATAATGACGAAGAGAAGAATATACATAATGACCATGCCAATACCTGCTATCAGCACAAATGTCAGCCAGAATTTTTTACGGTCAACCGGCAGATCGCCAATCAGCTTTCCTGTCTGTCCATTCATAGCAAATAGATAATGCTTTCCATTCCATTGTGTACTCAGCATCCATACGGGAAGGAACACGTAGTGAACATGATCCGGATGAATGATGATTTCTTCCTTCTGCGGAAAAAGATTCATATATAGTCCTTCCGCTGTTTCCTTGATGGAATCCAGTGCTGTATTGCGCATCCGGAGATCTGCTCTGTCAGCGTCACTTTCCGAAGATACGTCATACCTGTCTGCTAGGTATCCAGGCAGATAGCTCATAGAGAAGTCCTGCAGATCTTCATAGTTGAATGGTTCAATTGAGTCCATGAGATCATCCGGCATTTTGCTGGAAGCATCTGCCGGTACCATGTTGAAGGCAACGGTTCCATCTCTTCTGACTAGATAATGCTCTGTGACGGTAACGTTGTAGTCGCCTTCAATATGAGACATTGTACGTGAGCCATCGTACTGCAGATGTACTTCAGCGTCAGAGTCATAGAGCCAGAACGGCACATAGACTCCCTTGATTTCCTCAATATGATTGTCTTCCGAGAATTCCTTAGGAAGGAATGGTTTTTTATGATAATAATTTTTTAGATTTTTAACAGCATCTTCCTTAATTAGTTTAAAGGGAATGATACTGTCGGGCTTTAGCGATCCTTCAAACTGTGAGGGAACTACTGTAGGATTTCCACAGTAAGGACATGATGTGGCTGCTGTTTCTGTATCTGTGATGAGCTGTGCACCGCAGGAAGGACAATTGTAGGCACGCAGATGTGTCTTCTCTTCTTCAGTCCATTGCAGATTCTCGGCAGCTGCTTTCTGTGTTTTATCAACATCGACTGAAGCTACCTTGCTGTTCTTTTCGGTGTAGTACTTCTGTATTTCTTCGACTGTATACAGAGTACCGCAGCTGTCACATTTCAGTTTCTGCTCTTCGGCATCAAAATGAAGCGGTCCGTTGCAGTTAGGACATTGATAGCTGGTTAATAGATCTTCTGCCATGTGTTTCCTTTCTAACGAGAGAGAGCATGGGCAATGATAATAATGATCAGTGCCAGTGCACACGCTGCCAGTCCCAGAACAAAACCAATGAGGTTGTTATTCTGAAGATGACGGCGATAGTTCTCGAGACTGTGCTTGCTGTATTTCATGATTGTCTAGGTGAAGAGCCCGCTGAAACAGGGCTCTTTGTATGGCGCTTATTCCGGTTTCTTTTCACCGCAGTTGGAGCAGAACTTTCCTGTGCTTACAGTACCGCACTTTGGGCATGTCCAGGATCCATTTTCGGGTTTCGGTGTGCCGCAGTTGGAACAGAACTTTCCAGAATTCTCGACACCGCATTTAGGACATTTCCATGTTTCAGCGGAAGAAGCTTTCTGTGCTTCGCCATTAGCATACAGCTGAGAAACATTGATGCCTCCTGCAGCTTGGGCAGCATTCATTCCTACAAAGCCCATTCCTGCACCGTTGGCATTATTTGCAGCATCCTTCATTGCCTGAGTCTGAGCGCCTACCATAGCGGCAGCAGCGAGGCCTTGGTCTGTGTAGGCTGCATCTCTCTGCATCTGCTTGATCATCTTTTCATCTTCATCATCAGCCTTGATAGAAGACATACCGAAGGAAACAATCTCAATGCCTCTCTGATCTTTCCATTTCTTGGAGAGCTCTTCATTCAGAGCACTGCATAGTTCGATGGTATGTGCAGGTACTTCACTGTACCGGATTCCCTGTGCACTGATCTTCGCAAAGGCAGGCTGCAGAGCAGTAAGAAGTTCAGTTCTTAACTGGCCTTCGATATCGGATACTTGATAGGAATCCTCAACATTAGCACAGACGTTTGTATAGAAAAGAATCGGATCTGTAAGATGGATGGAGTATTCTCCAAATGCCTTGACACTGATATCAATATCAATGCCGGCACGCCTGTCTACTACTCTGAATGGTACAGAAGCAGGCGTTCCATACTTGAGACCTGGAATTTCTTTTGTGTTGAAGTAGTAAACGCGCTGATCCTGGGAAGACTGTCCGCCAAAAGTAACTCTTCTGCCTACTTCCTGAAATACTTTCTTCACAGAGTCTCCGAAGTCGCCGGTAAATAGTGATGCTTCAGTCTTTGAATCATAGACATACTCACCAGGCTGTGCACAGATATCCACTACTTGGCCCTGCTCGACAATTACCATACACTGACCGTCAGCTATTGCCATAACAGATTTATCAGTAATGATGTTGTCATCACCATGATTTGAAGAGAAACCTCTTGTCTTTTTATGTGCTTTGACACAGATTGTGTCTGCAGGAATTGCATCAACATAGAAATACTCTTTCCACTGATCTCGCAGTGTACTTCCGGCAGCACCGGCAGCAGCTAAAATAAGTCCCATAATGATTCTCCTTCCGACAGTTTGTCTGTCTTATTATTACCTCTTTATAGAAGAATAATATCATAGTACGCCTGAAAATTGCCTCTATTAAGGCGATTGTAAGATTGCAGTAAGAGCAGTGATGAAAGTGAATTTCGCTGTATCAAGAGAGTTTCTTCGGATTTCAAAGAATTGAATGAATGAAACTCTTGAAATGATGCTCTTAACATGATAATATTTCTCATGTGCCTTAGTAGCTCAGTCGGCAGAGCACCTGGCTGTTAACCAGGGTGTCACAGGTTCGAGCCCTGTTTAAGGCGCCATAGAAAAACACGGTATTCCATATGGGATGCCGTGTTTTTTATGGTTCCTGAATAAGAATAAAATACTAAATAGCATCAGAAAATGACAGAATGTCACTGCATCTATTCCCTAAATTCAAAATTCAAACTATCGTAAATAAGGAAGTGACAGTACAAGTCACTAATTTGCATTTGTATTTTATGGATCCTTTAATATGAATCAATATAATTAATACATCATTGATAACAAATTTTGAATATTGACTTTGTGAAAAATGAGGAGGATTAAATGGATAAATACGTTTCAACTTTACCAATTATTAAGAGAAGTACTGTCCTAAAATTGGCTGACTATAAAAAAATGGTAAATTGTTGTATATCAATTTCTGATGTTTATAACCTTATGGAAAACGAATATATTAGAAAATCCATATTTATTGCAAGCCCTCACCTTTATACATCGATTGTTAATCATAGTGGAAATCCAAATAAGATAGTAAAAAGTTTTATGAAATACTATATTCGAATGTGCACTAGAACTACTCCATATGCGAACTTTAGTTATACAACTATACTGAATTGTGATTCTGAAGAGTCAGATTATAAGTCATATATTCGAGTGGATGATTGTTGGATTGCTGAGCTCATTGAGAAAATACTTAAAAGTGGTGATGAACTAGATATTATTCAAGTTAGATTGAATCCGTCACTGAGAATTTGTCAACATACGGTAGAAATATTCAATCGCTCTATTTACGAAAATAATGAAACGCTAGATGATTTTCAGTCAATTATTCGTACTGAAGAGTTCAAACTGATTGAAAGGAAATGCAAAAAAAATTATATATCAATACCAGAGCTGCGTGAAAGTATGATGCAGTATTGTGACAGTAATAAATTTGATAGCTATGTCAGGGAGTTGATTTATAAGGGATTTTTGATCACAAATTTGGATATTACTATATCTGGTAAAGATAGGCTAAACTATCTTATTGACATGTTTTCATGCACTAATCATGGATGTAGTTGTGCGTCGAAAATCCGAAATATCCAATCATTAGTGAGAAAAGCAAACGAATGTGCTTTTGACCAAGGAATTGATTATTTGATAAAGGCTCAAATAGAAATGGGGAAAATAGCAAAGAGTAGTCAGTATTTTGATTGCGTTTTGGTTAAAAATACGGAATGCGATCAAGTATGTTTAAAAAAATATGAGAATGTTCCTAAATTATTGGAAATTATGCGGGAGATATATCTTAATACGGCATCAAGATTACCATTTCAAACGTATCAAAATCGTTTTATGCAAAAATATGGAAGAGACAGAGAAGTGCAATTGACTGAGCTAATTAGTTCCAATCAATTAGGAATGCCTGAAGAAGATAGTTTTGATGGATGCTTGAATATGGGTGTAAACAGATATTCTAAACAATTTAATAGATTGCTCGATGATGCATATATTTCGAATTCTTATGAAGTTGATTTACAGAAAATGGCAATTAATGATGATAATAAGAACAAAAACAATTCAAAAAAAACGCCGAATTTTACGCCTTCTATAGAAATGTTTTTTGTTGATGGTTTTGTAGGGAAAAAGAATGTTGATAATGAATATATATACTGTTCACCAAATATCGGCTCAAGAATGCAAGGAAATACAATAGGAAGATTTATTGATGCATTTGATGAACCGAATAGGAATTGTTTATATGAAATCTATCGAAAAGAAATTAAATATTATTCTAATCATAATACTGAACTTGTAGAAGTTTACTTTAGAAACAGTACTGCGAGTACGCTGAATTTAATCCCGCAAGATCCAATAACTGATTCGATTGTTTGTGTTGGCGTGAATGGTGGGAAATTCCAAGAACTTAAACTCACTGATGTACTAGTTGGTTTAGACAATAATGATCATATATTTTTTAGAAATGCAAACTCAGGTAAATATATTAAATTTGTTTCTTTCAGTAATTTGAATGTAACAGCAATGCCGGCCTTATATCGTTTCTTGATTGAAATATCTTACGATGCGTTTGTCATAGAACCATTGATTGGTTTTTTGAACATATTAAGAACACACAGTATTCAACCACGCGTGGTATATAAGAATATCGTTATTTCGCCAATGACTTTAAGAATAAATGCATCCCAATTTGATGCGGTGGATAACAAGATAATAAATGATTTTTTACATCGCTATATACGTAATGATTATGTTTATATGAAAAATTTAGACAATCGACTTTTGTTAGACACACGTAGTAAAGAATGTATGTCAATAATTGTTGAAGAACTTAATAAGAATAGAGATGTTGAAGTATCTGAAGCGGAGGGATTTATACAGAACTTAGTTGATGACAATGATTCAAATCTTAATAGAATCGGAGAACTTATTATTCCATATGAATTTCATTATGGAAAGTACAATGAAACATATTCAAACAATAAATTTCCTCAACCCCACAAAAAAAGGATATTTCGTATAGGAAGTGAATGGATCACCTTCAACATATACTGTGAAAATAGTTCGCAATCATACTTGTTAACGAAACACATTTTCCCGACTATACGTCATTTGCTACATGAGCATGCGATAGATAAATTCTTTTATATTAGATATTGTGATGACGCTAACCACATTCGATTAAGAATCAGAGTCAGTCTTGATGGTGATTTTTACTATAAGTCTATATATATGATTACAAATGACTTATATGAAACGGATCTTGTAAAGAACATAACTTTAAATGAATATGAGCGAGAAATAGAAAGATATGGCGGAGATATTTGTATCAAACTTTATGAAGATTTTTTTATGTATAACAGCATTTTATCGATTGAACTATTAGAAGAATATGAAGATGATAATCAATTAGATATTGCAATGACTTTGTTGATTATGAGACTGTTGGATTTATCAGGTCTTACATATGAACAGATTAATGGTTCACTAATAAAGCACAATAACAGATTGTATTCTTCTGATTATCGTAAGAATAAAAAAGATATTCAAAACCTGTATATTGAAAGCAAAACAAATTCCGAAACCACTTTAAATAAATTGTATAGTGTTCAAATGGAGTCTGCATTGAAGTATTTTCGAACATTGAATACTGTCACTAATGATTCAAATCAGATGATGAATGTTATTTGGAGTTGCATACATATGTTTTGTAATCGGGTGTATGGTATTGAAATATTCAAAGAAATGCAAATCTATGCATATTTATACTATTTTATGGGAAGTAGAAAACACTTAGATATAATGAATATAGAAGCTGGGTGACTCAGCAATCATGTGTAGTAACGTGTGGAATGGAGTGTATTGCAAAATTAGTAGTCATGTTTGATCTAAGTCCTCCATGTCATAAATAGGAAATGTTACCCTATATGATATGCTTAAAGAATTGTTGTAACTTTATGATATTTCTAATAATTATGTGAACTTTGAGAAAGCCAAATGGAAAACATTACAATCAGATTTATTTATAAACTTATTTACGAATTGATCTTACTATATCCTTTTTGGAGTTTTGATGATGCTGATGAAGGCGGACATGTTACAAATTTCATTGTTCTTTCCTTTTTATACTCATATCTAGATTATTTCTCTATTAGCAACTTTTCCATTAACAATCTTGAGCATGATATTGTGTTCGCTATATTAAGCATAATAATTGCAATGATATATACAGTGAAATTTGATGTGATTGATCTACTAATAACTATATTAAACTTGGTGTTTGCGGACATGTGCAGTCTTATTTCTTATTTGACAATAAAAAGTATTTTGGGATGTGGTGGGAATATCTTAATTGTATTAGCTTCGTTGATTATACAAATGATGTTGCAATACATTGTGACAAATCGTTATATAAATATGTTGAATTTGGGAGATAAGGGTTATATTAAGAGACCTTTGTGTATCATTCTGCCGATTTTTATTCTCCATGAAATATTTATTCGATTTATAGTTGGTTTTAGCTCGAACCAGATAATGTTCACAGTTACTTTTGAATCCCCGGCTGTGATACTTACCGTCTATATATTTAGTATAATATTAGTAACAGCATGGTTTATCATTACATGGATATATACTAAGAAAGAGATTTGTTGATTCTCAAGAGTACTTTTACTGTGAATTTTGTTCCTACACTTGAATAGTTCACAACACCGCTATACTGTTTTACGATACGATTGATAGTTGAAATGCCATAGCCATGTTTCGTGTCTTTTTTGCCAACACTATTTTGCAAGTCAAAAGTGTTAGTGACAATGAAAAGACAATTATCATTGATTTCTTTAGCAGTAAATGTGATTTGTTTTTTAATAGTAGAAATATGCTTAATTGAATTATCCAGTATGTTTGAAAGAAGCAGTAAGAGATCATCATCCGGCATCGCTATTTTCCCCATGAAATTAACATAGCATTTGAAATCGATACCTTGTTTGAGGGCTCCTTCTCGTTTTAGATTAAGTACATATGTGATAGGGATACTGGGTGTTGCTATAGGAACAAGCTCATTTTCTATTCTTTTCATGATTATTTGAGATTGCATTTTTAATTCTGAAGAGGCAGGCTCTGTGTAATTTAGCAATGACATAAAGTGTTTTATATCGTGACGCAATTGATATAATTCTTCTTTTGCTTGAGATACTTGGTTATAAGTGGCAACTTCATTTTGTAAATGTACTAATTCGCTTTCTTCCTTGATATATGTTTTTGTTTTGATACTAATTCTAGAAATCAAAAAGAATAAAAGAAAAAATAGAATAATCAGCGAAAATATACCTAAAAGAAGATATACATTGCAGTTTGTGTATTTTAATGTATATCCAAAACAGATCGACATGAATAGGAAAAGAAAAAGAACGATGGAGGAAAAAGCAGTATCTTTGAAATTAAAAACTATGGTGATTTTGTGTAGCATTGGGGAAATGAAGTGTAGCAAAAAAATAGACATCAGTATGTGCAAAATATGTAAGGTGACGGGATTTGCTTTATAGAAAGATATAATATCTCCGATGCTCCAAAAGGAAGCAGCAATGACAAGAAGAAATAAGTTGGAGAAGCATATAACAACAGGCGGGATCAATGCGATTACAAGTGCTATTCCAGTATGATTATTAAAGATAAATATCAAATAGATATAGCATAAAAAGAATATTGAAAATATGTGGATCCATACTGACGAAAAGTATGCATTAAGATATACATGTAGAACAAAGGAAACAAGTAAAAAACTTGCTGATTTTAGATGGATGTAATTTGCAGCAGAATCTCTCCAGCTCGAAAGAAATTTTAATAGAATCAAACATTCGATAGCATAGGATAAATATAATAAAATCATCTTGTTTTAATCCAAGCTTTCCAGATATTCTTCTTTAAGTCTTTTTAGATGAGAACGTGAGATAGTGAATTTTAAACCATCTTTCATAAACAGTATATTTGCTTCAATTTTGTATACCATCTTGGCATTGACCAAGTAATTCTGATTTGGTTGAATGAACATTCCTGAAGGAATTTCATCTAAAACATGTTTCATTGATTTTTTCTCATGATAGTTATTTGACATGGTTTTTATATATAAATCATTTTGAAGAACTTCAAAATATACAATTTGATTAAACGGAATTTTTATGACTATATCATGATGCCTAAAAGGGTATATTTTAGCGTTTTCAATATGTATAAGTTTGAACTTTGCTAATGCCTCTTCCATGTCACAAGCAAGATGGTCTTTTCGAATAAAGTAAAACGTGTTTAACCGAAAAGCGTCAAACACAAGCTCATCATGATTAGTACAGAACATTATTACTGCGTCTGGAACATGAGATTCAATTTTATGGGCTAGATTGAAACCTGATATGATTGGCATATCAATATCTATTACGTATAGATCAAAGTGTTTGCTTTTTAGGCTGTCAACATAAGTTAAACTTTTACTACAGTTCAATTCAATATTTTCTTTTTTAGAAATTTCATACATTTTTGAAGAAATAGAGTCCAAATCATGCTGACTATCGTCAATTATTAAACAACTTATTTTCATTTTTAAGCCTTCTTCATATTTAATGACTTCACAGTAGCAACAGTTATTGAAAATGATCACAATTTCGACTAATTCTCATACAATGATTCTAGTATAGAACATATTAGTCGCTGTAATTTAGCAAAAATGACCAATAATCAAGAAAAAACGACAGAATATCTTTACTTTACTGTCATATAAATCTGTTAATGGTTAAATAAGATATGAATAAAAGTAATGAGATTAAAAGACATTACTAAATAATGAAAGGAAAGTGTATTGTTTATGTCTGACAACTCTCGCGAAATGAATTATTTTATTAAGCTTAGAAACTCCGAAATGAAGAAAAAAGTATGGCCGGTCATCAAAAAAATTGGGGAATGGGAAAATTTTGGTAGTTTAGGTTTTCGAGGAAACACTTCATTGCAGCAGGAAGAACTAATAAATTTGATTACTTCGAACACAGACCTCAAAAGTAATGATTTTGAAGTGTTCTCAGGACTTGGTGGATTTACTATTGTTCATTGATTGAGATGCTTGAGAAGCCGTGGTTGGGAACGATTTCAAGTGCGAGTTCATTATCTATTCGGGTATACGGGTTTGAATGCAATAGCAGGAGATTGTTCATAATAAATGGATAATTGCCTGCTTTTGTGTTTCGACCATATAATTAACCGATTCTAGTTTCTGCGATTTACCAAGTTGGTTATTGAATTCATGAAATTAATAATTGCAATTGTATTGAAAGCAAAAAAATCTGCCGAATACATTACCGGCAGCGAAAGAACTTATGCAAATAATGCCTATACTATGCGTCAATTTTATGTAATGATAAGATTTGATAAATACAATAAAGATGTTGAATGCACAAAGCAATATGCTATACTAGTAGTGCAAGAACAAAAGTGATAAATAAGTGAAAAGGTTCGGGATGCCAACATTTATGGCGCCATAGAAAAACACGGTATTCCATATGGGATGCCGTGTTTTTGCATAACAAAGCAACTGAAAAGTTAAAAGAATTATTTATGATGTTAATTGATTGTGCCAAAATGAAGCACTTTTATGTATTAAGAATAATTACCGTCTATGTGAAATGGAGTACCTACTTTGTTACATAGTGTACAATATTACCGTGTAAAAAGGGGATATCCATGACGAAAACTGGAAGCAGATTTAATCAATTCTTGCTGTATCTTGTTGGAGTTATGCTGATGCTTGCGCTCTGTGTTACGTTTAGAAATAACACTATTTTGATGACGGTAAAAAAGATTGGAAATCCTTGGCTGTGTCTTAGCTGTCTGCTACTGTCTTATGATGGATGGAAAAACTTTTATCAGGCTGGATACGGGTATTATCTTTCGATTGGATGCAACATTGAAAACATCATAATGAAATACTATAAGTATTGTATAAAAAGTTTTTATATCATTTTTTTGCTTTCGATAATGATGATATTCGATGTTGAAAACCCTATAAAATCCGTTCTATTTCAACTTTTGTATTTTGTGACAATGTCATTTGTATTCCCACCTATATCCTATATACTGCTGATTGGGAAGAATAAACAGAGACGTTGTGTTGAAATGGTTTTGCCGGAGATTTTGCTTTCAGGGATATGTGCTTATTTATTTGTTGACATTGTCAAGTAAACTGTGTAAGTTTCAATTTACACATCAAAAATAGTCAGTCTCATTAATCGATATGCCTGTGAGAATGAAGAGAGTAATCACGCCATTATTAAAATATCGAACAGTAAACAATTTTGTGGATAAATACAGTGCTTGATATAATGACATAGCCAAATATAGAAACACTTAAGCAGCTATCTAGCTCTATGTTTGGCGACATCTCCGTTAGATGGCTGCTTAAGTGATGGAGATGCCGCTATGCCAAAGGGAGTAAGCCCTTTTCAGGATAGTGTGTTTTCGTTATCTGCAGAGGACTTCGTCCTATTGCAGGATGCGATTGCCATTCGTCTGAATAAGGAAAAGTATGGATCATCATCATTTGAAGAGTTAGCTGAACAATATGGCCGAAAGCCAGTGTGTCCTACATGCGGAAGCTATGCGAATACTTTAAATGGAAAGACGCCTGACGGAAAGCAAAGATACATATGCACTGATTGTGGGCGGACATATTCGATACTCTCTGACTCAATCTTTCATTCAACAAACAAGAGCTTTGATACATGGGTTAGATATCTTGTCCTGATGACATTCAACGTGCCATTGGAAATGACAGAGATGCTATGCAATATTTCCCATCCAACTGCTATGCTGTGGAGAAGAAAGATCTTTGCGACAGTAGACGGATATCAGAATCATTTGGTTCTTCATGGCCGTATATGGATTGATGAAACCTATGTGTTTGACAGTACTGTTCTTCATGAAGACGGTTTCAAGAGGAAGCGTGGATTATCCAACAATTTGCTTTGCATTGTTGTCGCAATCGATGCTTTTGGAAATTCATACGCAGAGATTTGTGGACACGGGAAACCATCAAGCACGAGAATATTCAAAACGTCGAAAAATTACATACGCTCAGGATCGCTAATAGTTCATGATGGCGAGAAAGCTCATGCATATCTAATTCGAGAATTGCATTGTACCGAAGAAAAGTATATTGCGGATAACTCACCAGAATACTTAAAAAAGATGGCACTTATCAATAACATGTGCGCATGGCTGAAGCGATATTTGTATAGATTCATTGGAATGAATACTGAATACATGCCTTCATATTTGAACTGGTTTGTATACCTGTATCGTGTTAAATCAGCTAAGGAGAAGTGGCCGACTATACCAAGGATCTTGCGACATTTGATACTGACAGAAACAACATTCAAGAGGAAAAGGCCTTAAATACGCGGCTTGCTATCCACAAAATTGTTTACTGTTCGAAATTGAAAAAACTAAGAGACAGCTATCCTGATAAGATTATTGATACAATCGAGATGACAATGTACGGAATGATGGATGGAAAAGGTGTTGTTGACTTGATTCACCAAAAGCTGAATGTTTAACAGTAGAGATATAGTCAGCGTCATAATGATCTGTAATGCTTTTAAGGAATGTATTTTCAACAATTACGGAGATCATTCAAAATAGTTAGGGTAGAATGCTATGGGTGACCGAACGTAATATGCGGGAAATTGTTCATGAATAGATGAATGATTTCCTGTTTTATATTGAGATTATATAGTTAATTAATTTAGTCTAGTTCCTGCACTTCTTTATATGGGTTACAATGATTTATTGAAATGATTTTTATTGGCTTGATTGAAATAGGATGAAGGTTTTGATTGCTAAATATTGTTCGAAGAATATGATTCCGTGAATAGAAGAAATCAATAACGTTATTGGAATTTTTTGTGGAAGCGCCACAGAAATTTGATGATTCTATTTTGGAAAGACTGCTTTTCTCAATATTATTATGATTGGAATAGTGAATCCTTAGCTTCTGTATTATCAAACGGGAATAGGATTCTTACGGAAAAATTGTAATTATTTTCATCATACTTTAGCAGCCCTTTGTATTTCTTCACAATTGCTTCAATTGTTCTTGTCCCAAAACCATGCAGATTATTATTGCTGGATGGAATCTTTTTGTTTTTATCCAGTATGTAGCAATCAACGGAATTCTCTGTATGAATAAAGAAGCTGCCATGAATAGATCTTACAGTTACGTTGATTATTTTTTCTGCACCAATATGATCAATCGCATTATCAAAAAGATTGACCAGCAATACATACATATCGTCATCTTCAATCTGAGGCAGTGTTACTATATTGAGATTCAATATCATCTGTATTCCTTTTTCTGCAGCCTGTTCTCTCTTTATATTTACAATCGTATTTAGAACAGGGTACTTTGTGGTGACAGGAATGCTTATGCTGGACAGTTCTTTCTGGAGCTGGACTGTGTCACAGTCATAATGAATGTTTTTGGGCAGCGAAGAGAGAAGATGCTGTACTGTGTGACGCAATTCACGCAGTTCTTTTTCAGATGCAATCATATTGCTGATGGATTTAGACTGCGATTTAAGCAGCTGACGATTCATTTCATTCCTGCTTTCTTCTTCATTGCGGCAGACAATATTCCGTATTACAGCTATCAGCAGGAAAGTTAAAAGGGCCTGGGAAATAATGACAGCTGACAGATAGAAGCTGCTGTATTGCCCAAGATACAGAAGCCCTTCAACGGAATCAATTGTAATCATACTGATGATAATCATCAGATCTGTCATGTACATTTCTATTGTATGAAGTTTTTGAAGGATCTTTTTTACATATTGCGCGGCAATGAAAAACAGAATAATCTGGATGCATTTACTGAGGATTATGATAAATACTCCATAGCTGTTCATAAGATCGTTGAAATTGACAGTTCCATATAAAAGATAAGAAGCAAATATCAGAATCAGAGAGTTGATCAATGCAGTAATAAAATCAGGGAACAGGGCAATCATCATTGATGAAGGAATATCCCTGCCGGAATTGAACTTAACAAAAAGAAAACTGACAGCAATAATCAAAAAGGAAATGTAACCTGTGGCAATAGAATTGGCTAGGAACAGTGAAATAAAACATAGAATAATGTAGCATGCAGTACCGGCAATCCATTTTCTGATATTAGAACAGTCAAAAAAGTATACGATGAATGCTGTATAATTCAGCACTTCAAGCAATGAAATGATGATGTTGAATGCATCTGTCATATTGTTTTTACAGAGTATCAAGTATGTGCGCATTGCATACTTCTCTGAACTCCTTTACTTTGCTGCGCGATATAGAAATTTTGGAACCGTCTTTTAAATACACAGTCTTTCCATCCATATGGCTGAAATAATCGAGATTGATGATAAATGAACTGGATATTTTGAAGAAGGCAGTCTGCTGTAAAGATTCTTCAACAGATTTTAAAGAACAATGGTCATGATAATTCTGAAGACTGTCATCTGTATGTATCAGAATATCATTCCCGTCCGTTTGAAAGTAGACAATATGGTTTAAACGTAAATATTGCGGTGTCTGTGTTTTGCTGAAACGATAGACATTCATGTCCGTCAGTTTAAGGTATTTTCTGATAGCTTTAGTAAGATCGGATTCAAGCTCCTCTTTTCTCACGTAATAAAATGTGTTCAGCTCATAGGAATCAAAGACCAATTCAGCATGGTTTGTACAGAAGATAATCTTAGCATCCGGATTCTCTTTTGAAATGATCCGACAGGCTTCAAAGCCATTGATATCCGGCATATCAATATCAAGTATATAGAGATCGTCATGGGTATTGCATTCACGGAAGCTTGAAAATGCTGAGATGATTAATATGTGATCCTGATTGTTATATGCTGAAAGAAAATCGGCGATTTTCTGACAGTCATTGGGATCATCATCTATTACTGTGACTTTGATATTCATATGCGGGCAGACCTTTCTTTTTCTTCGACAGCTGAAGAGCGAGCATTAAGCAGCTGTTGATGATAACTGCGGTGAGTATTGCTTTGCTGAGCTTTATTGTAATGAATTGGAGGAGAAATGAACATAGTATTGCCAGACAGTAAAAAAACACAGTCTTCTTTTTACTGTCTAGAATCTCGGATGTTTTTAAAGGATTTCCGGGGATCTCTATTGGTGAACAGCAGACTGCGTAGATCAGAAAAAGAATACACGATGCAAATAGGACAATGCTGGGCAATGCCAATATCAGAATTACACGATAGATTATGTAGACACCCAAATAGCTCAGAATGCAGGCGGGTATTGTAGAGGCATGCCAGCCTCCGCTGTATTGCCGCAGAATTGAAAGCACGAAGATATACAGAAGCGACAGCTCAATATCGTGAAAAAGAATAAGACCAATGAGTATGACAGGAATGAAATCCATTGCATCAAGCAGAATGCATAATATACCCATGTCATATCTGCTTAGTCTGTCAGCTGATAATAAATTTTTAAGGTAACTGAACATAACTGTATTTTAACGAAATCTTCCTGCGCTGATGCGATTTTTCACTGGAGGGGACATATTCTCATCAGAAATTTGAAACATTAGAAAACTGATGTTAGTTTAAAAGTATGAAAAAAATAGAATGCACTAAAAGGATCGCACAGCTTGCAGCCCTTATTATCGAGAAGATTGGAGACAGTATTCAAGGCAAAGCATCATTTCATGGAATGTACCAAATTAAAAGAAGAAAATAAGCAGAATATCAGATATTAAAAGCAAGAAAAGATCCAAGTATTGAAATAGGAGGATATCACCATGATAATTACAATTTTATCCGAGCCTCCGAATTGCACAGTTAAAGAATAAAAGGATCGTTTCCGGTTGGTAAGTATGTATTTCTTCGAATGAGTCAGAGAAGAAAGCCGAAAATGATCTTTCCAAGAAGGCTGAAAAACTGAATGCGAATGCGGTGCTGGGTGTGAATTTCAGCTGCTCAGATAATGCAGAAACTGTGCTTCTGATGGGCACTGCTGTTGCTCTGGAAGAAAAGATTTAACGCTGTCCGAAAAATACTGGCGGCAGCCAGCATTCTAATCATCTGTTCTTTGCTGCTTTCAAGGGCAGGGGATTTTTGAATGTTACTTTTTTCCGCTGCGGCTGTTCTGGATGATGGAGCTGCGCTAATAAGCACTGTTCCAGTAGGGCACCGTTTATTACATATGTAAGAATAATGGATAAATTCGATGAAAAGTCATGGTATATTCGAGAATTTGACACATTTAACATTCCTGATTGTCTATAATAAAGATAGCGAAAGGACCGCAGGGATATGTTAGAAAAAACAATACAATTGAATGATGGAAAAATGATTCCGGTACTTGGTCTTGGTACATGGCAGATATCAGAAAGTGTTACTGCCAGAGTGGTAAAGGATGCGCTGGATGCAGGGTATCGTCATATTGATACAGCCAACGCTTATGGCAATGAGGAAGGCGTCGGAGAAGGAATCAGGAACTCCGGTCTGTCACGCGAAGAAATCTTTGTGACAAGCAAGATTCCGGCAGAAGACAAGTCTTATGCTAGAGCTATGAGGAAGATTGATGAATCGCTTTCTCTTCTGAAAATGGATTACATAGATTTGATGCTGATACACTGTCCTTCACCATGGAGCGAGTTTGGTCAGCATTCCCGTGCATTTGCAGAACAGAATCCTGATGAACTGAAGAAGTATGGCTACTATGACGAGAATATGTATGTGTGGCAGGCACTTGAAGAGGCAGTCAGACAGGGTAAGGTGCGCAGTATTGGCGTTTCCAACTTCAATAATGGAGATACACAGAATATCCTTCATAACTGTCATATCCGCCCGGCAGTGAATCAGATCAACTATCATATCGGCTATGAGCAGAGGGAAATCAGGGATTTCTGTCATAAGAATGGTATCCTGATTGAAGCATATTCACCGATTGCGACTGGAGAACTGCTGCATAACAAGGAAGTGGAAGCAATGGCTGCAAAGTATCATGTCACAACTGCACAGCTATCCATCCGGTTTGCGCTGCAGGAAACAGATATAGCTCTTCCTAAGACAACACATAAGGAATATATGATAGAAAATGCAAAGGTAGACTTTGAAATCAGTCCGGAGGATATGAAAATCCTGTATTCTGCTGGAGCAGTAGGAAAATGGGAATAAGCTGTTAAAAAAGGTTGGCTCAGCTGTCTGACCTTTTTGATCATAGCTCTGTACCGGAAGGGGAATCTGTGGTATTTTGTGTATGAAGAAAGCGGTTACAAATGTATAAAATAGCCTTTTTATCATATGACTGGAACAGTGAAGTTGTAACTAAACTAGCTGAGGGCATTCATCAGTTTATATTGCATCATGGAGATGTTTCAATTCACTTTTTCAACGGCTTTGGAGACTATGGCGTTGAGGAAGCTGATGAAGGAGCTCTGCAGATTTTTAATCTGCCTTATTTGGAATCCTATGATGGACTGATTATGCAGGGAGGCAGAGTCTGGACGCAGGAAGCGCGTCAGATCATCGCTGACAGGGCAATTAAAGCAGGTATTCCAGTTGTTTCTGTCAACTATCCGCTGAAGGGATGCGTTGAAGTATCTTCCGATAATTACGGCGGTATGGCTATGGCTGTCAGGCATCTGATTCAGGATCATCATATTAAAAGTGCAGCATTTGTACGCGGACAGTCGGTCAGCCCGGAGGCACAGGAAAGAGAGAAAGCATTTCGTGATGTGTGCAGAGAGAATGGGCTGAAGAATGTATCATTTTATAATGGCAACTGGGCTGCACAGGACGGCATGACCGCAGCCAGAGATATGATCATTGGTCAGAATGTTCCGGAAGCAATTATCTGCTCCAATGATTCACAGGCATACGGTGCGGTCAGAGAACTCCAGGGACACGGCTACAAGATTCCTTCCGATGTTATGGTGACAGGATTTGATAATCTGGAGATGGCAGAGTACTGCGATCCTTCTATTACGACAGTAGACAGAAGCTATGAAGAAATTGCATACGCTGCGATAGATACTGTCTGGATTCATCTTCATACAGGTGTACAGACTGGAGACATACCAATCCCGTGCAGACTGATTGAAAGAGGTTCCTGCGGACATCTGGATGATACAAAAGGATTGAAGGAAGTCAGAAAGAAATACCTAGACCTGCAGAATGATATTCATAATTTCTATGGTCTTAGAGATAAGATGCAGAAGAAACTGGAACATTGCGGAAATCTGGAAGATATTGCGAATGTGGTAGAGCACTACGGTGCACAGATGCTGTGCGGCAATGTCTACTTTGTTATGAATGGTCTCTATTATGACGACTATGAGAATGCTGCTTCGGTCAGACATTATGGTGATCATATGTATCTGATGGGAATATATGAAAGCGGTAAGAAGTATACACCGGACAGCAGGCACATCTATGCATCCTTTGACCGGAAGGAAGTTCTGCCTGCCGGTATGGTGGACAGCAGACATGTATTGACAGTCTATCCGCTCCGCTATGATGAAATAGTGATCGGCTATATTGTAATGACCGGTTTCTCGGATCATATCGGAGCAAACCTGCTTTCCATTCTCTTTACGATTATTGACAATGCAATAGAGAACCAGAGAAGAAAGTATAAAGTGGATACTCTGAACAAGAGCCTGTCGGATCTTTATGTAACTGATCAGCTGACCGGCCTGTACAATCGTTTTGGTATGGAGAAGTATGCTGAACCAATGTACGAAACAGCAATGAAACAGAACCGTGAAATAGAGATCGTTTTTGTAGATGTAGATAATCTGAAGAAAACAAACGATAACTATGGTCATGATGCTGGAGATCTTGCGGTAGGTATGGCTGCTAATGCAATACGCAGAACGACGAAGGGAACACCGGGCGTAGGTATTCGCTATGGCGGAGATGAATTCCTTATCGTTGGCGGATATGATCTGATTCAGAGACTGGATAAAAATGTACAGGAGGAGATCAGACTGCGCAAACCGACCTTCCCATTCTCCGTCAGTATTGGTTCCTTTACTGCAACCGGCAGGGAAGGTTTTACCCTGCAGCAGGCAATCGATCATGCGGATGATAGAATGTATACCGCTAAGAAGAAGAGAAAGGCTGAGGAAGCCTGTACATGCAAGGGATGAAAGAATTTACATTCTATCAACAGTTTTCTGAAAAAACTGAAAAGAATAACTGAAAATGTATTGAAATCAAAACCTCTGCTGTCTATAATCCTTATTATCTTCAAATAGAACAGCGAGGGAAAAGAATATGAATTACACTAAGGTAATGAAAGGCGGACTTGCCGCATTGATGGCAATGTCCATGACAGCCTGCAGCAGTTCCACAGCTTCCACCGGTTCCACTGGTACAGCTAAGTTCAAGCTGGGAGGTTCCGGACCTATTTCAGGAGACGCTGCTGTATATGGAACAGCAGTTAAGAATGCTGCACAGCTTGCCGTTGATGAAATCAACGCAGAAGGCGGCGACATCCAGTTTGATTTCCAATTCGAGGATGATCAGGCTGATGGAGAAGCAGCAGTAAATGCATACAATACGCTGTCTGATTGGGGCATGCAGGTTTCTCTTGGAACTGTCACTTCTGGTGCAGGACAGTCCGTATCATCACTGTATGCACAGGACAATATCTTCGCTCTGACACCATCTGCATCTTCTACAGCAGTCATCTATCAGGACTCTGAGAATAACACAGATGCTTATGGCAATATCTTCCAGATGTGCTTTACAGATCCTAACCAGGGTGTTGCTTCAGCTGATTATCTTGCTGAACATACTGATCTTGGCTCCAAGATTGCAGTTATCTATCGTAATGATGACAACTATTCCAATGGTCTGTATGCAAAGTTCAAGGAAGAAGCAGATGCCAAGGGACTGAACATTGTGGATGAGGAAGCATTCCAGGATGGAACAACAGACTATTCTGTATATGTAAAGAAGGCACAGGCTGCCGGAGCAGACATTGTCTTCCTTCCTATCTATTACCAGCCGGCTTCACAGATTCTTGTAGCTGCTAATGCAGCAGGCTACACACCTACATTCTTCGGATGCGATGGTATGGATGGTATTCTGACACTCGATGGCTTTGATACAACACTTGCTGAAGGTCTGTATATGCTGACACCGTTCTCTGCTGATGCAGAAGACACAAAGACACAGAACTTTGTTAAGAACTACAAGTCAAAGTATGACGATGAAGTACCGAACCAGTTTGCAGCAGATGCTTATGATGCAGTTTATGCAATCAAGCAGGCACTGGAAGATGCAAAGTGCACACCGGATATGAGCACAGACGATATCACAGCTGCTCTTGAAAAGGAATTCACTTCCATGACTTATGACGGATTGACCGGAACAGGTGTTACATGGGACAAGGATGGTGAAGTTTCCAAGGATCCAAAGGCCGTTGTCATTACTGACGGAGCTTATAAAACAGCTGAGTAATGAATCACAAGTGATTTGCATACAAAGACTGCCGGCATTTGAATTTTGAGGCAGCCTTTGTTTCTATTTTCAGGGGAGGTAAATTATATGGCATTTCTGTCTTACTTAATCGGCGGGCTCGGGCTCGGAAGCGTATATGCCATCATCGCCATTGGATATTCAATGGTCTATGGTATTGCCAAGATGCTGAACTTTGCTCATGGCGACATCATTATGGTGGGTGCATACGTCGCATACTTTGCAATCAGTTCCTTTCATCTGCCGGTACTGGTTACAATTCTGCTGTCAATCCTGGCGTGTACAGTGCTGGGCGTAGTTATTGAAAGACTGGCTTATAAACCGCTGCGTTCTGCAAGCTCGCTTGCAGTTCTAATCACTGCTATCGGTGTCAGCTACTTCCTTGAGAATGCGGCTATGCTGATGTGGGGAAGCGATACAAAGATATTCCCGACAGTATTAAGCGGTTCACTGAAGCTGGGAGCTCTTTCGATTCCATATCTGACTATTATTACGATTGCTGTGTGTATTGCAATCATTATCGGTCTGCAGGCCTTTATCAACAAAACAAAGACTGGCAGAGCCATGCGTGCATGTTCCGAGGATAAGGGCGCTGCTTCTCTGATGGGCGTCAACGTTAATCGTATTATTTCCATTACATTCGCAATTGGTTCCGGTCTTGCCGGAATTGCTGCTTTTCTGTTAGCTTCTACATATCCATCGGTATATCCAATGCTTGGGTCTATGCCGGGCATCAAGGCATTCACAGCAGCCGTCTTCGGAGGTATCGGAAGTATTCCGGGTTCCTTCCTTGGCGGACTTCTGCTTGGTGTTATTGAGAATCTGTCTAAAGCATATATATCTGCACAGCTGTCAGATGCTATCGTATTCGGCGTATTGATCATCGTACTGCTGATCAAGCCTACCGGTCTGCTTGGCAAGAAGACCAATGAGAAGGTATAAGGAGGGAACTATGAAAAAATTATTTAATAAGAAAACACGTTCCCGTACCCTTTCATTCACATTGATCATTGCTGCATACATTATTCTGTCTGTCATGCAGTCACAGGGATCTCTGAAAAGACTGTTTGCCAGTCTGATTGTTCCGATTGCATGCTACATGATTGCAGCTATCGGTCTGAATATGAATGTTGGCATTTCGGGAGAACTGAACCTAGGTCAGGCTGGCTTTATGTCAGTTGGCGGATTCTCGGCTGCAGTAGCAGCTGCTGTTCTGAAGAACTCTATTACAAATGAAGCATTGCTGCTTGCAGCAGTGATTATCATTGGTGCACTGGCCGCAGGACTTGTAGGCTGGCTGATTTCCATTCCAGTATTGAAACTGGAAGGCGACTATCTTGCCATTGTGACACTGGCCTTTGGACAGATTATTATGTCCGTTCTGAATAATCTGTATATCGGCTATGATACGGCTGGGCTGCACTTCGCATTCGGAAACAATACACTGAAACTTGCAGAGGGCGGAAAACTGATCGTCAGCGGTCCTATGGGAGTCGCCGGCAACCAGATGCTCAGCAATACAACAGCTGCCTTTATTCTTATCCTGATCTCGCTGATCATTGTCTATAACCTGATGTACAGCCGCAGCGGCAGAGCTGTCATGGCATGCCGTGATAACAGAATCGCTGCAGAAACAATCGGTATCCGTGTATCACGCATGAAGACAATTGCCTTTGTGACATCCTCTGCTCTTGGCGGAGCTGCAGGGGCACTGTATATGATGAACTATTCGTCTGTCGCTGCTTCCAAGTTTGATTTCAATACATCCATTCTGATCCTTGTATATGTAGTTCTTGGCGGTCTTGGAAACATGACGGGAACAATTATCGCTACCACAGTGCTTGTTGCACTTCCGGAAATGCTGAGATTCCTTTCCAGCTACAGAATGCTGATATATGCTATCGTACTGATTGTTATTATGATTTTGACAAATAACGATAAAACGAAGCTCCTGCTTGCGAAGCTGCGAGCAAAGGGAAAAAAGAAGGGAGCTGAAGAAAATGCCTGAAAGCAAAAGTAAAACAGTACTTGAGATACGCGGCCTTGGTATTGACTTCGGCGGGCTGACTGCTGTCAATGATCTGGATATGGATGTCCGCCAGGATGAAATCTATGGTCTGATCGGTCCTAACGGAGCCGGAAAGACAACCGTATTCAATATGCTGACAAAGGTGTACCAGCCAACTAGAGGAACAATCAAGCTGGATGGTGAGGATATGGCAAAACTGGATCCTGTTCAGGCGAATATGGCAGGTGTTGCGCGTACTTTTCAGAACATCCGTCTGTTTGAGAATCTGTCTGTCTTAGACAATGTCAAGACGGGCATGCATAACTCCATGAAGTACAGCATCCTTACTTCAATTCTGCGTCTGCCAAAGTTCTACAAGGTAGAGAAGAAGGCGGATGAGGAAGCACTGGAACTGCTGGATATCTTCGGACTGAAGGAAGAGGCAGATACGATTGCCGGCAATCTTCCATATGGAGCACAGCGAAGACTGGAGATTGCAAGAGCACTTGCGACACATCCAAAGCTGCTTCTGCTGGATGAACCTGCTGCAGGTATGAACCCGCAGGAGACAGAAGATCTGATGACAATGATCCGTACAATCAGAGATCACTTCCATATATCCATCCTGCTGATTGAACATGATATGCAGCTGGTCATGGGAATCTGTGAAAGGATCACTGTACTGAACTTCGGTACAATGCTGGCACAGGGCGTGCCTTCCGAGATTCAATCGAATCCGGAAGTTATCAAGGCGTACATTGGAGAATAAGGAGAAGAGAGAATGCTGAAAATAGAGAATCTGTCTGTAAGCTATGGCATGATTGAAGCAATCAAGGGAATCTCCTTTGAAGTCAATGATGGTGAGATTGTTACATTGATTGGTTCCAATGGTGCAGGTAAATCTACCCTGTTAATGTTATTGCTGGGGATCCATTTTCCTGATGGGGGTAATGTGTTCGTTGGGGATGTGGAGGTTACAAAAAAAACGCTACCCCTTATTCGACAGCGCTTAGGAATGGT
>JBFLGD010000069.1:0-655 GCA_041859965.1 Bulleidia sp. | reverse complement strand
CGGATGCGTGGATTGAAACCTTATTCAATTAAAAATACTGACGAGATTATTCCCGTCGCATCCCTCACGGATGCGTGGATTGAAACCTGTGGTTAAATACACTGATATACAAATTAAAAAAGTCGCATCCCTCACGGATGCGTGGATTGAAACAGTTAGAACTAGAAAATTTATAAAAAGAGGATGGCAAGTCGCATCCCTCACGGATGCGTGGATTGAAACTACTTTTATCTCTCCTAATAATTTAACTTCAATTTCGTCGCATCCCTCACGGATGCGTGGATTGAAACTTGTTTTACGAAAAGATGCGGATTAAAAGAATGTGTCGCATCCCTCACGGATGCGTGGATTGAAACATTTGAAAATGGTGTGTTTATGGATAACGAAATAGTCGCATCCCTCACGGATGCGTGGATTGAAACCAGAAGGAGCAGTAAAAATATATGAAGATGTAACGTCGCATCCCTCACGGATGCGTGGATTGAAACCCTGAGGCTATTCAGCACCCTTACGTCAAGAGAACCGTCGCATCCCTCACGGATGCGTGGATTGAAACGGGAGGGCTCTAGTGGGGGCGAGACAATCCACCAGGCAGTCGCATCCCTCACGGATGCGTGGATTGAAACAAATTTTTCTGCTAAGCCGCCCGGGGAGC
>JBFLGD010000068.1:0-673 GCA_041859965.1 Bulleidia sp. | reverse complement strand
CTTGGAATTCATAAAATCTGCAAGGTAATATCAGAAAAATATAAGTTTACTTATGACCTTAATTCCATATTATCCAGGTTAATTTATGGAAGAATTATCTTTCCTTGTTCAAAACTTAAAACTAATAAACTATCTTTAAAATTTATAGAACCTCCAAATTTTGTGTTGCATCAAATATATAGAGCCCTTGGAGTAATTGCAAAAGAGTCAGATTACATACAATCAGAAATATATAATAACAGTTTAAAAATTGCTAAAAGAAATTCCGGTATACTTTATTATGACTGTACAAATTATTACTTTGAAATTGAACAGGAGGACGGGCTTAAACAATATGGTTATGCAAAGGATCACAAACCAAATCCTATAGTCCAAATGGGACTGTTTATGGATGGTAACGGCATTCCACTTGCCTTTTCCATTACTAAAGGAAATACTAATGAACAGCTCACATTAAAACCTTTAGAAAAAAAAATATTGGATGATTTTAATCTTTCAAAATTTGTGGTCTGTACTGATGCAGGACTTGCATCTGAAGCCAACAGAAAATTTAATGATAAAGACGACCGTGCTTTTATTACAACGCAATCTATTAAAAAGTTGAAAAAACATCTTAAAAAATGGGCTCTTGATCCAGATGGATGGCATCTTACAAATGACGATAAGATTTACA
>JBFLGD010000067.1:0-683 GCA_041859965.1 Bulleidia sp. | reverse complement strand
CAAGACGGTTACACCCATTGAAGCCTTTGATAAATCGATTTCTCGGATGCCATTAGACGCCGTTGCCATAAAGCGTAATTTAGAAAAACTGACAAAGCAACGCAAAGAAATAAGAGACGAGATTTCCAGAAGCACCAGTATGCACAATACGGTGTCTAAGGATATATCTGAAGCAATTATAAAGTATGCCACGGAGTTGGGTGTGGGCGATAAAGATTCTATATCGCCAGCATATATGTACACGTCAAACTTGAAGGAGCTTTCTGGAGCGGTTTTACATAAGATGGTTTTTGCTTTCAGAATGGCCTACATAAAAGCCATTGAAAGCAAGCTGGGTATTCATCTCCCTATCATTTTAGACTCGCCGAGTGGGAAGGAAATTGATCAGGATAACATCACGCTGATGATGAATATCCTTAAAAGAGATTTCTCTGAAAATCAGATCATCATAGCTTCAATATACGATTATTATTTCGACGAACAAAATGTTATTGAAATCGAAGATCGCTTGATTAACTCACCTCAGTCTTTTGCGGAATCGTCAGATTAAACCTTTCAACGATAGCCATACTTTTTAACGATTGCAGATTGGGGGTGTCGCTTTTGACAACAGCAACCGCAGCAGCATACGAATACAGGGCTGGAAGTAAGCTCCCGGTCTATGCCCTGTTTGGCAGAAAATC
>JBFLGD010000066.1:0-684 GCA_041859965.1 Bulleidia sp. | reverse complement strand
GACGTATTCAACCTTGTAAGACTGACCCGGAGTAAGCGTCGGATAGTGCTCGTGCATACGCACTTCGTTTGGCCTGTCTGTTGAGCCGACCTTCAAGCAGCCCGGAAAACGTGTATCGGAATAGGCGTAGATGATCGGCTTGACTTCTGTTTTCGGATGAACATATTGATCAAAAATATCAGCCATCAGTCTTCACCTCCCTCACCGGGCATCGGCAAAATAGCATCTTCAATATAAGTTTGCTCAGCACCCGACAAATTATATTTTTCATACAATTCTTTGTCGGACCAAGGTCTACTAAAGTCTTGTACAGGCACATATGAATAAGATGACTTTGACATATTCATAGATGCCAGCATTTGCATCATAAGAAATCGAGCAAATTTTGTATTTAAATACGATATTAGGTTGTCAGCTTGCTCCTCATCTTCATATACTCCTGCGACGAGATAACTCTCCGTGCAAGCAGAATTTGGAGGTAGCTTTTGAACCACAGAAAGGACACGCATCTGACCGTTCTTATCGGGAACACCTGCGTGCTCAAAAGAGACCTTTGAGACAATGACCTTCCACTTATTCAAAATATTCTTGCCCTGTGTAATGCAAGCATGTCTGATTTTCCCAAGGCCTTTACTGCTCCTAAGTGTCACGTCTCCATCCTCATCAAAAGGAGTGGCCGAATCT
>JBFLGD010000065.1:0-685 GCA_041859965.1 Bulleidia sp. | reverse complement strand
AAACAAGAATTGCAATATTAAGAAAAAAAGCTGAAGCTGAAAACTACAATATTCCGGATGAAGTAATTACATACATTGCCCAGCATATTCAATCAAATATACGTAAACTTGAAGGAGCCCTTATTCGTATTTATGCTTATGCTTCCCTTACAAATAAAAAGGAAGTTTCTCTTGAATTAGCTCAGGAAGCACTAAAACACCTTATATCCAAGAATAAAAAAGTATCTGCTTCCGATATTAAAGAAGTTGTTGCTAATTATTACAATATTTCTATTGATGAAATAGTATCCAAGAAAAAAACTAAAAATATAGCATATCCAAGACAAATTGCCATGTATATAGCAAGAAAGCTGACAGATTTGTCTCTGCCTAAAATAGGTGATGAATTTGGAGGAAGAGATCATTCAACCGTTCTCCATGCCTGCAATAAAATTGATGAAGATATGGAAAACAGTCAAGAAGTGAAAAAAAATATTGATGATTTAATCTCAATGCTTAATAATTAACATAAAAATGTTGACAAACTGTTCGTAATTGTTTATAAAAACAAAAGAATTTTAAATGTATCGGATAAATAATAAAACTATCAACAGTATAAATTTTTTTTAATATTAAAAATACAATGCTTTAAATGGTTTTCAACAAATTAACAGCACCTACTAATATTACTAATAACTATTTTATA
>JBFLGD010000064.1:0-717 GCA_041859965.1 Bulleidia sp. | reverse complement strand
ATCGAGACTTTTCTAAGTTGTATGGGCAGAATTTTAAGGTACTTGATGAAGGGCTTGACAGTGATTCTGTGAAAAAGATTTCTAAGGACATTGATAAGTTTAAAGAGAAGTATTCAATCCCTAAATTTATTTTTGATGAGGATATCGAAAAAAGGTTAATGAAGTTGGGGAGTAGTGGGGCAGTAAAAATAGTATGAGGGGAGCTTTTAAAGCCCTCCCTTCACTCTCCTTCCTTCTCCAGATCGAAACATACCGACCTTCGCTTTTGAATCTCTTGTATGGGCTCTTATACGGTCATAATCCTTTTTGACTATTTTAGGAGTCATTGTTATCCCTCGTCTACGCTTTTTTAATTTCATAATATTTATCAATTTTATCTTTTTCCTCTTCTGTTATCTCTTCTAAAAACAATAAATACTCGTCAAGTCCAGCCATCATTATATATATATATATCAGATTTGTCCTCTGCTTCGAGGACTTTTTTACTTAAGTTGGAATGTGGATTCACCGAAGTTGATATGAAGTATCTCATTTTTCACACTCCTTCTCTTCAATAAGTTTTAATCTGGCAAATCCTACCTCTTGTGTAAAATTCGAAGGAAATATCAAATTTCGAAGGAAATATCATATTTCCGTACCATTTAAATTCAAGTAGCTGTATCGGATACCTTTTGCCCGTATCAATATATTCATGAACACTCTTTTCACCATTATCTG
>JBFLGD010000063.1:0-719 GCA_041859965.1 Bulleidia sp. | reverse complement strand
GGGCAGCCTGTGACATTCTCTGACTTTCTGTTCCATACTCCGCAGTTGCAGAATGCCTTCAACAACTACACGTTCAGCAACAACCGGGCCATTACCAAGTCGATGCTGACGTGGTGGGCATTCCAAGATCCAGAGCAGGAGCTTCTCTCGCTTGAGAGCGTTCTGGAAATCGAACACATCTATCCCCGCAAGCGTCAGGAAATGGAACACTCCTTGACAGATGCGCGCAATTTAGAGAGCCTTGGCAACAAGGCATTGCTCGAGAAGCGCATCAATATCCGAGCTGCTGATTACAGATTTGACGACAAGAAGAAGTACTATCGCGGATTCGAGAACAACCGGAACCAGCAGAAGGAAGGGACCAAAATCAAGGAGCTCGTGGATCTGGCCACGCATGCGACGGATTTCACGGAGACCGATATCGTCCAGCGCAAAGCAAAGATGATCTTCAAGTTTCAGGAATTCATGGGTGAAAACGGGCTCCTGAGCGCCGATTAAACCTTTCAACGATAGCCATACTTTTTAACGATTGCAGATTGGGGGTGTCGCTTTTGACTACAGCAGCCACAAGATCGTATCAGTACAGGGCCACAGACGCGCTCCTGTTCTATGCCCTGAAACGCAGAAAAGCCCAGAAACAGCGCAGTTTCCGGGCTAAAAGCACATACGGGCATTGTATCAAAGATGAGGTCTTAATAGATCCAATTTATATCACTGGG
>JBFLGD010000062.1:0-720 GCA_041859965.1 Bulleidia sp. | reverse complement strand
TGCAGGAGCTCCTTTGCCTTTTTGAGGCGGGAGAGAAATGTGGTGCGCGGGATGCCGATTTTATCGGCAATCTCTGTGTCGGACAGCCCCGCCATGCGCAGGTTGCCGATGCGGCGGGCCTCCGGCATAATTTCAGCGAGACGCTGAAAGAGCATGTCCAGCATGATTTGGTCGGTTACGACGTCTTCGATGCCGGCGGCTGAATCGGCAAGCTTGTCCAGCATGGAGAGCTCATCGCCGTCGCTGTTTTGATAGGTACGGTCAATGGAAAGGGTGTCACCTGCTGCGTGGAACTCGCAGTCGAGGCAGTCGCCGTCGCACATCCAGTGCTTGCTTTTGGGGCACATGCACTGATGATGTGCTTGTGCGCGTTTTCTGGTGGCCCAGATGCCACGGTAGTAGGCATAGTACTGTGCTTTTGTGACTTCGGCCCACTGCTGTTCATGGGGCAGGTAGATTTTGAAGATACGGGTTTGACTCTGATTTTCATGGCTTGTCATGGTTGTCCTTTCCGCCTGATGAGCGGTGGGCGGAGGACAACAAACAGAGCCTGTGCACTGTCGGCACACAGACCCTTTGCCTGAAAAAGGCGCAACAAGGAAAGGGTACCGACATTGCCATCCACCGCCGTAAGCGGTGAACAGGACAATATTTGTATCCTCGGCCCTTATTGCAAATCAGGCTTTGAATTTATTTGACCGGGAGCCTAAGACGGCTCGT
>JBFLGD010000061.1:0-727 GCA_041859965.1 Bulleidia sp. | reverse complement strand
GCTGCATTTATCGGCGACGAGGAGCTTTTGAATACTCTCGCGATAGCGGCAACGGGTCCTTGTACGCAGGAGGTTCTGGAAGAACTCAATAATAACGAGATTCGGGACGATGTGATAACAAATATCGCTAAGCGATACAATCTGCAAGATCCGAATGAAGGTGCTATCTGGCAGCCGGGAGTTCTTCAGAAACAGATCGACGACCTCGCGGAAAGTGCGGGACAGCTTGCGGACAACCTGAACCGGATTAACAAGAATCTCGAAAAGCAGAAACGAAAGAAAAAATCAAGATGGTTTGCTTTTCTCGGTGTGCTCGGAGATTCAAACCGAGCCAAGTCGTCGTCTGGCTTTAGAGTTGGTGATCATGTGCGAGTGAAGTATCGCGGCCAAGAAGGAACGATAATTGACATCAATGGGAACCTGATAATGGTTTCCCTTGATGACGGAAAACATGTGGATTCCTACGAGGCGTCAGAGCTTGAGAAAGCATGGTGACGCCGAGTAACCTTTCAACGATAGCCATACCTTTTAACGATTGGAGATTGGGGGGAGGGTGTCGCTTTTGACTACAGAAGCCACGGCAGCATATACATACAGGACCACAGACGTAATCCTGCTCTATACTCTGAGACGAAGAAAAGCCCAGAAACAGCATGGTTTCCGGGCTAAAAGCACATATGGGCATTGTATCCGAAGATGAGGTCTTGATAGACAAGCCTAACAGCCG
>JBFLGD010000060.1:0-729 GCA_041859965.1 Bulleidia sp. | reverse complement strand
ATTGAGAAAAGCACTGGAAGACGTGGGATTTTGGAAATCAAGACGACTGCAATACATGGGAAATCAGCATCGGAAAAGTGGAACGATCAGATCCCAGATTATTACTACACACAAGTTATTCACGGATTGAACGTCACTGGGTTCGAATTTGTAGATTTGATCGCAGAGCTGAGATACTCCGATGATTACTCACAATTAAGGACTTACCACATTAACAGAGATGATGTGATTGAAGACATGAAATATGAACTAAATTGTGTTACTGAGTTTTGGAAACACGTCGAATTGGACACAGAGCCGGCTATGATCATGCCAAGAATTTAGCTAAAAAAATAGGAGAAATGAATGGAAAAAAATAGAGACTTGTTTGACGCGGCAATAGAGGTCAAACATGAGGAAGAAGCGCCAGAAAATAACGATTTAATTGAGTTTAAAGCTGATGTATTCGAGATCGGCAAGATTCACACGAATCTCGAAGAAATCAAGCCACGCGTGAAGGAACTGCTCGAGAACTACCGAGGAATCCAGTTCACAGACGATCAGATAACAGACGCCAAGAAAATGCATTCAAAGTTAAACGCATTCAGAAAGAGCATGAACGATTGGAGAATCGGAAAAGAACGTGAATACAATGCGCCATTTCTGCAGGTCAAAAACGACATTAAGGAAATGACATCGGCGGTCGATGAGATAAACGGTGAAATTGACACACAGATCAAGGCAAAGGAA
>JBFLGD010000005.1:0-122791 GCA_041859965.1 Bulleidia sp. | reverse complement strand
CTATTGATCTCAGACAAGCATACGAAGAGTTTCACTATGGTGTTTTCAACGATCACCAACTATTGTCTTGAACTTAGTGTTATACAAAGCGAAGAATAAAAAAATCATTTTCCACTCTTTATTTGGATTTTTGTTACATGAATTTGACTAAAAAGCATTACATTTGACGTAATAAGTAACAATATAAGTAATATACTTATATTGTTTTTTGGTAGTACTTATTTATTGATGGGAGGGGAAAGCAAACGATGAATAAAATATTAAGAAAATATGCAGTGCTTTTGTTTGGATTGGCAATGATGGCACCTAATACTTTGCAAATAAATGCTGATACTAATATTCAGCCTTCTACAGATACTTATACTGGAAGAGGCGGTAGTTATGATCTTTCGTATATTCTTAACAATTATAATTTTTTTGTGAAGAATAATGTTAGTACTGGGCATACTATGGGTGCTGCTGTGGCTGGAGGCGACTGCGCAATTGGAAACAGTGCTGGCATTGTAGCAAATCAGCCTTACAAACAGACTGCAGATTCTTTTATCGGCGGCAGATTAACTGCTGCAACACCCCATATGATCCAGATGAATCCAATAGTGACAAAGCTAAGGATGCTTATGCTCTGTATATGGGAAACACCTCTGGATGGAGTACCTGGGAATCTTGGTATGGAAGAGCATACAATGATGCAAAATATTTAGATATTGAAAAGGCGTTTAGTTCAATTGATGCTGAATTGACTGATTTTGAAGGCACTAATACTTTTAATGAAACAGATGGCATTAAAAATGAAGGTGGTAATAATTATTCAATCGATGGCGGCCAGACCATTAGATTAGATCTCAGTACATATACTTCAAATGGCAATCAGCTGACTGTTAAGTTTAATGATAAGACCTATAGTGAAGATACGATCATATGGGATGATACTACTGGAACTGTATCATTGGATTCATTAAAGGTAACAAAAAATGGAGCTAATCTTTCTAGCTCTGAAACGAATACTGATGGAACAAGTCTTGTATATGTTTTTCCTAATGCAACAAGTGTATCAATTGGTGGCGCTTCAACACCGTTTTACGGACATATTGTAGCTCCTAAGGCCGCTGTGACTTCATCGCAGGGAAATTTTAATGGCTGTATCGTTGCAAGTTCGTTGGATTCGTCAAACTCTGAGGGACATATGTGGCCATATAAGGGTAAAATCTTTGCAAAACAAAACATTAAGGTTAATAAAATTGTTACGGGCACAGGTGCGCCATCAGATGAGCTGTTCTCATTTAAATTGGCAGCAGTCACAGCTGGTGCACCAATGCCATCAAGTGACACAGCATCCTGCAAAGCAGGAGAAACAGCCAAGTTTGGCAATATAAAGTATACGCAGGCAGGTACTTATTACTACAGTATTCAAGAGTTAAACGGTACAGTAAAATATATGACATATTCAGCTGATACTGTATATGCAAAGGTTGCTGTTAAAGAAGTGAATAATGAACTCAAAGCGTCAGTTACATATGGCAGTACGATAGATAGCTGCAACGATGCTAATACGCAGGCAATTACAAATACCTATAAAGCTGCAGGTACTGTTTCTGTAACAAAACATAGTGTTACGCAGAATGGTAAGAAATTGCAGGGGTGCGGATACATTCTATATAAGATGAATGGGAATGTTGCATATTATTATACTGGAGTTGATACGGAATCATACGCAGTATGGTCATCTGATCGTGCTGATGCTAAAAAATTAGTGACTGATGTTACTGGGACAGCATATGCATCAGGTCTTGAAGGAGGTTCATATTACTTTCGGGAAGTTCAGGCTCCAGCCGAACATCTTATTGATACAAAGCCTATTCCGGTGATACTTGATCAAGAATCTGTGAATGACAGTAAAACAGTATCAGTCTGGCAGGCGGATCAGAAAATCCCCACAAATTTAAATAAGAAAAATACTGGTAAAAAGACAGTTAATACAGGAGATGGAAGCAATATCTCAGCATGGCTGATACTTATGCTTGTATCATTAAGCTTGTTCAGCGTACTTCTGTTATTCAGAAAAAAATGCAGTAAAGAGTCATGATTTGATAGCATAAATAAAAGCAGTTCCCTTGAATCAATATGATTCTAAAGAAACTGCTTTTTTTGACTGTTTCATGAAACATATAATTTACTTATTTTCTGCTTCAAGAAATTTATATACAACAGCTGCTAAGGCGCCGCCGGCTAAAGGTGCAAGTATAAATACCCACAGGCAGCCAATTGGAGCAGCATTGCCGGAGAACAAAGCGATAACTGCAGGTCCAATACTTCTTGCTGGATTAACGGATGTGCCTGTTAATCCAATACCGAAGATATGGATCAGTGTCAGTGTAAGACCAATCACAAGTCCGCCGAATGAGCCATGATTTGCTTTCTTGGAAGTCACACCGAGAATTGTCAATACAAATACAAATGTAAGAACTGTTTCAACAAGGAAGCCTGCAGCAGCACTTCCATTTACACCAGCGAGGCCGTTGGAACCAAATCCACCGGTCATATCTGTAACGCCGCCTAATGAGAAGATGCCAGCTGTCAGTGCACTTCCAAATAATGCACCGCATACCTGTGCAATAACGTAGCCGATGAAATCCTTAACGCTCATGCCGCCGCTGATCAGTACACCAAGCGATACTGCCGGGTTGACGTGACATCCAGAAATGTTGCCGATGCAGTAAGCTTCAGCCACGATTGAAAGACCGAAGGCTAATGCTGTCAGCAGGTATCCAGTCCCCTGAGTAGGATCGCATCCGACGAGCATAGCAGTACCGCAGCCAAAAGTGACCAGTACTGCAGTTCCGATAAACTCTGCAATATATTTTTTCATAAACCCCTCCTGTAAGATTCTCTTACAGTCAATATTATAGTTATAGCAATTTGAGTTATCAATTCATCTTGAATACGATATTGATACCAAAAAAGCAGTATCAGTTAAAATCTGATATTGCTGTGCGTTACACTATCATCCAGCAGCGTTTATTTTATCTGGCAAACTGAAGATTCAAATTGATGCAGTACTGCCCGAAACACATTTAACCAGGAACAGCTCATTCGATAATCAAATTGTTTTTGCTGCTGCAGTATAGACGGCATTATGAAGTGTCAGTTATATTTCGTGTACACACGGATTCCTGAAGCATTACAATGAACATAACGGCAATTATTGATATTTTGAAAGAGGGGATGAAGTTATATGAGTATTTTGAAACTGAAGCCTGTATGCAAGGACTATCTATGGGGAGGACATCGCCTCGTAGATGAATATCATGTGGATTACGACGGTGATGTATGTGCTGAAGCATGGGAACTTTCATGTCATCCGGATGGACCTTCTACCATTGCCAATGGCCCATATAAGGGAAGAACATTGAAATCGTATATTGAGGAGAAGGGACAGGAGATACTTGGCACTAACTGCCGAAGATTCCGCGATTTTCCTATTCTTACAAAGTTTATAGATGCAAGAGAAAATCTTTCTATACAGGTTCATCCTTCGAATGCATTTGCACTGCAGAATGAAGGACAGTATGGAAAGACAGAGATGTGGTATGTTCTGGATGCTAAGCCTGGATCCTACCTTTATTATGGTTTTAAACAGGAAATATCAAAGGAGGAATTTTCTAAAAGAATTAAAGAGAATACTCTGCTGGAAGTTCTGAACCCTGTTGAAGTACATAAGGGAGATGCTTTGTTTATTGAATCTGGTACACTGCATGCAATAGGAAAAGGAATAATGATTGCTGAAATACAGCAGAACAGCAATGTTACCTATCGTGTCTATGACTATGGAAGAGTTGGCAAGGATGGCAAGAAGAGAGATCTTCATATTGAAAAGGCATTGGCTGTAACGAATCGTGTTCCTATTGTAAGAAGAGGCAGCGATTATCCTCATGTTGCGGACTGCGATTATTTTACGGTAGATAAACTGGATCTTGATGGAAAGCTGACATACAGAATGCAGGGAACGGTTACAGATGATTCCTTCCTTTCTATATTGATACTGGATGGAGAAGGCACTATTTCCAATCAGGGAGAAAAAATACCGTATTGCAAGGGCGACAGTATATTTCTTCCAGCAGGATGCGGTGACTATGCGATTGAAGGAGACTGCGATGCATTGCTGACAACGATACGCAAGAAGGCAAGCCCTATCCGTGTAGGTATTAACATTGGGAGTTCTCTGACACAGATGGGACTTGTAGATGACCATCAGCATCTGATAGCCAGCCGTTCGTATGTGACGGATCTTCATAAGAGTGCATTGCAGATAATAGAGGAGACAGCCCAGAATACACTGGATCTTTTGAAGGAAAATGAGATACCTCTGGATCAGTGCATTGGTGTTGGTGTTGGCGTTCCTGGTACAATTGACAGAAAGAATGGAAAAGTGCTGTATTCAAACAACATTCAGTGGGAGGATGTGCCGCTTGTAAAGGAGCTTGGCAAGGTGATACCATGCCCTGTTCATATTGCTAATGATGCTGACTGTGCTGCTCTTGGCGAAGCAGTTGCAGGAGCGGGAAAAGATTACAGTGATGTGGCGATGTTTACACTTGGCAATGGTGTAGGCGGCGGTATTATTTTAAATGGAGAAGTGTTTGAAGGCGGTATTATGGGCGGCTCTGAAATAGGACACATGGCTGTACAGATCAATGGAAGAAAGTGCACATGCGGGAGAAGAGGCTGCCTGGAAGCGTATGTCTCAGTTCCTGCGTTATTAGCAGATGCTGAAAAGGCGGTACATGAGAAATTGACACTTCATGAAGTGTTCTGCCGATATGAAAATGGTGATGAGAATATCATAAAAGTCATTGAACAATATGAACAGATACTGGGTACTGGTGCCGTTAATATAGTGAATGTATTCAGACCGCAGCTGATCATACTCGGAGGACAGATGTCTGAATACGCAGATATACTGAAACCTGCTGTAGAAAAAATGATCAGGGAAGAGAGCTTTGGTGGAAAACATGGTATGGTGCCGGAAGTTGCAGGGGCAGTGCTGGGTGATTCAGCATGCCTGATTGGGGCAGCTAGTTTATAAGAAAATTTCAAAGATGATGCTATATATTCAGTATGAATAGAAGAAATTTTGCCAATTTAAGAATGAAGGATGAAAGTTTCTGATAGTATATTTCTATGAATACTCTGATATCTCTTTTGCTGATGATGATCAGCGGTACGGTCTCTAGCAGTACCTATCATGAAATTGCTGTACAGGTATTGAGAAATATTGGTCACATTGAAAACATGACACTGTCTTCACTTGCAAAAGAATCTATGACTTCACCTGCAACTGTGAATAAATTCTGCCATGAGTTTGATTATCGAAATTTTTCAGAATTCAAAATAGCACTGAATAATACGTCAGAAGTACGAACAGCACAGATGATGCATCGCATTCAAACAACGGACTCCAAGAAAATTGAAAAGATAATGACAGAACTTGGCGGTGTTGACTACTCCTGGACTATTCTTCAAAAACAGTCGCTTTTGGCATTGAAACAAATACATGAAGCAGACCGTATTATTGTTACTGGCGCTGTGTTCCCTGTAATGCTGAGTCTGAATTTTATTGAAGATATGAATATGCTTGGAAAATATGTTTATCCAAAACAGATTTCTAGAGACTTGATGTTTTCTCCAAGTCATGAAAAAACGCTGTATATTGTTATCTCACTAACAGGGAGAATCTATCAGTATTTTGGAGACTCATTCATAAATTGCAATGATAAGGACGCAAGCTTTCTCTGTATCGGGAATAAAGATCATATACCTACTGATATGGCTGAAGATAATTATATTTATTTACCTTCATGTGGAGATGATGAAAAAGGTAACAATATGATACTGCTGACATTGCAGTATTTGAAATATTTATACTATCAGGAGTACTGCAAAGAATATGTCTGTTATTGATCACGTGAAAGATATTTATGAGAATAGTGAGTATCTAAGTGCAGAATATGCGATTTCAGAATGTATATTGAACCATATTACTATTATTCATAATCTTCATCTTTCAGATATTGCGGAAGGTGCTTTTGTTTCCAAAGGTACAGTGTCAAAGTTTATGAAAAAAATGACTGCTGAAGGAACTTTTGAGTCATTTCAATATAGTATAGCTATGCAGAAAAATGCTTTTCAAAATTCTACGTTGCATATCCAAAAGAACGCAAAAGAATATGTGGAGAGACATAAGGATATATATGCGGCTTCAAAAAAGGATATAGATCTGATAGTAGATAAACTCTGCTGTGCGCATAAAGTTATATTTGTTACGGCAAGAAGCTGCCGTATTTGTTTTTCTCCGCTTGCAAGAGTGCTGCGAGAGTCAGGAAAAAACGTAAGATTTATAGGCTCATATTATAAGAAGAGCACAAAAGATGAGTACCTTAGCCTTTCATCAGATGATCTTATAATTCAGATCAATCCAGGTGATTCGATATATGAAGAATCTATGATGGAAGTAATAGAAACAGATCTTCCCAAATATAGATTTAAGATAAAGGCGGATTTTATCTATCTTGGTAAAGCATCTGCTGATACAGGAAACATCAAGGCAGTAAATATTAAGATTGATGATAATGAATTCTTGCAAAGAGAGTATCTTGAGATACTTGGAGCTAGAATTGTACTTCGGTACTTAAAAACAAAAGAAAAGTAATATCGTTTCCAAATAGGAAACAATATTGTTTAATATGTAACCGCTTGCATCGCTGCCGCATATAAAATTCATCTGTTAGCAGTTTATCTGCGTGATTGGTATTGCCCGGGAAGAAATCAGGCGGATTGCTGCACAAGATGGAGGGGAACACAATGAAGCGAAATGTTTTTTTTGCGGCATTACTGAGTGCGACGGTGATGTGCACGGCGGTATCTACTATCAGTGCAAAAGCAATTAATCAGGACAGCTATGAAGTGAAATTCCATGCGACTGTCACAGATGCCGGAGAAACAATCGATTACATGACAATTGATTATGGTGACTCTACAGTTTCGAATGTTACTGTGGATACTTATACCGTCGGTATGACTTCAACTGTTAAGTACGGGATCAATGCAGGAAAAACGTATGCATATCGTGCAGTGAATGCGGCAATTCCAATTATTAAGGTTGAAACTGACGGTGGAATAGTAAAAGTATATTTTGATGAAACAAACGCATCTACATTGAATTGGCTGTCTAACGAGGGTAGAAACACACCGGCGGGACTGGATTTTACTATCACACAGAACAGTGCAATCTCGAGAACGACAGAGACACAGGACAAGAGACAAATCACAGATAATGCTTATACAGCTCTGTATACAAGCAGTACGAGTTCTTATGAGGATTTAACTGACGAAGAGACTGCAAAGTTCACAAATGTACAAGCTGATATCAATTATGAATATCATAAGGGAACAAATAATGCTTTGATTATCTGGTTCCATGGTAATGGGGAAGGCGATATCGCCACTAAGTCAACAAATAATAATGCTGCTCAGATGCTGGCTAACAGAGGAACTGTAGCATGGGCATCTGATGAGGCACAGAGTGTATTTGGAGATGCGACAGTCATGTCATTTCAGTCTCCGGATATGTGGTATCTTGCTGAAAAGGACAATTATCTTGCGAGGGTATATAACGAAATACAAAGCATTATTAAAACTGATGGAATTGATGCATCACAGATATATGTAGCTGGCTGTTCTGCTGGCGGATACATGACAACTAAGATGGTCATTGCTTATCCGACGCTTTTTAAGGTGGCGATGATCAACTGCCCGGCACTGGATATTGCTGACTTAAGAAATGTTCAGGCTTCTGGGAATGCAACGGAAGAATCATTGGCTGCAGCAGCAAGTGTTGGAGCAACTCCGACTGATGAAGAGATTGCATCTCTGAAGAATTCGGATACAGCAATCTGGCTGATACAAGGCGAGACTGATTCTTCTGTCAATCCTGATGCATGCTCAAAGAGAATTTGGAATATTCTTACTGAAGGAGAAGAAACAGAATCCAAGAAGTATACTGGTGATCGGGGAATAGCATCTGGATTTACAACTTATGAAACATCAGATAATAAGTACAAATTGACGTTGTATGAGACAACAGATACAGTCAGCAAAACTGGCACTCTTGGTGATACAAGAATGATGGGACAGATTGTATGTGCTGAAGACTATGACCAAGATGGCGTTTATACTGCAGTAAAGTATAATGATCACTGGACATGGATATTCACACTCAGGAATAATCCTGCTTCGAAGGATGGAAGTCACATCTGGCAGTGGGCAGTGAATTATAAGAAGACAACAGATACTAAAAATACGAATAAAGTAACAACATCTAAAAAGACGTATACGGTACCAGACACCGCAGTACGCAATTGATATAGACGGTTTGCCTTGCCATGTAAAATCCTCACAGCTTAATGACTGTGAGGATTTACTTTTTTACTGATTAGATTTCGACAGCTTCAATGACTGCTTTCCTGAGCTGACTGATATCTTCTTTGTCTGGATGATTGAGAGCTTTATCAAAGTTCTCAATCATTTCTTTTGCTTTTACCGGTTCCTTATCAGACATTGTCTGATAGCGTTCGCGTACACTTACAGGCATCTTTCCCTGACACATAAAGGTACCAAGGATTATGTTGGAAGGATCAATATCAATGAATATGGTACGGAGAATATGCTCAAAGTACTGTTCGCTGCCTCCGAATCCTGCGGTTCCAAAGAGAAATAACTTTTGATTATGAAGAGCTTTCAGAAAATTAGAGGCTTCCTGATTGGCATTGCCTCTGTCTGTCCAGAAGCCAACGCATATAATATCTGCGGAAGGCATATTATCTGTCGGACTGCCGCAGTAAACCAAGGCTTCCGAAGGGAGCGTTTCCTTAATGCAATCTGCTAACAGGGCGGTATTGCCTGTTCTGCTGCTGAATACAATGGAATAGGTTGTCATAATGTCTCCTGATACAGCAGATAGACGCTTCTGCTGTGCTGTTATAACAGTATACAGCAGGATTCCATTAAGAATATAGTGCCAGATTGTATAAATCCCTAAAAAAAGTACACAGTACTATCTCAGGAACTGTACAATGAATAGCAGATGAACATAGCATAAAATAATAGAAAGCGGGGTATAAGAATGACGAAGTTCTTTTGGGGGAATTCGGTTTCGAGTATGCAGACGGAAGGCGGATGGAACGAAGGGGGTAAATCGCTCTCTGTATATGATATTGTAAAGTCTTCAGAGAATAGCAGCGACTGGCACTTTGCCAATGATAATTATCATAACTATAAAGAGGATTTTGCACTAATGAAGGATCTGGGTATGAATATGTACAGATTCCAAATTTCCTGGTCACGAGTTGTGCATGATGGCGATGGCAAATTCAATGAAGAAGGAATCGCTTATTACAGTCAGTTCATTGATGATCTGATCGCAGAAGGCATTACACCAATGATCTGCCTGTATCATTTCGATATGCCTCTTCATTTAGCGGAGAAATATAATGGCTTTCTCTCAAAGAAGACAGCGGATGCTTTTGTCCGGTATGGAGAAAAGATGATTGACTGCTTCAGCGATCGTGTGAAGTACTGGATAACATTCAATGAACAGAATCTCTATTCACAGCCAATGTCATTTAAAATAGCAGGATATCTGAATGGTGATAAGACAGTAGATGAACTTTATCAGATAGAGAACAATATTATGATTTCTCATGCGAGAATCTGCAATTATCTGCATGCTCACAGCGATGCTGAAATTGGCGGAATGCTTGCTTATGCTGAAAGCTATCCTGCATCCTGCAGACCTGAAGATGTACTGGCGGCTAGAAAATGGGATGAGTTCATCAACTTCAATCTTCTGGATGGATTTGCCAAGGGGGAATATTCGCATGAAGTGCTTCATTATGTAGAAACACATCACATTGATATGCAGTTTACAGAAGAAGAAAAGAAGATACTGGCATCACATAAGGAAGACTATCTTTGCTTCAGCTATTATGCTTCTTCTACGATCTGTGCAGAAAAGCTGCCTTCAGATATATGCCCGAATTATTATGGCGAATATGGCACAAAAGAGAATCCGTATCTGCAGTCAACCGAATGGAAATGGCAGATTGACCCATATGGTTTCCGTGATGTTATGAATAAGATGTATCAGAGATACCGTCTGCCTGTATTCCCTATTGAAAATGGCATAGGTGTACAGGAGGATTGGGACGGTGTCCATGAAATACAGGATGACTATCGTATTGACTATCACAGAGATCATATCAGGCAGATGTTTGCTGCCATGAATGAAGACGGTGTTGAAGTGCTTGGCTATCTGGGATGGGGATTGATCGATATTCTCTCTTCACAGGGCGATATGCGCAAGAGATATGGTGTTGTGTATGTAAATAGAACAAATCATGATTTAAGAGACATGAAGAGAATTCCTAAGAAGTCCTATGCATGGCTGAAGAAAGTCATTGCTTCCAATGGGAAGGATCTTGATTGAAGAAAACCGGAGAAATCCGGTTTTTACTTTACTGCGGCACTGCTGTGCACAGTCATCAGTCTGAACCATGGCTTCAGCCTGTTTTCGTCACTTGTAAGGCATACAGCATAGTAGGTCTGCGCAGCTTCAGGATCATTGAAGGGAACGCTGATTCTGCTGGAACGATAGGAATCTCCTCTGACACGCAGAGTCAGATCTGTACAGAAACTTGGAATACTGGAGGCATTGACTATTTCTGAAAGCTCTTCGATACCATCCTGCAGGATCAGTTTTGAATCAGGCATAGCATTTCGTACAATATTTTCCCAGATTCCTACATTGCTATTCATAAGAAATGTTTCTCCATTCATGTCATGGAAAGTGATGCCTTGCTTCTGGTAGGCGGCCATTGGATGAGCAGGGATGACGGATGCATACAGATGCTCACTGCCGCATTGTCTGCATACATATCCTTTCTTTTCTATCGCATGAGGAAGAATGATCAGCTGACAGTGATGACTGTTTAGATCATTGATCAGTTCTTTCTCTTCCTTCTGCTCTGCGGCGATTGTCATGGAAGAAAAGCACTGCTGCAATAGTGCAGGGTATTCCATAAGGGGTCCTGGGGTGCAGGAGCCAATGGTCACTGTATGCAGACTGCGATCATAATTCTGTACTGTTTCAACTAACATTTCTTCGCTGCGCAGAACTTGTTCTGCACAGGTGCAGGCCAGCTGCCCGGCAGAATTCAAAGTCATATGATTGACTGATCTGTCAAAGAGAACGGTATCAAGTTCTGCTTCGAGTTTCTTCATGGAACGGCTGAGTGCCGGCTGTGAAATATGAAGATGTTCAGATGCGGCTAGAAGAGTACCGAATTGTTTTACGGCGGTCAGCTGCTCCAATAAATAGATTTCTATCATTTGAGGCCTCCTGTATAACTGATACTTATAGTATATGTAAGCAATTGGTATTGTACAAGCAATGAATAACATACTATTCTGTGATTACAGGTAAGAAAAGCAATGCCTGAAATGAATAGGGAGGATGACAGTATGGAGTATTTCACAATGAATAATGGGAACAGGATGCCTATGGATGGAATCGGTGTATTTACTTTCAGCCCAGCAGAAACGGAAAGTGCAGTGTTGAGTGCTCTTACAGATGGAGTCCGTCTGATTGACACTGCCAATGCCTATATGAATGAGAAGGCAGTTGGCAGAGCAATGCATAAGAGCGGTGTTAAGAGAGAAGAAGTATTTCTTGTATCAAAGCTATGGCCGTCTGTATATGAAGAAGAAAATGCAGTAGAGAAAACATTGAAGAGACTGGATACAGACTATATTGATTTACTTTTTCTTCATCAGCCGGCAGGCAACTGGCAGAATGGCTACAGAATGATTGAAAAGGCATATAGGGAGGGCAAGGTCAAGGCTATAGGTCTTTCTAACTTTCCTGAAGATCTTGTAAAGGAAGTGCTCAAAAAGGCGGAAGTGAAGCCGCAGATGGTTCAGGTGGAAGCACATCCTTACTATCCGCAGTCAGAACTTAAGAAACTGCTGAATGAAAAAGGAATGGGATTGATGGCGTGGTACCCATTGGGACATGGTGACAGAGCACTTCTTGATGAATCTGTCTTTGCGGAACTTGGAAAGAAGTATGGAAAGACACCGGCACAGATTATTCTGAGATGGCATATTCAGGAGGGAAACGTTGTCATACCTGGATCCCGCAATCCAAAGCATATCAGAGATAACTTTGACCTATTTGATTTCAGTTTGAATGACGAAGAAATGAATGAGATTGCAAAGATCAACAAAGGAGTTCGCTATTACAATTCCACACCCGAGCAGGTACAGAGATATGCTGCAATGGTCATGGACTTCGATTCACAGGAATAAAAGGAGAAAAGATATGGAATATGTAACTTTAAATAATGGCGTACAGATGCCAATACTCGGCTATGGTGTATATCAGGTTACGAAGGAAGAATGTGAAAGATGTGTACTGGATGCACTGAGCGTAGGATACCGTTCGCTGGATACTGCACAGAGCTATAACAATGAAGAAGAAGTAGGCAGTGCAATTCAGAAATCCGGAGTGAAGAGAGAAGATATCTTTCTGACAACGAAAGTATGGATTGAGCATTATGGTTATGAGGAAACTAAGAAGTCGGTTCTTGAATCCATGCGAAAACTGAAGACAGACTATCTGGATCTTGTGCTGCTGCATCAGCCATTTGCTGACTGCTATGGTGCATATAGAGCATTGGAAGATCTTTATGATGAAGGTAAGCTCAGAGCAATCGGAGTATCTAATTTCTATCCAGACAGACTTGTAGATATTGCTTCCTTTGCACGTATTAAGCCAATGGTTAATCAGGTTGAAACACATCCTCTGAATCAGCAGATCGAAGCACAGGAATGGATGAAAAAGTATGATATACAGCAGGAAGCATGGGCACCGTTTGGAGAAGGAAAAGGAAATATGTTCTCCAATCCGGTATTGCAGGAAATTGGCAATGCATATGGCAAGAGCAATGCACAGGTGATTCTTAGATGGCTGATACAGAGAGGAATCGTTGTAATTCCAAAGTCAACGCATAAGGATCGCATGATACAGAATATGGAAGTGTTTGACTTTATGCTCTGTGATGAAGATATGAAGAAGATTGAACAGCTAGATGAAAAAAAGAGCTCCTTCTTTTCTCATCAGGATCCGAACATGGTGGAATGGTTTGTGAAGATGGTTGAAGAGAGAAAGAACAGATAAAATATTTGAAAGGTTATAGGCAGAGAAGAAATTCTCTGTTTTTTTTATGCTTTGATAAAATGTTGACGAAACAACATCGCAGTATTAATATCATTCACAGATGTTGATGCATCAACATCATGGCATTGAAAGGAAAAGATATGGAAGAGAGATTTGAAAACTTTGTCAGTTCTATTACGAACATCAACAGGTATATCAGCAGGATAAAATCTGATGAAATGGAAGAACTTGGGCTGAAGGGAAATCATACGATGTGTATCTACTATCTGGATAAGCATCCCGAGGGACTGACTTCAACAAAACTTGCTGTGATATGCGAAGAAGACAAAGCTTCCGTATCCAGAACACTGAACTATTTGGAAGAAACTGGTTTTGTAGTATGGAATGGCGATCAGAAGTATCGGGCCAATTACTATCTGACAGTCAAGGGACGCAGAACAGCTTCCAAGATGAATGCAATTATTAAAAGGGTTCTTGATAAGGTCGGAGATTTCTTCACTGAAAAGCAGAGAGATGAGTTCTATGGTGCTTTACAGGAAATAGAAAAACAGCTGAAGGAATTATCTGAATAGGAGGGCGAAGGTCTATAAATGGCAATCAGAATAATAACGGATTCCGCTTCTGATGTATCTGCTGAAATGGCAGAGAAATATGGAATAACGGTAGTGCCTTTATGTGTTACATTCGGTGAAAAGCAGTATCTCAGCGGGGTGACGCTCAGTGCGGATGATTTTTACTGCAAGCTGATTGAAAGCGATACACTGCCGGTTACAAGTCAGGTCTCTCCATATCAATGGGAAGAAGTATTTAAAAAAGCAATTCAGGAAGGAGATACACCAATCGCTATTACGGTATCTTCACATCTGTCGGGTACATATAGAAATGCATGTATGGCAGCATCTGAAATGAATGGCAGGGCATTCGCAGTGGATTCACTGAATGCTTCCTTAGGGGAAGCAGTTCTAGTTCAGCTTGCTGCAGAAAAGGCTTCTGAAACAGCAATTGAGCCGAAGGTACTATGTGCATTGCTGAATGAAAAAAGGAAGGCAATTCGTATCCTTGCATTGCTGGATACATTGGAATATCTTAAGAAAGGCGGAAGAATTTCCTCTTCTGCAGCATTAATAGGCGGTCTTCTTGCATTGAAACCGGTTGTTACTATAGATGATGGCGAAGTAAAGGCAATAGGTAAGGCGAGAGGATCAAGAAGCGGCAACAGCCTTCTGAAGGAACTTGCAGTGAAGGATGGAGGCATTAACTTTGATATGCCATACATGCTTGCATATTCCGGAACAGATACTAAGCTGCTGGACAAGTATATCAATGATTCAGAAGAATTGTGGAAGGGAAAAACAGATAAGCTTCCATCTATTCAGATTGGACCGACTGTCGGAACATATATAGGACCTGGCGGTATTGCATTGGCATACTTTTCAAAAGTGCTGCTTGACCAGTAAGGAGCTGATGAATATGCTGCTATATCATGAAATAACAGAAAAAGAAAAGTACACAATAGCAGATTGGAAATATGAAGGAGACTGTGCAATATACGATTTTGATTCATATGACAATATGAAAAAAAATAGATGTGCATTTGCAAATCCTGATAACCATTTCTATTCCTATTATGATGGGGATATTCTTGCTGGCTATACTAATCTTTATGAGGAAAAGGACAGAGTCTTTTTTGGAATAGGAGTCAATCCTGATCAGTGCGGTAGAGGATATGGAGCACAGATGACAGAAATAGCTTATCAGCTTTCTAAGAAGAGATGGCCTGATAAATATGTATATCTTGAGGTTAGAACCTGGAATGCAAGGGCAGTGAACTGTTACAAGCATGCGGGTTTTGTTAAACAAGGAGATGTTTTTGAACAAAAAACACATGCGGGTATAGGCTTTTTTTACAGAATGGTACGTATATAGAACCGGTGAAGAAATACTTTTCACCGGTCTTTCTGTTTTGCAGCTGGACATTCTTGATTGCGTATGAATAGTGTTAAAATACCATTTAGAGTCAGTGATTTACTATTGAAAGTAAACAGTGAGGTGTGGAAAATGGGCAGTGAATACAAGAAGATAATTGCAGCAGTATTATGCATGGGAATGATGTCTGTTTCGGGATTTCAGATATATGCAGAGGATGGAAGCGGGCAGGATACATCCGCCGAGACAGCATCACCGGCACCTTCGTCCAGTACTGATCCAGATGCGGAAACACCAGCAGCCACTTCGCCAGCATCAACTGCTGCATCTGAGACTGCTTCAGCAGAAGCAATATCTAAAACCGAGCAGACAGATTCTCCTGAAGCTTCCCCATCAGCGGATACCACAGTATCTGAGGAAGAGGATAAAGAAAAGGGTGTTGCGGAAGCGGAACAAGAGCGTTATCAGGCCTGGCTGAATAATGAGGTGGATGCAGATAAGACAGGTGCTGTTGCTAAAAAATATTCATTTTCATTCTATTCTGCAGGAACTGCATCAATACCATATTGGACGGGAAGCGCCGGAAATAGATATTTCTATGATTCCAATGGAACTCTTTTCGGAGGAGGAAACTCTTTGAAGATAGCAGATCTGTCACAATGGAATGGAGATATTGACTGGACAGCCATTAAGAATAATAAAGAAATAGACGGTGTCATTCTTAGATGCGGATGGTCGACATCCGGTGTTGATTCCAAGTTTGCATATAATGTCAGTGAGTGCAATCGTCTTGGCATTCCATATGGTGTCTATCTGTTCAGCTATGCTGAAACTGCCTCGGAAGCTTCTGAAGAAGCAGATCATATAAATTCACTTTTGGATTCTGCAGGAGCCTCACCTTCATACCCGGTTTACTACGATCTTGAAAGCTGGTCATGGACGTCCAAAACAACAAATGTTACACATTCCAATCCAACCAGTTCAGGTACCTACGATTCTATTGTTTCTTCATTTATGAATCGTATGAAGACATATGGATATGATGCACAGATATACTGCAGTTCATCTTGGGCTAAGGATGGCGGTGTTCTTCATACTTCGGTCAGTCTTCCATATATTTCATGGATAGCAGCTTGGGGAAATGAATCTGATACAGCTATCGGTACGAACTATGTTTCGAACCGATATACCAATACTTCCAGCAATACAGGTTTTACAGGATGGCAGTATACTTCCAAAGGAAGCATTGCAGGAATAACAGGATATGTAGATACTGACTGTTTTTATGACTGGTCCGGAACAAACTCCAGCAATACTTCGGGTCAGTCGGTAGGACGTGCTGATACAGAACCGTACATTGAATATCAGGCAAAGTGTCAGAATACAGGATGGATTGCTTCCGTTACGGAACCGAATACCGCAGGTACAACAGGCAGAGGGCTGGATCTTTACCAGTTGAAATTGACTTTGCAGCAGAACAATGGTTCTTCCTATATTTCTGGAAAGACATACAGCGGCGGCACTTGGACTATCTATAGCAATGCAACAGATGGAAGCACAGTAGGCACTGCTGGTACGGCATTGCAGATAATAAACTTTGATCTTCATGATCTGCCGGGATACACACTGCAGTATCGAGTGCACAGTGCTTCAATAGGATGGCAGGATTGGGTGAATGAAGGAACGGATGCCGGCGTCAGCGGATACAGTATTCAGGCTGTGGATTTCAGACTTGTATCAGACAGCACGGTGTCTTATGAGGATGAAGGTCTCTATTACAGCGGTTATACACAGAACGGTACATGGCAGGATTCAGTGGGAAGCTATGGCATTGCTGGTACAGTTGGCCAATCGCTTCCACTGTGTGCACTCAAGATAGGATTTGATAATATCAACAGCTACACACTGAACGGATCTGCATATATTAAGGGGACAGGCTGGACCGATTACTCCAGCATTACGAATGATACAGCGATTGGTTCAGAAGATACTGCCAAGAATCTTCAGGCAGTTAAGTTCACGCTCTCAGGTGTAACTGACAGGATTATTCAGTATCGTGTTCATCTCTCCTATGTTGGATGGACAGACTGGTACAGCAGCGGTGAAACGGCGGGAAGTGACAGCAGTACTATAGAAGGAATAGAATTTCGTATCGTCAGTGTGAATCACTATACTTCTGTTTCGCTTAGTAAGGGTTCACTGAGCATGTACATAGATGATACACAGACATTGAGCTATACTGCTGCTCTGACTGACTCATTGCGTACACCTGCTGATACTCTTACATGGTCCAGTTCGGATTCTTCTGTTGTATCTGTTGATACAAACGGAAAGGTAACGGCACTGAAGACAGGGACAGCTGTTATCACATTAACATCAAGCAATGGAAAGAGTGCTTCCTGCACAGTGAATGTTTCAAAACAGACGCCAAAAGTAACATATCGTGTACACCAGGAAGATTATGGCTGGGAGAATGCGGTCAATGATGGAACACAGGCTGGCATTACCGGTCAAAATAAACGTGTCGAAGCGATTAATATAAAGATAACTGGTGCTTCTAATGTAAAAATTAATGCGCAGATACATATTCAGGATGTTGGCTGGAAGAGCTACAGCGATGTAAGCTATGGTACTGAACTTGGAACAACAGGGCTTTCCAAAAGAGCTGAGGCGGTTGTTTTCAATACCTCAGGATTGACTGGATACAGTCTGCAGTATCGTGTCTATGTGCAGAGCTTTGGATGGATGAACTGGACAGATGAAGGACAAATGGCTGGAACAACAGGTGCTGGATATCGTATTGAAGGAATTGAATTCAGAATTGTGAAAAGCACAGCTGCTGCAGCTCCTTCTATTAGCTATCGTACACATGTACAGAATATTGGCTGGATGTCATATGTAAATGATGGAGAACTGGCCGGTACAAGCGGTAAGGATCTTAGAGTGGAAGCACTTAATATCCATCTGAATAATGTCAGTAAGGATGCGTATATATCAGGTGATGTTCATATTGCGAATGTTGGCTGGGTACATTATTCCAGTATCAATGCAGCACAGACTCTGGGTACTACAGGAAAGGGCCTTAGAATAGAGTGCTTGAATTTAACGCTTCATAACTGCGACGGATATAAACTGCAGTACTCTGTATATGTTCAGGGAAGCGGATGGACTGATTGGACGGACCAGAGCAATAATGCCGGTACGGTAGGAAAGTCGAAGAGAATTGAAGGTATAAAGCTTAAGATTGTAAAGAATTAGAATAAATAAAAACGGATGCGCTCTAAATTACGAGTGGATCCATTTTTGTTTGTTATCAGTGTACATTTGCGAATAGATCATTAAAAGCTTCAGCCATCGTTGGATGTGTGTAAATCTGATCTCGTAATGCAGTATATGGAATTTCAGAATCCATGGCTGTTTTAATGAGATTGATCAGCTCATGAGATTCAGCACAGAACAGATGTGCGCCAAGGATTAAATCTGTCTTCTTATCAAGAATGACTTTCAGCATCCCATCAGTTTTGTCAAGAATCTTTGCTTTGGGAATGGCATTGGCAGAGAGCCTTCCAATCATGATGTCATATCCTTTATCAATGGCTTCTTTTTCGCTCATGCCGATACGTGATAATGGGGGATCTAGAAACACACAGTATGGAATGAATCCACGGTTATCTGCAGTTCTATGACCATTTCCGAAGAGATCATCCTTCACAATACGGAAGTCATCCAATGAGATATATGTAAACTGCAATCCTCCTTTTACATCGCCCATGGCATAGATATGACTGAGAGAAGTACGAAGATGTGAATCAACAGCAATCTCACCTCTTTGATTGACTTCTATGCCAGCACACTCCAAATGAAAATCCCTTGTATTGGCTCTTCTTCCAGTTGCAATAAGAATTGCTTCTGCATCAAGACGTTTTTTTTCACCCTTCTGTTCATACTGAATGGAAGAGAAAGTGTCATGATCTTCAACGGAATCAGTTTTGACTGAGCGAAGAATAGTTATGCCTCTTTCTTCCATCTGTTTCAGAACAGATTTGGAAATTTCCTCATCTTCCCTAGGGATAAACGCTTCCTGATCCTGAAGGATTGTGACTTTGGAACCGAAGTTAGCGTAATATGAAGCAAATTCCAGACCGATATAGCCGCCTCCAATTATCGCAAGTCTATCCGGAAGAGAGTCTAAATCCATCAGTGTTTCACTGACATAGACGTGTTTTGATTCCTGCAGCCCGGGAATTGGCGGAATGAATGGGGAGGAACCAGTATTAATGAAGATACGTTTCCCAGCGTAATCCTCGGATGTATTGTCAGGATATATTACGCGAAGGGTGTGACTGTCAATGAAGGAGGCCGTTCCATCAACTATATCGGCACCGCTGTTTTTAACTTTTTCATAGTTCTTCTGGCGAAGGACTGCGGTGAGCATGCTTTTCTTTTCTACTGCTTCTCTGTAGAAGGACGATCTCTGCTCTGGGGTTCCTCCAACTGATGATGAAAGCCGTGCACTTGTTTCGAGAGATTTTGAAGGGATGCAGCCGACATTGATGCATGTCCCTCCATACATCAAGGAATTTCGTTCAATTAATGCTGTAGATTCATTCTTTGATGTAAGTAAAACAGCGAGTGTTTTCCCGGCTTTTCCAAAGCCGATTATCAGATTGTCGTAGTTTTTCATTTGTTTCTCTCCTTAGAATATTTTTATGGCAATATCATGTATAGATATTTTTGAAAGCTCCTTGAGACATGCTTGATTCATATCATCATAGATATCATTCATGATTTCAGGCATGTTCTCTGCAATAGGACAGGTGTGGTTGTCCTTCCCACTGATCCAGCTGGAACCAGTGAAATCGGTTCCGACTGCTTCGGCAATTGTGGACAGTTTCATGCGCCTTGTTCCTTTGAACTGATAGCCGCTTTTTCCTGCGCCTTCCTTTGCCTCAACGATTCCGGCTTTTTTCAGCAGCAGAAGTACTTTTCTAATGCGCGCAGGGTTGGTACAGATACTTTCTGACAGCTGCAGAGAAGTGCTGCTGCCTGGATGATGATAAAGATAAAGAACAGCGTGTACTGCAATGTTAAAATCGCTTGTCATTTCAGTCTCCTTTACTGTAAATACAATTATTACAGTAAGGGAAACATATCAAGACTGTCAATCGAAATGCCCAGCTGCATATACTTTTTCAATCGTGCAGTATACGCGATATAATGCAGTCATTATCTAAGGGGGTATTATTTTGAATAAACAGAGGTCTGGAATTAAATATATGGCATTTATCAGTATCTTCGCAGCACTGTCCTATGTGGCATTTGCTTTCCTGCAGTTCAAGATATGGCTTCCGGGGGGAGATGCCACATCGATTCATTTTGGAAATGCAGTATGTGTTCTTGCGTCGCTTCTAATGGATGGGGTTACTGGTGGACTGGCAGGTGCAGTTGGTATGACAGTCGGCGATCTGTTTGATCCTGTATATGTCATTTATGCACCTAAGACATTCCTGTGCAAGCTCTGCATGGGCCTTGTGACTGGCTTTACTGCGCATAAAGTCCTTCATATCAATGAAGTGAAGGATAAGAAAAAGCTTTTAAAGTATGCGGCTGTCAGTACAGCTGCAGGACTTGGGTTCAATGTCATCTTTGATCCGCTGCTTGGCTTTTTCTACAAGATGGTGATATTGGGAACTCCAATGGCACAGATATCTTTGGTGTGGAATGTTGGGGCAACTTCCATCAATGCGGTTATATCTGTCATTGCTGCGTCATTGATCTATGTAAAACTGAAACCTTATTTTGAACATCATGGTTTCGGAAATATAGCTGTGAAATAAAGGTTCATGATTTGGCACACTGTTCACATATACTGTTTTTTCCATGTGCTAGAATGAAATTAACGGAATAATTATGAAGGGGTGATCAGCATGTCGAAAATCATTAAGCTTTTCTGTGCTGGAGGTTTCAGCAGCAGTCTTCTCGTTACAAAAATGCAGGAATACGCAGCTAAACAGGGCTATGACTATCAGGTCTCAGCGTATGCAGTTACACAGTGCAAAACCGAGGGTGCAGATGCCGATGCAATCCTGGTTGGACCGCAGGTAAGATTTGATATTCCAAAGATCAAAAAAATGTATCCGGACAAGCCGGTCGAATCTATTGAAATGCGTGCTTATGGAACAATGAATGGAAAGGCATGTATTGAGCAGGCAAGAAAGCTCATGGGTGATGCGTGAAGAACAATAGCAGGGCTGCAGCTTCTGAGATAATGCATGCATGGTTTCAGGCATGGATTGACAATGACTGTTCTTGTGTGAAAAATATATTTACTGAAGATGCGGTATACAGTGAATGCTGGGGGCCGGAGTATCATGGCAGCCAGCAGATTGAAAAGTGGTTCACTGACTGGCATGAAAAAGGAAATGTATTGAAATGGGATATACACCGTATTATGTACGATGACGGCTGTGCCATAGCGGAATGGTACTTTGAATGCAAGTATAATAATGAAGTGTCTGGATTTAATGGTGCAACAGCAGCGGATTTCAATAAGGATGGAAAGATTACTAAGCTTTGCGAGTATGAATCCAAAGCAGAGCATACTTTCCCATATGGTCAGCAGTAATGCAGTGTTCAGCCAATTCTGAATGCTGCTTTTTAGTATAAACAAAGTAAATCTGTCTATCATTATTTTAGACAAACACAACTCAGTGTATATTCTTGTTAAGACACTTTAGCTTCATAATTTAGTCGCTAAGGAGGAATTACTTATGTATTATTCTGCAGGCAATTATGAGGCATTCGCGCATCCTATGAAGCCAGAAGGCGTTGATGGCAAGAAGGCATATATTATAGGAACGGGATTGGCAGGCCTATCAGCTGCTTTCTATCTGGTAAGAGACGGACAGATGAAGGGAGAGAATATTCATCTGCTGGAGAAACTCGAACTGGCAGGAGGCTCCTGTGACGGACGTAAGGATATCACAAAGGGATTCTATATGCGCGGTGGAAGAGAGATGGATAACCATTTTGAATGCATGTGGGATATGCTGAGGGATGTTCCTTCCATTGAAAACCCAGATGTTTCCGTTCTGGATGAGTATTATTGGCTGAATAAAAAAGATCCTAACTATTCTCTGTGCCGTGCCACAGTTAACTGCGGTCAGGATGCACATACTGATAAGAAATTCACTCTTGATAAGGACTCTGAACTTGCATTAATGAAACTGTTCATGACTCCTGAAAAGGATCTGGAAGATAAAAAAATCAGTGAGATTCTTCCGGATTCCTTCTGGAATACAAATTTCTGGCTTTATTGGCAGACAATGTTCGCTTTCCAGAAGTGGTCCAGTGCATTGGAAATGAAAAGATATTTCCAGAGATACGTACATCATATTGATGGACTGCCTGATTTCTCTGCATTGCGTTTTACGAAATACAATCAGTATGACAGTATGATTCTGCCGATTCAGAAGTATCTTGAAGCACATGGTGTGACAATTGAGTTTGGCGTTGATGTTAAGAATGTAAAGTTTGAGAATGAAAATGGTAAGAAGACAGCAGTAGGTCTTGATTATATTCAGAATAACGAACAAAAGCATTTGAATCTGAATGAAAATGATCTTGTTTTCATTACAAATGGCTGCTGTACAGATACTTCCTGCTACGGTGATCAAACACATCAGCCGGATCTGAGTTCTATTAAGAATGGTTCTGGTGAATCATGGGATCTCTGGAAGAATATAGCGGCACAGGATCCGTCTTTCGGACATCCAGAAACATTCTGCTCTGATACTGAAAAAACAAACTGGATGAGTGCTACTGTTGCTACATCGGACGAAGGTATCATCAAGAAGATTATCAATATCTGCCAGCGTGATCCGCGTGCAGGCAAGGTAACAACTGGCGGAATTGTTACAGTAAAGGATTCTGTTAATAACTGGTATCTTTCATGGACGATTAATCGTCAGCCGCAGTTTAGGTCACAGGACAAGAATACTGTTCTGATCTGGCTGTATGCATTGACTACGGATAAACCCGGCAACTTTGTTAAGAAGCCAATGCGCGAATGTACAGGTATTGAGGTCTGTGAGGAGTGGCTGTATCACATTGGCTATGAACCTGATAAGATTGCAAACGCTGCAGAAAATCTCTGTAATACAACGACCTGTTTCATGCCATATATCAATGCTTTCTTCCAGCCGAGGAAGGGCACTGACAGACCGAAAGTTGTACCGGATAGAGCTGTGAATTTTGCATTTATAGGCCAGTTTGCAGAGATTCCGCATGATACGATCTTTACTACTGAATATTCCATCAGAAGCGGTATGGAAGCAGTCTATACACTGCTGAATGTGGATAGAGGTGTACCGGAAGTATGGGGAAGCAGATATGATATCAGAGAGCTTCTTAGAGCTTCCTATTATGCAATGGATAAGAAGACGCTGGATGATGCGCCGCTGTCATGGATGCAGAAGAAGGTCCTGAACAGTGCATTGAAGAAGGTAAAAGATACAGATCTAGAGGATCTGCTGAAGGAAAGCGGACTTCTGAAGTAAAACATCAAAACTCAATCGATAAGTGATTGAGTTTTTTTGCGGATATGTATTATTATGAGCGAAGAGCAATTGCTGAGGGCGATGCGATATGAGTTGTTTTAATATCACTTTTTTCTCGCGAATGCAGACTGTAAAGTTAACGCAAAAGAGTGTGTTTCTGTCAGTAAACTGCAGAGGAAATAAGGGATAAGCTGGAGAAAACAGTCTCGAAAGACAGCAATGAATCCATATACGCATATATAGTGTGTTATCCAGTTAATTGAATGCCGCCTTGGAAATGAGAAGCTGATCGATCATTTTGAGAAAAACTATAGGGTTGGAGATGACACCAGTCTTTCGGGTGAGATTCAGGAATCAAACGGCAATTATACTTTGCATGTTGCAGAGCTCATTGAGTAATACAGCTGTTTTAATTTAGACCAATCACATAATGGTTGGTTTTCTGTGAAGAATATAGGGTGAACTGCTATGGTGAAAAACATGAAGACAATTGGCAATCTCCATAATATTTTGACTGGAATTGAAAGGCAGAAGCAGAAGACGAGATTCAGCGACAGACTGCTGCCATATGACAGTCAGGATACAAATGTAACGTATGAGAGAATCGAAACACCGCAGTCACAGGGCTGGAAGGTTATAGAAATCAGCATCCATGATCCTGTGAAGAATGGCCGTACGCCAAAGCATTGGCATAGATCACTTGAGTTTATTCTTCCAAAAATAAATGGTACCGAGTGCATAATGGCAGGAAAGACATATGATATACAGCCAGGTGAATTTCTTCTGATCAATTCACGCTGTGTTCATGAATTGAGAAATCTTTCCATGAATGATTCATATTTAGGATATGCAGTTCAGCTGAAATATTCCTATCTGTGTACATACATAAATGATTTTGACGACATTGAATTTGACTGCTCTTTTAAAGAGGACAGAGAAAAGATCATTGATCTTCTGAATATGATTGTTTATACGGATCAAGCGGAGGATACGACAAGAAATATACGTGTTCAATATCTTTTGGATCAGCTTCTGATGATTCTTCTGAGTAAACATTCACATAAGAGGCGTTTCGGCTGTGAAGACATAAGAAGTGAGAGGCTTCTGAGCATTATGACATATTTGGACGAACACAGTAATGAAGAATTTAATGCAGTTGAAACTGCAGATCATCTCCATATTTCCTATGGATATATGGCACATCTGTTCAAGGAAGAACTTCAGATGACTATGAATGATTATCTAAATACAGTCAGAGTTAATAAGGCTGAGGAGCTGCTCAGGTATTCTTCGGATTCAATTGCTGCGGTCTCAGAGAAACTCGGTTTTTCTTCGCTTAGATCTTTTATAAGAGAATTTAGGAAAAGGAATGATCTAACACCTTCACAATTCAGAAATGAATACAGCAGAAAGTGAAAGAGAAAGGTCATTTTCTGACGTATGAAACCGCTTACCGCTCTCCTATTATGTAGTCAGCAAGGGAGGAAAGAACTAACATGAGAAAGTTCTTCGGAGCAGTTCTGAGTGCTGCTATGCTGACAGCAGGACTGACAGGATGCTCAAAGGCACAGACCGGCAGTGATACCATTACCGGCACGTATGCAGTCGAGATTCAGGGATATGACTGGGGATGCGGTGTAACAAAAGCAAAACTTACGCTTGATTATCCGCTTGACAGTGTATCGGCAGACACCTTCACAGTGTCTGAAACAAAGCAGCAGACAGATTTTACGAGTGAAACATTTGATGTTGTAGAGAATACAGCTGATCGTACAGTAACAGATGCTTATCTGGTAGATGACGATGGCAAAAAGACTGAAAATGCTTCCAAGAATGTAGTGATTGAAATGTCAGTAGATCCAAACACCGGCTCTCCGCTTCTATTTACAATGTCAACACAGTTCAATACATGGTCTGATCCGTATTACCTGACAGTATCCTTGGCAAAAGACGCTGAAGTGACCAGTATCTCCAAAGAAGTAAAGAGTTTTAAAATCGATACTGAGCTGACAGGAAAAACAACTTCAGTCGATCGGTATTCTGTAGACAGTTATAAGGCAGATGATGGTGTGAATTATCAGTATGCACACTATGAACCAGCAGACGGTTCAAAGACATTGGTTGTCTGGCTGCATGGAATGGGGGAAGGCGGAACGGAGGATACCGATCCAACCGTAACTCTTCTGGCTAATAAAGCAGGCACACTTGCCGACAGTGATTTTCAGGATGCTGTAGGCAATGCAAATATACTTGTCCCACAGTGCCCGACATACTGGATGGATGCTGACGGAAAATCAACTAATTTCAATAACGGCGGTATTCAGGCAGATGGAACTTCATACTACACTGAATCACTGATGGAACTGATTGAGTCTTATAAAAAAGAAACAGGGTCTACGAAGGTGATTCTTGCTGGCTGTTCCAACGGCGGATATATGACAATGCTGATGGCTATGAATTATCCGGATGCATTTGATGCTATTGTCCCTATTTCAGAAGCACTTCCAAATTCTGTAATCACAGATGATGAAATCAATGCCATCAAGGATATTCCAATGTACTTTGTGTATTCCAATGATGACACCACAGTTGATCCAACTCTTCACGAGATTCCTACGATTCAGAGACTGCAGGCGGCAGGGACTAAGGAACTGTATGTTTCTACAAGCGATCATGTTACAGATCTGTCAGGAGAGTATAAGGACGCTGATGGAAACGCATACCAATATATGGGACATTGGAGCTGGATCTATTTCTTCAATAATCAATGCGATGCTGATGGTACAAAAGCATTTGACTTTATAGCAGATAATGTAAAGTGAACATGCAAGCATGAACCAGGCACATAATCAGTGCCTGGTTTTTCTGTGCGCTTTGCAAAGAGCTTTGTTATGTGTTAGGGTTCCTTTAGAAAGTTGGTGCAGATAATATGTTTTATGAGATTGACAGAAATCAGATGCCGTCCCTTCTGACTGTTCTTAAAAGTGCTTTTGACAGGGATGAAATACGCAGTGATGAAGAAATATACTCATTCTATGACAGTGGAAAGATGAAAGCGTATGGAAATTATGAAAACGATACTCTCACAGGAGGATGTTTCGGCTGGAGCGTGAATGATCTTTTCTTTGTGGAAAATCTGGCAATTAGAAAGGATTTGAGAGATAAGGGCTATGGAGGAAAGATACTGGAGGAACTGAAGAAGAGATACGGATCGATGCTTCTGGAAGTGCAGCCACCCGAGGATCCAATGACAAGGAAAAGAGTGGTATTCTATCTTCGTCATGGATTTCATTTGAGCAATGAAGAGTATATTCTTCCGCCTCTGCAGAAAAATGGATCGCCTCTTGCCTATAATTTGATGTCCTATCATTTCAGCGTAAACAGCGAAACTCCTGAAAGAATATACAGAAAGATTTATCAGAAGAATACTTCTGTCAAAGAATTGAAGAAGATGATGTAACAAAAAAGCACTTCACAGTGCAGAAAGCTGTGAAGTGCTTTGCATTATATAATCATGGATTGCATCTTTTGCAGGGCTCATATCCTTCTGCAATAATCTGATCTCTGCTTTCGGTTGAATATGCAGTATTAGCTGCGGACATCTGTTTAATACTGGAACAATCAGGACGATGGAACTTATGTGTATTGGTATTCAGCACATATGCTGTCTCACTCTTCTCCGTGGCAGGAGCAACGGCTGCAGCCGCTGCATCTGGTGTGGCAGTGGTCTGATCTGTTAAAGTGCTGTCACCAGTTGCATAGTCGATAGTGATGCCTGGCTGCACGTTGTAGCAGTATACACAGAAGAGAATGCTTTCACCGCTGTCTTCAACGGATTCAGCTTCCATAAGGACACCTCTTGCAACAAGTTCATCCTCCTGAAATATCGGTGTTACACGATACTGCACATGATTGCCGGTCTCTGACACATAATCCTGTACAGAATTTTCGAATGGTTCCATTCCTTCAACGTTCATGTATCGTGTACCTGTGATTAGATTCTTTTTGTTTGCATTCTCACCAGCCAGCTGGTATCCAATCAGGTGGCATCGGTTGTACAGATACTTACCGCTGACAGTATCATATTTTACCGTATGCCATCCGGTAGGCTTTACAGAACCTATACTGCCTCTCTTTTCGGTGGGCATAATATCCGTACCAATGCTTGCATAGGCTGTCTGGCATCTTCCTAGTGAATCTAGATCAGAATATGTTTCAAAGGATGCTGATGACAGTTCAGATGCTGAGAAGTAGGGAGTGTTGTTATTGATGACAGCATATGGAGAACCTGAGTACGCAGGAATACTATCAAGAGTGATAGCTGGTGAGGATGTGGCTTTTGCAGCATCCTGTGAATTTGAAATGGAATGATAAATTGATGCAGCTGTTCGATTGTTTGTATTTGATGAGCTTGAAGATGCTGATGTACAGCCGCTTAGGCACAGCAGAGATACCATTGCGGCAGTCAGTATTTTACTGAGTCTATGATTCATCTGCTGTATACCTCCTCAGTGATCTTTGGATGAGAATTGCCAGTGAAGTCGACTTTTGTTTGCAATTTCCATGCACCGTCTGTTAATGGAACATCAAACTGCATGTCATAAGGATACTTGCGATTCCAGCGATATATGATCATCTTCTGTATTTTTGCAATATATGGAAGCACTGGAACATTCTCGTCAAAACAGTAATCATCATTGCCTGCATTTTCCATAAATGACTCATCTGCAGTAATGGATTCAGGTGATTCAAACTGTTTGGCAGAATAGCTGTTCATCATCAGTCTGTGTCCGTCAGTAAGCTTGAGTATATGCTGCCGCAGTATTTTATCCTGCGACAGTCTGCGGTGATTGAACAGCATTCCATTGCGGTCATCAAGACATACAATAAGTATCATTTTCTATTCCTCCCAGTCTGTATAGCGGCAATACTATAGGCATATTTTATCATTCCTGAATATGAAGCGGAAATGATGAAGAAAATGGTATAAATATTGTAGGAAAACGGGTGGAAGAGGATGCCTAAAGCAAAGAATATAAAGAATCCGGGTAAAAAGTATCGGCTGATGGAAAAAGAAACAAACGATATAAAAAGAGGAAATAAAATTCCTCTTCAGAAGATTGTTATTTCCAAGAAAGTTAAAGCTAAACGAAGATCTTCAGAAAAGAAAATCGTAGAGCAGATGAAAAAGGAAGATTCAATCAGCTAACCTTCTTTTACCATGCTTTCTGCAATGATGCCAAGCATATTGCGAAATTCATCGGCCTGCGGTTTGCTGAGAGAAGAAAGAAGCTGTTCCTCCTCCTGCCTGCTTTCCGAAAGGGATTTGGATACGATCTTTGCGCCTTTCTCAGTCAGCACTGCGTTTTTAGCGCGCGCATCTTTGAGAGAAACGATCGTATATACCAGTTTTTTTGATTCGAGACGTTTAATGATGCCAACCATTGTAGGCTGAGAAACTTTGAAATAATGCTCGAGATCCTTCAATGGAACAGAAGGTCCATGATCGTCTATATACTGTATGCATCTCATTTGAGAGAGCGTTAGTCCGTGTTCTCGTAATTTATTGTTGGCGTATTTTTCCGTGGCATCATGGATTTGCTTCAGAAGCATGCCACAGTCTATGTTCTTGTTCATTTCAATTCCCCGCTTTGTTCTTTCGATATCATGCTATTTTGGATGAAAGTGGGTGTCAATAGACTGCATATGACAGAGAAAGACATAAATGACAAGCAGTATTTTAATGCTGTTCTATGGGAGAGACAGTATCTTTCAGCTTTGTACGATAGAACTGCAGAAACAATGATGATGTGACAGCGGCTGCCAGTATATCGGATATTGGTTCTGCTAACAGTACACAGAAAACTCTGGCACTGTCATTGCAGTATTGGACGACAGGCTGGGATACAGCAATGGCTAAATTGCTTTCACCAAGTACTTCAGGAAGAATGAATACCAGCGGTATTAGAAGTATTACTTTTCTGAAGAGGGCCATCATCAGAGATCTTTTAGCCTGACCTAATGCCATAAATGACTGCTGGCAGGCAATTTGAGCGCCAAAGAAGAGAAGACCAAACATATAAATACGGATAGCCCATTCCGCAAATGACTGTCCATCCGGATTATTGGTGAAGATAGATGCAAATCCTTTGGAGAAAAACAATACAGTTCCTCCAAGGATCATTGAAGACAGCAGGCATACCTTGAACAGAAGCTTGAAGCATTCTCTGACTCGTGAATAGTTATTTGCACCGTAGTTATAGCTCATAATTGGCTGAGCTCCCATACAGATGCCCTGTATCGGATATGTCAGCAGCTGTGTGAGGCTCATGAGTATGGACATGGTACTGACTGCTAGCGTTCCGCCATAGAGAAGCATTTGATTATTAAAGGATATCTGAAGAAGAGACTCTGTAGCAGCCATAATAAATGGTGAAACCCCAAGAGCCATGATGGAAGCGATGATCCTGAGATCCGGTTTAATATTTTTCTTTCGGAGTTTCAGCGCTGATTTACTGCCGAAGAGAAATTTCAGAACCCATACAGCTGAAATACATTGTGAAATAATCGTAGCCAGTGCAGCACCCTTAACGCCCATATTGAAGGCAAAGATGAAGATTGGATCGAGAATGATATTCAGCACTGCGCCAATCAGAACTGTTGCCATACCCATGGTTGTATAGCCTTGGGTATTGATGTAGTTATTCATGCCTATGGCAATCTGGACAAAGAGCGTTCCTGCTGCATAGATCCGGATATAGGAAAGACCGTAGCTGATTGTTTCAGCATTTGCACCGAAGAGATAGAGAAGCGGTTCGGCAAACAGCAGGACAATCATGGTTATGATGACGCCTGATACAATCAGAGATGTAAAGGAATTCATCATGATCTTCTCAGCACCATCATTGTTCTTCTGGCCCATCTTGATTGCGGCTAAAGGGGCACCGCCTGCTCCGAAGAGCTGGGTGATTGCCATGATCATAGTAATAATTGGAAGGGCAATGGACAGTCCTCCGAGAGCAGCAGAGCTTTCTGGCAGATGTCCGATATAGATTCTGTCAACGATATTGTAGAGAAGGTTGACGACCTGTGCGACTATAGATGGAACTGCCATGGAAAGAAGGAGCCTGCCGATGCTGTCTGTTCCAAGGTTCTTATTTGATTCTGCCATATAGACCTCCGTATACTGAAAGCTATTATATCGGAAATGAGAAATGACGAAACAGACATAACATATGAATTATCCATACTTGGTACTTGGTGGCGATGAAAGAATATGGCTTACATAGTATTTTTGATATAGGAATGATATGATGGCACGTGTTTAAAATGAAAGATACTGGAGATATGGCGGATACAAAAAAGATGAAACCAAAAAAGAGGCTGCTGTCAAATATCTACTTCATATATACACTGGTATTTGCTGTGACAGCCTGTGCGGTATTTGGCTTTTTCCTTGTTCAGGGCAAGGCTATGATATGGAACCTGGACGGTATCTACCAGCATTATAATGCATTTGTTTACCTAGGACAGTGGGTCAGAAGGATTATTACAGTCCTGTTTACCCAGCACAAGCTGATCATTCCAATGTGGGAGTGGTCAATTGGCTATGGGGCGGATATTGTTACGACTTTAAGCTACTATAATTTTGGCGATCCTTTCGCACTGATATCTGTATTCTTTCCTACAAGTATGGGAGAGATTGGCTATACTGTATCTATTCTTTTGAGGTTCTATGCTGCCGGACTGTCATTCTGTGCATACTGCAGCTATATGAAGTGTCAAAAGTGGTCAGCAGTCTGCGGATCATTAATGTATGTATTCTGCGCCTACTCAATATTTGCCGGTGTACGCCATCCTTATTTTATGAACCCGATGATTTATCTTCCTTTGATATTTATCGGTGTTGAGAGGATATTGAACAAGAAGTCTCCGATGCTGTATATTCTCAGCATTTTTATCAGTGCTGTTTCTAATTTCTATTTCTTTTATATTCTTGTCATTCTGACTGTTCTTTATGCTGCAGTCAGAATTCTTTCCAACAAGGAGAATAGAAATTGGAAGACAGTTGGCTGCTACTTTATAAGCTACCTCGGCTATGCAGTGATTGGAGTGGCAATGGCAATGGTGATCCTGCTGCCGACAATTATGGGCTTTATGGGCAATGCGAGGGTGAACAGTGTCTACGAGCACAGTCTTTTCTACAGCAGCACAGACTATGAGAAACTGCTTGGCTCTGCAGTTGGCGTCAATTCGGCCATGCTGTGGGCATATATAGGTATGGGGTCTATTGCATATATTGGCTTAGGCATATCCTTTATGCGTTATAAACATAACAAATGGGAATTGCTGTACTTTGCTTTTCAGATCCTGTTCCTTCTATTCCCGCTTGCAGGTTCCATCTTCAACGGATTTGGCTATGTAACAAACAGATGGGTATTCTCATGGTCATTCATTGTGGCATTCATCTTTGCCAAGAATTATCCATACATTCTGGAGATGAATACCAAGGAAAGATTTAAGCTGTGTCTGGGCGGTATTGCTTATGCGGCTGCCTGTATTCTTCTGGAAAGCTATGGTACCAAGCAGGTCATGGTTGGATGTCTTCTTCTGCTGATCTGTCTGATACTTATGTGCAATAACGAATATCTGGAGAGAAAATCGATATTCTCCATTCCAATCCGCAGATTCAGACTTTCACAGCTGCTGACACTGTTTCTGACTTTCTGCTGTATCTTTGAATTTGTATATTCCAAGTATTCGCCGAATGAAGGAAATTATCTGAGTGAGTTTATTTCACAGGGAACTGCAGATGGAATACTGAATAATGAGTCTTCATCCACATGGAATCTGATAGATGATGAATCTTTCTACCGTATTGATTCATCTACCAACGACAGTTCGCAGCATAACTATTCTCTGTCATCGGGGCAGAGTACAACGACAGAATACTGGTCGATTGTTAATGCTGATGTTTATGATTTTCTGAGCGAGAACAGTGCTTATAACAAGAAATCTTACTTTTTCACCGGATTGCAGTCTCGAGCATATTTGGATGTTCTTACTGGGTGTAAGTATTTTGTGGCAAACGCTTCCGAAAAGACGCAGACTTCAGTCCCGTATGGATATGGAAGAAGGGGAAATGCAGTTGGCTATTCCTCAAAATACTATCTGTATGAGAATGACTATGCACTGCCGCTTGGTTTTACATATGATGCTGTCATCAAAAAGTCAGATTATGAAAAGATGAGTTTTGCACAGAGACAGCAGGCAATGCTGCAGGGTGCAGTAATCGCAGATGACAGTGTTGGTGACATGAAGGAAGCTGAACCTGTTTACAATGACAGTAAGATATCCTACACATTGAGATGCGATGATAACTGCAGCTATGACGGACATACACTGAAAGTCACCAAGGATAACGCACAGGTGACACTTACTCTCAGCGGAGCTGCAAATGGTGAAGTGTATCTGCAGCTTCTTGGTATGAATTTCAAGAGCTCAGACAATACGGATGATTCGGACGATGATGATGAATCTACAAATACTAGAACAAATATTACTGCGGCATGCGGCAATGCTGAAGGAAATGCCTGGTATTATACTTCCAAGGACAAATATGCGGTAGGCAGGAACGATTTTCTGATCAATACTGGCTACAGCAGCGGAACAAGACAGACAATGACAGTCACCTTCCAGAAGAGCGGGACGTATACATTTAATGATCTTTCTGTCGTTCTGCAGCCAATGGACAATCTGAATTCGCAGGTATCCGTATTAAAACAGGAAACATTACAGAATGTTGTGATGGAAGATAATCATATTTCCGGAACAATTACAGTCAGCAGTAAAAAACTTCTCTGTCTCTCAGTGCCATATTCAGATGGGTGGTCACTGTATGTTGATGGAAAGAAAACAAATATTATTAAGACAGATCTGATGTTCTGCGGTGTATATCTGGACAGCGGAAGCCACACGATAGAAATGCGCTATTCTACACCTTATATTAAGGTGGGCTGTGTAATAAGTGCCGTGGGTGTACTGGCGGCAGTCTGGATAGGTATCAGGGAAAAGAAAAAGAATGATCAGATGAAGGAAGAAGCAGAACATCTGTTTGATAAGTAAAACTAATACTTAAGCACCCGAATGCAAATTGATCGACATTCGGGTGTTTTCTATACTGTGTTTGGAAAGAAGGTGGAATATGATTAATGACTTTACTTTTCAGAACACAGCAAAGATCTATTTTGGGAAAAATCAGCTTGGGAATCTGTCAAAGGAAATACTGAAGACAGGAGACAGTGTGCTCCTGGTGTATGGAGGAGGTTCCATTAAGAAAAACGGTCTTTATGACAAAGTGATGAAAGTATTGAACGATGCCGATATAAGAGTATTTGAACGCAGTGGCATTGAACCGAATCCAAGACATACAACTGTGAATGATGGTGCCGAAATTTGCAGGAGAGAGAAAATTTCTGCGGTTCTTGCTGTAGGAGGTGGATCTGTTATTGATGCAGCAAAGGGAATTGCAGCGACGGTCGGCTCAGGCATGGAGAACGTATGGGACTTTGTTGAGGAACAGCAGTATGTGTTAAGGGCACTTCCAATATTCACAGTATTGACCATGGCGGCGACTGGTTCCGAGGCAGATGCCAGTGCTGTAATATCCAATAAGGAAAAGGGATTGAAGAAAGGAATTGCAGGTCCTGCATTAAGACCGACCGCTTCCTTTCTAAATCCGGAGAATACATATACAGTCAACGCATATCAGACTGCATGCGGTTCCTTTGATATCATGTCCCACACAATGGATACAAAGTATTTCAGCAGAGATGACAAGATGGACATGATATATCGAATGATGGATGAACATTTGAAGACGGTAGTGAAATGGGCACCTGCAGCTTTGCAGAGACCGAATGATTATGAAGCAAGAGCCAATCTGATGTGGGCTTCTACATGGGCATTGAACAGCTTTATGACCGTTGGCAATCGGCAGGCTTCCAGCTGTCACTCTATGGAGCATGTTCTGTCTGGCGTCTATGACATTACCCATGGACATGGTCTTGCAATCCTGACGCCGCGATGGCTTCGATATATTCTGAATGAAGAATCAGCACCTGCGATTGCAAGACTTGGTACAAATGTATTTGATTTGCCTGAGAATAGTTCTGTTATGAAGACAGCAGAGGATAGTATTTCTGCAATGGAAAAATTTTGTTTCGAAACACTGGGACTGAAGAGCAGACTGAGCGATCTAGGCATTGATGATTCAAGACTGCATGAAATGGCAGCCGAAGCATGCGGACCTGATGGTGTAATCCATGGCTTTACAGATCTGCATATAAATGATGTGGAAAACATATACAGAATGTGTCTTTAAAGGAGAAAAGAATATGGATGCGATGCAATTATTTCCTGAGATTCATACAAAGTTTGGTTTTGGCTGCATGAGACTTCCGATGAAGGATAATGAAGTTGATATTGAACAGTTCAAGCAGATGGCAGATTTGTTTATTGAAAATGGGTTCAATTATTTTGACACAGCACATGGCTACATTAATGGGAAGTCTGAGCTTGCTATTAAAGCAGGACTGACGGATCGCTATGCAAGAGACAGGTATCTGCTTACAGATAAACTGACTGGAGCATATTTCAACAAGGAAGAGGATATTGTGCCATTTTTTCAGACACGGCTGGAAGCCTGCGGTGTCGATTATTTTGATTTCTATCTGATGCATGCGCAGAATGCAAAAGAGTTTGAGAAATTCAAGAAGTGCCATGCATATGAAACGGCTTTGAAACTGAAGGAAGAAGGAAAGATCCGTCATTTTGGTATTTCATTCCATGATAAAGCAGAAGTGCTGGATAGGATTCTAAGCGAATATCCGCAGATTGAAATCGTACAGATCCAGTTTAACTATCTAGACTATGAAGATGCTTCTGTTGAAAGCAGGAAGGTATATGAAACTGCACAGAAGTATGGGAAACCGGTGCTGGTAATGGAACCTGTAAAGGGCGGCAGTCTTGTGAATCTTCCGGAAGAAGCAAAACATGTGCTTGATGAAGTGAATACAGGATCTTATGCAAGCTATGCAATACGTTTTGCGGCAGGGTTTGATGGCATCCGTCTTGTGCTGTCGGGAATGAGTACGCTGGATCAGATGAAAGATAATATTTCCTTCATGAGGAATTTCAGACCATTCAATGAAAAAGAGAAGGAGGCAGTAGAGAAGGTATCGGAAATATTCAACAAGATGGAAATGATTCCGTGTACCGCATGCCGATACTGCATTGAAGAAAATCATTGCCCGAAGAAGATCAGAATACCGGATCTCTTTGCATGTATGAATAAAAAGAAAATGATTAATGACTGGAACCAGGATTTCTATTACGGAAGTGTACTGACTGGCAATGGTCATGGAAAAGCTTCAGAGTGTCTGAAGTGCGGTGCATGTGAAAGAGTATGCCCGCAGCATCTTCCAATCAGAAAGCTGCTGGGTGAAGTAGCTGATACATTTGAAAAGAAAGAAGAACAGAAATGACAAAAATGCTTGTAGTTTACTATTCATGGTCCAATGGCAATACAAAGAGAATTGCTGAGATGATTGCTGAGGAGAAGAAGGCGGATATTGCCGAAATCAAAACTGCAGAACCATATAAGGGCAGCTATGATCAGGTGGTTGCACAGGGTCAGAAAGAAGTTGATGCCGGTTTCTGCCCTGCTATACAGCCTCTTGAAAAGAATCCTTCCGACTATGATGTGATTGCAATTGGAACACCGACATGGTGGTATACAATGGCACCGGCAGTCCGTACATTCTTGAAAGAATATGATTTCAGTAACAAGCTGGTGATTCCATTTGTGACAAATGGCGGCTGGCCGGGACATGTGATCAAGGATATATGCGTATTGATAAAAAATGCAAAGATGGGGAAAGCCATTGAAATACAGTTTGACTCCAATGGCGGTGATCAGCTGGTAACGGATATAGCTTCGATAAAGGACTGGATAAAGAATATTTAGGGTGAAAACGATGAAGAAGACGCTGATAATCTATTATTCCCGTAAGGGGGAGAATTACTGCAATGGCAGTATTGAAAATCTGAAAAAGGGGAATACAGAAATTACTGCAGAGGATATTGCTAAGGCAGTGAATGGCACACTGTTTGAAGTGAAGCCTATAAAGAAGTATGCCAATGATTATGAGACATGCACTGTCGAAGCTAAGAAGGAACTGCAGAATAATGAAAGGCCGGGGCTGAGTGAATATCTGAACAGCTTGGATGGCTATGACAATGTTGTTGTGGCAGGCCCGTGCTGGTGGGGTACATATCCATGCCCTGTATTTACACAGCTTGAAAGATTGGATTTTACCGGTAAGACAGTTTTTCCTGTAATGACACATGAAGGATCTGGGCTTGGATCCAGTGCAAGAGATCTTAAGAAGATATGCACGGGAGCAGTGATCAAGGAAGGTTTTGCTGTTCATGGATCTGATGTAAGAGATGCAGGAGATTTTATTCAGAAATGGGCTGAAACACATCTGCTTTGAATGACGGAACTGTTCGAATATTTTATGAACAGTTTTTTTAATTGGAGATAGGCACATGCAATTCAGAAAATGATATGCAATAATAACGGCGTAATACTTGAAAAGAGGTTATTTTTTGGAAAATTCTGATAGCAAAATGAGAACAATGCCTATTGGGAAACTCATCATCAGTATGTCACTGCCGATGATGATTTCCTTCTTTATTCAGGCGATGTATAACATTGTGGATTCAATGTTTGTCGCAAAGATTTCGGAGAATGCACTGACAGCTGTATCACTTGCATTTCCAATGCAGCAGGTCATGCATGCAATATCAGTAGGACTGAGTGTAGGAATCAGCGCAGTGATCCCGCATTTCCTTGGTATGGGGAATAAGGATAAGGCAAATCGTACTGCAGGAGCAGGTTTCTTTCTGAATGCAGTGTTTGTCATTGTGTTTCTGATCATGGGGCTGACACTGCCTGGATTTCTTTATGGAATACAGACTGATGTGACGGAAATTGTGAATGATGGAACAATATACCTGACAATTTGCTGGGCAGTATGTTTGGGAGAATTTTTTGGACAGTATTATGAAAAGCTGCTGGTAAGTACGGGCAGAGCTGCTTTGGCAATGGTATCACAGGCAAGCGGTGCAGTATTCAATATTGTGTTTGATCCTCTCCTTATCTTTGGCATCGGTCCTTTCCCGAAAATGGGCATAGCAGGAGCTGCGCTGGCTACTGTTCTTGGACAGATACTTGGTGCATTTATTGCAATGATGATGAACCGTCATTTCAATCATACAATTCAGCTTAAGATGAATATGATCCGCCCGGACATGGAAGCCTTCAGAGAGATATTTGCTGTAGGTGTTCCAAGCATGATCACAATCGGTCTTTCATCAGCAACTACATTCTGTGTCAATCAGATACTGCTTGGATACAGTACAACAGCCACTGCTGTGTATGGTATCTGGATGAAACTGCAGAATTTTTCCTTTATGCCAGTCTTTGGTATGAATAACGGCATGATTCCTATCCTCTCCTATAATAATTCATGCGGTGAGAACAGGAGAGTGCTGAAGGCTATCCGTATTGCATTAACAGCGATTGTTTCATATCTTGTTCTGCTTGCATGTATCCTTGAATTTGTACCGGAAGGTTTGCTTGGACTGTTCAGTGCGTCTGGAAACATGCTGTCGATAGGTGTGACTGCACTGCGTATATGTGTACTGTCACTGCCATTTGGAGGTGCCTGCATTATTATGACGACCACTATGCAGTCTCTTCTGCACAGCCGCTATGCTTTGGCGGTGAATATTTTAAGGCAGTTTGTGATCATCGTTGGACTGTTCTCACTGATATCTGCTGCTACAGGAACATTGCAGCTTGTATGGCTTGCAGTACCGTGCACAGAGATATTGAGTGTCTGCATTGCTTCTGCACTGGAGTTTAAAATGCTGAAAGATCTGAAGAAACAGCCGATTCGAAATTAAAAACATAAGATGATATAGCACTATCGTTCAGAGGAACGTAGTGCTATATTTATATGGGAATATGCGCCGATAGCTCAATTGGATAGAGCGTTTGACTTCGAATCAAAAGGTTGCGGGTTCGATCCCTGTTCAGCGCACCACGATCATTAAAGCCCGGAATTATAGGGGCTTTTTAATGAAAGCCGCTAAACGGCAAGGGAGATATATTAAAATGAGTGATTTTGAAAACAGGATACGTGAAGCAGCGAAGGCTGCAGTGAAGGAAACCTACGGTATTGATACGGATGACGATATGGTTGTAGTGGAGATTCCAAAGGATCCTAAGATGGGTGACTATTCCACAAGCATAGCAATGAGACTGGCCAAGACATTGCATAAAGCTCCAATGGCAATTGCAGAACCTCTGGTAGAAGTACTGAAGAAAGATCTGCCAGAAGCTTCTTCTGTTGAAGTGGCAAAGCCGGGTTTTATCAATTTCCGTATAGCAAGAGATGAATTGAGCAAGGTTATCAATACTGTTATTGAGAGTGGAGACAGCTATGGTCATAACAATACTGGCAATGGACAGAAGGTACTTGTAGAGTGGGTCAGTGCAAACCCTACTGGGAAGCTGCATTGCGGGCATGCCAGAAATGCAGCATGGGGAGATGCAATCTGCCGACTGTATGAAGCAAGCGGCTATGACTGCCTGAGAGAATATTATATAAATGATGCAGGACATCAGATGGAAATGCTGGGAGAGTCTCTTGTGTCTAGATATTTCTCTTATTTTGGAAAGGAATATCCTCTTCCTGAGAATGGATATCATGCGCAGGATGTTATTGATATAGCTAATGAGATTGCTAAAAGAGATGGTGATAAGTGGCTGGATGCTGATCCTAAGGAAAGAGAAGCATATTTTCAGAAGGAAGGCGAACAGATTGAACTAAGAAACATTCAGGAAGATCTTGCTTACTATCGCTGTCATATTGACTCATGGATCCATGAGACATTCTTTTATGCGAATGACAGTCAGCGTATAAAGGCTGCTTTGAATAAGATGACTTCTATGGGTCTTACATATGAAAAAGATGGAGCTCTGTGGTTTAAGAGCACAGAGTATGGTGATGACAAGGATAGAGTTCTGAAGAAGAGCGACGGAAGTCTTGCCTATCTGACACCGGACATTGCCAACCATCTGTACAAGGTCGAAAGAGGATATCCATATTTGGTAGATCTCTGGGGAGCTGATCACCACAGCTATGTAACAAGAATGAAGTGTGCTCTGAAGGCTCTTGGTCTTCCTGAGAATACACTGAATGTAGATATCATTCAGATGGTAAGAATGGTCGAGGATGGTGTTGAAGTTAAGATGTCCAAGCGTACAGGCAACGCAATTACACTGCGTGAGCTTTGCGATGATTTAGGTGTAGATGCTGCAAGATGGTTCTTTGTATCCAAGGATATTGCTACACAGATGGATTTGGATCTGAAACTCGCAAGAACAAGAGACAACAACAATCCTGTTTATTATGCACAGTACGCTTACTCAAGAATGAATTCCATTATGAATAAGGAAGAAATCCCTGACTTTGTTGAAACAGATGCATATCCTCTGCTGACAGACGAAAAGGAAATGAGACTGATGAAGCTGATCAGCGAATTCCCGAATGAAGTTGCAGGGGCTGCTAAGACAAGAAAGCCAAACAAGATTACCGAATACATTATGTCTTTTGTTAAGCTGTATCATAGCTACTACAACAGTGTGCATGTTAACAATCCGGACAATCCTGAGCTGACAAATCAGCGTCTTGGGCTTACAAAGGCGGCAATGATCACATTGAAAAATGCTCTGGAACTGATTGGTGTAAGTGCACCGGATAAGATGTAAAAACGGAGGTGGCATTATGATCCGCATGAACAATGACTATCACAGAGCTGCGCATCCTGAAGTGCTGAAGGCCATAGAAGAAACGGTGATGAATGATTATCCGGGATATGGTGACGATGAATGGTGCGGCAGGGCTGCAGATCTGATCCGCAGCCTGACCGAGTGTTCACAGGCAGCTGTTCACTTTTTCCCGGGTGCAACACAGGCAAATTTTGTCGTGATCTCTGCGCTTCTTAAATCAACACAGAGTATCATTGCAGCTCAGACTGGCCATATCAATGCACATGAGTGTGCATCCATTGAAAATACAGGACATAAGATCCTTGCATTGGAACAGAATAATGGAAAGATAACCGCGGCACAGATAGAGAAGGAAGCTGCTGTTTACTATGAAAGCGGGGAGGCGGAATTCCTGACTGAACCGAAGCTTGTCTATATTTCCTTTACTACAGAGCAGGGAACACTTTATTCGCTGCAGGAGCTGAAGGATATTTCAGCTGTATGCAGGAAATATGGTATGTATCTGTTTGTTGATGGTGCAAGACTTGGATATGGTCTTGGATCATGTATGAATGATGTCAGCCTCAAGGATTTTGCTGAACTGACAGATGTTTTCTATATTGGTGGAACAAAGTGCGGTGCACTTTTTGGAGAAGCTGTTGTATTGTGCAATCCTGCTATTCAGAAACGTTTTAAGAGCGTTATGAAGCAGAATGGTGCAGTGCTTGCCAAGGGATGGCTGCTAGGTGTTCAATTCTATGCATTGCTGAAGGATGGACTTTACTTCCGTCTTGCAAAGCAGGCGGATGAATACGCTATGCAGATAAGAAAGTCTTTTGAAAAAAAAGGCTATACTTTCTTTTCTGACAGCTACAGCAATCAGCAGTTTGTAATCATGACCGATAAGCAGGCGGAAGCGTTTGCTGAGAAGTTTATATATGAGGTGGATCACAGAGTGGACGATACACATGTATGTGTGCGTTTCTGTACTTCATGGGATACAGATGAAAAAGAGACAAGAGAATTGATTCACAGTATTGAATCAATCTGAAGGTAATGAATATGGATCTTGATATTGTATTATGGCTGCAGGGCATTAGAGATGTACTTGGAAATGCCGGGAACGTAGTAATGAATTCCATTACACTTCTAGCAAGTGCTTCGATTGCAATTGCGGCTTTGATTTACTGGTGCGGTGATAAGAAAAAGGGAAGATTTGCATTCGCTGCTTTCTGCTTCAGCAATATAATCAGTCAGACAGTTAAAAATATATGCTGTGTATACAGGCCATGGATCAGAGATTCAAGGATTCATCCTTATGCGGCAGCTAAAAGTAAGGCAACCGGGTATTCCTTTCCATCCGGTCATAGTGAGTCTGCTGCTTCAGCATATGGAGCGATTGCATATGGATATCGCAAGAACAGAATACTGAAATGGCTGCTGATTGTGCTTATTCTGCTGGTTGGCATTTCCAGAGTCTATCTGGGTGTTCATACGCCGCAGGATGCGATTGTTGGCATTATGGTTGGCGTGCTCAGTATTTATCTTCTGCATCTATTTGTAAAGTGGTATGAGAAGAAGGAAAGAAATGATCTGCTGACAGTGATTGGCGGATTGATACTGGTAGCTGCTTTGATTGTATTTACAGTACTGAAAGTCTATCCTATGGATTATGTAAATGGGAAACTGCTGGTGAATCCTGTTGAAATGCAAAGCGACGCAATTGAGACATATGGTCTTATGGCAGGATACCTAATCTCTTGGTTTCTGGAAAAGAAATATGTGTCTTTCTCAACAGATTCCTTAAGCAGAAAAGACAGGATGATGCGTATTGTAATTGGTCTGGCAGTGACTGGAGTGATGTTTGCATTTGCAAAGTTTCTGCTGGGTATGTTTCTGGAAGACAGAATTGTAAAGTTCATGGAAGGGCTGCTTGCCGGCACTGCAGTTATCTTTGCGGCACCTCTTCTGTTCACTTTATATGAGAAAAAACATATAAAAAACAGCCATCTTGCATGATTTATGCTAAGAACTATAATGGTTGATGGCCTGAAGAAGCCCGAAGGGGGCTTTTTTTGACAGGGGAGGTAATTCTATGCAGTTATTAGTACATATTACGAACCATGAAGAGGTTGTTACCCCAATCATGGAGAAGATGATGGAGCAGGGAATACATGGCGGTTCTGTAGTGGACTGTGAAGGTATGCTTGCAAAGGTCAACGAAGACAGCGTTGATGCACCGGCTATATTCGGCGGACTCCGTCAGCTTGTCAATCCTGAGCGTCCGCAGCATAAGATGATCATTGTTGCATTGAAGGATGAACAGGTGCAGACAGCAATAGATATTATTCATGAGGTATCAGGCAATTTGAAGCTTCCGAATACGGGTATTATGTTTGCCATGCCGATTACTAGATGGGAAGGCGTGGTAGGAGACTGATGGAAATACTGTTATATCTCGGACTGGCAATGATTGCCGGTCTGCTTTTTACGCGTCTTACCAGATTGGTGCATCTGCCGAATGTTACAGCATATCTGATTGCTGGCGTACTGATTGGACCTGGTGTACTGAACTTAGTTAACAGCGATGCGGTCAGCTCAATGAGCCTGATTACAAGTACTGCTTTAGGATTTATTGCTTTCTCTATTGGTGATCAGTTCAAGCTGAGTACTTTAAGAAGCATTGGCAGACCGGCCCTTCTGATCACTGTCCTTGAATCTGTCGGTGCAGTTATTCTTGTTGACTTTGTAACGATGCTGTGCGGATTTCCAAAGGCAATGTGTGTGACACTTGGGGCTTTGGCTGCTTCTACAGCACCTGCTGCGACACTGATGGTTGTCAGACAGTATAAAGCGGACGGTCCTTTGACAAAGATGCTGCTGCCGGTAGTTGCAGCGGATGATGCTACAGGACTGATCGCATATTCTATTTCCATTAATATTGCTATTGCAATGGTTAATAATGAAGCCTTCTCTGTTTACAGCACGCTGCTTGTACCGTTAATGCAGATTGTTGCTGCACTTGGACTGGGCGCACTGTTTGGATTTGTTCTTGGATTATCTCATCGCTATTTCCGTTCTCATACAAACAGAATGTCAATAGCGATAGCATTGATCTTTCTGGCAGTTGCCTTAGCTGATAAGTGGGGACTTAGCTCTTTGCTGATGTGCATGTCAATCGGTGCTGTATATGTCAATATAAGAGATGATGCAGAAAGAGTGCTTACTTCAATTGATGACTGGACATATCCACTGTTTATGCTCTTCTTTGTAATCTCTGGTGCTTCACTGGATCTTGGCTCACTGCCAAAGGTCGGACTGCTTGGAATAATCTATGTTATTACAAGGTTTACTGGTAAATGGATCGGTTCCTATATCGGTGCTTGCATTACAAAACAGCCGAAAGTCATCAAGGAAAATATTGGCTTTGCTTTAATGCCGCAGGCAGGCGTAGCAATTGGTATGGCTACTCTGGCACTGCACCAGCTTCCTGGCTATGGAGCACAGGTACAGACAGTAATTCTGGCGGCAACATTGATCTATGAATTGATTGGCCCAATCGCTACAAAGTTTGCTTTGAAGAGAGCTGGAGAGATCCACGTTGAGGCATAAAAACCGTTTGTCTGTGAAAGACTTCACATCGTATCTTTACTAATATAGCGGTGCTATAATCGATTGAGCTTTGGGGGTTAGAGTAATGCGCAAAGTGATGGAAAAGTTTAAAAAACATATGTCTTCCTTCCGACTGATACTGGGTGGTTTCTTCCTGGTGATACTGGCAGGGGCACTATTATTGATGACACCTCTTGCTTCACAGTCGGGGCAGTGGACATCATTCCTGGATGCATTGTTTACATCTACGTCGGCGGTATGTGTTACCGGATTGATCGTACATGATACAGCTACATACTGGAACATGTTTGGACAGGTTGTGATTATTATCCTGATCCAGATTGGCGGTATCGGTGTTGTGACGGCAGTAGTTTCTATTGCACGCTATGCCGGAAGAAAGATCGGTCTGATGCAGAGAAGTGTCATGCAGGATGCAATCTCCGCTCCACAGGTCGGCGGTATCGTTAGAATGGTAGGATTCATTATTAAGGGAACGGCTTTCTTCGAATTGGCCGGAGCTGCAGTTATGGCGCCGGTCTTCATTCGGGATTTCGGTGTATTGAAGGGAATATGGTATGCAATATTCCATTCCATATCAGCCTTCTGCAATGCCGGATTTGATCTGATCGGCGTTAGAAAGCCATTTTCTTCATTGACTTCCTATGTTTCTGATCCTGTTATCAACCTGACGATCATGGCATTGATCATCATTGGCGGTATCGGATTCTTTACGTGGGAGGATTTTTACAAGCATGGTCTGAAGTTTCACAAGTATCGTTTACAGACCAAGATCGTACTTTCTGTAACAGCAGTGCTGATCATTGTACCGGCGGTGTATTTCTACTTTGGTGAATTTACGAAGGGGGCTGTTGGAACAAGAGTACTGGAATCACTGTTTATGTCAGTTACACCTCGTACTGCAGGATTCAATACAGTAGATCTGAATACAATGACAGAAGCAGGACAGCTGATCGTAATTGTATTGATGCTGATAGGCGGATCACCTGGATCCACTGCCGGCGGTATGAAAATAACAACCATTGCAACAATGGCATTGTCCATGCGCTCCTCAATGTTACAGAAGCGCTGCCCGACAGTGTTTGGAAGAAGACTTGAACTGGATGTTGTTCATATAGCAGCGACGATCTTCTTCATGTATATCTCATTGTTCCTGCTTGGCGGTATTATGATTTCAAGAATTGAAAATCTTCCTGTGCTGGAATGCTTATATGAAACAGCATCTGCATTGGATACGGTTGGTCTGACAATGGGTATCACTACGAAGCTTCACGCTGCATCAAAGATTATTCTGATATGCTATATGTATATCGGGAGAGTCGGCGGAATGACTCTTGCATTTGCGGCTCTTAGAAAGAACCGTGTTGCAGCTGCAATGCCTGCAGAAAATATCATGATTGGTTAAAGGGAGAGAAAAACATGCAGAATATTCTGTTAATTGGTCTTGGCAGATTCGGTAGAAGCTGCGCATTCAAATTAAATGAGCTGGATCAGCAGGTCATGGCTGTTGATAAGGAGGAAGAAAGAGTTAATAAGGTTCTGTCCTTTGTCACACATGCTGAGATTGGCGATGGTACGGATGTGGATTTCCTGAAGTCTCTTGGTGTTAGAGACTACGATATCTGCATTGTGGCAATTGGTGATGATTTTGTTTCCTCATTGGAGACAACTTCTCTTCTGAAGGATCTTGGTGCTAAGAGAGTTATTGCACGTGCTGCTTCTCTGACACAGGAAAAATTCCTGCTGAGAAACGGTGCTGATGAAGTTGTATTCCCTGAGAAACAGCTTGCTCTCTGGACTGCAATTAAGTGCAGCTCAAAGAACATCCGTAACTACATTGAATTGAGCGAGGGATATTCCATCTATGAAGTTGATGTTCCGGAAGAGTGGACTGGAAAATCTATTGGTGATCTGGATATCAGGAAGAAGTATGATATCAATATTCTTGGTGCTCGTAAGCTTAATGCGAAGCATTACAGTATGTCTGTCACACCTGATCTGGTACTGGATAGTGACTGCTCGCTGCTTGTGCTTGCAAAGGATGCTGATCTCAGAAAGTGCTTTAAGATATAAGATGAATGATCCGGCTGAAAATGCCGGATTTTTATTTCGTTTCGTGAACGCTGCATGTATAATTGCAGACATATGAGTACAAATACTGATTTTGCCGCAAGAATGCGCGCCAATGAGCAAATGACTTTAAAGGATAAGCTGGAGATTATTTATCATCTTTCACTTCCAGGCATTCTTGCACAGATCAGTGAGATCATCATGCAGTATATAGATGCTGCAATGGTTGGAGTGCTGGGAGCCAGTGCTTCTGCTTCTATTGGCCTTGTTTCTTCATCAACCTGGCTTTTCAATGGCGTTGTAATGGCAACAGCTGCTGGTTTTTCCGTACAGGTAGCGCATGCGGTTGGAGCAGGAAAAACACATCGTGCACGTTCTATTTTTAAACAGTCAATTATTTCATCACTTCTTCTATCTGCAATTCTCTGCGTAATAGGAATCGTTATAGGAAGTGTACTTCCACAGATGCTTGGCGCAGATCCCTCCATATGGAAGGATGCGAGTGCCTACTTTACAATCTTTGCAATGTTCATACCGATTCGTCAGCTGAACACATTGCTCCTGAATATGCTGCAGTGTTCAGGAAATATGAAAGTACCATCTGTTCTTTCTGCAGTTATGTGCGGACTGGATGTGATATTCAATTACTTTCTTATCTTCAGTACACGTACAGTCAGCATTTTTGGAATGCAGATGACAATGCCTGGTGCAGGCATGGGTGTGGCGGGAGCACAGTTAGGCACCTCACTTTCTGTTCTATGCTGTACATTGCTTGCTTTCTATGCGGCAGGAATAAAATCGCCATCTCTCTGCCTGAAGGGATTAAGGGGAAACTGGCTGCCGGACAGAGCTGTATTGAAGGAAGCAGTACATATTGGACTCCCAATGGCTTTTGAGCAGACAGCCACTTCTGGCGCACAGGTTGTATCTATGCGGATTGTTGCACCTTTAGGAACAATTGCCATAGCAGCAAACAGTTTTGCAGTAACAGCAGAATCAATCTGTTACATGCCTGGATATGGCATTGCAAATGCGGCAACAACAATGGTTGGACAGGCGGTAGGTGCTAAGCGAAAAGATTTGGCAAGATCCTTTGCATGGCTTGTTACATTTACTGGAATGGCAGTAATGACAGTGACAGGTGTTTTGATGTATGCTTTCTGCCCATATGTGTTTGCTTTCCTCACACCAGACACACAGGTACAGGCTCTTGGAGTATCTGTTCTTCGTATTGAACTGCTGGCGGAACCTATGTTTGCTGCTTCTATAGAAGCAACTGGAGCTTTAAGAGGAGCTGGAGACACGTTCATGCCTGGCATGATCAATCTGGTAAGCATATGGGGCATTAGAATTACAATGGCATATGTTCTTTCGGGAATGATAGGACTCAGCGGTGTATGGATTGCGATGGCAGTTGAGCTGACATTCAGAGGAATACTGATGCTGATAAGATTGAAAAGAGAAAAGTGGCTTGCGAATCTTGGATAGGATTCACAAGTCACTTTCTTTCAGTTCTTTCTTTGCATGAACTACATAGCGTTCCGAGTTGAGACGGAGCGCTGCAATTTCCTCATTGCAGAGAGGACGGATCAGTTTGGCAGGAGAGCCCATGATCAGAGATCCATCAGGGAATTCTTTTCCCTGAGTCACAAGAGATCCCGCACCAATCATGCAGTTCCTTCCAATCACAGCACGATTCATAATGATGGCACCCATGCCTATGGTGGTGTTGTCACCGACTGTACATCCATGTACGATAGCACAGTGACCAATTGTTACATAGCTTCCAACCGTCACAGCTTCAGCATCTTCTCCAGTATGCAGCATAGCAAGGTCCTGAATATTTGTGCCTTCTCCGATCCTGACTTGCGCATTGTCCGCACGTATAACAGCGTTATGCCATACTGAGCAGTCCTCGCCAAAGACGGTATCACCCTTGATTACTGTATTTTCGCCTGTATATATTTTTGTCATGCCTTCAGTATAAACGGTTTTTGTTCATTTGGTAGGAAACTGCAGCTGAAGTATAATAGCTTTACTTAAGGAGAACTTTTAATGAATCGTAAAAGAATAGGAATGACAGTTATGGGTATAGCTGGAGCAGTAATCCTTGCTGGGCTTCCATATAAAATAGATATTGATACATGTGAGATCCATTCCTCTAAGATCAAGCATGATGTAAGAGTGCTGGTGATTGCGGATCTGCACTGCAGGGAATACGGGAAGGGGCAGAAGCATCTTCTGGCTATGGTAAAAAGAAGCAGACCAGATCTGATCGTGATACCTGGAGATCTTTTCGACACAGGCAGAAAAAAGGAATATTCATTTGAACTGCTGGAAGGGTTAAGAGACTATCCGGTATTCTTTACGTCAGGCAATCATGAACGCTTTATGAAAAATGAAATAGACGAACTGAGAAAACAGATGAAGGATGCGGGCGTTCATGTTCTCGAGGACTGCGGTGAGACTATTATCGTCAATGGTCAGAGACTGGAAATTGCTGGTATGAGCGATCATGGAAGTACACCGATAATCCAAACGGATGAGCTGAATGAATATTTTAAGGGGGAAGGATACAGAATACTTCTTTCACATCGCCCTAATTACATTGAATTCTATAATGAAGCACCATGCGATCTGATTGTCAGCGGTCATGTGCATGGCGGACAGTGGAGACTTCCTATCAGCCATCGCGGAATTGCTTCACCGGAAGGACATCTGTTTCCTAAATATTCTGAAGGACTGCATGACTTAAATGGGAGAAATCTGTACATTTCGAGAGGACTGGCAACAGGCAATCCATATATTCCGCGTATGTATAACAATCCATGTATTAGCTTGATAAAACTGAAGGGGATGTAAGAATGAAACTGCCTCCAAAAGAAAAAATACTGGAAGCCTATACTGCTGTGGCAGACGGAAGAATTACGATGCATGATGGAAAGGCCGAATGCCTTTCAAGCGATCATGCAAAGATATATCAGATTGAATGGGAAGGCAATACATATGCATCCAGTGACAGTGCAACATACTGGCAGTGCTATCCGGGATATCCTGTGCTCGCCGTACTGATGCTGTCAGGAAAGCTGCCGTACGATGTATCGCTGGTTCAGGAGATGAAGGGAATACCTTGGAAGAAATTAAATGATAAGTATAAGAGAGACTATACCAAAGCTGCTGAAGAAGCAATGAGGAATCTTCCCCACAGGAAGGATATCCTGCAGATGGCACAGAATAATAACGAGTCTGTTTCAGAAATGGATCTTGTCCTGAAGAGAAAGATAAAGCACTGAAAAGGTCTGCACTTAGAATGCAGGCCTTTCTTTATTATTCAAGAACTGATTTTGCAAGCCGTGGATTATCCTGCTCCAGTTCCTTGCCATGATAGATGTACTTTCTTGTAACACGTCCTGTGATCAGGCAGATAATCTCATATGTGATGGTTCCCAGTTCATCAGCCATCTTTGAGAGACTGATATGCGGACCGAAGATTTCAACTGGAGTTCCAGGCTTTACATCATGCTCCAGACGAACCATGCACTGATCCATACAGATGCGTCCTACCAGTTCACAGTACTGACCGTCAATATAGACTCTGCGTCCCTGATTCCTGCGTGTCAGACCGTCAGCATATCCAATTGGAAGTGTACCGATGATCTCATCCTTTTCGGCAGTATAAGTAGCGCCATATCCAACCGTTTCTCCCTTGGACACATGCTTTGTCATAAATACTTCCGAGTATAGAGACACAGCCTGCTTCAGATCATCCTTATAAGGAGAAATGCCATACAGTGAGATGCCTACACGGCAGGCATTGGAGCGATTGTCCTTAAAGAAGATAGTGGCATCTGAATTATCACAGTGTATCCATTCGAATGGATAGTTTAGACAGTCGAGTGCAGATACAAAACGCTTGTATTGCAGGTCGGTCATGACATGATCCAGTTTATCGGAACATGCAAAGTGTGTGAATATACCATCCATTACACAGCCGTGATCCTTCAGAAGATCAAATGCCTTCTTCAAAGATTCATTATCCTTGAAGCCAATACGATTCATGCCGGTATCAACACCAAGGTGAACAAGAAGCCCCTTGCAGTTCTTCTTGGCAATACCTTCAGCCCATTCCATAGAGAAGCAGACTGTTGCAATGTGATTGGCAATGAGGACATTTGCGTCATCCGCATTGGTCGCACCAAGTATTAACAGCTTTCCATCATATCCATCATTGCGAAGCACCATTGCTTCATCCAGAGAGGACACCGCAATCATGTCAGCACCAGCATCGAGTACAGCCTTGGCAACCTGCATGTCGCCAAGCCCATAGGCATTTGCCTTTAGTACGGCAATGTATTTTTTGCCGCATATTTCTTTTGTGACACGGACATTGTCCGCAATAGCATCGAGATTTACTTCCATCCATGTGTTTCTGTACATAATTTATCTTTACCTCTTTTAGAAAATAACAGCATAGTGATATCCGATATAGATTCCCATGACTCTGAATATCAGTCCAAGTATAGTGTTAATGTTCGTAGAAAGATACAGGCTGATCCATGTCTGCAGGAATAATACCCATGCAGAAGGATTCAGAAGATTTGCAAAGAATGTCTGGATACCAAAGATTGAAATGGAGTCTCCTATAACAATTGCCAGGAATGTGAAGACTGCTCCAATCACGCAGAACTTCTTTGTCAGACCATGTCCGACTTTTTGAATAACCATGCCAATTCCATATCCTACTGCCAGATACATGATCTGCATCTGAATAGGGAGAATTGTTACGACAATCCCATATACTGTTCCTAAAACAATCGACGCTAAAAGACCTGCACCGATAGCTTCGATGAATCTAGTTTTGTTTCTGTTTGCATCTGCGTTATATATCTGCATATTTATTCTCTCACAACCATATTATTCTACCATGATTCATAAAAATTGATTAGAGTGAGATTGTGACTTGAGAGAGATACAGTAAGAGTGTCTTTAATCTGTCGAATCAATAATGAAGCATTGCGAACTGAAAGCAGGCAATTCTTTTTGACGATTTTATTGACATGACTCTTTCCTCATGGTACTATATTTTGGCACTCTGAAAAGAGACGCATGGAGGTTTAGCTCAGTTGGGAGAGCATCTGCCTTACAAGCAGAGGGTCAGCGGTTCGAGCCCGTTAACCTCCACCATTTGTGCCGACTTAGCTCAATCTGGCAGAGCAACTGATTTGTAATCAGTAGGTTGTAGGTTCGATTCCTATAGTCGGCACCATTTATTTGGAGACGTAGCAAAGTGGCTAAATGCGGCAGACTGTAAATCTGCTCCCTATGGGTTCGGTGGTTCGAAACCACCCGTCTCCACCATCTTTTTCTAGACAGACGGGTATCTACGGATACGATGATATACGGCAAAGGCCTATTGGGGCATAGCCAAGTGGTAAGGCAAGGGACTTTGACTCCCTCATCGTGAGTTCGAACCTCGCTGCCCCAGCCAATTTTTTACCACCAGATGTCTCGGTAGCTCAGGTGGTAGAGCAACTGACTTTTAATCAGTGGGTCGAGGGTTCGATTCCCTTCCGAGACACCACTTATTCAAATGCGAGTGTAGTTCAATGGTAGAACGGCAGCCTTCCAAGCTGCATACGTGAGTTCGATTCTCATCACTCGCTCGTATGTAAATCTGATCGTAGAAATACGGTCTTTTTTATTTTTTGGACAACTTTATTCATGTATTTAACATTGCTGATCCACTGTCATATTTGGCTGCCATGAAAATAATTGCTGAATATTTCTTTTTTTATGTACAATAGCAGATATATTGTTATGGATAATGTGAACAGGGGAGGAATGTGTCATTATGAAAGTTCTTGTGACGGGATTCGATCCATTTGGCGGTGAAACAGTCAATCCGGCTATTGAAGCAGTCAAAAGACTTCCTGACAGAATTGCAGGAGCAGACATTGTGAAACTTGAAATACCAACTGTTTTATATAAGTCGCTGCAGAAGATTGATACAGCAATAATAAAATACGATCCGGATATTATCGTTTCCGTCGGTCAGGCAGGCGGACGTTCAGATATCACAGTTGAACGTATTGGTATTAACTGCAATGACTGCAGAATACCGGATAACGAGGGAAACAAATCGGTTGATGAACCTGTATATAGGGATGGTCCAGATGCATATTTTTCAACCCTTCCTATTAAGGCAATGGTTAAGAGCATTCAAACTGCTGGTATACCTGCCAGCATTTCTGATACCGCAGGTACCTTTATCTGCAATCATGTATTGTATGGAGTGTGCTATCTATGTGAACACAAGTATCCAGAAAAGAAAAGCGGATTTATACATATCCCGTATATGCCATCTCAAACGGTTGAAAGAAGGAATATACCCTCGATGAGCCTTTCAGATTCTATTACCGGGCTTATTGCAGCAATCTCCGCAGCTGTAACTGAATAGAAAAATTAATCTTATATATCTTTTTAAGGAGAGATTATGAAAATACTTGTTATCGGCGGCACAAGGTTTATGGGAATACATCTGGTCGAAGCTTTGATTCAGCGAAAAGATGAAGTGACTGTTGCAACAAGGGGAAAAACACCTGATAGTTTTGGTGACTCTGTAAAAAGAATACAGTTTGACCGTTTCAGCAGGCAGAGCATATCGGAAGCATTGACTGATCAGGAGTATGATGTGATCTATGACAGCTTGGCATATGCTTCCGAAGATGTGCGGATACTTCTTGAAAGTGTTCACTGCCGCAGATATATCATGATTTCTTCGACTGCAGTTTATGATAAGCATATCAACACTATTGAGAACGAATTTGACGCAGATGAAGTTCCCGTGAAGTGGGGCAGCAGGAAAGACTTTTCCTATGACGAAGGAAAGAGAAACGCTGAGAGAGCATTAGTACAGTGCTTTGGAGATATCTCATCAATACGAGTGCGTTTTCCGTTTGTCATCGGAATGGATGACTATACAGGGAGACTGGATTTCTATGTACAGCATATCCTTGAAAAAAAAGCTATGCATATTGATGACTATGAGAATCAGATGGCATTCATTGATTCAAAAGAAGCAGGTGAGTTCCTTGCATACCTTTCCAAAACTGATTTCGCCGGATGTATAAATGGTGCATCACCGCAGACTGCTTCTCTAAGAGACATCTGTGACTATATAACTAAGAAGACGGGCTATTCTGCAGTTCTTTCTGAAAAGGGCGAGGAAGCACCGTACAATGGTGAAAATGCATATAGTATCAACACGGATAGGGCGGCAGGTCTTGGCTTTCTATTCTCACCTTTGCCTGTGATTCTTAATCCGCTTCTTGACAGATTAATCTTCAAAAACAAATAAAGAGAATCGTCGATTGACGGTTCTCTTTTAAAGTACAGTGTTAATCTTCAGCAATCTTTTTCATGGTCAGCAGCAGACAGACAATGCCAATAGTAACTAGAGTATGACCGATACCGGCAATGCCTGAGATCATGGCACTGGTTCCGGCAGAAAGTGAACTGTTAAGTATCTGAGTGATACCTCTGACAACCATCATTATGGCAGTCAGAGGAAGACCGATGTTATAGGTAATCATGAAGATACGGAAGCTCTTCTGCTCTTCAAGTTTTGTTTTGACAGAAACAATGGCAATGATCAGATAGACAAACATACCTAGCATGAACAGATGGCCATGTACCTTTGAGAGCATTGTGATTCCTGTAAAACCCATTGCTTTTGTGAATTCTCTGTAGAAGACACCGCATATCACTGCAGCAATTGCATAGATTAGAGCAATGTTCAGATATTTCTTTTTCATAAAGAAGCACTTTCCTTATTCATTGCATTATATCCAATGATAACAGCGGCAAGATATGCACATGTCTTAGGAATCATAAGCATTCCTACTAATGGATACGCATCTGCAAATAACACAACTGGAATATAGCATGCAAAGCTCAGTACAATAGTCAGCCAGAGATAACGGAATGTCTTGTCATTGCTTTTCTTTGTACTGCGGTATGTGAGCACAATGATCAGAATGCCAAGGATAAGGAATGGTACATTGCGAATGATTCCCATTGAAAGCGGGGCATTTGACGAAGTCCATTCATTCTGCGGAAGAAGACACAGGAACACTCTGCATAATGCGAGTGCCCATACTGCACTGCTGAGATTCTTCTTTCCCTGAATATTGTATCTTTCGCGCCATACGTAATACAGAAGTAAGTAGAATACTGTCATAGTAATGGATGTGATCAGTTTGCCGATGCCCAGAGCTGCAGTGTGTGCAGCGAGTCCATCTGTGCATAAAGCATATGCACGTGGAATGAGATGGAATGCATCGCCGCATCCCAGCACAACTGCCATAATGCCATAGAGTTTGTATTGCTTTCTGTCTCCCGATTTTCTGATCATGATAATGCCGATGGTGATAACGGATGACAGATAGAAAATATCGAAAATGGTTTCAAATACTGCCTGCATATATAATTCTCCTTTTTCAGTAAATTGTTCTGCGGATTATCTCACACAGAGTTCTGCAGTTTCGTTTATTCTCGAGCAGTTCATTGATCATGTTTTTAATGATAAAGTCAATAAAACTGCTGACAGGGAAGGATCTGCTGAAAGCATCTTTCCGTACTTTTGAATCCTGAAGAAGAATTTTCTTCATTCCCTCGGCGATGCGGCACATGTATTGATTCATAGTGCTCTTTGCCTGCAGTCTTTCATTTCTATGAAAGCTAAGTGAGTGTGCAGTAAGAAAGTTTGGGTACTGATCAGCACCTTTCCTCAATTCAGTATAGATTCCAGAAATATAATCAGGAAAGGATGAACTGGATTTGCTGCAGTGCTCCATGCCGAAGATATCGGACCAGACACTGCTGACAGTTTCTGTAATGAGCTCTTCCTTGGAAGCAAAGTAGTGATAGAGAACACCTAGAGAAACATTGCATTCTGAAGCAACACTTCTCATGTTTACTGCATTGATGCCATCCTTCTGTACAATATCACGGCATACTGTGAGAAGCTGTTCTTTCGAAGTAACCTTTTTATTCATATAGCCTCCTCAACATGAACAATGTTCATTATAGACAGCATAAAACGTATGTCAATTAAAGTGAACGGCGTTCATATAAAATCCCTTCTCACAGAGAAGGGCTGTTACTGTATTGTATGGAGATGTTTATGCTGCTGCAGAATAAACGGCATCTGTAAGTCCATTTTCTTGCTCAGCTGGGTTGTAGGCATTTGGACACTTTAATGTATATACAAGTTCATCAGCCTGTGTCTGATTCAGTTTAGATGGTGCAACACCGAAGTAGTAGTTTGAGGCACTTTGCAATCCATAGCATCCATTTCCAAAGTAAGCTTTGTTGATATAGAGTTCGAGTATTTCGTCCTTTGAATAATCTGCTTCCAAATCATGTACAACGAAGAGTTCGGCTGCTTTTCTATCCATTGTCTTGCCGAAATCAAAATACATATTCTTGGCCAACTGCTGATCGATAGTGCTGCCGCCCTGAACAAAGGCTCCCGCCTTGATATCATTATAGGCAGCACGTATTACTGCAACCGGATCTACACCGAAGTGATAGTAGAAACGTCTGTCTTCACTCTGCGGGAGGGAATTTTTAAAGGAATCAGGTATCTCATCGATTGATATGTAATTTTCCTGGCTGCGTATTTCCTTCACTTTATCATGAACGCTGCATTTGGCAGTAGCTTCCTTGTACATGCTGTATCCGTTCTTCAGTGTTGGATATGCGCAGAATCCTGCAATGATCAGTACTGCCAGAATAAATCTGACTGTCCATTTCAGTATTTTTTTCATAGCTTTTCCTCCTGATATATGTTCAGTATCGTTTAAGGCAGTCAGTTTATCCATCGTTTCAGAATTCACTATTCTTACAATCCTGTCACGATATACCTCGGAAGGGCAGATGATGTATGATATTAAGAACAGCCGGGGGTTTGACTATGCATAAGATACTGATTGTAGAAGATGATGAAGTGATTTCAGAACAGCTTCAGAAACACCTGCAGGAATGGGGCTATGAAACAGCTGGTATTACAGATTTCCAGAAAGTGATGGAGGAGTTTGATTCCTTTATGCCTTCTTTAGTGCTTCTGGATGTGAAACTTCCATTCTTCAATGGATATCACTGGTGCACAGAGATCCGCAAAGTATCACATGTACCAGTGGTATTCCTTTCGAGTGCCTCTGACAACATGAACATTATTATGGCAATGAATATGGGTGCGGATGATTTTATTGCAAAGCCTTTTGATATGAATATACTAATTGCCAAGATACAGGCACTGCTAAGAAGAACATATGAGATGGGTTCTGACAGCGATTTTCTTGAATACAAAGGACTGACTCTTCATACTGGAGATTCTTCGGTGACTTATCAGGGAAAGAAAGAAGATCTTACAAAAAATGAGTATAGGATTCTGAAAATACTGATGGAAAACAAGGGAAAGATCATCAGCCGTGACCAGCTGATGCAGAGACTGTGGGATACGAATGAGTTTATTGATGACAATACTCTGACCGTCAATATTACAAGGCTTCGCAGGACATTGGAAAATCTCGGACTGAAGGATTTCATCATTACGAGAAAAGGCGCTGGGTATCAGATATGATTCACAGATATCTGATCGACCATCGCAGGGAAATTATCATTGCTGTCCTTGTGACTGCGGTATTTGCAGTCACCGCATTTCTTTATGATGAATTCATACAGCCGGTGATCTATGCATGCGTTATGATCTTTGTCATGATGGCATTGGGACTGATTGCCGGATATCCACGCTACAGGGACAGAATGAAATATTTGAATGAGCTGAACCAGTCAAAGTCTCCAGAGGGTATATCTGATAATCTTCCGTTGGCTGTTTCGTGTGAGATCAGTATGTATCAGGATCTTCTGAAGTCGCTCAGTTCCTCTTTCAGCAGCTACGTGTCCGTACAGGACGAACGCTATCGTGATCGTACAGATTACTTTGCAATGTGGGCACATCAGATCAAGACTCCAATTGCTGCAATGCATCTGCTGATCGATGATCAGGATGTACCTGAAGTGAAGGATCAGCTGTTCAAAATAGAGGAATATGTATCCATGGTGATGCATTATCTGAAGACAGATGATATTACAAGAGACTTTGTTCTGAAGAATTACAGCTTGGATGATATTCTTGAAGAAGCAATACGGCATTACAGCAGTCTGTTCATCAGAAAGAAACTGAAGCTGAACTACAGTCATACAAATATGAAGGTCGTAACCGATGAGAAGTGGCTTCTGTTTGTAGTAGAACAGATACTTTCAAATGCACTGAAGTATACAGCCAAGGGTTCAATTTCAATTTACACAGAAAAGGAAAATCTGATTATACAGGATACCGGATGCGGTATTTCCTCTGAGGATCTTCCGAGGATGTTTGACAAGGGATATACTGGCTATAACGGCCGTATGGATAAGCGCTCAACAGGTCTTGGACTGTATCTGTGCAGAAAGGTACTGGTTCAGCTGGGACATACAATCGATATTGAATCAGAGGCGGGGAAGGGTACAAAAGTCATCGTTGGTCTGAATCTTGCAGAACGGTAAGGTTATACCTGCCGTTTGTAAGATAAACCAATGGATACCCAGTTCCGCCTGTTTTATTCTTTTCGTGTCAGGGAGGAAATAACATGGAATTACTTCAGGTTAATGATTTAAGAAAAGTATATGTAAGCCGTTTTGGAACAAACAGAGTAGAAGCTCTGCGCAATGTTTCTTTCTCGGTTGAAAAGGGTGAATATATTGCCATTATGGGAGAAAGCGGAAGTGGAAAGACAACCCTTCTGAATATCCTTGCATCGCTGGATAAGCCTACGTCAGGTACAGTTCTTCTGAATGGCAGTGATACAACAAAAATCAGTGAGCATGATATCTCTAAATATCGCCGTGACAATCTGGGCTTTGTATTCCAGGACTTCAATCTTCTGGATACATTCTCCATTCGTGATAACATCTACCTTCCGCTTGTTCTGCAGGGAAAGAATTATCACGAAATGGAAAAAAGAATGATGCCAATCGTCAAGAGACTGGAGATTCAGGGAATTCTGGATAAGTTTCCGTATGAAGTATCCGGGGGACAGAAGCAGAGAACTGCGATTGCAAGAGCTTTGATCACCAACCCACAGGTACTGCTTGCAGATGAACCTACCGGTGCATTGGATTCAAGAGCTTCCGAGCATATACTGAAGATCTTTGAAGAGATCAACAACGCAGGTCAGACGATTCTCATGGTTACACACAGTGCCAAGGCTGCCAGCCATGCTTCAAGAGTGCTGTTTATCAAGGATGGCGAAGTTTATCATCAGCTGTATCGTGCAGATATGTCAGAAGAAGATCTCTATGAGAGAATACAATCAACACTGACAGTCATTACAAGAAGCGGTGAACGCAATGCGTAAACTGAAGCTCTACTTCCGTTTGGCCTTTACAAACATAAAGGCCAACTACAGACTTTACGTGCCGTATCTGCTGGCAAGCACAGGAATGATTGCGATGTTCTACATCATACTGATGCTTGCAATGGATGGCTCCATAGGGAAAACGTATCTTGGTGCTGTACTTGGATCCGGTTCCTATGTTGTATATCTGTTCTCAATTGCATTCATTCTTTATATTAATAGTTTCCTGATGCGCAGACGTACTAGGGAATTCGGTATCTATAACATTCTCGGCATGGATAAGCCGCAGATAGCATGTGTCGTATTCGCTGAGAATCTTCTCTCTTATGTGGTTTCAGGTGTAGGAGGAATACTGCTTGGCACACTGTTCTCTAAACTGATACAGCTTCTTCTGCTCAGACTGATACAGTACGGCGGAAATATTCAGATGAGACTGAATCCGGAAGCGGCATTGATGACATTGTCCGGATTTGCGGTTATCTATGTTATTACCTATATTGACGATCTCCGCCGTATCTGGAAGACAAAACCGATTGATATGCTGGAGAGTGCAAACAGCGGTGAAAAAGAACCTAAGGCTAAGTGGGCAATGTCCATCATGGGTGTTATTACACTTGGCGCAGGATATTTTCTTTCACAGTTCGTTCAGGATCCTAGTTCGGCTTTTGCATTTTTCTTCATTGCAGTAGCACTGGTAATGATTGGAACATATCTGCTGTTTACCACAGGTTCTATTGCGATACTGAAAATTCTAAAGAAGAACAGGAAATACTATTATCAGAAGAATCATTTCATCAATGTCTCAGGCATGATGTACAGAATGAAGCAGAATGCAAAGGGACTTGCACAGATCTGTATTCTGTCATGTATGGTCCTTGTGACTGTTTCCATGACGGTCTCTCTGTATGTAGGTGTGGACAGCATGGTGGAAAGTCAGTATGCAAGGGATATTGTTATTGAAAGCTATGTTACTTCGCAGTCACAGCTGGATGAAATCAGGAGCCATATAACAGAAACTGCTGACAATGATCTGGAAAATGAAGTTTATTACAGCGAAGCAAATGTGTATATCAGCGGTAGGGATGGAACATATGTTACCGGCGACAGAGCAGCGACTGATGCGACTGATTATTCTGAACTGTATGTACTGAATGTCAGCGACTTCAACAGAATTACCGGAAAGAATATTCGGCTGCAGGATGGCGAGGTCGGTATTTCAACATCAGATCAGAATATCTCTGGAACGTTAGCGATCAATGATACTGTCAGCAGTGTTAAAAAGATAAAGGACGAAATACCAAGTATTATCACATCTAATGATTCTAAGATGATGACAGATAATAATAATGTTGGTACTGTGTATCTCCTCTGCAATGATCCTTTCGCATTTATGAAGAGCCTTGGATCGGAAGATGATACAGTTACGCTGACATATCAGGAGGCGTTTGATTCATCTTTATCTAAAGCTAAGCAGGAGGATCTCTGCTCTAGTCTGAATTCAGAATATTTCAAGAACAGTCAGGATTTTGATGGCCATGCGAACAGTCAGGCTGCCATTAAGCAGGATTATTATGAGATGTATGGAGGATTCCTGTTTGTAGGGATTTTCCTGGGCGGAATTTTCCTGATGGCTACAGTTCTGATCATCTACTATAAGCAGGTATCTGAAGGATATGAAGACAGAAGAAGATACAGAATACTGGAACAGGTGGGTCTTAGCAGAAAGGAAGTGCATAGATCCATCAATGCACAGGTGCTGACAGTATTCTTCCTGCCGCTTGCTGTAGCAATGCTGCATATATTCTTTGCCTTCCATATGATCTATGAACTGATGCTTGCGTTTGGACTGAATGATGTTGGATTATTTTTCAAATGTATGCTGATAACAGCAGGAATATTTGCTGTCATCTATACATTGGTCTACTGGATCACTTCGCAGGTCTATTCTCATATTGTTGATCAGCAGACAATTAACTGATACACGACCGTCTCGCAGGAGACGGTCTTTTGCGATATGATGATGGCTATGAACAGCATAAAGAGAAATGATCATGCACTTTTGATGGCAGGCATGGAACAGGTAGTGAAACATGGCACTGCTGAAGTGATGATAGAAAATGAACATGGCAGTCTGATCCATGATACGTTCAGCGATGCATGGATGATCGACTGTGATTCCTATGAAACAGGAAAGCAGTGGATGGACAGATTCATTCCTGATGAATGCCACCTGTTTCAGAGTCTGCGCGGTGATCTGGCTGAGGAAGCAAAGAACAGATGGGGCTTTTCTGAAATACTTATCTGCCATCAGGCGGTATTTGAAAAAGAAGAAGTGCCAGCCTTAACAGGGAGTCTTCATATACAGCCAGCTGAAGAAAAAGATCTTTCCTTCATACTGGAAAACTATCATCAGCTGGATGAGAGTGAAATCAGAATATTGATTGGTATTCATCATATTTTTATCGGTTATGATACGGATGGCAATCGTACAGGTATAGCAGGTATCCATATGGAAGGCAGCGCAGGGCTTCTTGAAATCCTGCCGGAATACAGAAGACATGGATATGGTATGGAACTGGAAAAATATGTTCTGCAGTATATGAAGCAGAACGATATGATCCCTTTCTGTCAGGTTGAGACTGATAATGATAAGTCTCTGGCATTGCAGGAAAAGATCGGAATGTCCATTTCAAAGGGCAATGTCTACTGGCTGTTTGGATAAGTGCTTTGCTATAATAATTAAAAGGAAAGGCGGTGCGGAGAATGCTGATAAGTCAGATGCAGTATTTCACTGCAGTTGTCAGAACAGGCAGTTTTACTGAGGCTGCTGCTGAATGCAATATTTCGCAGTCGGCAGTTTCCCAGCAGATCAAAGCACTAGAAAGTGAACTTGGAGTTGCACTTCTTGAAAGAGAGAAGCGTTCTTTTAAGGTGACAGAAGCAGGAGAATATTTTTATCAGAAATGTCTGGCTGTTATGAGTGATATTGAGCTTATGAAGAGAAATACTGTAAAAATAGGCAAGAAGGATCTGGCTGTTCTGAATCTTGGATATCTAAATGGATACGGAGGAAGCGAATTCAGAGATGCTGTGGCAGAATTTGCTGCTAAGTATCCTAAAGTACAGATTAATCTTTCTACAGGAAACCATGAGAATCTTTATAATGAACTAACCTCCGGGAAAATAGATCTGGCTTTCAATGATCAAAGAAGAGTGTTCAACCCGTCCTATGAAAATATGGAACTGGTCTGCAGCAGAAGCTATGTGCATATTTCTTCACATAATCCGATGTCCCAGCTCCCCAGCATTGATGTAGATGATTTGAGGAATACGCCATGTATTCTTGTTGCGAGAGAAGATCAGAAACAGAATGAGAAAGATTATTATCATAATCAGGTTGGTTTTGATGGGGAATTTCTGTTTGCCGGCAATCTGCAGGATGCACGTATGCTGGTGGCTGCTGGAAGAGGCGTAATGCCTGTTGAGGGTACAGGTAAAACAGAAGATTTTGATAATTCTGTCAAAATTGTACCTTTACTGAAAAAAGGGAATCAGATATGCCGCAAATACTGTGCATTCTGGAATAAGGAAAATTCCGGCTATTATGTTGAGGAATTTGCAGAAATATTAAAACGGCAGTTCTGAAAACTGACGTTAAGAAGTCCGCCTACTATTACAGACGGATTTTATTAATTATGCAGACCGCCATTCGGCCGAAGCAGTTGTAATTTCCTTGAAAATCAAAGAAAAATACAGGTGAAATGATTTTACAAGAGCCCCTCGAAATTATTATAATGGAAAGCAAGGAATGAAGTCTTCCTTTGGGAAACCTAAACCGCTTATCAAAAGCTAACGACTTCTGTGATTCTAAAGCTGTAGGGGAGCAATTGTTTTTTTACAGCGGAAGGAGAGGGTATGCCGATTTCAGATGGCGGGTTTCCGTAAGCCGCGATAAGTCAACGGTCATGCAAAGGTACTTCTATGTCTCACAAACACAATTTAGAAAGGGAAATCATATGATTTATTCAACAGAGATTAAAAACATGTGTCCCATCACCCAGGGTGTTCATCATGGTGCAGCACCAATTCCTGAAGAAGCTAAATGGGTAAAGTCCAAGGAAATCACGGACATTTCCGGCTATACACACGGCATTGGCTGGTGTGCTCCGGAGCAGGGCGCCTGCAAGCTTTCACTTAACATCAAGGAAGGTATCATTCAGGAGGCTCTTGTCGAGACAATCGGCTGTTCCGGAATGACACATTCTGCAGCTATGGCAGCAGAAATTCTCCCAGGACTGACAGTTCTGGAAGCACTGAACACAGACCTTGTCTGCGACGCTATTAACGTTGCAATGAGAGAACTGTTCCTTCAGATTGCTTATGGCCGTTCACAGTCAGCTTTCTCAGAAGGCGGACTTCAGATCGGTGCAGGTCTGGAAGACCTCGGCAAGGGAAGCCGTTCCATGATTGGAACTACTTACGGAACACTGGCTAAGGGCCCGCGTTATCTGGAACTTACGGACGGATATATCACAGACCTGGCACTGGATGAAAACAGTGAGATCATCGGCTACAAGTTCGTTAACTTCGGCAAGATGATGGACTTCATTAAAAACGGCGATGATGCCGCAGAAGCTCTCAAGAAGGCTTCCGGACAGTACGGACGTTGTCAGGACGCCGTTAAGTTCGTAGACCCGAGAAGACAGTAAGAGGAGGAGACGGACAATGGACGAATTATTTGAATCTTATGACCGCAGAGAACCGCAGATTCTTGCGTGTCTGAACAAATACGGCATTTCCTCAATCGAGGAATGCAGAAAAATCACTGAGGATGCTGGACTGGATGTTTATCATCTGGTTGAGAATATTCAGCCTATCTGCTTTGAAAATGCTAAGTGGGCTTACATCGTCGGTGCTGCCATCGCTATCAAGAAGAACTGCCGTACAGCAGCAGAAGCTGCTGCTGCTATCGGTGAAGGACTGCAGTCATTCTGCATTCCTGGCTCTGTAGCAGATCACCGTCAGGTTGGTCTGGGACATGGCAACCTCGGCAAGAGACTGCTGGAAGAAGAAACAGAATGTTTCGCATTCTTAGCAGGACATGAATCATTCGCTGCTGCTGAAGGCGCAATCGGAATTGCTGAAAAGGCAAATAAGGTTCGTACGAAGAAGCTTCGTGTCATTCTGAATGGACTTGGCAAGGACGCTGCTAAGATCATCTCCCGTGTCAACGGATTCACTTATGTTGAGACTGAGTATGACTACGCTGCAGGCAAGCTGAACATTCTTTCCGAGACATGCTACTCGAAGGATAAGGAATCCCCACGTGCACAGGTTCGCTGCTATGGTGCAGATGATGTACAGGAAGGCGTTGCTATCATGTGGAATGAGAATGTTGATATTTCCATTACTGGAAACTCAACAAATCCGACAAGATTCCAGCATCCGGTTGCCGGTACTTATAAGAAGGAACGTCTCGAAAAGGGCAAGAAGTACTTCTCAGTTGCTTCCGGCGGAGGAACAGGACGTACACTGCATCCAGATAACATGGGCGCAGGACCTGCATCTTATGGTATGACTGATACAATGGGCCGTATGCATTCTGATGCGCAGTTCGCTGGCTCTTCTTCTGTTCCTGCACATGTTGAAATGATGGGTCTGATCGGAGCTGGAAACAATCCAATGGTTGGTATGACAGTTTCTACAGCTGTATCTATCGCACTTGCTGCAGAGCAGGGTAAGTTCTAATTAAGGTTTCTTAAACACAATATAAATACCACGCCTGATCTAATGGTCAGGCGTGGTAATTATTTATAGGAGGAATATTGTTTATGCTGAATTGTCTTGCAGTTGGTGCAGGCGGATGCATCGGTGCTGTTCTGCGCTATTTAATTGGACTGATTCCAGTCAAGGAAAGCATTAAGTTTCCAGTAAAGACTTTCTGCATCAATATTGTCGGCGCATTCCTGATTGGATTGATCGTAGCTTATTCACTGAAGAACAAGAATATTGATCCACGTCTGGTTCTGTTTCTGAAAGTAGGCATCTGCGGAGGATTTACAACTTTCTCTACATTTGTACTGGAAACAGCAGATTTGATGAAAACAGGCATGACGTGGACTGCAGTTCTGTATGTGGCACTCAGTGCGGTTCTTGGAGTGATGGCCGTATATACAGCTGAGTGTCTTGTTAGATGATTGTTAAGAGCATATAAAAAACCGCAGTTAAGCGGTTTTTTATATATGGCGGAGAAGAAGGGGTTCGAACCCTTGCACGCTTGCACGTCTGCTGGTTTTCGAAACCAGTCCCTTCAGCCTCTTGGGTACTTCTCCACAGCGGTATGATTATATCACAGAGAAGTAATGATAATAGAATGAAAAGTTTTCACAATATTCGAAAATATGTAAAATGATTGCTTTGAAAACCCTGTTATAAGTTGACTTGAATTATGAAAACTCTTAACATAACTTACATAAGTCAGATGTGGGACATCTGGCTATTCCAAGGGAGGAAAGAAACAGTATGAAGAAACAATTACTCTGTTCTTCACTTGCTCTTCTGCTAGCAGCCGGATGCTCCAGCGGAACTGCAGGATCAGCATCAACAAAGAAGTCTAATGATCTGTATTATGTATTTACTTCTGATGTAAAGTCCACAGACTACATGATTACACAGAATGCTTCCGATCATCAGGTTAACCAGAACCTCGTTTCCGGTTTAACTGAAGTTAACTCAGACAATGAGTATGTCGGTGACATTGCTAAATCATGGACACACAATGATGATTACACAGTCTGGACATTTAAGTTAAGAGACGATGCGAAGTGGGTTACAAACAATGGTGAGGAATATGCCGATGTTGTAGCTGATGACTTCGTTGCAGGTCTGCAGCATGCTGCAGATTTCCAGTCCGCAACACTGTATCTTGCTACACCTCTGATCAAGGGTCTGAGCGCATACTGTGACGGTACTGATACAAACTTCGACGATGTCGGAATTAAGGCAGTTGATGATCACACATTGGAGTACACACTGGACAAGACAGCTACATACTTCGATTCTATCGTCAGCTACACAATCTTCTATCCAGTTAACCGTGAGTTCCTTGAATCACAGGGTGACGGCTGTAAACTTGGATCTCCTGATACAAATAACTGCTCATTCGGTCAGCCGACTGAGCCAAGCTCCATTCTTTACAATGGCGCATATATTCTGCAGTCCTTCGTTTCCAAGTCTGAAGAAAAGATGACAAAGAACGATGCTTACTGGGATGCAGACCATGTATACATCGAGAATGTCAATCTTGAATATGATGATGGATCTGATCCTGACTTCACAATCAAGGGCTTTGAGCGCAGTGAGAACCCATATTATATGGCACTGCTCTACACAACAGCTGATGACTTTAAGGAAAAACTGGAAACGTACAAGGAGAATGCTTATTCCGGACAGCAGAACCAGTACACATTCGGTGTTAACTTCAATTTGAACCGTGTTACATATAACACAACTGATAAGACAACTGATCAGCAGGCTGACACACGTGAAGCACTTCTGAATACAGACTTCCGTCTGGCTCTGAAGTATGGCTTCGACCGTGTATCATATCTGACAGCTATTATGGATAAATCTGTAGCTTCTCTGGCTATCCGTAATACAGAGTGCCCATGGTCATTCGTTAAGACTTCTGATGGAACTTCCTATGGAGAACTCGTACAGAATGATTCCACACTCGGTGCGTCTGACATGTCAGAGGGACAGGATCCTTACTACAATGCTGATACCGCTAAGGAATACCTTGAAAAGGCAAAGGCAACAATGACAGATGTTTCTTGGCCAATCAAGCTTGACCTGATGGTTGAAGACAGTGATTCAGCTCTTGTTGCACAGGCTTCTTCACTTGAACAGTCTATCGAAGCTTCACTTGGTTCAGACAATGTTGATATCGTTGTTCATCCAGTAAGCACAGATGAATATGAACAGTCTTCCTATACATCTACAGGACCTACAGATGCTGATTGGGATATTTCCACATCTACAGGCTGGGGCTATGACTATGTTGATCCAATGTCTTATCTGCACATCTTCAGCCCAGTTGACGGTGATGTAACACGTACTTCTATGGGTCTTGAATTCGAAGCAGATGGTGATGCTCAGAACAACGCTGCTATCAAGGCTGCTGGTCTTGATGAATATCAGTCATTGCTCGACACAGCTGATGCAATCACAGATGATATGGACGCTCGTTATGAAGCATTTGCAAAGGCAGAAGCTTATCTGCTTGACAATGCTCTGTTCATTCCAGTACAGACACAGGCTTCTTCTGTTAACTACAGAGTATCCCGTGCTGAACCGTTCACTCAGGGATATGAGTCAGTTAAGTACAAGGGCATGATTATTGATGATGATCCAATTACTGCTTCTTCATATAAGAAAGCTCTCAAAAAGTGGGAAGCACAATAATCTGTTGACTGATTGATTGAGTTCGCAATAAACTGAATGATTAGGGGGTTGCGTTTCAACCTCCTAATCATTTGTATTTTTGAACCGTATACTGTACATTTTTTAGGAAGAACTGGAGGCATTTATGAAACGATATGTATGGGGAAGACTGATCCGAGCGGTACTGTCTGTCTTTATCGTTACCGCAATTGCAATGGTAATGATCTATACACTGATACCAAGAGAACTGATCTTCAAAACAGATTCCACGTATCAGAAGCTTGGTGGAAAGGTAGACGATCGTACCAGATACAAATACAACGCATACGAAAAGTTAGGGTATGTTGATTTTGTGGAACAGTCCGATATGTGCAAAGCATATGCCAGTGATGACTATGATGCCTGCATGGCGACAGATTCCAGCTACATTAAGGATATTGTCAAGACGTATAAGAATGATGGCTATACGGTTGAAAAGTACAAAGGTGGACTGTATTATGCTCACAAAGATGTACCTGTAGCAACAATAGTAGGCAACTTCTTTAAGAATATGATTCAGATTGATACACCTTGGAATGTGAGTGACAGTTCCAATGAAACATTGGACAGCACAAGAGGTGTCTATTGGGGTCTTGATTACAACGGACTCCCTGCATTAATGGGAAATGGAACAACACATAAATATCTCATTTATTTTGATGGATCATTCCCATTTATTCACCAGAATATAATTTCGCTGAATCTTGGTGTGTCTTATCCGTCGTATTCCTATACACCTATTACTGAGGTTATTTCCTCTTCACAGGGTGTAGAAGAATCATCGGAGCAGACATTTGAAACAGGTGAGTCTTCAAAGAGTGCTGTCATTCAGCATTCCTGCACATATAAATCATCAAAGAGTCTGGACAGACTGGATAAGAATAAGTTCAGTGATAACTATGCTGACTGTTCAACACAGAAATCCGATCCTTCCATGATTTCTGACTCTATGACGATCGGTATTATTGCGCTGATCATTGCTTATCTGATTGCTATCCCTGCAGGTATGGCAATGGCACGTCACAAAGGAAAACTTGGTGATCATATCGGTACTGTTTGGATCAACTTTATGATTGCTGTACCATCTCTTGCATTCATCTTCTTTGGACGTGAGATATTCTATAAACTTGGATTCCCAGAATCGTTCCCGACATATGGATCGGGTGACATACGGTCTTATGTTCCGGCAGTTATTATTCTTGCATTGATGGATACAGCTTCGCTGATGCTGTGGACAAGAAGATACATGATTGATCAGGAATCAGAGGACTATGTCAAGTTTGCTAAGTCAAAAGGTCTGTCACGTAAGGAAATCTTCCGCAGACATATCATGCGGAATGCAATTATCCCTATAGTGCACAGTATTCCTTCTAACATTATTCTGACTATTACAGGAGCGGTACTGACTGAAACAGTATTTGCTATCCCTGGTACCGGAAAACTTCTGCCTGATGCAATCACTGATCATAACAACACAATGATCGTTGCATTGACATTCATCTATACTGGTCTTTCTATACTGTCGGTTCTGGTGGGCGATCTGCTGATGACCGCGATCGATCCGCGTATCAAACTGGATGATGAAGGAGGTATGAACTAATGTCAGAAGCAGATACAAAATTCGTCTTTGTTGATAAGGACGATCAGGCTTCCGAGCACATCGTAGCTCCGAAGTATTCATACTGGAAATCTGTCTTCAGACAGTTCTTTTCCAGTAAGGCAACGTGGGTAGTATTGTTTGTTGCTATAGCAGTAGTGGTGATTTCTATTATTGACCCGATTATTTCCGGTTATAATGGAACATCTCATTTGAATATCAATACTTCTGGAATGAAGTATATTCATCCATGTCTCGAACATATATTCGGAACCAATAACTATGGCGATGATATGTGGAATGTTGTGTGGATCGGCTCTCGCAACTCACTTGCCATTGCTGGACTTACAACACTTATTACAACAGTAGTCGGTGTTATCGTAGGTGCAGTCTGGGGCTATTCCAAGAAGATGGATAAGTGGATGATTGAACTTTACAATATTATTGCGAATGTACCGTTCACACTGGTCGTCTTTGTCCTGATGTATGTATTGGGCAGAGGTGTCTGGCAGCTGATCTTTGCAATGTCCATCACTTCATGGCTGACGGAAGCTTACTTCATCCGTACACAGGTAATGATTATCCGTGACCGTGAATATAACCTTGCTTCTCAATGTCTTGGCACTTCAACATGGAATATTGTTAAGAATAATATTCTTCCGTTCCTTGTATCTGTAATTGTTACAGGAATTTCTCGTGATCTTCCATCTTATATTTCATTGGAAGTCTTCCTGGCATGGTTGGGTATTGGTGTTGGTGAAACAACGCCATCCCTTGGCAAGACGATTTCTGCAAACCGTACGTTTATTACCAGTTCACCGTATCTGTTCTGGATACCGGTTGCAATCTCGGCAGTTATTACAGTTTCACTGTATGTAGCGGGTCAGAATTTAGCTGATGCGGCTGACCCTAGAACACACATGTAAGGAGGGGCGGAATATGGAAGAAAGAAAATCAATCCTATCTGCATCCGATGTACAGGTGCAGTTCAAGGTACGTGGTAAGAAACTGAATGCAATTCGTGGTATTTCCATGAATCTGTATGAGGGTGAAACATTAGCAATCGTTGGTGAGTCCGGATCCGGTAAGTCTGTATTTACAAAGACATTTACCGGTATGCTGGATGCCAATGGTTCTGTAACAAACGGCAAAGCTATATTTGAAGGTCAGGATCTGTATTCATTGAAAAATGATACTGAATGGGAGAAAATCCGTGGTAAGAAGATTGCTACAATTTTCCAGGATCCTATGACATCCTTGAACCCGATTATTTCTATTGGCAAGCAGATTACAGAAGTTATCCAGAAGCATCAGGGAAAATCTTTTGCGGAAGCAAAGGCTGAAGCTATCCGTCTGATGGATGAAGTAGGAATCTATGATGCAGCAAATCGTTTCGACGAGTATCCATTCCAGTATTCAGGAGGAATGAGACAGAGAATTGTTATTGCAATTGCTCTGGCATGCCGTCCGGAGATCCTGATTTGTGACGAACCGACAACTGCACTGGATGTTACTATTCAGGCACAGATTATTCGTCTGATCAAGAAACTTCAGAAGGATTATGGCTATACAATCATCTTTATTACTCATGACCTCGGTGTTGTTGCAAATGTAGCGGACCGTGTTGCCATCATGTATGCTGGTCAGATTGTTGAATATGGCACTGTTAATGAGATCTTCTATGATCCAAAGCATCCATATACATGGGGACTTCTTTCCTCTCTGCCGCAGCTTGGCATTAAGGGACAGCCTCTGTATTCCATTACCGGAACTCCTCCGAGTCTGTATGATAACATCAAGGGAGATGCATTCGCACCGCGTTCCGATTATGCGATGAAGATCGATTTTGAAGAGGAACCGCCGATGTTTGCGGTATCCGATACACACTTTGCCAAGACGTGGCTGCTTGATCCTAGAGCTCCGAAAGTAGAGCCGCCGGAACAGGTAAGAACACTTCATGAACGAATGAAGGAAGTAATTGCAGAACAGGAGGTTAAGATTCAGGATGGCGAATGATATGACTAATCCACCGCTCGTAAAGGATGCAAGCGGAAGAGAAATCCTGCTGCAGGTTAAGAATCTTGCAGTTACCTTCTATAACGGAAAGAATCCTTTCAAAGCAGTTCATGATATTACATTTGATGTTTACAAGGGTGAGACATTTTCTCTTGTAGGTGAATCAGGTTCCGGAAAGACCACAATCGGACGTGCAATTATCAGAATCAATCCGATTAGTGAGGGTGAAGTTGACTTCATGGGCAAGAAGATCTCTGGAAAGATTTCTAAGGCTGATAAGAGATGGGTCATTAGAAATATGCAGATGGTTTTCCAGGATCCTGCTGCTTCTCTGAATGAAAGAGCTACAGTTGACTATATAGTTTCTGAAGGTCTGTACAACTTCCATCTTTATAAGAACGAGGAAGATCGTAAAAAGAAGGTTATGGATGCACTTGAATCTGTTGGTCTTCTTGCAGAGCACGCTACTAGATATCCGCATGAGTTCTCAGGCGGTCAGAGACAGCGTATTGGGGTTGCCAGAGCTATGGTTATGGAACCTTCTCTGTTAATCGCTGATGAGCCTATCTCTGCATTGGATGTTTCTATTCGTGCACAGGTTCTTAATCTTCTGAACCGTTTCAAGAAGGAAAAAGGACTGACGCAGATATTTATTGCACATGATCTGTCAGTTGTACGTTATGTTTCCGACCGTATTGCGGTTATTCATAAGGGCAGAATTGTTGAGCTTGCTGAAACAAATGAGCTGTTCAAGAATCCGCTGCATCCATACACACAGTCTCTGATGTCTGCAATTCCATTGCCGGATCCGGAAATTGAAAAGCAGAAGAAACTGAAGGTATACGATGAAGATGAACATACCGCAAGATGGCATTATGATGAGAATCCTGCAACTTTCCGTGAAGTAGTTCCGGGAAGCGGTCATTGGATCTTCGCTAATGATGAAGAGATGAAGATGTATCAGACAGAGTTCGTTAAGTAAGCATATAAAAAAGACGTTCACAGCTGAGAAATATAAGCTGTGAACGCCTTTTTATATTGTATATACAAAGCGGATAAAGTGTATAAATCAATACGCTGCAGCCAGAACAGCAACGACGATCAGAAGCAGAACACCTGCATATAGGAATGGGTTGGCTGCTGTCTTTCTCTCGTCTCTAACCTTACTTCTATAGTCACGGTAGGACATGTGAGCAGAAGGATTGGAACTCGTACCATAATACTTTTCACCAGGTGCTCTGGTACGCTGCTTTTTATCAGGATGCCAGGAAAAGAAGGTAAAATCACCTTCTGTCCAGCCCCAGCGGAATATACCGATAAGAAGATAGGCAAAGCATGTAAAGGTGATTCCGTCTATGAAGTGAAGATACAGAGGCTGCACGATCAGTCCATAAATCAGCCCTGCAGCAGCGGATATGCCATAGAGAATCAGACATGTCCTGCTGAAAAATTTTATTTTGATTTTTTCTAACATGGCTATATTTTAAACATTCATGCAGGTTATTTCAATCCTGTTTGATGACTGTAAGAGCTTACAAAAATAAGAGAATTGCAACTTGTTCACCATTTTCAAAAATAAGCATATAATATCTTTCGTCACAATATAAGGAAGTGATTCATATGGAAATTGAAGCAATTCAGAAACTGATTGAAGAAGATGAAAAAACAAGAGGCAGAATAGCATCCGAGAATGAAAAGAAGCTGAGTCTCAAAAAAAGCATTGAGGAAGAGAATCGGAAGCTTTCTGATCAGTCCTGGAGTGATGCAAAGAAGAAGGCTGCAGATACAAAGAAGCAGCTGGACGAGCAGATCCAGAACAGTGAGAAGATGAATACTGTTTATTATGAAAAAGCTTCTGCAGATCTTAAGAAAAAATATGATACCAATAAAGAAAAGTGGCGTAAGGAACTGCTGAACAGAATCATTTCGACAGACGGGGAGTAGAAAAGAATATGAGTTCAGATGAAGCAATGGCTGTTAAGGCCAGGGCCATGTTCGGTAAACGTCTGACGGAATCGGATTATCAGAATCTGCTGCAGAAAAAAACAGTTCCGGAAATAGCATCCGCACTGAAAGGATATCCGCTGTTTGCGGAAACACTGGAGGGAATCAACGAGAAGTCTATTCACCGTGGACAGCTGGAAGCACTTCTGCGTATGGACGCGTATTACCGCTTACAGAGATTGACTGTGTATGGCGGACCGAATGATGGCAAGTTCTTCTACATTGTTGTCATGAATACAGAAACGAGATTGATACTGAGCTGTATCCGTGCCTTCATGAGGAAGGATGATGAAATAAGAAATGCAATCATCGGAAGGATTCCGGTGTATGCAGAACAGTATTTTTCCTTTGATGTTAAGAAGCTGATCGATGTGAATAACTACGATGAGCTGGAAGAATTATTGAAGGGCACACGGTTCTATTCGATTGTAAAGAAGTACCGTGCAGAAAAACTTGAGGATATTGACTTCATTGGCATGGAGCATGCATTCCGTATCAGCAACTTCAAGAATACACAGGAGCTGATCGATGAATACTCTGATGGTGATGCAAGAGATCAGATGAGAAAGATCACCAGAGCAAAAGCAGAGCTTGATAACATTGCTGTGATCTACCGTCTGAAGAGATACTTCAACGCATCTTCAGGAAAGATACAGTCTCTGATCATGCCTGAGTACTGTCTGTTCACAGCGAAGGAAATGCGTGATATGATCTGCGACTGTACGGCAGATGAAGTTGTTGAATGCCTGCAGAAGAAGTATCACCGTTATGCCAAGGGTGTTGAGTTTATAGATATTGAACATTATACCGGTACAATACGGTATAACCTGAATCATCACTTTATTGAATACTACACAGAAGCCAGTCTGGTTCTGCTTAGCTATATGGTACTTGCCGAGATAGAAATCCAGAACGTGATCAATATCATCGAGGGAGTGCGATATGGCGTAAGTCCTGACAGAATCAAGACTCTGCTGGTGTACTAGAAAGGAGACAGGAAAAATGGCAATTGAAAAAATGAAGTTTGTAAGTGCCTGTACTGATCAGGATCATCTGCAGCAGATGCTGATGACTGCATCTGAAACAAAGTGTCTGCATCCGGTACCTGCTTTGAAACTTGTCAATGACAGAAACCAGGGAAGACTGATTCCTTACGATGACACGTATACAGCATTTGCACAGACCTTTGAGAATATAGCCCATTCATTGAACTATAAAATCAAGAGAGTGGACAGCCCGAAAGACTATACAAATGAAGAGATTGAAGCATTCATTAGGGAAATCAATGCAAAGTTCGGCGTGAACAACGATTCGGCTGACGTTATATTGACTCCTGATGATGCAGAAGCTCTGGCAAAACTGAGTGTCTGCGGATTCGACAGGATCCATGCATGCCAGTATCTGAATTTCGGGTTTGGAAGAATGCCGATTGAATCATTCAAGAAACTTGCAATGTACAGAGATGAGGTTTTTGTTCATCATAAGCTATATGAAAATAAGCAGTATATCTGGATGGTGTATGTTACCTCTGATTCCTATGCCGCAAGAGTCGCAGATATATTTCAGGGGCTGTTCTTTGAGCCTATTGAGATTCCTATGATCGATGTGGAAAAAGAACTGGCAGTATATGGTTCTAAGATAGATGAAGTATTCTCCTACTGTAAAAAGCAGCAGCAATTATGCGATATGTATCAGTATCTGGCCATACTGGATGAAAAACATATTCTATCTGGATTTGTGAAAGAAGCGGATTTGGATAAATACGAGAAGGCATTTGCTTCACTCCCGGTGGATTTCAGGGTCAAGAATCCTGAAGATGTACCAGATCTTGAATGCCCGACATTGCTGAAAAACTGCTGGTTCGCAAGACCGTTTGAACTGTTCGTCAGTATGTATTCACTGCCGAAGTATGGGGAATTTGATCCGACATTCTTTCTGTCGATTACATACTGCCTGCTTTTTGGAATTATGTTCGGTGATATGGGACAGGGACTTGTGCTTCTGATCCTCGGTCTTCTTCTTGAAAAGAAGGGTGCACTGTTTGGAATTATTGGAAGATGCGGTATTACATCAACGATCTTCGGATTCCTGTTTGGATCATTCTTCGGATATGAGAACTTTTTGAATCCAATTCATCAGAAGCTGTTTGGCGTAAAAGATAAGCTGTTCGATGTAATGGCTAATTCCAATACGATGACATTGCTGCTTGGCGCAGTAGCGATCGGTGCAGTTCTGATTGTCATTACACAAGCCATCAACATTACGATGAATATCAGAAAGAAAAAGTGGGGAGACGTTCTGTTTGCTCCTAACGGTATTGCAGGCCTTGTCTTCTATGCAAGCATAATGTTTGCTTTAGCAGCTACGATGCTTGGCAGCAGTGTTCTGAATCCTGTTTACATCGTAGTATGCTTCGTACTTCCAGTAGTCTGCTTTATCATGAAGGATCCGCTGTCCAATGCAGTGGAGGGAAGAACCATTAAGCCTAGAGAAGGATGGGGTGGATATATTACACAGTCGATCTTTGAGATGATCGAAACACTTCTGTCCTATGTTACAAATACAATGTCCTACCTCCGTGTTGGCGGATTTGTCCTGTCACATGCAGGCATGATGATCGTTGTTATGACGCTGGTCAAGATGACTGGCGGAGCAGGACCGGTGGTGCTGATCCTTGGAAATGCATTTGTTATGCTGCTGGAGGGATTGATCGTTGGCATCCAGTCGCTGCGTCTTGAGTATTATGAAATGTTCAGCCGTTATTATGAAGGCGGCGGAGTGCCATATAAGGCACTGGCCGAGAATAACTGAAAGGTAAATTAAAAGGAGACTATTATGTTGAGTTTAAATGAGATTCTGATACCGCTTATTGCAGTAGTACTGATCGTAGGCCCATTGGCACTGATCTTCAGCGGTAAGATCAGCACAAAGAATACAAAGCAGAAGATGATTGCACAAATTGCTATATTTGCAGGTGTATTTGCAGTCATGATGATCGTACAGGCTAATCAGTTCACAGCACTTGCTGCAGACGGTACAGAAAGTTCTGCAAGCGGTCTTGGCTTTATTGCAGCAGCTATTGCTGTTGGATGTTCTTCTATCGGTGCAGGCTGGGCTGTTGCTAAGGCTGCTCCGGCTGCTCTGGCTGCTATTTCTGAGAATGCTGATAACTTTGGTAAGGCAATTATCTTTGTTGCCCTCGGTGAAGGTATTGCTATCTATGGACTGCTGATCTCTATTCTGATCCTGAATAATCTGTAATTATGAAAGCATACGTCATCAGTGATAATGCCGACACGGTAGCCGGCATGCGTCTGGCTGGTTTTGAAGGGGAGGTCATCAGAGGTCGTGAAAATATTCTGCATCGTCTGGATGAGCTCATTCAGATGCAGGATATAGCGATCATTTTGATGACGACCAAAACGATTGAACCGGTCAGTGATATTGTATCGGACTACAAAATGAACTTAAAGAAACCGCTGATTGTCGAGATACCGGATCGCCATGGTTCCGGTAATATCGGTGAGGCTATCAATGCCTGCATCGGCAAGGCAATTGGAATTAAACTGTGAGGTGATTTCATGGAAGAATATGAAGAGAAATTACTGAAAAAAATAGATGAGGATATCTGTTCAAATGCAGACCTTGTTGAGAAGCGTGTAGAGGCAGAGACTGCCCACCTGCATGATAAGCAGGTGGCACTGTTTAAACAGAGTCTTGATAAGGAAATTGGAAGCTATCTGGATTCAGAACTGAAGGACCTGCAGAATCTTGCGGCGTCCAAGTCATCCAGAGACAGGCTTGCTACAAAGAAGAAACTTCTGGAACTGAGAGAACAGCTTGTTACAGAACTTTTTGACGATGTCAAAAAGGATCTGCAGAAGTTTACTGAAGGTGATGGCTATGCCGATTACCTCAGAAAGAATCTGGCAATGACAGATCTGTCAGGAAATGGATATTTTGATGTACGCAAGGAAGATACTGTCTTAATGAAGAAAATGCTTGCTGAAATTCATCAGGATGGCAAGGAGATACGCAATGCATACCTTCCGATTGGCGGATATAAATATGTAGATGAAGAAAACAAGATGGAATACAGCTGCCTTCTGGATGAGAAGAGACAGAATGAATTTCAGTGGTTCAGAGATAATTCTGGATTTGAGATTACGGAAAGTGAGGCCGAGAAATGAGCGATGTTATTTATGCCATTAACGGACCGGTAGTGTCTGTTAGGAATACGCACAGTTTTTCTATGCGTGAAATGGTCTACGTCGGTGAGAAAAAGCTTCTCGGTGAAGTAATCCGTCTGAATGATGATGTGACAACTATCCAGGTCTATGAGTCAACAACCGGATTAAAACCGGGAGAACCTGTTACTGGATCCGGTGCACTTCTGAATGCACAGTTAGGTCCAGGTCTTCTGCGAAATATCTACGATGGTATTGAAAGACCGCTGGAAGAAATAGAAAAGAAACAGGGTGCTTTCATTTCTGAAGGTATGACTATGTCCTCTCTGGATGAAGAGAAGAAGTGGGATGTAAAAGTTCTTGTTAAGACAGGTGATACAGTCAAGGAAGGACAGATCTTTGCTACCCTTCCGGAAACTCCTGTTGTTGAGCATCGCTCCATGATTCCTCAGGGCATTAATGGAGTTGTTGTAAAGGCTGTCAGTGATGGCACTTATACTGCAGTAGAACCAATTATTACAGTTAGAAATGAAGCAGATGGGGAAGAGAAGGAAGTTGCTCTTTCGCAGAGATGGCCAGTACGTGTACCGCGCCCTATTGCATCCAGAAGACCGCTTTCTATTCCGCTAGTAACAGGCCAGAGAGTGCTCGATACAATGTTCCCGATTGCAAAAGGCGGCAGTGCTGCTATCCCTGGAGGTTTCGGAGCAGGCAAGACAATGCTTCAGCATTCCATTGCTAAATTCTGTGATGCCGACATTATCATCTATGTTGGATGCGGTGAGCGTGGCAATGAAATGACACAGGTACTGCAGGAATTCAGTGAACTGAAGGATCCTAAGACTGGACGTTCTCTTCTTGACAGAACTGTACTGATTGCCAATACATCCAATATGCCGGTTGCAGCACGTGAGGCTTCTATTTATACGGGTGCAACGATTGCAGAATACTACCGTGACATGGGATATCATACAGCTTTGATGGCTGACTCTACTTCAAGATGGGCAGAAGCATTGCGTGAGCTTTCAGGACGTCTGGAAGAGATGCCTGCTGAAGAGGGATTCCCTGCGTATCTGCCTTCCCGTATCGCACAGTTCTATGAACGTGCAGGCTATGTAAATACACTGTCTGGCAAAGAAGGATCGCTGACATTAATTGGTGCTGTATCTCCACAGGGCGGAGATTTCTCCGAACCTGTTACTCAGCAGACAAGAAGATTCGTAAGATCGTTCTGGGCGCTGGATAAGACACTGGCTTATGCGAGACACTATCCTGCTGTAAACTGGAATGAATCGTCTTCTGACTATGTAGAAGATCTGACTAGATGGTATCAGACCAATGTTGCGCATGATTTTATGGATCTTCGTGCGGAAATGCAGAGTGTTCTTCATCAGGAGGATTCGCTGAATGAAGTTGTTAAATTGATTGGTTCTGATGTACTTCCTGAAGATCAGAAACTTGTATTGGAAATAGGAAGAGTTATCCGTGTCGGCTATCTGCAGCAGAATGCATTCCATCCGGATGATCAGTCCGTGCCTCTGGAAAAACAGTATAGAATGATGAAGGTCATCTCTTATCTATATGCTTCGTGCAAGCGCAAGGTAGAAAAGAAGATACCAGTATCACTGATCCGCAATACAGGTGTTTTTGAAGAAGTTATTAAGATTAAGTACGATGTGCCGAATAACAATCTGAAACTGCTGGATTCCTACAATGACAGAATTGATAAGGCACTGGATAGTATTCTCTAGAAAGGGGCTGTTATGAGTCTTCAGATATTGGGAGTTGATGAGATTCAGGGCTCTTTCGTGGCTCTAGATCATGTAAAGAATGTTTCAAATGAAGAGATGGTGGAGATTGAAATGCCGAATGGTGTCAAGAGAGTCGGCAGAGTATCCTCTATTGAAGGAGAAAGGGCTGTTGTTCAGGTGTTTCAGGGAACTGACAGTATTTCTCTGAATAATACAAAAACAAAGCTTCTTGGACATCCAATGGTTATCGGTCTGTCCAAGGAAATACTGGGCCGTACCTTCAATGGTATCGGTGAACCGATTGATGGACTTGGACCTGTCTATACCGATAAGTTCGAGAATGTCAACGGCAGACCTCTGAATCCGGTCGCACGTGTATACCCGAAGAACTATATTCAGACTGGAATCTCTGCTATTGATGGTCTGAATACTCTGATCAGAGGACAGAAGCTTCCTATTTTCTCAGGAAGCGGACTTCCGCATGATCAGCTGGCTATACAGATTGTAAGACAGGCAAAGCTGACGGGAGAGGATGCAGAGAACTTCTGTATTGTATTCGGTGCTATGGGTGTTAAGAATGATGTTGCGGAACAGTTCCGCAGATCATTTGAAGAAACTGGTGTTATGGAGAAGGTTGCCATGTATGTCAATATATCGGATGACCCGATTGTTGAGAGAATGCTGACACCTAGATGCGCGCTGACCGCTGCAGAGTATCTTGCATATGAGTGCGGTATGAATGTACTGGTCATCCTGACGGATATGACATCCTATTGTGAAGCAGTACGTGAGATATCTTCATCCAATGGTGAGATTCCTTCCCGTAAAGGCTATCCGGGATATCTGTACTCCGATCTTGCTTCTCTGTATGAAAGAGCAGGTATTATCAAAGGCGGAAAAGGCTCTGTTACGCAGATTCCTATCCTGACAATGCCTAACGATGATATTACACATCCTGTACCGGATCTGACTGGCTATATTACCGAGGGTCAGATTGTTCTGGACAGAGATATGTATATGAATAACATCACACCTCCAATTGGTGTACTGTCTTCTCTGTCCAGACTGATGAAGGATGGTATTGGTGAAGGCTATACAAGAAAAGATCATCAGGATGTATCAAACCAGCTGTTTGCATCATATGCAAAGGTACTGGACGCAAGATCACTAGCATCCGTTATCGGTGAGGATGAGCTTTCAGATATTGATAAGCAGTATATGGAATTTGGCAGAAAGTTCGAGAATATCTTTGTAGGACAGGGCTTTCATACCAATCGTTCCATGGAGGATACACTGAACCTTGGATGGGCACTTCTTTCAACTCTTCCAGAGTCTGCACTGGACCGTCTGGATCCGCAGCTGATCAAGGAGTACTATGATCCGGATAACGCAGAAGCTGTTATCAAGGCAATATCCGGCAAGGGAGAAAACTGATCTATGGCACAGCAGGTATCAGCGACTAAGGGAAACCTGATACGTACTAAGCGTTCACTGGCTCTTGCGCAGAATGGCTATCAGCTGATGGATCGGAAGAGGAACATTCTGATCAATGAAATGATGAGACTGGCGGATAAGGTCAAGGTTCTGAGAGATCAGATCACGGATGCTTATTCTTCGGGCTATCTTCTTCTGCAGCAGGCTAATCTGTATTCCGGTGTAATCAGTTCGATTACAGATGAAATACCTGTAGAGGATGGCATACAGATTACATACAGATCTGTCATGGGTGTAGAGGTACCGGATGTCATTTTCAAGACAACCGATGATAAAGATCAGGCAATTCCATATGGTCTTGAAGAAACAAACTCCAAGATTGATGAAGCCTATCTGCAGTTCCAGAAAGTAAAGCAGCTGACAATGATACTTGCAGAAGTAGATAATTCTGTGTACAGACTTGCCGCAAGTATCTCCAAGACACAGAAGAGAGCCAATGCTTTAAAGAACATTGTCATACCTCGTTATCAGGCACAGATTAAATTCATCTCCGATTCCCTTGATGAAAAGGATCGTGAGGAATTCTCTAGAATGAAGGTCATCAAGTCACAGAAGGAGAATGCACAGAAACAGCAGATGTCATGAGAGTGGCATCTGTTTTTTCGACTATAATATCTGCATGGAGGAATTGAATCATGAATGAGACGGATAGAATACAGGCACTTTCCAATGCTTTTGGACCTTCCGGATTTGAAGAAGAAGTCAGTGAGATTGTTAAGAAGGAATTGAATGAATACGATGTGAAGAGAAATGCAATGTACAGTCTGCGCTGTGAGAAGGAAGCAGACAGTGATAAGCCGAGACTGATGTTTGATGCACATCTGGATGAAGTAGGAGCCATTGTGCAGGCAGTGAAGCCGAATGGAACACTTCGTTTCCTGCCGCTTGGCGGATGGCAGCCGTCTTCTTTTCCGTCTTCATCATTTACAGTGAGAGGGAAAGATGGTTCGAAGCATTCTGCTGTAGTGGCAGTAAAGCCGCCTCATTTCATGAGCGAAGAGGACAGAAAGAAACCGCTGGATGCAGAACAGATGATATTGGATCCAGGTACATGCACTGCACAAGAAACTGCAGCCCTAGGCATTGGCATTGCCTCGCCATGTGTACCGGATGTGAAGTGCAGATACGATAAGGAGAGAGGCCTTTTCTATGGCAAGGGCTTTGACTGCAGAATTGGAGTAGCAGCTGAAATAGAAACATTGAAACAGCTGAAGAAGAAGGCTCTTCCATGCAATGCATTAGGTTCTTTTTCAGCCCAGGAGGAAGTTGGTGAAAGAGGCGTTCGTGCAAATGCTTTAGCGCTGAAACCGGATGTGATGATCTGCTTTGAAGGATGTCCTGCGGATGATACATTCAGTGAAGAATATATGATCCAGTCGGCACTGCATAAAGGACCAATGCTGCGTCATATGGATGTGTCCATGATCACCAATCATCGTTTTCAGGAATATGCACTTTCACTTGCACATGAAGCAGGCATTCCTGTACAGGAGTCGGTGAGAAAGGGTGGCGGTACAAATGGTGCTGCGGTTAATGAACTGCTGGGAATACCGGCAATTGTAATCGGCATTCCAGTTCGCTACATACATTCATCAAACTGCTGGACTTCACTGGACGATTATCAGAACGCAGTACGTCTTGCTGTATTGCTTGCAGAGCATCTGACTGCAGACGTTCTTGCCAGTCTGTAATACGTGATTAACTTACGGTTTTGCAATTGTAAGCACAATGATGGAATGCTATAATAACCATGAAATCGGAGGGTCATATAATGGCTTTTGAAAAACTGAAAGATTTTATCGCACCGCGCGATGAAGACGAAGAATACGACGAGGATGAAGAACAGGAACTTCAGTATTCTGCATCTGAAGCAAAACCTGTATCTACTTATGAAGCAGCTAAGACAAAGGTTTCCGGTGTTCCTAATAACGCCCAGATGGTTCTGTTTGAGCCGCGTTCCTTTGAAGAAGCAGAGGAAATTGCACGCCATCTGAAGCAGAGAAGAGCATGTGTTGTCAATCTGCACAGACTGCAGAGAGATTATGCACAGAGAACTATTGATTTCCTAACAGGTGTTGTATTTGCACTGGATGGAACAATTCAGAAGATCGGACACAATGTAATCCTCTGCACACCTAAGAATGTCAATGTTTCCGGTGATATTTCTCTGGAAAGCGATGAAGACTGATCAGACAGACAATAGAGCACTGAGTGCTCATCTGAATGATCTGAAAGAACACAGTGAAAAGTGGCACAGAACGCAGTGTTCCTATTTCCTGAGCGAAGAGGAACAGGCAGCTGTACACAGACTGTTTCCGGAATCGGCACTTATCAGATATGATGGCGGCTATCCGGATGCGAGAAAGAAAAAAGTCATTTTCCTTTCTGAAGAGGGAGATGGCTTTTCTGATATTATCTGTATGTCTGCTGCTATCGATCAGAGATTCAGAAAAATAGGACATTCAGATATACTTGGTGCTTTGATGCATCTGCAGATAGACAGACATTCCTTTGGGGATTTCTGGATCAGCGATGATCATATCTATCTATATACATCTGTGAAGATGCTTCCTTTCTTCAGAGATCAGCTGACCAGGATCAATCAGCTGAGCGTATCTTTCGATGAAATACAGGAAAGACCGGTGCAGGAGTTTCATACAAGAAATTTTGTGAAGGTCGTGGCAAGTGAAAGAGCAGATGCAGTTGTGGCCGGACTTGCTGCGTGCTCAAGAGCACAGGCAAAGGAAATGATCAGGCGCGGTCTGGTTCAGATGGATCATATCACGCTTGAAGAGCCTGATAAGTTGTGTAATAATAACGTTACTATTTCGATTCGCGGAATTGGAAGATTCAAGTATCTTGGCATTGTTCGGGAGACTAGAAATGGAAGATCTGCGGCGGAATTCGAACAGAGTATCTAAGGGGTGAGCAGATGACAGCGCAGAGACCGACATTCAGAGTGCTTAAAAACGGCTACGATCGTTTCTCGGTTGACGACGCTATAGATCGCTATGCCGCTCAGGTAGAACAGCTGGAACAGAAGATTACATTATATCAGCAGCAGCTTGTAGAAACGAATCGCCAGCTTGAAGAAGTAAAGGCTCAGTATCAGCAGATGGTTAATACCGAAGCTTCGCGTAAGGAAGCTTCTGACAGTATTGCAAGACTTTCTCTTAGGGAAGCCAATGAGATTATCAATACCGCACAGAAGAATGCGGATCAGATAATCAAGGATGCTGTCGGTACAGCTAGACTGATTTTAGTGGATCTGTCAAAACTGTATGGTCAGGCTGGTGATGTAAAATCCGGCATGAAGGATCAGCTGAATTCCCTGATGGAAGAGCTGGATCACTTCGAGATACCGGCTATGCCGGATCTCAGATGGCTGAACGAAGCTGAAAAGAAACTGCATTGATTCAGGACGTATTTTAATTATCCAAAGCAAAGAGATTCCGAAAATGATGAGATTCGGGAGTGAGGATAGTATAAGAACATCACCTGAGGAACAGTCGTATATCCTGCGTTAAGGGATCATTGCAAGAGTGTATACCGTCAGGTATAAACTAAGGTGGTACCGCGTTAACAGCGTCCTTAGATATAGGGCGCTTTTTCTTTTGAGATGAAGGGAGATACAGGATGGAAGACTATAAAGAAACGCTTCACATGCCGGATACTGAATTTGAGATGAGGGGAAATCTGGCGAAAAAGGAACCAGGCATTCTCAAACAGTGGCAGGATCAGAACTATTACCAGAATATTCTGAAACATCATGAGGGGGAGCAGGCATTTATACTGCATGACGGTCCTCCGTATGCGAATGGAAACCTGCATGCAGGTACAGCAATGAATCGCTGTATCAAGGACTTTATTGTCAGATCGCATGCAATGAGCGGATACTATACGCCATTCTTCCCAGGCTGGGATACACATGGACTTCCAATTGAAAATGCAATTCAGAAGCTTGGAGTAGATCGTAAGGCAATGTCACATGCTGACTTTAGAAGAAAGTGTGATGAGTATGCCCATCAGCAGGTTGCACAGCAGATGGGCACCGAAAAGAGACTTGGCCAGATTGCAGATTACGATCATCCATATATCACACTGAAGAAGGAATTCGAAGCCAGACAAATCAGAACATTTGAAAAGATGGCTCTGGAAGGTCTCATCTTTCAGGGACTCAAGCCTGTTTACTGGTCTCCATACAATGAGACTGCTGTAGCTGACAGTGAGATTGTCTATCGTGATGTTAAGGATGCGACCATCTATCTTGCTTTTCAGGTAGCTGATGGAAAGGGCGTTCTGGACAGCGATGATTACTTTGTTATCTGGACAACAACACCTTGGACAATCCCTTCCAACGAAGCTGTTTCTGTTCATCCTGACTATGAATATGCCGAAGTACAGACAGAAAAGGGAAAACTGATCTTCCTTGCAAAGTTTACTGATAAGCTTCTTGAGAAGTTCCATCTTGAGAATCAGGGTGTTCTTAGAACCTTCAAAGGCAAAGAACTGGAGAATATCACATATCATCATGCAGTACTGGATAAGGACTGCCCTGTATTATGCGGCACACACGTTACAGATGAAGATGGTACTGGTGTTGTACATACTGCCGGCGGACATGGTCTCGATGACTTCAATGTATGTGCCAAGTATGGCATTGCACCGATCTGCACAGTTGATTCCAAAGGCAATATGAATGAAGAGGCAGGCAAGTATCAGGGCATGTTCTTTGAGGACTGCTCCAAGGCTGTCATTCATGATATGAGTGAGAAGGGATGCCTGCTTGCTGTAGAAAATATTGTTCATGCTTATCCGCATGATGACAGACTGAAGAAGAAGGTTATCTTCAGAGCTGTTAAGCAGTGGTTCTGTTCTATCGATAAGGTAAGAGAAAAGGTTCTGAACCAGGTTGACCATAATGTTGTATGGCACAATGAATGGGGACAGATCCGTATGCATAATATGATTCAGGACAGAGGAGACTGGTGTATTTCAAGACAGAGACTCTGGGGTGTACCAATTCCGATTTTCTACTGTGAGGATGGAACTCCGGTCATGGAAAAGGAAGTCTTTGATCATGTAGCAGACCTGTTTGAAGAATACGGTTCCAATGTATGGTTTGAAAGAGAAGCTAAGGATCTTCTTCCAGAAGGATATAAGAATCCGAATTCTCCAAATGGAACTTTTACAAAGGAAAAGGACATCATGGATGTCTGGTTTGATTCCGGAAGTTCATGGAATGAACTGATCGCTAGAGGATACAGCTTTCCATGCGATCTGTACTTTGAAGGTTCTGATCAGTACAGGGGCTGGTTCAACTCTTCTCTGATCGTTTCAACAGCAGTCAATGGATGCGCTCCTTACAAGGAAGTACTGTCACACGGATATGTTGTTGACTCCAAGGGAGAAAAGATGTCCAAGTCGGTAGGCAACGTTGTCAATCCGATGGATATCATTAATAAGAATGGTGCAGATGTATTCCGTCTCTGGGCAATGTCTTCTGACTTTAAGGAAGATCTGAAGCTGGGTCCTTCCAATATCAAGCAGGTATCTGATCAGTATCGTAAGGTAAGAAATACTTTCCGTTTCCTGCTTGGAAATGTGAATGCAAATGACTTTGATCCTAAGAAGGATATGGTTGCCTATGAGAATCTTGAGAAGACAGATAAGTATGTTATGATCCGTCTGAATGATACTGTAAAGGCTGTTAGAGAAGCAGTGCTTGCATATGACTATCTGGCTGCTAATAAGGCATTGGTCAACTTTATGACAAATGACTTGTCGTCTTTCTACTGTGACTTTACAAAGGATATTCTGTACTGCTCAGCTAAGAATGATAAGCGCAGAAGACAGGTACAGTCAGTTTACTGGCAGACGGTAGATGCACTGGCTCGTTTGTGGGCACCGTTCCTTGTATTCACTGCAGAGGAAGTATGGCAGCATTTCAATGATGATTCTGCAGAGTCTGTGCATTATACACATTTCCCTGAAGTGCAGAAGTATGCGGATGAGGATGAGATCCGTGATATGTTCACTAAGCTGCTGGATGTAAGAACAGATGTTCTGAAGGCACTTGAAGAATCCCGCAACAGCAAGCTCATTGGTACAGCACAGGAAGCAGAAGTTGATTTAACACTGACTGGTGAGGAAGATGAACTGTTGGAGAAGGGTCTTGGCGATACTGCAGCACAATGGCTGATTGTCTCTAAGGCAGCTGTTGAAACAGGCAGTGAACGTGCTGTTAAGATTGTACGTGCCCAAGGCACTAAGTGTCCACGATGCTGGAATTATTCCGAAGATGCAGATGAGAATGGACTCTGTCCGCGTTGCCATAAGGTAATGCAGGAAGAAAAATAAGCGATAGTAGCATTAAAGCCTGCGTCATAATAGCGTGGGCTTTTTCATGCATGCATAATAAAAGGATTCCCATCGGGAATCCTTAGATGCTTCAGAGTTCGATTTTCTTGAACTGTTCCCAAGGCAGATCTTTTTTTCCAAAGTGTCCGTAGTTGGTTGTTTTTGTATAGATAGGTCTTCTGAGATCCAATTCATCAATAATGTTAGCAACGGAAAAGTTGAAGTTCTTCAGTACGATTGCTTCGAGTTCATCATTTGTGTACTTGGATGTTCCGAATGCTTCAACGCATACGGAGATAGGCTGCTGCACACCAATTGCATATGAGAGCTCAAGCTGGCACTTATGAGCAAGACCATTGGCAACGATGTTTCTGCAAACATAACGTGCGTAGTAAGCTGCAGAACGGTCTACCTTTGTTGGGTCCTTGGAAGAGAAGCATCCTCCTCCGATAGGCGCATATCCGCCATAGGAATCTACGACAATCTTACGTCCTGTTGTGCCAGAGTCACCCCATGATCCTCCAAGAATAAATGATCCGGATGGATTAATGAGATACTTTGTTTTCTCATCAACAAGCTTTGCATCAACAACAGGCTTGATGACCTTATTCATGACAATATCTTTGATTTCTGCCTGTGTAACATCAGCTGTATGCTGTGTGGAAACAACGATGGTATCAATTCTTGTGAGCTTGCCATCGACATATTCAGCTGTTACCTGTGTTTTTCCATCAGGTCTCAGGCATGGTGTCTGTCTTCTGACTTCTTCAAGCTTACTGGAAAGTTTATGTGCTTCTTCGATAGCAAATGGCATCAGTTCTTCTGTTTCATCGTCAGCATAGCCGAACATGATACCCTGATCTCCTGCGGAGATACTGTCATGCGCAACGGCACCGTTGATTTCGGAAGATTGTTTGTTGACCTTGACGAGAACATGATATTCCTCATCATAGCCAATCTGCTTCATAACATTCAGTGCAATCTTCTCATAGTCAATGTTAGCTTTGGTACCTGCTTCTCCATAGACAAGAATCAGATCGTCCTTGATGGTAGCCTCTACAGCCATGTGTGATTCAGGATCCTGTCTGATTGCCTCATCCAGGATGGAGTCTGCAATCAGATCACAGACTTTATCGGGGTGTCCGCTTGTAACAGACTCCGAAGTGAAAAATACTTTAGACATAATAAAAATCCCTTCCTTTCGTGTCTTTTGAGCAAGTTAGAAAGAGATTATTCATCCACTCTTTCTTTATCGCTGTCAGCATTACCACCTTACCGCCATGGGCAGGTTGGTATGAGGTCAACGAGCTGACCCTCTTACCTCATTCTTGATAAAAGACGATTATATTTAACCATCCATACATATTGGCGTCAATCATTCTGACTATACACTTCACCAATTCTGTAAAACGGGCAGGCACATGCTATAATCATTCGTATCGAGGGGGACCGCTTATGCACTTTAAGATTACAGAGGAAACCAAAGAATCCATTAAAGCCTTTTCAATATCAGGCATTATTATTGTTACTTTCTATGTGATCATTTCACATTTAGATATTATGGTAAATGCATTATCGGCAGTACTGACTGCACTGTCACCATTCATCTTTGGAATATTCTTTGCATTCATTCTTCTTCCGCTAAGGAACATCGTTGAAAGAAAATGGCTGAAGAATTCCAAGTGGTCAGCAAAAGCAAAGAGAAGAATTGGCGTATTAGTTGCGATGGTTGTAATGATTCTGATTCTTGTAGGATTTTTTGCACTGCTTATTCCTGAGACAGCCAACAGCATACAGACATTTATTTCAAACCTGAGCGGCTACGTGAATAACATTCAGGATCTGATTTCTGGTTTCTCTAAGAATAATCAGGAGGCGGCTGCAACATTAAGCAATGCTGTGACCAGTGCTTCCGAAGCAATTCAGAAATACCTGACTGGTGCTTCCGGCGGTCTGAATCAGATTGTGACAACAGTTGCAGGTGTCGTAAAGGGAGTTATCAATTTTCTGATTGGTATCATTATTGCTATGTATATTCTGCTTGATACCGAAAAGTTCATGCGTCAGATGAGAATGATTACATATGCACTGTTTTCAAAAAAACATGCAGATCAGATATCTTATGTAGTGCATTTAACGGGTGATATTCTGTATAAGTTCATTTTTGGAAAGGCAGTGGATTCGCTGATTATTGGCATTCTTTGCTACATATGCTGCAAGCTTATGAATATGCCATATTCAGTGCTGATCGCGCTTGTGGTAGGTGTTACAAATATGATCCCTGTATTTGGGCCGTTTATCGGTGCAATTCCTTGTTTGATTATTCTTGTGATGATTAACTGGGTAAAAGCATTGGAGTTCCTTGTGTTCATTATTGTTCTTCAGCAGATTGACGGCAATATTATTGGACCGTATATCCTTGGCGATGCGGTTGGTCTGCCGACTTTATGGGTTATGTTTGCTATTATTATCGGCGGTGCATTGTTTGGGGTTCCAGGTATGTTCCTCGGTGTTCCAGTATTTGCTGTTATCTATATACTTGCAAAGGATGCAGTGCATAAGAACTTGAAAGAGAAAAAAATAGAAACAACAGAGGAGGACAGTGATTAGCTGATCCTCTTTTTCGGAAAGGATGATATATGAAGCATACCGCGGCATTTGAATCACCGGTAGGTACTGTAATGATAAGTGAAGAAGATAATGCTATCACCGAAGTGACTTTCAGCGATACTGCAGAAAATGAATACTGTTCAGATGATATACCTCTGCTAAAAAGGGCTGTGAGGGAACTGAAGGAGTATTTTCAAGGCGAGCGAATGTCCTTTGATCTTCCAATTCATGAGAATGGTACTGTTTTTCAGAAGAAGGTATGGAAACAGCTGCGCACAATTCCATATGGAGAGACAAGAAGCTATGGAGAAGTTGCAGAAAGTATTGGAAATCCGAAGGCTGCACGTGCTGTTGGCATGGCAAATAACAGGAACCCTATTGCGATACTTACACCATGCCATCGTGTAATTGGTTCTGATGGAAAACTGGTTGGATATGCCTGCGGTATTGAACGCAAGGAACAGCTGCTTCAGTTAGAAAAGAAGTATGCATGACATCAGATAATGGAGATACGGGAATGGATCAGAAAAAAATAAGAAAGGAACTTGAACGGCTGGCGGATATAGAATATAGAGACTTTTCTTCCGCTCTTGTTCCAGATGCCGCACCTATGATAGGTGTTAGAATACCTCAGCTTCGTCATCTGGCTGCTGACATCGCAGGAGAAGACTGGCACAGCTATTTAAGAACCGCGAAAGACACTTCATTTGAAGAAATTATGCTGCAGGGGATGGTGATTGGATACGCAAAGTGTACTTTGGAGGAGCGGTTTGCATGGATCAGCCTGTTTGTTCCTAAGATTAACAACTGGTCAGTTTGTGACAGTTTCTGTGCAGGACTGAAATTTGCTGTGAAGAACCAAGAAGAGACATGGTCCTTTTTACAGCCTTATCTTTATTCTGACAAAGAGTTCGAAGAAAGATTTGCAGTGGTAATGCTTCTAGATCATTTCACAGATGAAAAATGGATTTCTTCTGCGTTTGACGCATTCAATAGAATGAACCGTAAAGGCTATTATGTAAGAATGGCTATAGCCTGGGCGGTGTCTAAATATTATATAAAATACCCTCAGAGAACATTGAATTATCTACAGAATAATATGCTGGATAATGAAACATATAACAAGGCATTGCAGAAGATAATAGAATCACTTCGCGTTGATAATGAAACAAAGAAAATGATTCGCAGTATGAAGCATTGACTGAATAAACATGCATGCATAATAAAAACCGAAGATGGGGGATCATCTTCGGTTTTATATGTTTATGTGTTTCAGTCTAACTTGAACAGCATATCTTCATATAGAGGAAGTTTGTAGAACTGACGTGAAGCAATTTCCTCATAACGGTCAATGTGTTTTCTGAGCTTGTCCATTTCCGGAATAACTTCATAGTAGATACGCTTTCCAGAATCATAATCCAGAGGCATATCCTCAGCATCCTTCCATAGAACTGTCATGTTATCAAGTCCCTTGTATGTTTCATCAACAAGTTCACTCAGCTGAGCTACTCTTGTTGTGAAGAACTTCGGAGCACTCTTCCCTGCGGAAGCAGCAGCATCGCAGTAGAACTTAAGATCGGATGTCATTGCCGGCAGTACATCTTTTCTGGTCATTTCAATCATTGTTCTGACTTCAATGTCCATTGTGCGGCAGTACTGCTCTTCAAGGATTCGACGGTTGGCTTCCAGTTCCTTTTCTGTATATACACCCAGAGAAGTGAAGAGACTGATTGTTTTAGGATCTTTCAGATTCTGAGAAGCTTCGATGAAGGAAGGAACGCTTGGCAGTCCTCTGCGCTTAGCTTCCTTGACCCATTCATCGGAATAACCATCACCTGAGAACAGGACACGCTTATGATCCTTGATAATATTCTTGCAGATATCAAGGGCTTTTTCACGGACATCCTGCAGATACTTAATACCATCGAGCTCATTGGCAATTTCATTTAGAGCTTCAGCAATGATGGAGTTGAGCACAGTATTGGTGAAGCTTGCACTCATGGAAGAACCAAGCATACGGAATTCAAACTTGTTGCCAGTGAAGGCAACAGGAGATGTACGGTTGCGGTCTGTGTTGTCGTGCGGAATATAGGAGATGTTGCTGAGTGGACTGAAGCTGTCTTCTTCGACTTTCTTGCCTTTATCAGCAGACGGCTTTTCGGATAATGAATAGAGAATATCTTCAATGTAAGATCCCAGGAAGATTGAGATGATTGCCGGAGGAGCCTCATTGGCGCCTAAACGGTGATCATTTCCAGTGCTGGAAGCAGAGAGCCTCAGCAGAATAGGATATTCATCAACAGCCTTAATGAAAGCGCAGATGAAGGTGAGAAAACGAATGTTCTCGGCAGGCTTCTTGCCTGGATCAAACAGGTTCTGACCATTATCTGTAATGATGGAATAGTTGTTATGCTTGCCGGAACCATTGATGCCGTCAAATGGCTTTTCATGCAGAAGACATGCAAGTCCATGCTTTTCAGCAGTCTTACGAAGAATGTCCATAGTCAGCTGGTTCTGATCAACAGCCATATTGCCTGATGAGAAGATCGGTGCCAGTTCAAACTGACCAGGAGCAACTTCGTTATGCTCAGTCTTGGCATAGATGCCAAGTTTCCAAAGCTGCTGGTTGACATCCTTCATGAAGGATTCAACACGTGTAGGAATAGAACCAAAGTAATGATCATCCAGTTCCTGTCCCTTTGTTGCAGGCATACCGAATAATGTACGGCCTGTAAGTTTAAGATCCAGTCTCTTTTCAAAATATTCGCGGTCGATCAGGAAGTATTCCTGCTCAAGTCCTACACTGATATCACATGAACGGACTTCCTTGTCACCAAGCAGATTGACTACTTTTGTAGCAGCCTTGCTCAATGCATTTAAGGATTTTAGAAGCGGGTCTTTGCGGTCTAGAGCTTCGCCATTGTAGGAAACAAAGATTGTTGGAATACACAGAACACCTTCACGGACAAATACAGGTGAAGTAACATCCCAGTATGTATATCCTCTTGCTTCAAATGTGGCACGCAGTCCTCCGCTTGGGAATGATGAAGCATCTGGCTCTCCCTTTATAAGCATCTTGCCAGAGAATCTGGTCAGAGGCTGTCCATTGGCATCTGGTTCAACAAAGGCATCGTGCTTTTCAGCAGTGCCGCCTGTCATTGGCTGGAACCAGTGCGTGAAGTGTGTAGCGCCATTTTCCATTGCCCAGCGTTTCATTGCATGTGCAATTGCATCTGCTGTGGAACGGTCAAGAGTTTCTTCGTTAGCAACGGTCTTCTTCCATGCTGCGTATACCGGACCAGGAAGACGCTCAAGCATCTCCTTTTCACCGAATACCATGGAGCCGAAATCTTCATAAGGCTTTTCCATACATGTATTCTCCTTTTAATGCTAAAACTATAATTCCGTAGGCTTGACATAGTCAAGAAAAAATCGGATAAATTGTTTTGAAAATGGTTTAAATAAGCATATAAGCAGAAAAAAATATTGAAAATGGCAAAAAAAATCGAATTGCAATAGAAAAAACGAAAATTAGCAAGATGCTTGGGACGGGCGAATCAGCATCGATTCTCAGCTGCAGGTATAATAAAAGCACTCTTTTGAGAGTGCTCCAGTTTTATAGATAATAGCCATTCATACCTGTAGATACAGGCTGCTGCAATTCAACTTTTTTGACTTCAGGAACTTCATCCAGCAGGATTGCCTGAATACCGTCTGTTAATGTCGCGTCAATCATCATACATCCGGCACAGGCTCCGGACATTGCTACAGTGACAACGCCATCTTTATAATCAATGAACTGTACGTCTCCGCCATCAGCCTGAATATAAGGTCTGATCTTGTTCAAGGTGTGATTGATACGATCAATCAATTCATCTCTGACAGGTGTTTCTGCATTCAGCAGCTCCTGATCTGTATTTTCTTCTTTCTTATCTTTTGCGGGTGCTTCCGGTGCCGGGATTTCTTTTCCCTTAATATTATTTTCTATCTCGGCATTGATGCGTGCTTCCTCTTCTTCTCTTGTCATAATGTGCCTCTTTTTCTATGCGGTATTAATATACCGAACGTTATTATATCATGCAACTGTTTTGCACAACTTGGATACTGTGGTGTTACAATTGACTGCGGAGTGAAACGGCATGAAATACAGAACTGGAATGATAGCAGAAGGAAAAGTAACGGGCATTCAGCCATACGGAGCATTTGTTGCACTGGATCACAATACTACTGGGCTAATTCACATTTCTGAAATGAGTGATGGTTATGTAAGAGATATCCGGCGCTATGTCCGCATAGGTGAGACAGTCAAGGTGAAGATCATTGACTATGACCCTAAGACCGAACAGGCGAGGCTTTCTCTGAAAGCACTGCAGAGACCGCATGCACGTATTCACAGACGGCAGACAATCAGACAGAAGGCAACCCTGCCATCGATGAGACTGGGATTCAGCTCTATCTCATCTCATATGGATCAATGGATCAAAGAAGCTGAGGAGGAGATCTTAAAATGATGAAGTTTGATGCGTCACACGGACTGATGAAGGAAGAAATAGCTTCCTATCAGGACACAGTAACAAAACTGCATAAGGAGATCCGCGAGAGAACGGGTGCAGGAAATGACTTCATGGGATGGGTTGAATGGCCTGTATCTTATGATAAGGATGAATTTGAGAGAATCATCAAGACTGCAGAGAGAGTCAAAGACAAGGCGGAAGTTCTTGTTGTCTGCGGAATTGGAGGATCCTATCTTGGTGCTAGAGCAGCTATTGAAATGATCAATGGTCTGTATCCTGACGGAAAGACAGAAGTTCTCTATGTCGGCAATACATTCTCCAGTACTTATGTATCTCAGGTACTGAACCATATCAAGGATAAGTCTGTTGTTCTGAATGTTATTTCCAAGTCTGGAACAACAACAGAGACAGCTCTTGCTTTCCGTGTTCTTCGTGAATTCATGGAGAAGAAGTATGGCAAGGAAGAAGCTAAGTCAAGAATCATTGCTACAACTGATAAGTCCAGAGGTGCTCTGAAGACTTTGGCTGATCAGGAAGGCTATGAAACATTTGTTATCCCGGATGATATCGGCGGACGCTATTCCGTTATCACGCCAGTAGGACTTGTACCAATGGCAATTGCAGGTATTGATATCCGCAGAGTATTTGAAGGATTGAATGCTGCATATAAGGATCTGGATACACCTGATCTGAGCAAGAACCCTGCATATCAGTATGCTGTCGCAAGACGTATCATGCAGAACCAGGGATACAATGTTGAGATGTTCGTTACTTATGAACCTCAGATGCAGATGCTTGCCGAATGGTGGAAACAGCTTCTTGGAGAATCAGAGGGCAAGGACGGCAAGGGCATTCTGCCTGACAGCGCATGCTTCTCAACAGATCTGCATTCACTTGGACAGTTCATTCAACAGGGCAAGAAGGTTCTCTTCGAAACCGTACTGGAAGTTGAAAAGCCAACAAAGGATCTTAAGGTAGAAGCAGATGCTGCCAACCTCGACAATATGAACTATCTGGAAGGAAAGTCATATGACTGGGTTAATAAGCAGGCTGAAGCAGGAACAATTGAAGCACATGTAGGTGCAGGAAATGTTCCGAATCTGCTGATCAGTGTTCCTGATATGTCAGAGTACAGCTTTGGATATCTATGCTATTTCTTCTTCTTAGCAACAGCTATGACATGCTATATGATTGATATCAACCCATTTAATCAGCCGGGTGTTGAGATCTATAAGAAGAATATGTTCAGACTTCTTGGTAAGCCTGGATACGAAAAGTAATCTTAAGAGATAAATCTCTGACAGCGATGTCGGGGATTTATTTTATACAGAACATGCCAACTGTCCTGCATACATGGGAATGAGAATAACCAGATTTGTGTTTAGGACTATAATAGGCAATGTGGCACGGGAGGAAGAGATGAATACAAAGATATATAAAATACTGCTGATCAACCCCGGATCAACATCCACAAAGGTTGCTTACTTTGAGAATGAAAAGTGCATTCTTTCAAGAAGTATCTTTCATGATTCCAGTGAGCTTCTGAAATACGATACGATCAATGATCAGCTGAATTACAGAATGTTTGCAGTAAGAAACTTTCTGAAGGATTCTAAAGTTGATCTGGAAGGACTTGACGCTGTAGTAGGCAGAGGAGGACCTTCCTATTCCTGTGAATCAGGAACATATAAGATAACGGATAAGCTGGTAAAGGATACTAGGGAAATGAAGGGCCATTACTATCACGCTTCAATGCTTGGCGTGCAGATGGCACAGGAAGTGCAGAATAAGTATGGCTGTACAGCTTTCATGGTAGACCCGCCGGTCGTGGATGAACTGTGTGATGAAGCAAGAATAACCGGTGTAAAGGATATTTACAGAAGAGCAGGAGCACATGTTCTGAATGCAAAAGAAACCTCCAAGGAATATGCAGCTTCCATTGGAAAGAAGTATGAGGATTTGAATCTGATTGTTGCACATATTGATGGCGGTATCTCAATTACTGCGCATAGACATGGAAGGATGATCGACTGCAATGATACAGGCGGAGGAGAAGGACCGTTTACACCTACACGTATGGGATCGCTTGCAGTAACAGATTATCTGGATTATTTATCAGATAAGGATAAGAAGGATATACGCAGACTGTGTTCACAGGCAGGAGGGCTCTCCTCCTGGTTTGGAACAAGCGATGCTCCGGATATTTATTATGACAAGGTTAGAAAAGGAGATCCTACCGCAGTTAGAGTATGGACGGCTATGCTGTATCAATGCAGAAAATGGATCTGTATGATGTCTGCACCTCTGCAGGGACATGTTGATGCGATTCTGCTGACAGGCGGACTGCTCAGGATTCCTGGGGTCATTGACTATGTCAGTGAAGGAGTCAGCTGGATTGCACCAGTAAAGGCATATCCTGGCGAACTGGAGAATGAAGCAATGGTTAACGGAGCATTGCGGGTGCTTCGTGGTGAAGAAAAAGCAAAGACATACACCGGCAAGCCGGTTTGGAATGGATTCAAGGACTGAAGGGAGAGAATATTATGGGTGAACTATTAGCGCAGTTCAGAAAAGAAAACATGCAGGCAATGAAGGATCATGACACATTGAAGAAGGGTGTTCTGAGTCTTCTTATTTCCGCTATTGCACTGGGAGAAAAGGAAACTGGTAAAACATATACAAAGGAAGAGGAACTGGCCTGTGTTCAGAGAGAACTGAAGCAGACAAAGGAATCACTTGCAGAAACGCCTGCTGATCGTACAGATGCTTTGGAAGATAATAAAAAGAAGATCGAACTTCTGGAAACATATCTTCCGAAGCAGATGAGCGAAGATGAAATCAAGACGGAAATTGAGAAGATTATGAAAGACAAAGGTCTGGAACCAGTCAAGAAGAGCCAGGGCATAATCATGAAGGAAATCATGGCTGACTGCAAAGGAAAAACAGACGGCAAGACTGTCAATAAGGTACTGCAGACAATACTTAAATGAAAAAGGTTTAGAGAACCTTTTTTCTTTTGGGCATATAAGTTGATTGAATACATTCGCATTGGTACAATAGTCACATTTTAAAGGGAGATGATATTTTGAATTGGGGAAATATTTGGGAACTGGCAGTACAGTCATTCTGGCCGATCTTTTCCAGAGGACTGATCGTAACAATTCCATTAACACTGATATCTTTTTTTCTGGCTATGGTAATCGCAGTGGTAACTGCAATGATCCAGTATGCAGAGATTCCAGTGCTGAAGCAGATTTGCAGATTCTATATCTGGGTCATCAGAGGTACACCTCTGCTTGTGCAGCTCTATGTAGTATTCTTCGGACTTCCCAGTATCGGTATCAGCATTCAGCCTTTTACAGCAGCAGCGGCAGTATTTGCAATCTGTGAAGGCGCATACTGTGCAGAAACAATCAGAGGTTCACTTGAATCTGTTCCAAAAGGACAGATGGAAGCAGGAAGATGTGCAGGGATGAGCTATATGCAGATCATGATACATGTTATTCTGCCGCAGGCTTTCCGCACAGCGTTCCCATCTCTTTTCAATTCGCTGATCAGTATGGTCAAGGATACTTCGTTAGCCTCAAATATTACGGTTGTTGAAATGTTCTTTCAGGCACAGAGAATTGCCGGCAGAACATATCAGTTTATGATTCTTTATCTTGAGGTGGCAGCTGTCTACCTGTTCTTCTGTACAATTCTGACGAAGGTGCAGAGCTGGGGAGAGAAGAAACTGAATTACTATATGCCGGAGAGAGGGTGACTGTAAATGGCAATGCTTGAGGTTAAGAATATCTCGAAGTCATTCGGTACTCTGAATGTACTGAAGGATGTCAGTCTGACTGTAAACAAGGGAGATGTTATTGCAGTATTAGGACCTTCTGGATCCGGCAAGACAACACTTCTAAGATGTATGAATTATCTTGAGACGGCAGATGCAGGAAGGATGGTGTTTGACAGTAGAGAATATGATCTGGCATCTGCTTCAAAGAAGGAAATAGCAGATATTCGCAGCAAGACAGGTTTTGTTTTTCAGAATTACAACCTATTTGCAAATAAGACAGCACTGCAGAATGTAACACTGGGGCTTATCTGCGGACATATGCCGAAGGATAAAGCTGATACTGTTGGCAGGAAGATGCTGGAAAAGGTCGGTATGAGCGACCGCTGTGACTATTATCCATCACAGCTTTCTGGAGGACAGCAGCAGAGAGTTGCAATCGCTAGAGCACTGGCTTCAAATCCTGAAATCATATATTTTGATGAACCTACATCAGCTCTGGATCCAGAGCTGATAGGGGAAGTACTGACGGTTATGAAGCAACTTGCTGAAGATGGCATGACAATGATTGTTGTGACACATGAGATGAGCTTTGCGAAGAATGTTTCCAGTCACGTCATCTTCATGGAGAATGGTGTGATTGTTGAAGAAGGATCTTCTGAGGATTTCTTTAGAAATCCTCATGAAGAAAGAACCAGAGAATTTCTGCGTATTGAAAATACGCATGGTGAATAAAGGGGAGAGTATGAAGAAAATAGTAAAGAGCATTGCCGCATTTGCACTTGCATTGAGCATGAGTGCATGTGCATCTGCGTCTGCTTCGTCAGGCAGTGCAGATCATCTTGCACGTATCAAAAGTGCAGGAAAGATAACTATCGGTCTGGAGGGAGACTGGCAGCCATTCTCATATCATAATGATTCTGATGAACTTGTTGGCTATGATGTTGAAGTTTCCAAGAACATTGCAAAGATCATCGGTGTGGATGCGGATATTGTTGAAGCACCATGGGATGGTTTGTTTACTGGTATGTCTTCCGGAACATATGACATAGTAGTCAATGGCGTTGATGTTACAGAAGATCGCAGCAAGACATATGATTTTTCGGATCCATATGCATATGATCATACAGTTCTGGTTGTGAAGTCTGACAATACAGACATCAAGACATTTGATGACCTGAAGGGAAAGACAACCGCTAACTCTATCGGTTCCACTTACATGGAACTGGGTGAACAGTATGGCGCAACAGTATCCGGAGTTGATACATTAGCAGAAACAATGTCCATGGTCATCAATGGACAGGCAGATGCGACCATCAATGCTGAAACATCTGTTAATGATTATCTGAATACAACTGGTGAGAAGAAAGTAAAGATTGTGGCAGAGTCCGAAGATGCTACATCATATGCAATTCCTATGGTGAAAGGCGCGGATAATGATTCACTTCGCAAAGCAATCAATGATGCACTGCAGCAGATGAGAAATGATGGTACACTGTCTAATCTTTCAAAGAAATATTTTGGAGCAGATCTTACAAACGAGTGAAAGAAAAAATGGTGCAGCGATGCATCATTTTTTAGACTGTATAAGGTCAGTGACAACAGCATATCCTGCAGCAAGTCCTGCAGCAGCAGGTACAAAGATGGAAGAACCGGGAGCTATCTTGCCATTTGCTGCTGGAGCTTCATCCGTACTGTAATGTTCGATGATGGGTTTTTCTGTACTGTAGACAGTCTTCAGACTGTCTATGTTTCTTTTCCTCAGTTCGTATCGCATGACTCTGGCTAGGGGGTCTCCCTGTGTCTTATAGATATCTGTGATCACTACTTTTGTAGGATCCAGACGATTGCCACATCCCATTGCAGAGATAACCGGCGTGCCGCATTGCTTGGCTTCTTCAATGATGGCTATCTTAGCTGTAACAGTATCTACAGCATCCACGATGTAGTCATAGTCTTTGAAATTAAACTGACCCTTCTGATCTGGAAGATAGAAACATGTATATTTATTTACCTTTATAGATGCATAGATCCGGTGGATGCGCTCTTCGGCCGCATCGACCTTATACTGAGCGACTGTTGTTTCATCCGCAATGATCTGACGATTTAGATTTGTAACAGATACTTTATCATGATCAATCAGATCCAGCGTTCCAATACCGCATCGTGCCAGAGATTCCACAGCGTATCCACCGACTCCGCCTACGCCGAATACGGCAACTCTTGTATTCTTCAGGATGTTCAGTGCATCCGGACCAATCAGCAGTTCTAATCTTGAAAGACGATCAACACTCATAGAAAATACCTCGATGACTGAATGATAGAACATTCCTGTTTACAAGACAATAAGAAAGGATTCCCAGAAGGAATCCTCATTCATGCTAATTACTCAGCAAACTTCCATGCTGTATCAAGTGCTATTTCCATCATGTCCGTAAAGCTGTTCTGCCGTTCTTCAGCAGTCAGTGCTGTCTGCTTGAAGAGATGATCAGAAATGGAAAGAATGGACAGTGCCTTCTTATGATTGGCTGTTGCAGTCCAGTACAGACCTGCTGTTTCCATTTCGACAGCCAGATGTCCGAAGTCCCTGAGCTTTTCATTGATATCAGCCTGCGGATAGTAGAAGAAGTCTGAAGTATAGACCTTGCCTACCTTGAAGTTGATCTTCTTTTCTCTTGCTGAAGCCACTGCAGTTTCAAGCATGTCATAGTCTGCACATGCCGCCAGCTGACCGGGAATTCCATAAGCATTGCCATAGTTGGAATTGGTCGAGGCTGCTTCGGCAATAACGACATCCTTTACATCAACGCCCATATCAAGTCCTCCAGCGGAACCGATACGGATGATTGCTTCAACACCGAACTGTGAATAGAGTTCCTGGGTATAGAGACCTATGGAAGGAATGCCCATTCCATGTCCCATGACAGAGATGCGCTTGCCTTTGTATGTTCCTGTGAAACCCAGCATGTTACGGGTATCATTGAAGCATACAGTGTCGGTCAGATATCTGTCTGCCAGTGCCTTGGCACGTAGCGGATCTCCCGGCATCAGAACAACCTTGGATAATTCATCTTTTACGACGATTGAAGCGGAAATACTAGATTTTGGTTCCATGTGTTTTCTCCTATCTGCTGAACAGCTTTTTCAGATTCTCCGTAAATGGAGGATATATGATGCCTTTTTCGGTTACAATACCAGTCACAAGTGAGTGATCTGTCACATCAAATGCAGGGTTGAATTTCTTGATTCCCTTCAGGATCATTGGCTCTTTATACCACATGGAACCAATCTCTTCAGGATCTCTCATTTCAATATGAATATCATCGCCTGTAGGTGTATTCAGATCAATTGTCGAAGAAGGACCGAGGGTATAGAAAGGAATGCCGTAGTGTTTTGCGAGAATTGCTACACCGGATGTTCCAATCTTGTTGGCAAAGTCACCATTGGCAGCGATTCTGTCACAGCCAACCATGACGCATTGTATCTTTCCCTGTTTCATGACAAGGGAAGCCATATTGTCACAGATAGAAGTAACATCAATGCCTGACTTATAAAGCTCATAAGATGTCAGACGTGCTCCCTGCAGCAGAGGTCTTGTTTCATCGGAATATACATGAATATTCATCCCTTTTTCCTGTGCCATGTACATAGGAGCTGTTGCAGTGCCATATCCAAGACATGCAAGGTATCCAGCATTGCAGTGTGTGAGAATGCCATCTCCTTCATGAAGAAGGGTGACACCGTACTCTGCGATCTTTTTATTCATTTCCAGATTCTCGGCATCGATTTTTTTTGCTTCTTCAAAGAGAAGGGAACAGATATTCTTTACAGATTCATTACTGTGATCTTTAACGAGCTGTTCCTGTCTATTCAGTGCCCAGCTGAGATTGACAGCAGTAGGACGCGAAGAATTCAAATACTCTTTCTGTCTAGTGAATTCCTGCAGGAATTCAGGATATGCCTGACCAGAATGCTGTGAAGCAAGTACTGCAATTGCATATCCTGCAAAGACACCGATAGCAGGAGCACCTCTTACCTGCAGGAGCTTGATTGCATCCCACATTTCCATTTCGTTTGTCAGCGTCAGATAGTTTTCATGATTTGGGAGAACAGTCTGATCCAATATAACAACACTTTTTGTGTCGTCTGACAGTTTTACTACTTCAAGACGATTGTTAGTATTCATGATTTCCTTTCTCTATTTTTTCTGCCCGTAATGATTAACAGCGAAGTCACGCATCCACTTTACCTTGTCATCATCTATGACTTTCGGTTTTCCAATAGATAGAGCCTTTGCATAGATATGTGCCCCTGTTTCCAGTACAGCAGCAACTTTGAAGCATTCCTGCATATTCCTGCCAACACATACTGCCCCATGATTAGCCAGCAGACATGCCTGCCTGTCACCAAGAGCCTTCATAGTATTCTTTGCCAGTTCATCGCTTCCAGGCAATGCATACTCTGCGCATTCAACCTGACCGCCAATCGCCTGTGCAAGTTCGTCTGTTACTGTAGGAATTGGTTTATGGAGTACAGCGAATACAAGGGAATCAAGCGGATGTGTGTGCAGGATTGCATGGACATCCTTTCTGCTCTGATAAATCAGTACATGCAGTCCTTTTTCTACAGAAGGTTTTCTTTCTCCGGAAATACTGTTTCCATTTTCATCAAGGACACAGATATCATCTGATACCAATGTGTCATAGGGCATACCGGACGGTGTGAGATAGATTCTGTGTGTCGCGGGGTCCCTCACGGAAATATTGCCCCAGGTTTCAACAGTCAGATTTCTTTTCTGCATTTCCCTGCCGGCATCCAGGATGATGTTTTTCATTTCTTCTTCAGTCATATCCTCATTATATGCGGACCAGCATCAAATTGACAGACACAGGAGAAGACAGAAATACAGATATGAGCATATGAAAATGTTTCAATTAAACATGAAAGAAATTGAAAAACATAGCAGCAATTGTATTGACATGATACTGGCTGTTCATTATGATGTAGCCATAAACCAGTGATTGGGAGATCAAACATACCCATGCGGTTAAGAGAAAGCAGACGATGATGGAAACTCTGCAGCCAGCAGTATGCAAATGGACCCATGAGGGCCTGGGGAAAACGTGAGTGAGTATCCGGGACGCAGTGCCTGCGTTAAAAGGCAGAAAATGTGATTGCATTTTCGTTCAAGAGAGCAGAGTATATCTGCTAATAAAGGTGGTACCGCAGGCATAGCGCTTGTCCTTTACAGGACAGGCGCTTTTTGTTTAGATACCGGAATGAGAAATGCAGGGAAGAAAGAGGAGGAAAGTCACATGAAAAAGACACTTACTACAGCTTTATCCGCATTGCTTGCAGCATCTATGCTTGCTGGATGCTCATCATCCACAGCATCGTCTGCATCAGGTTCATCCCGGAAAACAATCAAGGTGGCAGTTGTAAAACAGCTGGATCACGCATCACTGGATCAGATAGCTGATGCAATCATTGCTGAACTCGACAAGATTTCAAAGGAAAAGAACGTCGATATTGAATATGGCGATGTGTATTCTGGTCAGAATGATCAGACAACACTGAAGCAGATCTGTGATCAGGCAGTATCAGACGGTGTTGACGTTATTATTCCAATTGCAACTCTTGCTGCACAGACGGCTGCCGTCAGTGCATCGGATTCCGGCACACCGGTTGTATACGCAGCTATCTCTGATCCTGAAAGTGCAGAATTGACAGGACTGGACAATGTGACCGGAACGAGCGATGCACTGGATACAGAGAAAATCATTGATATGATGCTTGCACAGAATCCTAATACAAAGAAAGTAGGTCTTCTGTATTCCAAGAGCGAAGCAAATTCTGAAGCATCGATCAAGGATGCAAAAGAATATCTTGAGAAGAAGGGTATTGAATATGTTGAGGCTACCGGCAATACAAATGATGAAGTGATCGCTGCTGCCAGTTCTTTAGCTGCTGATAAGGTGGATGCAGTATTTACGCCGATCGACAATGTTGTTATGGCAGCGGAACTTGCAATCGCAGACACATTCAGCGATGCAGGTATCCCACATTACACAGGTGCAGATTCTTTTGTCAGAAACGGTGCATTTGCGACATGCGGTGTCAACTATACCGATCTTGGTACAAAGACGGCTGATCTAGCTTATAAAGCAGCAACCGAAGGTATGGATGACATGAAGGACTGCTACACAATGGATGGCGGTATTGTTACAGTCAATACAGATGTAGCTTCTAAGCTTGGCATTGATGATTCTGTATTTAAGGATTTTGGGGATCTGGTTGAAGTGACGACTTCCAAGGAGTAAACAGAATTAATTAGACAGGAGGACGACTATGATATTTATTGCACAGACAGCACTGGAACTTGGATGCATATACGGACTTGTTTCGTTGGCTCTGTTTATGAGTTTCCGGGTTTTAGATATAGCTGATATGACAACAGACGGGTGCTTTGTCTTTGGAATGGCAGTATCCGTCAGCATGTGTGCAGCGGGGCATCCGATTCTTGGTATTCTGATGTCTATTGCCGCAGGAGGATGCGCAGGATTTGTCACTGCATTTTTGCAGACGCATATGGGTGTGCCATCCATCATTGCAGGTATCATAACGAACACAGGTCTTTATACAGTGAACCTTGCGTGCATGGGATGGTCCTCAAATGTATCTCTGCTCAAGGCAGATACTGTATTTACATTATTCAGAAGCACGGGCATAGGCGGACAATGGTATGAATTCATTCTGGCAGCTGCAGTAATCCTGCTATGTATGCTGGGAATGAAACTGTTTCTCGGTACAAGAATGGGTCTTTCTATTCGTGCGACCGGAGATAATATGTCCATGGTCTCCGCATCATCTATCAATCCAAAGAAGATGATCACGATTGGCCTAGTCATAGCAAACTGTATGACAGGTCTAGCTGGAGGTATGGCAGGACAGCTGCAGAAGTCAGCAGATATCAATGCTGGAACAGGCATTGTAGTCATTGGACTTGCCTGCCTGATCATTGGAGAAACTGTGATTCAGGGCAGAAGATCAATTGGCAGAAATATTCTTGCTGTATTAATTGGCAATATTATCTATCGTTTCATCTATGCAATCATTTTACAGACACACATTATTCCAATTGAATGTTTGAAACTGATGACGGCAGTGATTGTAGCTCTTGCGATTGCAGCACCAACGATCAAATCCAACTTTCAGTATTCATTGCGGGCAAGAAAGGAAGGTGGACAGCATGCTTGAAATAAGCGGACTGACAAAGACTTTCAATCCCGGAACAGTCAACGAGAAAAAAGCAATCAATAATCTGAATCTCAATGTTGAGGATGGAGAGTTCATTACTGTACTTGGTTCTAATGGTGCCGGAAAATCAACTCTGTTTAATGCAATTGCAGGAAACTTCAGAATTGATGCAGGAAAGATAGTTCTGGATGGTGAGAATATTACATTTGCACCGGAATACAGACGGTCTAAATACATTGGCAGGCTGTTTCAGGATCCTCTGAAAGGAACTGCGCCATCCATGACGATTGAAGAGAATCTGGCGCTTGCCTATCTTCGCGCATCGGCAAGAACAAACCAGTTCTCAAGAATATCCAAGCGTGACAGAGAAGTGTTCAGAAACGAACTGAAGCTGCTGGATATGGGGCTGGAGGACCGCATGAAGACACCGGTAGGAACATTGTCGGGCGGACAGAGACAGGCACTGACTCTGCTGATGGCAACAATTGTACCTCCTAAACTGCTCTTGCTGGATGAACATACAGCAGCTCTGGACCCTTCCGCAGCAGATAAGATTATGAAGCTTACAAAGGAGATTGTAACTAGAAACAAAACAGCATGCCTGATGATTACACATAATCTGCATCAGGCAGTGACAACAGGTACTAGAACATTGATGATGTCGGATGGAATGATTATTTCCGATTTGAAAGGCAGGGAAAGAGAAGCACTGACACCTGAGGATCTTATGAAGAAATTTAAGGAAGATCTTGATGATGACAGGATTCTTCTTTCGGAAGACTGAGCAGCAATGCTGCCCGGTTTTCTTTTGGTAATGTATAATGGTGCCATGGCAAAAAAAGAAATGAAAACAAATGTAATGCGTATTCTTGATGCGGCCGGTATTTCGTATACGGAACATACATATGATGTCTCGGATGGAAAACTTGACGGTGTATCAGTAGCGCTGAAATGCGGAGAAGATCCAGATCAGGTCTATAAGACTCTTGTGACGGAAGGCAATGATAAGAATTATTACGTGTTCGTTGTTCCAGTGGCACAGAAACTGGATCTGAAGGCATGTGCTAAAGCGGCAGGTGTTAAGAGTGTGGAAATGATACCGCAGAAGAATCTGTTCGGTCTTACTGGATATATACATGGCGGATGTTCCCCAATTGGAATGAAGAAAAAGTTCAAAACAGTATTCGATGAAACGATCGTACTGTTTGATACGATTCTTGTTTCAGGCGGCAGAGTGGGAACACAGGTCGAAGTGAATCCGGATGATATTCTTGCCGTGACAGATGGTACTGCTGCAGCAATTGCACGTGAAGAATAATAAGGCACAGAAGGGAGAATTACGTATGAAACGCTTTTTTACACATTTTATGCGCATTCTTTTATGTATTGTCCTATGTTATGACGCTTATATTCTGATACCTGGTGTCAAAGATGGTGTGAATGGTTTTTTTGAAAATATTGCTGAGAATATCAGTGATTTCAAGGAAGAGATCAGATCGTTTTTTTCGACTGCGGAAACTGAAAGTGCGGAGTCTGCATCATCTTCTGAAAGCAAAGAAATCACTTTCAATCCAGTTATGAATGCATATTATGAAATGCTGGATGATAATCAGAAGAAGCTGTATGCACAAATGTATAAAACAGCTGAGACTGCGGAGTCTTCCTTTACGCCATCTTCCGATACTGTGAACCAGGAAGATGTAGATACAGCATTCCATGCAATGTGCTACGATCATCCGGAGCTCTTCTGGATGGATGGGCAGTATTCGGTCAGCTATTATGAAGAAAGCGGAAAGATTATCAGTGTTCAGCTGGAATATAGCGATCTGGCAAATGATCTGGATCAGGCAAAGAAGGATTTTGATGATGGCGTATCACAGATTGTTTCAGGTGCACTGGCGCAGCAGACCGACCTGGATAAAGAGCGCTATGTTCATGACACTTTAATCAGTCTGCTTGATTACAGTCTTTCTTCGGATCTGAATCAAAGCGCATACAGTGCCTTTGTGACACATCAGACTGTATGTGCTGGATATGCAAAGGCATTCCAGTACTGCATGACACAGCTGGGAATACCTTGCTATTATGTCACTGGAGTCAGTGAGAACCAGGATCATGCATGGAACATTGTTTATATAGATGGCGTCTACAGAAATGTTGATGTGACATGGGATGATACTTCAGGATTCTCGAATCTCTTTTACAACTTAACAGATGCACAGCTGGAAGATACACATACAAGATCAGGAATGTCAGTGAATCTTCCTTCATGCAGCTGACAGAATGCCTGGCATCCATATTCATTTCAGTCATGATATAATGTACGCGCTATGAACAAAAAGAATAAATCACAAAAAAGAGTATTGAATTTTATTCTGATACTGTTAGGGACCTTTATCCTCGCAGTATCAGTTGAATTTTTTATTCTTCCTTATAAGATTCTGTCGGGTGGAGTTGCCGGTATTGCTGTTGCAGTAGAGCCTTTTTTCCATATTGATGAAACACTGCTGGCTAATGTTTTGACAATATTGATGCTGGCAGTTGGAAGAATCTTCTTGGGCAGAAGTTTTACAATGAAGACAATTATCTCTTCACTTGCCTATCCGATATTTACTACATTCCTTGCTCATTTCCCTCAGCCGATCAATGTACATCCGATGCTTGCGTCATTCTATGCAGGTCTTCTTGGAGGAATTGGCATTGGACTGGTAATGCGCGCAGGTGCAACGACCGGAGGAATGGATATTCCGCCGATGATTATCAATAAACTGTTTGGCGTAAAGATCTCTACAGGAATCATGGTAACGGATGCAATCACGGTACTGCTTGGGATTGCAGCATATGGAATCAATGCTGTACTGATCGGTCTGATATCGGTATTCACTACAGCAATTGGTATTGATAAAGTTCTTTCTATTGGTGAAGGTATGGATGCGAAGTCTGTACAGATCATTTCCGAACACTGGGAGGAAATTGTTACAGTAATAGATGATGAACTGAAACGTGATGTTACACTGCTTCCTGCAAAGGGAGGATATCAGCAGGCCGATAAGATGGTCATTCTCTGTGTGGTATCCGGCAGTCAGTATACAGAACTTCTGGAAATTATAAAGAAGATCGATGCTCGCGCATTCACTATTACGACGGATGCAACGGATATGCACGGTGAAGGATTCACATGGGCTTCACCGCATATATAAGAGTCTGTGGTAGAATTATAAGAACATTTTTGGTCAGGCAAGGAGGTATACATCGTCTATGATTGAATGCAAGCATGTTTACAAACAGTATAAGAATGGAACGAATGCTCTGTATGATCTGAATATATCGATCAAACAGGGAGAGTTCGTATATATTATCGGTCCTACCGGATCAGGAAAATCTACACTTATAAAATTGCTGGATGCCGAGGAAGTTCCAACCAAGGGTACAGTTAATGTCATTGGTATTGATGTCGGCAAACTGAAGAGAAAACAGATTCCTGTATACCGCCGCAACATCGGTGTAGTATTTCAGGACTTCAGACTGCTTCCTACAAAGACTGTATTTGAGAATATTTCCTATGCGCTTGAAGTTATCAATATGAAGAAGAAGCAGATCAAGGCACGTACTGCTGAAGTAATGGATGTCGTTGGTCTTTCAGAAAAGGGCAATTCATTCCCTAGTGAACTTTCCGGAGGACAGCAGCAGCGTGTTGCTATTGCAAGAGCTATTGCCAACCTGCCTAAGGTACTGGTGGCGGATGAGCCTACTGGAAATCTGGATCCAGGAAAGTCTGATGAAATTATGGACCTTCTTGAGAAGATCAATACAAAATATGGTACTACGATCCTGATGGTCACGCATGATCTTACCCTTGTGAACAAGCACCGCAAGAGAACCATTGCCCTTGAGAATGGACATATCGTTGCGGATCTTCTGAAGGGAGGCTATGTACGTCATGATAGGTAGACCTATAAAAGAAGGCTTTAAAGGTGTCACCAGACATTGGGGTATGTCTATATCCAGTGCGATAGCTGTGACGATTACTCTGCTGATAATTTCTATATTCCTGATCTTTACATGGAATGTTCAGAATTTTACAAGAAATATAGAATCTTCAATGCAGATATCTGTCATGGTCTCTTATGATCATGAATCCGATGATGATCTTTCCAAGATAAAGTCATCCATTGAAGCAATAGATGGTGTTTCCAAGGTTACATATTCCGATAAGGATACTGAGTTCCAGTATTATCTAGACAGTTTCAGTGATGAAAAGACAAAAGAGGCATTTGAACCGTTCCGTGATGATAACCCTATGCATGATGCATATTATGTAGAAGCAAAGAGCGGTGACAATATTGATAAGATTGCTGAAGCAATACAGAAGATAGATGGTGTTGAAGAAGTCAACTATGGCGGACAGTCAACGATATCTATGGTTTCAGCAATGGATACAGTCAGAAAGATCGGATTTGTTCTGGTCGTCGGACTGACACTGCTGGCCATCTTCCTGATTCAGAATACAATCAAGCTCACAATTTCTGCACGTGAAGATGAGATCCGTATTATGAGAAGTGTCGGTGCAACGAATGGCTTTATCAGATCGCCATTTGTTATTGAAGGTGTTATCACAGGTGTGATTGGATCTATTATTCCAGTTGCTCTGACTATATGGGGATACTTCTTCCTTTACAATAGAACAGGCGGAGTTGTTATCTCCAGTATGTTCCATCTTGTCAGTCCAATACCGTTTGTACTTATACTTTCCGGTATTCTGCTTGGCATTGGTATTGTCGTTGGGTTCATCGGTTCATATCTATCTGTTACGCGCTACTTGAGGTGGAAGAGATGAAAATAAAGAAATTCATAAGAACCGTTGTAGCGGCAGCTCTCATGGTTGCATTGATTCCAGTTACAGAAGTATATGCAGAAGATCCGCCCTACAGTAATACTACCTATTGGTCAGGCTATTGTTCAATAGCTTCTAATTCAGGTAGTTCTGACTGCGATGGATATAGAACATATCTATCTACACAGTCTTCTAAAGCAGCTAGTGATCTTGCTGATATTAAGTCACAGAAGGCTCAGATTGCAGCTAATCTTGCAAGCTATACCAGCAAGCTGAAGGATTTGCAGACAAAACTGACTGATAAGCAGACTGAAATAGATAACAAGCAGGCTGAGATTGACAGTAAGCAGACCGAGATAACAAACAAACAGGCTGAGATTGATGCCAAGCAGGCGCAGATTGATACGACGCAGACACAGGTAGATACTCTGAAGAAGAAGGTAAAGGATCGTATGGTCAACTCTCAGGGTACGATGCGTCTATCTGAATATGTAGATATTCTGATGGGTGCCTCTTCTTTTGAAGAATTCCTTCGTATTGCAAACGGTCTGCAGAGTATTTCTGACTATGATCAGGAGACACAGCAGCAGCTGGTTTCGTTAATTGATCAGCTGAATACAGAAAAAGATGAATTGAATACGGCAATGGCAGAACTGCAGACAGCTATGACAGCATTGCAGACAGCTAAAGACGAACTTGTTACACAGCAGAATGATCTGATTCTTCTGCGTGAACAGACACAGGTCATCATTGATGAGCAGGAAGCTACTGCTGCTTCATTGGAAGCACAGGGAAATACTATTTCTTCAAATCTGAGCAGTATACAATCGGCTCTTTCTAAAATCGCAAGTTCCGGTGGTTTGGATAATGTTATTGCTGCAAGCGGATGGACAAATCCTGTTCCAGGTGCTCATCGCAGTGCAGGAACATGGAATTATTCCAGCGGCGGTGTACATCTTGGATATGATTTTGCAGCGAGTATTGGAACAACAATAGTAGCTGCTGCGAATGGCGTTGTTATTAACAGTGCGAATGGATGTCCAACATATGGCGGTTTAGGAAATACGTGCGGCTCCCAGTATGGAGGGTCACATGCTGGCGGAAACCAGGTATATCTGTTAGTAAAGGTGAATGGCAATCTTTATGCAATGAAATACCTGCATATGAAGCTGAATACACCAATATCTACAGGCACAACCGTTTCAGCGGGCGACAAGATCGGTGAAGTTGGTTCTTCCGGAAACAGTTCCGGCGGACATTGTCATATTGAAATTTTCTATCTTGGCGATGCTTCCAACTTTGCAAGCTATGCAGCAAGCTGGAATGGTGATCTGGCATTCGGCTGCGGATGGGCTGGATCATATGATGGCTATGGACGGAGATGTGATGCTGGTTATGGTGCACCATGCCGAATCAGACCGGAGAGTGTATTCGGTTCGTAGAATAAGTGAAATGTATTACAATGGAAGAGCTCAGTTAAATGAGCTCTTTTTTAGAATTGAAAGAGGTGTTTATGTCAGAAGAAGAAAAAAAGGAAAAGCTGAAAGAAACAGCGGAAAATAAACCGGAAGAGAAGCCGGATACAGATCAGGATAAGGATGAAGAAAAGGATGATCTTAAGATCATCAAGATGAAACGTCATCTGTATCCTGAGGAGATAGTTGAAAAGAAAACCAAGAAGAAGATCAGAAATCTGAAGATAGCAGTTGTTGCAGTGGCTGTATCAGCAATCCTGATCGGCTGGCTGGGAGGAAGTATCTTCCCATTTTCAGCAGGCAGTTTAATACGCAATATGTTCAGTGCCGGTTCGATGAGTTCTTCTGATAAGATCAGTTCAGTACTGCAGATCATGGAGAATGACTGGTATTTTGGAAGTTCAATATCAGATCTTGATGAACGTCTGACTGATCAGGCATTGGAAGGTATTACAGATAATGATGAAGATACGCATACTTCCTATATGACTGCTGATGAGATGGAAAGTTTTACGCAGTCGATAAATAGAAACTATGTAGGTATCGGTGTTCAAATTGCCAACTCTGACGGCTCTAACATTGTAGAAAAGGTATTTAAGGATTCACCTGCTGAGAGCGCAGGTGTAAAAGCAGGAGATATCTTCTACAGCGTGGATGGGAAAAGTGCTGATGGTCTGAGTTCCACAAAACTGAAAAAGCTTGTACAGGGCGATGAGGGAACAAACGTAACAATTGAGTTCAAGAGAGATGGGAAGATAGTCTCTTTTGATATAGCAAGAGCAGCGGTATCTTCTACTGTTTATGGTGAGATGCTGGATGATAATACCGCCTATCTGCAGCTGTATCAGTTTGGACAGACAACACCTGATGAAGTTAAGGCATATCTGGATGATTTTCAGAAGAAAAATGCAAAAAGCCTGGTCATTGACCTGAGAGACAACGGCGGCGGATATCTGGATTCGGTTTCTGAAATTGCAGGCTGCTTCCTGCCGAAGGATTCTGTTGTACTGAAGCAGGAATATTCTGATGGAACAGTGACACAGACGAAAACGTCCGATGAGCAGTATACACAGATGGGTCCTATTGTAATTCTTGTTAACAAGAATACAGCAAGTGCTGCTGAAGTACTGACTCTTGCATTGAAACAGCAGAGATCGGATGTAACGATTGTTGGTATGACGACATATGGCAAAGGTACTGTACAGGTAACCAAAACATTCAGTGATGGCAGTGCATTGAAGTATACAACGTCCAAGTGGCTTTCTCCGAATGATACATGCATTAACGGAACAGGAATCACACCGGATGATGAAGTAAAACTGGCAGATGTTTTCTATCAGGATTTTGCCGGTATGGATGATGATGAAACATTCAAGCAGGATTCAGTTGGCGATGCGGTCAGCGATGCACAGAAGTGCCTGAGCTATCTTGGCTATACAGTCGACCGTACAGACGGTTACTTTTCTGTATCTACACAGACTGCACTGACACAGTATCAGACGGATCATTCACTGACTGCAGATGGTGTACTGAATCATGACACATATGAATCTCTTTCTTCAGCAGTTGTTGTGGATTGGAATTCATCGCATACGCATGATACGCAGCTTCAGAAGGCAGAGGAGATACTGAATGGCTGATCATTTTGAACTTGTCTCTCCTTTCAAGCCGACCGGCGATCAGCCGCAGGCAATTGATGAACTCTGTCATGGATTGGAAGAGGGAAAAAAGGAACAGGTACTGCAGGGGGCTACGGGAACCGGCAAGACTTTTACAATGGCTAATATTATTGCCAAGGAAAATCGTCCTACACTTGTGTTCTCACATAATAAGACACTGGCAGGTCAGCTGTATTCAGAATTCAAGGAACTGTTTCCTCATAACAGAGTAGAGTTCTTTGTATCAAACTTTGACTATTATCAGCCGGAAGCCTATGTGCCGAAGAGCGATACCTATATTGAGAAAACAGCTGCAATCAATGAAGAACTGGATATGTTCCGTGAGTCTGCTTTGAATTCACTGATTGAAAGAAGGGATACGATTGTTGTGGCTTCAGTCGCCTGTATCTATGCAGCGTCGGATCCTGTTGAATATAAAAATATGTTTGTGACAATCCGTGTTGGAGAAACATATGACCGCAATGCACTGCTCATGAAGTTTGTAGAGCTGCAGTACACTAGAAATGATATAGAGCAGTCGCGCGGAACGATCCGTGTCAGAGGAGATGTGATTGATCTGACACCATCCTATACGACGCAGTTCAACATAAGAATCGAGCTTTTTGGCAATGAAGTGGATCGCATATCGGAAGTAGATCCAGTGACTGGACATACGATTCAGGCATATGAGTTCTACAATATTTTCCCTGCTTCAGGCTATGCTCGCAGCAAGACTGCAATGCTGCGGGCGTGCAATGATATTGAGACAGAACTCGATGCCCGCCTGAAGTATTATAAGGATAATGGGAAACTGCTTGAAGCTGAGAGACTGGAACAGCGTACAAGATTTGATCTTGAAGCACTTCGTGAGAATGGATACTGTGCAGGTATAGAGAATTATTCTATGCACATTGACAACCGTAAGACCGGGCAGAGACCATGGAACCTGTTTGACTACTTTCCAAAGGATTTTCTGATGTTCGTGGATGAGTCGCATGTATCTCTGCCGCAGGTAAGAGGTATGTACAACGGAGACCGACAGAGAAAACAGGTTCTTGTGGACTATGGTTTCCGTCTGCCTTCAGCTTTGGATAACAGACCTATGACTTTTGATGAATTCAAGGGAATGATCAATCAGGTCATCTACTGTTCTGCTACGCCGGGTGACTATGAATTGGATGAAGTCGATCATCATGTGACCGAACAGATAATCCGTCCTACCGGCCTGCTGGATCCTAGAATTACAGTAAAGCCAACACATGGTCAGGTGGATGATATATGTGAAGCACTGGATAAGAGAATAGCCAAGAATGAGCGTGTTCTGATTACGACACTTACGGTACGTATGGCGGAGGATCTGACAGACTATCTCAGGGAGAGAGGCTATCATGTTTCCTATCTCCATCATGAAACAAAAACCCTGGAGAGAGCACAGGTCATACAGGATCTCCGTGTCGGAAAAGTGGATGCAATTGTTGGTATAAACCTTCTAAGAGAAGGTCTGGATATTCCTGAAGTATCGCTTGTCTGCATCCTTGATGCAGATAAGGAAGGATTCCTAAGATCCAAACGCTCTCTGATACAGACAATCGGCAGAGCTGCCCGCAATGAACATGGTGAAGTATACATGTACGGAGATGTTATGACAGATTCCATGCGCGCAGCGATTGAAGAGACCGAAAGAAGAAGAATGATCCAGGATGATTTCAATAAAGCACATGGTATTACACCGCATACGATCGTCAAGAAGGTCGAAGATGTCATTCATGGCAAGGAAACAAAGAAGATGGCGGCACAGTATATCAGCAAGAAGGCCAAGATGAACAAGACTGACAGGACGAAGATGATTGCCGGCATGGAAACAGAAATGAGGGAAGCGGCTGCTTCATTGAACTTTGAAAGAGCTGCTGAATTACGAGATATGATCTACGAACTGAAGAGCGAAGACTGACAGATTTACGTGGCTGTCAATCAGTGTATAATGGGGAAAATGCGAGGTTGCTCATGATTGATTACGAGAAGATACAGTCAGATAAAGCATTAAAAATGAAGGCATCAGGTATCAGGAAATTCTTCTCTCTGGCAGCGGATATGCCGGACTGCATATCACTGGGTGTCGGTGAACCTGATTTCCAGACACCATGGCCTGTAAGAGAGTGTGCAATTCATTCTCTGGAACTGGGCAGAACAAAATATACGTCAAATGCAGGTCTTCTGGAACTGCGAAAAGGAATCAGTGCATTTATGGAAAGAAGATATGATCTGCACTATTCACCTGACGATATGATTGTTACAGTCGGCGGATCGGAAGCCATTGATCTGGCTATCAGAGCACTGGTGAATCCCGGCGATGAGGTCATTATTCCGGAGCCATGCTATGTCAGCTATGAACCAATTACAACACTGACAGGAGGAAAGCCTGTTTCCATTCAGACACTGGAAGAGAATGAATTCAGAGTTACACCGGAACAGGTCAAGAAGGCGCTGACACCGAAAACTAAGATGCTGATACTGTCCTATCCTAACAATCCCACTGGGGCTGTATTAAGACATGAGGACTTAGTTGGTATAGAGAAAGTACTTGAAGGAACAGATGTCATTGTTCTTTCGGATGAGATATACGCAGAACTGGTTTATGGAGATATCAAGTATGAATCCATTGCACATATTCCAGGCATGAAGGACAGAACTATTGTTGTAAATGGTTTCTCGAAATCATTCGCAATGACAGGCTGGAGACTTGGATACGCAGTAGGACCAGCACCATTGATCAGGACGATGATCAAGATCCATCAGTCATGTATCATGACAGCGCCAACGACATCTCAATACGCTGCTATCACAGCAGTAAAGGAATGTGATGATGAAATTGAGAAGATGCGGGAAGAATATGACTACAGACGTAAGTACTGTGTCAGAAAACTGAATGCAATGGGACTGCATACATTTGAACCCCGCGGTGCATTCTATGTATTCCCGAATATCAGCAGTTCAGGTCTATCAAGCAATGAATTCTGCGAACGTCTGATCTATAGCAAGAAAGTAGCGATTGTACCTGGCACTGCTTTCGGCGACAGCGGAGAGGGATTTGCAAGGATCTCATATGCGTACAGTCTGGATCATCTTCAGGAAGCAATGAAGAGAATCGGTGAGTTCCTGAATGAACTCAAGGAGGAGAACAATCATGGATGAAATGAAACTTCTGCAGATGCTGGCTAAGAATCCTGCCGGCAGCGTTACTGATCTGGCTGATATTCTCGGTGAAAGTGAAGAGGATACAGCTAAAGCAAAAAAAGATCTTGAAAAGAAAAGGATCATCTGCGGCTACCACACAGTCATTAACTGGAATAAGGCAAATATTGATCACGTGGATGCTGTTATCGGAGTGAAGTGCAGCACAGAAGCAGGTACTGGCTATGATAAGATTGCTGAAAAGATTGCAAGATTCCCGGAAGTGTCTGGTTTGTATCTGGTCAGCGGTTCTTCTGAATTTATGGTCAATATCAATGCAAGAACGATGCGTGAAGTAGCGGACTTTGTCGGTGAAAAGCTTGCCCCTATTTCCGGTGTGGCGGGAACCGAGACAATGTTCATTCTTAAGAAGTATAAGGTCAACGGTGTCTATATGGATCTTGAGGATTCGGCTGAAGATGATCGTCAGGTAATATCTGCATAACAATAAAAATGTCTCCATACTGTGCAATGCACTGTATAGAGACATTTTTCAGTCTTTGTCACGTTTATAGCGCAGGATATACCATCTGCGTTTTATACGATTGACATTGAGTCTTCCCCAATTGAAACGCTTCCATGCTTTTTCGTTATAAACAAAGTCGAACTGTCCGATTCTTTCAATAAATGCTGGAGCGAAAGAAGCCTTGTAGTTGTAAAGACCGTAGTTATAGTCCTTCTTATCTGTGCATCCGCTGAAACCAACCATGTCATATTGCAGAACGCCGTGTTTCTTCATGTTCTCCATAGCAAAGAGATGCATACTGTCAACCGGACGTATGAAACCGAATGCCTTGTGATTATATGTATACAGATCCCAGCTCTTATCTCCAAGTCTTGCAAAGAGACCGGCAGCGATATCTACATTTATACCATAGCCTTCTTTCAGAAGCTGTACGTGCTTCAGTTCTCTTTCCTGTTTCTCACGTGCCTTTACATCTCTAATATATTTCTTATCCTTCAGTTCTTCCTCAATCGCATGCTGCATAGCATTCAGATCAATGCTGGTGATGTATACAACTGCATGATCTCCCAGACAGTCAAGAATATTCTGAAAGTAGGAAATATCATGAGGCTTGTTTCCTTTGATATGCATCAGCTGCATTTCCAGTTCACACAGTCTCTGCAGATCTTCTCGACCGCCAATTCTGGTAGTGACACCATGCGTACGTGCTCTTTTAATAGATCTCTGTCTGACCTTATCAAATCTGCCTTCAATAGTATCTATATCATCATGAAGATCAACAATCAGAGTATAGCGGTTCGTCCAGGATCCATTGTAGGCATAGCCGTATCCCTTGTGATGATAGCCGATCTCTTTCAGTGTATCCGTTACGTATTCATGATTAGGTCCATCAATGACGATTCCTTTAATATCATGACATCTGCGCAGTACATTCGGATCTGTTCTCAGGAAGACAGCATGCTGGTAAGCACCATAATCCTTCAGAAGAGTGAATACCTGCTTTACCGTGTCAGGATCCTCATAGTCAATGCATGGCCCCCATGGTATATACAGATATGGCTGTCCAAGCCATTTCTTATAAACAGCCATTGCAGTACCGACTGTTCTGCTGTCTTCATCAGTAAATACAAAGAAGCGGGGATGATTTCCCTCCGCTTCCATTTCTCTTGCCCACATCTCGGTCTTCATATAATGACCATATGGATGACCGGCAATAAAAGCATCGAATTCACTGCCGGGCTGTGTCTGTCTCATTGAAATTTTCATTCTTGACCTCCATCATTCAAATCATCTATTTCGTACGATGGAAAAGAATAGCATTTCAATGTTAATACTGCGTGAATACTATCTGCACAAAATGTTCACATAAACAATACAATGATGGGAAATCAGTCTTCCCTTTCATTTCTCTTATAGCGAAGAATATACCATCTGCGCTTTACACGGTTGACATTGAGTCTTCCCCAGTTGAAACGCTTCCAGGCACCTTCATTGTAAACATAGTCAAACTGACCTATTCTTTCAATAAATTCAGGAGCGAATGAAGACTTGTAGTTGTACAGACCGTAGTTGTAGTCCTTCTTATCCGTGCATCCGCTGAAACCGACCATGTCATACTGCAGAACACCATGATTCTTCATATCCTCCATGACAAAGCGATGAAGCGGGTCTGTTACCTTCAGAAATCCGAAAGCCTTGTGGTTATAAATATAGAGATCCCAGCTCTTATCGCCCAGACGTGCAAACAGTCCTGCAGCAACATCCACTTTCTCTCCATACTGATTCATTAAACTTCTTAGGTGTTCAATTTCCTTCACCTGACGATCATGCGCAGAAGCATCTTTCTGCATCTGTTTCGTATTCAGCTCTTTTTCCAGAACCTCGATAGCATATTTCAGATTGCAGGAGGTTACATATACCGCCGCATGATCGCCTAGAGAGTCCAGGATATTTTCGAAGAATTCAGGAGTATGCGGTTTATTGGCCTTGATCGCAAAGAGCTGTTTTTCCAGTTCACAGATCAGAGGAATATCTTCCTTTCCGCCGATACGTGTTTCCAGTCCGAGTTTTCTTGACTTGCGCAGGGAACGCTGTCTGACTTTGGTGAATCTGCTTTCTACAGTATCCATGTCATCATGAAGATCAACGATCAGAGTGTAGCGGTTGGTCCAGGATGCGTTATAGGCATAGCCATATCCTTTATGATGATAGCCGAGGCTCTTCAGTATCTCAGTTACATATTCGTGATTTGGTCCTTCTATGTCATTGCCTTTAATATCATGGCATTTGCGCAGGACATTCGGATCGGTTCTTAAAAAGATAACATGCTGTGAAGCACCATAGTTCTTCAGGAGAGTAAACACCTGTGTCACTGTATCTGGATCTTCATAGTCAATACACGGTCCCCATGGTATATAGAGATACGGCTGACCCAGCCATTTCTTATATACGGCCATGGCGGTACCAACCATATGGTTGTTTTCATCTGTAAACACAAAGAAACGGGGATGATTCCCCTCATATTCCATTTCCTTTGCCCACATCGTGGTCTTCATATAATGACCGTACGGATGAGCAGCAATGAATGCATCAAATTCTGTACTTGGCTGTGTCTGTTTCATTGAAAGTTTCATATTTCATATACTTGCACAGGGAGGAGCATAAAAAAAGCTCACATCTTTCATAAACTCCCTGAGTATTACCCCCGTGAGTATGATAACACGAAAGGAACCTGAGAGTGTATTCCTTCAGAAGGTACTGAAATTCATTCCTTCGGAACATTTTGCATGGGCTGATTTTTGTTTACATTGTGCAGAAAAACTGGTAACATATTTAGGCGAGTGGAAATCCCACTCCTTGCCAGAAATGGCCATTAGTCCAGAAGGAGGTGTACAGAATGAAGAAGTATGAAGTCATGTACATCATCAATGCATCTGTAGAGGACGACAAGAGAAAAGCTCTTATCGAATCCCTCGACAAGATCCTCACCGATAACGGTGCTAAGATCAATAAGACAGATGAGTGGGGAATGCGTGAATTCGCATATCCTATTGATGATATGACAAAGGGTTACTATGTTGTTTCTGCTTTCGAAGCAGACAATGCGGCAGTCAAGGAATATGATCGTCTGATGCGTATCAATTCCAATGTTGTCCGTTTCATGGTTACTCGTGACGAAGCTCCAGCCAAGGAGAGCAAGTAACATGATCAACCGTGTCGTATTGGTAGGAAGATTAACGAAGGACGTTGAAGTCAGAAAGACTCAGAGCGGCCTATCGGTAGCTTCATTTACCGTCGCATGCGATCGCAGAGGTTCCAAGCAGCAGGGTACTGGAAACCAGCCATCAGCTGACTTTATCAGCTGTGTGGCATGGAGACAGAGTGCTGACTTCCTAGGACAGTATGCTCACAAGGGCGCACTGGTCGGGGTTGAAGGAAGAATCCAGACACGCAATTACGACAGACAGGATGGCACAAAGGTCTATGTGACCGAGGTTGTATGTGATAATGTCCAGCTTCTTGAATCCAGACAGCAGTCTGAATCAAGATCACAGCAGGGCGGATATGACAGCAGCTTTGAACAGCAGGATTACACACAGCAGTCTGCGCCGCAGACTGCTGGTGGAAGTGCAGATGACGGATCCTCACTGGATATTTCCAGCGATGACCTGCCATTCTGAAAGAAAGACAAATAGAAGGAGAACAGACAATGGCATTCAGAAAACAGAGAATGGGCCGCAGAAAGGTCTGCTACTTCACAAAGAACCATATCGAGTATATTGACTATAAAGATGTTGAACTTCTTAGAAAGTTCATCAGCGCCAACGGAAAGATCACTCCGAGACGTGTCACAGGTACTCGTGCGAAGTATCAGAGAAAGCTGACAGTCGCTATCAAGCGTGCTCGTCAGATGGCACTGCTGCCTTACGTAGCAGACTAACGTCATTAGACATCAGTCAAACTAGGGAACTGCATAAGCAGCTCCCTTTTTTTGAGGAATCAGAGCATTTCATGGTAAGGCTATGGCAGGGGGACGTATCATGAATGATGATCAGCGCGAATTAATGAAGGGCATTAAGCAGAGAATGATATGGAAAGGAGGTGTAAGTTCACTGAATTTCCACAGAGTGCTGAAAGAAGATCCTTTTCTTCTGACAGATCTGCTGTGTACTTTCGGTGATACTAGTATAAAAAGAACTGAACTGATTGCGGATGATCCAATACGGAATATCATGCACGTTATGATATACAGAAGAGGTAAGAAGAAGCCATATCTGTCTGTTCTGCACCTAGGAATCGGTGATGAAGAAAAAACTTATGAGTAACCGGTTACAGTGAAAAAATATCTTTTAAAAGGAGACCTTTCGAGTATAATAGGCATATCCTTCATATCGTATATGCTTTCGAATAGGCGAGAGTGTCTCTACCCGGATGCCATAACTTCCGGACTACGATCGTGATTTAAGTGTTCTTCTGCGAATGTGAGGGGATTCATGTTCGCAGGGGAACTTTTTTGTTTGTTACGCTATGAAGTAGGAAAGAGGGGAATTATATTTATGCTTGAAAAGCTTTTTAAGCTTAAGGAGCACGGCACATCTGCTAAGACTGAAATCGTTGCCGGACTCACAACATTCATGACCATGGTCTATATCCTGGCCCTGAACCCATCCATTCTGAGTGCTTCCGGTATGGATGCCGGTTCTATCCTGACAGCTACAGCTGTAGCTTCAGCAATTGCCTGCTTCTGCATGGCTGCTTTCTCCAATACGCCATTTGCACTGTCTGCAGGTCTTGGACTGAATGCATACTTTGCATACACAGTCTGCGGCACAATGGGATATCCTTGGCAGGTTGCTCTGACAGCAGTTCTGATTGAAGGTATCATCTTCATCATCATGTCACTGACAAGTATCCGTGAGGCAATCTTCAATGCCATTCCTTCACAGATCAAGATTGCTGTCTCTGTAGGTATCGGCTTCTTCATTACCTTTATTGGACTGCAGGATGCCAAGATCATCGTTGACGGTTCTACACTTGTAACACTGCAGACATTTACTTCTGCATTCAAGGCTGGAACATTCAACACTGTAGGCATTACCGTTATGCTTGCACTGATCGGCGTACTTCTGATCTTCTATCTGCTCATCAAGGGCGTCAAGGGCTATATGCTGTATGGCATTCTGATCACATGGGCTCTCGGCATTGTATGCCAGCTGACCGGTCTCTACGTACCGGACGCTGCTAATGGATTTTATTCTGTTATACCGACTGCTATATTCTCACTGCCTAATTCAATGGCACCGACAATGTTCCAATTCGATTTTGAGTTCATTGCTTCGCATACGGTTGACTTCATTGTTGTTATCTTTGCATTCCTGTTTGTTGATGTATTTGATACACTGGGAACTGTTATCGGATGTGCATCAAAGGCTGATATGCTGGATGAAGAAGGCAAGCTTCCGCAGATTAAGGGCGTTCTGTTAGCAGACGCTGTTGGTACAGCTGTAGGTGCATGCCTTGGTACTTCTACAATCACAACATTTGTTGAGTCTTCCTCCGGTATTGCTGAGGGCGGACGTACAGGACTTACTTCTGTAACAACGGGTATTCTGTTCCTGCTGGCTCTGTTCCTTTCTCCTTTATTCCTGACAATCCCTTCCTTCGCTACTGCACCGGCATTGATCGTTGTGGGATTCCTGATGATGCAGCAGGTTGGAAAGATCAACTGGACAAAACTGGACGATGCAATTCCATGTTTCATCACTATCGTAATGATGGGCTTTGCGTATTCCATCTCTGATGGTATCGCATTAGGCATCATCTCCTATACGATTATTCATATCCTTCTGAAGGATACAAAGGGCATGTCTGCTTTGATGTATGTACTGACAGTTCTCTTTATTGCCAAGTACTTCATTATCTGAGCGGGCTGTACAATTAATTTGAAATGATCGGTGCGTATCTTAGGATATGCACCGATTTTTTAGCCCGTTATAGTAGAATTGAAATGTGAAATTAAGGAGATGCATAAGATGATCTACACGGTGACATTGAATCCATCACTGGATTATATAGTAAAGACGGACAGGTTCCAAATGGGTATGATCAATCGAACGAAAGACGATATGATTCTTGCCGGCGGCAAAGGCATCAACGTATCTGCTGTGCTTGCAGGACTCGATATGCCTAGTATTGCATTTGGATTTACAGGCGGTTTTACAGGAACTGAGATAGAG
>JBFLGD010000059.1:0-743 GCA_041859965.1 Bulleidia sp. | reverse complement strand
GTTTCAATCCACGCATCCGTGAGGGATGCGACCTACATCCGGGATCTATCTGGATTATCGGTCTGGTGTTTCAATCCACGCATCCGTGAGGGATGCGACTCTAAAGCCGGGTTAGAGGTCATAGTCATATCAGGTTTCAATCCACGCATCCGTGAGGGATGCGACACTCTGGGCCAGTCGAGAGATTGAGTTTCAGCGAGGTTTCAATCCACGCATCCGTGAGGGATGCGACACTCCTGCCCGGCGATATGTGACGAAAGACCTTAATGTTTCAATCCACGCATCCGTGAGGGATGCGACTCCAGTGGGTACGTATTTATGCCCACCAAAAGTGTTTCAATCCACGCATCCGTGAGGGATGCGACAGAGTCAAGAGTAACGCCCGGGCAGGCCTTCGCAGTTTCAATCCACGCATCCGTGAGGGATGCGACGATAGTTGCAACACCATCACGCCGGGATATTCAGCGTTTCAATCCACGCATCCGTGAGGGATGCGACACCTGCCGGCCAGGTGGAGATTAAGCGGCTATCAAAGTTTCAATCCACGCATCCGTGAGGGATGCGACTATACCGCTGCCCAGTACCTGGCCCGGGTGGCTGGTTTCAATCCACGCATCCGTGAGGGATGCGACAATAACCTTAAGTAGCATTCTCTCCCATTTAGTTGTTTCAATCCACGCATCCGTGAGGGATGCGACCTACATCCGGGATCTATCTGGATTATCGGTCTGGTGTTTCAATCC
>JBFLGD010000058.1:284-768 GCA_041859965.1 Bulleidia sp. | reverse complement strand
GCCTATAATGACACTGATCCACTCAAAATAGTTGAGACAATGAGTGACGGTGATTACGTTTATACAATAAGCGGTGTCGTTGACAGAGACGGAATGACAGCCGAGGACGTCAATGATCTGCTCGAAAGTTTGGCAAATGAAAACTGATAGAGCTGAGTATCTGCGGAATTACGCAACCAATTACAAACAGGTCAAAATCATGCTGCGTAAGGACAGCGATGAGGACATGGAAATATGCGACTGGTTGGACAAACAACCGTCAAAAAGCGAGTACATCAAAAATCTGATACAAAAGGATATGGAAAAAGGCAGCCGATAAGGCTGTCTTTTTATGCTTATGAACACTAGTTTTTTCTGCGGTAGCATACACGGTAGCATACAAACGTGTTTTCTATAATGCTAAATCTATGCATATATATCTTTAAAAACGATGATTTGTAAATATTATTCTCAAAACTATTGACATCATCCGGCAATGCCGTAT
>JBFLGD010000058.1:0-274 GCA_041859965.1 Bulleidia sp. | reverse complement strand
GTATAATAGTAAGTATAAAGAGAGAGAGGGAACAAAGAACATGGAAAACACAGTAAATGAATTAAAATCACAGTTTAACAATGACAACTACATCGAGCAGGCGGCAGACGGAACGTACACAATTTGCACGGGCCCAGAACTGGTAACAGGGTTAACAGAGGAGCAGGCAGTAAATGAGTGGAAACGGTTAATAGAGGAATGGAGCAGATAACATGGAAAACACAGTAAATGAATTAAAATCACAGTTTAACAACGACAACTACATCGAGCAGGC
>JBFLGD010000057.1:0-769 GCA_041859965.1 Bulleidia sp. | reverse complement strand
GGCAAACCCGGCTCCGCCCTGGGCAGCACGAACATATTCATCGGTGACATAGATCCGGATCGGTTTCATTCCTTCCTCATAATAGGCACCGACAGGAGACAACAGGATAAAAAGCCGGTACGTATGCGAAGGACGGACTCCCAGGGAAACATCCGTTGCAATAATCAGCGGGCGAATATAAAGGGAGGTTCCTTCTGCTTTCGGAATCCAATCCTTTTCAATCTCCAACAGTTTCTTCAATCCCTTCCAGACCAGATCTTCGTCCAGTGTGGGAATGCATAGTCGCTTCGCAGAGCGATTCAGCCGCTTTATATTTTCAAAGGGACGAAAGGAAACCGGCTCTCCGTTCTGATCCCAATATGCCTTCACACCCTCAAAGACTGCCTGGCCATAATGAAATACCATAGCAGCCGGTTCCACCTCAAAGGGGCCATAGGGTATAATCCGTGGATCATACCATCCTCTGCCATCTTCATAATCCATGACAAACATATGATCTGTATAATATCTACCGAACCCCAGTTCCTTGTCCTTTGGCTTTGTCTTCGGATTCCGGTTCTTTACAAATCGAATCTCTGTCATATCGCACTCCCCGTTTTGCCGTTTTTATTACAATTCGCCGCTTTTTTGTTTTATCCTTGTTTCCACTTCAAAAAAAGCAAGCTTTTGATTCCCGTCATTCCGGATCGGGTAAATCGTTCTTTCCGTCATTTTTCTCTTCTCCGGTATTTTTCTCTTCTCCGGTATTTTTCTCTTCTCCGTCATTTTC
>JBFLGD010000056.1:0-775 GCA_041859965.1 Bulleidia sp. | reverse complement strand
CAATTCCGTCTTCGAAAGCGACGGAAGGATGCCATCCCAGTTCGTGAGTAATCTTGGAGGAGTCGATAGCATAGCGCAGGTCGTGACCCGCACGGTCGGTGACATAGGTAATCAGTTTGTCCGAACTGCCTTCGGGGCGGTTCAACAAGCGGTCGACGGTTCGAATCAGCGCCTTAATGAGATCGATGTTCTTCCATTCGTTTTTACCCCCTATATTATAAGTCTCCCCGCTTTTTCCATTATGAAACAGCAGGTCGATGGCCCGCGCATGATCTTCTACATACAGCCAGTCCCGCACATTGTCCCCTTTTCCATAAACCGGTAATGCTTTATTGTGACGGATGTTGTTGATAAATAAAGGAATCAGTTTTTCAGGGAACTGATAAGGCCCGTAATTGTTGGAGCAGTTCGAAAGAATAACCGGTAGCCCGTACGTGTCGTGATAGGCCCTTACAAAATGGTCGGAAGATGCTTTCGAAGCCGAGTAGGGCGAATGCGGATCGTAGCGGTTGGTTTCGCAAAATGCAGCATCGTCAAACGACAGCGCCCCGTAAACCTCGTCGGTGGAAATATGATAGAACCGTTTCCCCGTGAAATCGGGCTGCCAGGTCTGCCGCGCAGCTTCGAGCAAGTTGAGGGTGCCGAGCACATTGGTGCGGGCGAAAGAAAACGGATCGGTAATGGAACGGTCTACATGGCTCTCGGCCGCCAAATGAATCACGCCATCGATAGAATGTTCCTTAAAAATGCGCAGTAATCCTTCATAATCGCAAAT
>JBFLGD010000055.1:0-810 GCA_041859965.1 Bulleidia sp. | reverse complement strand
CATGTGTTGGGAGGTCGCATCCCTCACGGATGCGTGGATTGAAACTTGAGATCAAGCGACTGGTGGATCTGCACGGTGATGGTCGCATCCCTCACGGATGCGTGGATTGAAACGTTGTGAAGGAAAAGAAATCAGGTACTGCAACTGGTCGCATCCCTCACGGATGCGTGGATTGAAACGGCGGTTATCTTTATATCGGCTCTGACCGCAACAAGTCGCATCCCTCACGGATGCGTGGATTGAAACTTGGATAATACCAAAGAGGGCACTGCCCCGACTGTGTCGCATCCCTCACGGATGCGTGGATTGAAACGCTATTCGTGCATCTTCGATAGCAATACGCTTTAAGTCGCATCCCTCACGGATGCGTGGATTGAAACTGTGAAATCATTCCAAGACATTGGCTTTACCACCGTCGCATCCCTCACGGATGCGTGGATTGAAACTGGGTTAAAACGCCTACTAGGGCCAGTGGTGTCTTGTCGCATCCCTCACGGATGCGTGGATTGAAACTGGGTACTGCAGGAGCAGTAAACTCAGTTTCAACGTCGCATCCCTCACGGATGCGTGGATTGAAACCCAGTAGATGACCAGGAAAAACCTCCTGGATATATGTCGCATCCCTCACGGATGCGTGGATTGAAACATACGCTAATGAACGTAAGGTCACGGAGGTAAAAAAGTCGCATCCCTCACGGATGCGTGGATTGAAACTGGTAATACTTTCTATATACGGGAAGAGGCTGATATAGTCGCATCCCTCACGGATGCGTGGATTGAAACTATATTTTTAATGTGCTATAAACGCCT
>JBFLGD010000054.1:0-835 GCA_041859965.1 Bulleidia sp. | reverse complement strand
CGGATGCATCGTTTTCGGACTTTTCCTTGTCGAATGCTTCGACTGTGTCCTCAACTGTTTTCTTATCCTCATCAGATGTTTCGTCATTGACTTCATTCACATCTGCTTCGAGTTCAGCTTCACGAGTTTTGAACTCTTCAGACTTCTTTCTGAGTTCTGCAAGATTGTTTTCTATTTCGTCTGATCTCTTCTTCAGACCGTCAATCTTCTTTCTCAGAATCAGCGCTTTCAGTGCCATCTTTTTTTGCCCCTTTCAATTTGTTTGACATGCGAATCTTCCAAGCATCAAGCGACTTCTTGCGGATGTTTTTTGCATCTGCTGAGCGTGCTGACACTTCAGTTGTTTCGTATGCAGGGAATGTGCATACAGATACTTCGTACAGTTTGATTTTTCTGATCGTCCAGTGGATTGAACCATCTGCGTTGACGTCGGTGTCTTCGCTTAGAATGTCGAATCCAAACGAACACTGGTTGACATCGCCACGCTGTGTGCGTGCGTACTCATTCAGCGCATCTTGATCGTTCGGATTGATTAAGATGCTCCCCCAAAGTCCGTGCGCATCGATTTTTAAATCTAGCGTGCGTGCCAAAGTTCTGCCAATGACCAGTGTCGTATCGTGGTTGACCAGAGCACGAACATCACCGCTTATCGTTTCGTCAAACGCATGCGGATCAATGCTCTCACTCATTCCGTCTCCCATATCGTATGTGCCGTCAAACACAGCGAAATAGCCTTCAATTCGCTTTTCGTTTGTGTCTGACGTTTCCCGAATTTTAAAATCAGACGAGATTGTTCTCATCTGACGTGTTCCAATATTCATTTCGTTATTCATCG
>JBFLGD010000053.1:270-887 GCA_041859965.1 Bulleidia sp. | reverse complement strand
GCTTTTTTGGCTCTCCGGGCATAAAAAGAGCGGCTGTTCAGAAGCACATCTACTGAACGCCGCCACCTGTCAAAAACGCTGAAAGCGCTGTATTTCTCAGACTTTTTCACATATCCGCTATCGTTACATTGTATCAAAATCGAGAGGCTTAGGTTCTGCAGTATCTTTTGGACTGTTTCTGGTCTCCATTTTGAATTGCCCGCCGCTGTGTAAATTCCGTCTTTCATCAAACCCTTACAAATTCCTGCGAGGCTCTCGCCCTCAAGGTACTCTCTGAAAATTCGCTTTACAACCTCAGCACCTTTTGGCTCAATGATAAGGTTTCCATCCTCGTTCTTTGTATATCCAAGAAATCGGTTATGGTTGACCTGCACTTTGCCTTGTTGGTATCTGTATTGAAGACCAAGTTTAACATTCTGTGAAAGTGACTGACTTTCCTGTTGTGCTAAGGACGCCATAATGGTTAGGAGCACCTCACCCTTGGCATCCATTGTATTAATATTTTCCTTTTCAAAATATACCGGAATGTTCTTTGCCTTTAGGTCACGAATGTACTTTAGACAATCCAAGGTGTTACGAGCAAATCGGCTGATGGACTTGGTAATAATCATGTCAAT
>JBFLGD010000053.1:0-260 GCA_041859965.1 Bulleidia sp. | reverse complement strand
CACGCTTTTTCGTGTTTGTGCCTGAGATACCGTCATCTGCAAATATGCCTGCAAACTCCCATTCAGTATTTTTCCTAATGAAATCTGTGTAATGCTCCACCTGTGCCTCGTAACTTGTAGCCTGTTCATCTGTATCCGTAGAAACACGACAGTAGGCTGCAACTCTGAGTTTCGGTATATTTTCTGTTGATACTGTATTGCCAACCCGTTTTCGAGCCGGAATGACAGTAACATTTTTGCCTACATTTATATTAGCCATC
>JBFLGD010000052.1:0-917 GCA_041859965.1 Bulleidia sp. | reverse complement strand
CTGTGAGGGTGCGACCTGCCATCGGTACCACCTTACGTCGCTCCCCCATGGGTTTCAATCCACGCACCTGTGAGGGTGCGACTTTTTAATCTCTCCCATCATATCCCGCCAATTCGGTTTCAATCCACGCATCCGTGAGGGATGCGACCCAGGTGAGTGAAAGTAAAAAACGGGAGGCTTATAGTTTCAATCCACGCATCCGTGAGGGATGCGACCATAGGCCTTTTGTAGGCTTTTTGTAATAATTGGGTTTCAATCCACGCATCCGTGAGGGATGCGACTATTACGATACTGTTGTGGGTAGTACGGCAGGAGCGTTTCAATCCACGCATCCGTGAGGGATGCGACTAGCCACTGCTGTAGTTCCTGTCTATGGTTGGAGAGTTTCAATCCACGCATCCGTGAGGGATGCGACTGCGATCACATTACCGTACCTATTGCCAAAATTCAAGTTTCAATCCACGCATCCGTGAGGGATGCGACAGGTTTATTTGGGTTGTGACTGGTGGGCGTATCATGTTTCAATCCACGCATCCGTGAGGGATGCGACGACGGGCCGTCACTTTCAAGGGTGGGTCATATGGTGGTTTCAATCCACGCATCCGTGAGGGATGCGACTCAATCAAAGCTTCATTATTAAGCTTGGTATAAAGTTTCAATCCACGCATCCGTGAGGGATGCGACATATAATCAAGGGATTCACCGTATTCCTCAACGGGTTTCAATCCACGCATCCGTGAGGGATGCGACCAATATAGCCCATCCTCCGGGACCGATTGCAATAAGTTTCAATCCACGCATCCGTGAGGGATGCGACACCCCGGCCATTGCCGCATGTCCTCCGATGTATAGTTTCAATCCACGCATCCGTGAGGGATGCGACTGGAATATGCAGTAAAATTGGGCTATAAAATAAT
>JBFLGD010000051.1:0-927 GCA_041859965.1 Bulleidia sp. | reverse complement strand
GGGATGCGACTGTGGTGGTTGCATCCGCATTCTTAATATTTATCACGTTTCAATCCACGCATCCGTGAGGGATGCGACGGTAGAACGCGTTGATGGCGTACACCGCGAGTATGGGTTTCAATCCACGCATCCGTGAGGGATGCGACTCTTGCCTATGTAAACGAACAGAATAATAAATGGGTTTCAATCCACGCATCCGTGAGGGATGCGACCGTTATTTTGCTCAATCTTTAGTCCATCTGCGTAGTTTCAATCCACGCATCCGTGAGGGATGCGACGTAGTAGAGGGGCATGCTGTATCCATTGTAAGGCGTTTCAATCCACGCATCCGTGAGGGATGCGACAATCATACGCAGAGTAAGTATGGTGTAGAATTTCAGTTTCAATCCACGCATCCGTGAGGGATGCGACTGATATGTGTGGTGTGCCTTACATCTAATTTTTAGTTTCAATCCACGCATCCGTGAGGGATGCGACTATACCAGTAGCTGCGGCTAAACAGTTGGAATAATGTTTCAATCCACGCATCCGTGAGGGATGCGACATCATGTCCCTACGGACTTCTGGTGGTGCCACAGACTGTTTCAATCCACGCATCCGTGAGGGATGCGACTCTGGCCTGCCATATCGTCTAGGTTGGTATCATAGTTTCAATCCACGCATCCGTGAGGGATGCGACTTTCCCATTTTCATACCTCCTTTTAGATTTCATAGAGTTTCAATCCACGCATCCGTGAGGGATGCGACGCGGGCTTTACTGCCGCTACTTTGCTTGTATTTTGGTTTCAATCCACGCATCCGTGAGGGATGCGACAGCGAGATTATCGAACGGTAGTCTCGCTTTTGTATTGTTTCAATCCACGCATCCGTGAGGGATGCGACACCTACGGCAGCACAACGCCGCAATTACACAGTCTGTTTCAATCC
>JBFLGD010000050.1:705-933 GCA_041859965.1 Bulleidia sp. | reverse complement strand
CAGCCACCAGTATCCATGTTCTTCCTCGCCGTCTTCCGACTTTGCGTAAAGATCGACATCCTTCCAATCGACCTGATCCAGAGCTTCAGAAAGTTCGCCCCGGAGTTTCCAGATATAGCCGCCATCCTCATCTTTTGTAGCATGCCTGCCAACATAAAGGACCGGCCACCATCTGGAATTATCTGAATCACGTGGCATGACCGGACAGCCAGTCTTCTCGACCACTCG
>JBFLGD010000050.1:0-695 GCA_041859965.1 Bulleidia sp. | reverse complement strand
GACTGACCAAGCATTATAATAGTTCTTACTTTCTCCGTATTTCACCGCAAGCTGAGTACAGGTGGCCTCACCGCCATAGTCCTTGAACCGCCTCATGATTTCAAGGCTGCTTTGTGTGAATACATCTTTATCATTTAAGAGAGCAATCCATTCCTGAACCGTTATTCCAGGCGAATATTCTTCCTGAGAAGGGAACCACTCGTTGTCGGAGGAAACGCTATCTCCTTTTTTTGAATACTCCCTTGAAATGTAAAATCCAACATCGAAGGTCAGCGTTTTCAGTTCCGGATCAGGATAGCAATCTGCGGTCAACTGGCTTCGGAATAAGTTCACCAGTTCTGTGTCCTGCTTCAGTTCTTCACAGATTTCATCATAGAACTTGAAGAAGTTTCGAATGTTGTCGGCGTAGGCTCCTTTTTTGAATCGGTAATCACTCTCAAGTTCATCAGATACCGATTTGACTTCACCAAATTTATAAACATAGTACTTGTCCGGATAGCGTAACCACAGGTATACACTAATCGCATTTTCGTATTGATAATGCTGTGCAGCTCCATTCCCATATTTTTCGAGTAAGATGGATGATTTCATTTTGAAGCTGTTGATGCGCTCATAAACGTCCTTGCTTTCATCAAATAACTCGATATACATCGCCCGGACTTCTTCCGGTGCAGTCTTGGCAAAGCCGATGATCA
>JBFLGD010000004.1:40250-125591 GCA_041859965.1 Bulleidia sp. | reverse complement strand
TGATCTCAGACAAGCATACGAAGAGTTTCACTATGGTGTTTTCAACGATCACCAACTATTGTCTTGAACTTAGCGTTATTTATTATGCTTACTTCAGATATCCTCACATTGTATCTGGATGGAAAAACAGAATATAGGATAATAATGAGCAGTACCATGTATATTGATTATGTCAGCTGCTTTGCCATGGTATTCTTTTTTCTTAGATATTTTAAACTGTTTATCACACCGGAATCACGCTTTATCCGAGTCTTGTTTATGCTGTCCGATGGCATACTTCTGATTACATTGATAGGTTTGATTGCCAATGTGTTTAATGGTATGTATTTCCAGATAGATTCGGCAGGAAGGTATATTCTTAGCAACTGCTACTGGATGACTAATATATATGCAGTTGTTACATTAGGCTCATCTATGATCATTCTTTGCATTGATAAGAAACTGAATATCAAGTATAAAATACTGTTCTTGTTTTATGCAATGCTGCCGCTCTCAGGTACAATAATCGACTATTATATTCCGAATATGGCATTTACATATATCTGCTCTTTTCTAGGAATGCTGCTATTGGACATGCAGCTGCATGTATGGCATGCAAGAGAGCTGACTGAAAGAAAAGCCGAATTGACACAAAGCCGTATCTCTATCATGCTCAGCCAAATCCAACCGCACTTCCTATATAATTCGCTGAATTCAATTTATTATCTTTGTGAAGAAGATCCATTGAAAGCACAGCAGGCAATCGGAGATTTCTCGGATTATTTAAGAGGAAATCTTGATTCCCTTAAAAGAACGGAACCTGTTCCATTTGAACAGGAGCTGAAGCATATACAGATTTATCTGTCATTAGAAAAGATGCGTTTCGATAAGAAACTGAATGTTGTATATGATATTGAAACTATGGATTTCTGTGTTCCGGCACTGAGCATACAGCCTATTGTTGAGAATGCTGTGCGATATGGTGTGGGGAAGAAAGCAGAAGGTGGAACTGTTATGCTTCGTGTAAAGGAAAAACCGGATTCCTATTGTATAACAGTATCTGATGATGGTGTTGGCTTTGATCCATATGAAACACAGGATGATGGAAGAACACATGTTGGCATTGATAATGTAAAACGAGACTGAAGATGCAAATAAATGGAGAAATGACAATAAACTCACGTAAGGGAATTGGAACGGAAGTTAATGTTGTGATTCCAAGGGAGCAGGCAGATGAAAGCAATCGCAGTTGATGACGAAGAAATAGCATTGCGCGGTCTGATTTCTTCAATAGTGAAAGTAGATGCGGGAGCGGATATACAAGGATTTCAGAATCCTGCAGATGCTTTGAAGTATGCGAAAAATCATGATTTTGATATTGCTTTTTTGGACGTTGAGATGAGAAATACAAATGGCATTGAATTAGCAAAACACCTGAAGAAGAAAAACCCAATGGTCAATATCATCTTTACTACAGGTTATAGCAAATATGCTATGGATGCGATTCACATCCATGCAAGTGGATATATATTGAAACCAATTACCCCTCAGAAAATAGCAGAAGAATTGAAACATCTGCGCCATCCCGTTGCTGCACCGGCCTCGAAGAAACGAGTACGCGTAAGCTGTTTTGGGAACTTTGAAGTCTGGCTTGACGGTAAACCAGTAAAGTTTCAATACAGCAAAACAAAGGAAATGTTTGCATATTTAATTGACCGGCATGGAGCAATGTGTACAAATAATGAGATCATTGCTGTACTTTGGGAAGATGAGTATAAAGGATCATATTATAGAAATATCAGAGTTGATCTGCTGAACAGTTTTCCAGAAAATATTCTGATCAAGGAATGGGGAAAGATAGGAACAGTGCCGGATCAGATTGATTGTGACTATTATGACTGGATCAAAGACAGTCCCTCAGCAATCAATGCATTTAAGGGTGAATATATGTCACAGTATTCTTGGGCAGAAGTGACATTGAGCGAATTGGAAAACATTTAATACATACAGCTTCTTCAGATTTCTGAAGAAGTTTTATTTTGATGTGGCACTTTTGTGGCGCAGGCATAATTAAAATACTTATAGAATCAATAGAGGCTGCAAGATGACACAATTAGATAATAAGAATATTGACAGAGGAGAACCTCATATCATTCTCGGCGGCATTGAACTGAAGGCTGGCTGCTATCTAAAGAGCAGCACAGCAGAGATCACTGCAGAGAAACCGGATGCTGTATCTGGATATGGTTACTATGACGGTACGAAACTTATACTTCATAACTATCGATACAGTGGTTCAGGTCTATGTGAAGAAGACGTCAGTATTGGGTTGCTTGTTCAGAATGGAAGTCTGAAGATTCATATTGAAGGCAGCAATACGATTCTGATTGATGCGATTGAAAAGGGAATTGGCATCAAAGCTTCCGAATGTACCCTAGTCATAGATGGAAAAGGAAGCCTGACAGTCAATGCACAGAATGGTAAAAAGGGGAATTACGGAATCAGTTCTGACAGTTCAGTGAAATTGCGCAATGCAGAGCTGAGAATCAGTGCGGGACTTCCGAAATCTTATGTAAGAAAAGGGATAAAGAAATACTCTGGTGAATCGTACGCGCTGTACATTAAGAGTTTTGACTGCAAAGGCGCTAAAGTAACAGGCAATGATCAGAATGGCGGATTCGTAAATAAAAACAATGCACAGGAGGCAGTATATACTTTCCCACATCATTTCCTGTGGATACCGATCCTTCTCAGTGCTGCTGCAGTATGTGCTTGCGGTATTGGAGTATGGGCAATCTTCTTCCGTACTCCTACGGTGCTCACACCAGATTATGCGCCAGCATCTGACGAAGAAAATGCTGAGCCAATAACTGATGATGAGGATACGGAAAAGCTGGAATCTTCAAAAGGCGGAGGAGCAATTTCAATCAGCTACTCTGTAGATATAGCAATCAGCTTGTCTGATCAGACAGCGACTCTGTATTATGCAAATCCAAGCAGTTCCAATCAGAACACAATCGTGCAGCTGATTATTCAGGATAACGTTATTGCAGAATCTGGAATCATGAAGCCGGGCACACAGGTTACCCAGCTGTCACTGGAAAATGATGCTTCCTCTAAATTGTCTGCAGGTGGATATGACGGTGTACTGAGAATATCAAGCTATGATCCGGACACTGGTGAAAAGGCAATCATGACAAGTGATATTGCAATAACGGCTGCGGTTCAGTAAGAAGTACATGAAAAGGTCATTGCATTTCGAACAGACTCGAAATGTTTGATACATAAGAAACCATATTCTAGGAGGGAAAAACTATGAAAAAGATTATGGGAAAATCATTGGTTTTCGCACTCGCATCCAGTCTTTCACTCGCAGCAGCTACTGTACCGGTATTCGCTACTGACGTCAGTCAGACAGGTGGAACCGGCAGTGATTCAGGAGGATCGGTACAAGCTAATACAACGATCAATGAAGCTGCAACAGTATATTCAATTGATGTGGTTTGGGATAATCCTACGTTTAATTATGTTTACACGCCATCGTCATGGGATCCAAATACTCTAAGTTATGGAACTGCAACACACACTTGGCAAGCTAATGGTGGGGCTGCAGGAGATAGTGCCGACGCCATTCTGGCAACTGTGACGAATAAGTCAAATCACGCTATCAATATTGACATGGCAATAGCCAATACAACAAATTCCGATGCAAATCTTATTTTTACTGGCAGCTTTACCAATAATGCAACTTATTTGGATGCTGCTACTACAAATACTTCTACCTCATCGATATATACTGTCAATGTTTCAGGAACACTTCCATCAGGAACAATATCTGCAACTGGTTTAGCAATTGGATCTGCAACACTTTCAGTTTCACCAGCTAATCCAACCTGAGTTTTGACTTCTTAGGGCGGGCAGATATCTGCCCGCCCTTGCTTTTTGTTACCATGATTTGTGAAGCATGGAGGAATGTTCATGAATAAGAAAATCATATATTCTGTTGCTGGGGTCATATGTGCAGTGAGTATTGTTTTTATGATTTTTGCATTATCCAGTAAACCAAGAACTGAAGTTATATTCAACAAACCTGCATTTGATGACACAGCTATAGAAGGAAAACCATCCAGTCCTCCGGAAAGCTACTCTTCTATGAGTGTCAGCGGCTATATGGTAATACTGTGCGGAGAACCTGTTATAGACGGAGATGTTATGCAACTGTACTTAACGAATCCTGACAGCAATGCAATTTACTTAAAGGCAAGGATAATGAATGCTGATGGTGACTGTGTTGGAGAAAGCGGACTGCTGAAACCTGGTGAATATGTTTCCAGTATAGAGATTGACAGCAGTAATAATGCGACTGAGAAAAAGTATACAGTAAAGATTATGGCGTATGAAGAGGACACTTATAAAAGCGCAGGTGCAGTGAATCTGAATGTTACTGCAGCAGAATCGTAAAATTCATAAAGTATTTCTGGTGAAAGATGCTCGATAATTTTTCGAGCATCTTTTTGGTAGGATATTTATATGACTGCTGCATTGTACTTACAGGATTGTAAGGGAGCGCGGTATTCAGCAGAGTATAATAAGCGGGCGAAGGAGGCAATTATGATGAATGGCTATGTTTTTTCAATGACAACTGCATTGGCAGTATTCCCGATGCTTGCATTAGTGATATCACTGCCGTTTGCTTTATATCAGTACCATAAATACGGATCGATTCCGTGGCTGAGGGTATTGATCTTCTTTACGTTTGTTTATTATCTGCTGACAGTCTATTTTCTGATCATATTGCCATTGCCTGATAAGAATGATACTTCACTGTTTGGATATGCCAACCATGTAGAATTGATACCTTTTAATAACATAACAGAGTATTTTTCCAAGCATGCTTTTACGTGGGACATGAATTCTATAATGGCATTTGTTAAGAGTGCCAACTTCTATGAACTTGCATTCAATGTACTGATGATTGTTCCTTTTGGTATCTATCTGCGCTATTACTTCAAGTGCAGTTTTAAGAAAACTGTGATACTGAGTTTTCTGCTGAGTTTATTCTTTGAACTGACACAGCTTTCGGGTCTTTATGGATATTATCCTGCTCCATATCGAACTTTTGATACTGAAGATCTGATATGCAATACATTGGGCGGCCTTATAGGATGGGTGATATCTCCTGCATTGACATTCTTTCTGCCAAAGAGAAAAGATCTGGATGCGGAATCTATTGCGTCCAGCAAGGATGTGACAATTATCCGAAGACTGTCTGCAGATGCTGTGGATGCAATTATATTTGCAGTCATTGTTTTGGGAATTCAGCTGGTTCTGATCATGAACAAATGCAGCTGGCAGTTTGAAAAACCAGTAGAATACGGAATGTTCTTTGCAATCCAGTGGGTTTATGCAGTATGCAGCAATGGTATGAGTCCAGGCAAGGCAATATGCCGTCTGCGTGTATGTAATGGCAATGGTCATAAAGCTTCTATTGGGGCAATTACAGTCCGTTATCTGGTTTTATGGGGAATGATAGATGGAATAGGATTGCTGTCTTCACTTTCAGATATACTTGAAACCCAGGCTTCAGGAATGACATTGCATCTGCTGTCTGTCCTTGGCATGGTATGCATAGCAGCTGAACTGCTGATCCTGTTTGATTTTCTGCGTTCACTTTTTAAGGATGTACCTTTCTTTTATGAACGCATCAGTCATACGGAAGTCGGCAGCACAATGCCATCATAATTAACTGAAATGAAAGCCTTTACGTGAACAAAATTTCACCGCACGTTAACATTAGATGTGCAATAATGTCCACGATCCAAAAGAGAGCTGAAAGATGAAAATATTTGAATACGGTAAAGAAAACAGAGAAGTGATTCTCTTCCTGCATGGAGGAGGACTTTCATGGTGGAACTATCGTGATGAGGCAAGACTTCTGCAGGATGAGTATCATGTTGTTATTCCTGTGCTGGATGGACATGGAGGCAGTGATGCTCCATTTACGTCCATCGAGAAGAATGCTGCTGAACTGATAGAGTATATAGATAAGAATTACGGCGGAAAAGTGAAACTGATTGGCGGTCTGTCACTGGGCGCACAGATACTGATAGAGATGCTGTCACAGAAGAGAGATGTCTGTGATTATGCAGTAATTGAAAGTGCTTCAATTATTCCTGAGAAGATTCCTGCATCTATACTGAAGGCTTCACTGAATATGAGCTATGGGCTGATCAAGCACAGACATTTCTCTGAATTGCAGTTCAAGTCACTGAAGATACGCATGGATCTTTTTGAAGATTACTATAAGGATACCTGCAGAATAGAAAAAGCTGATCTTGTCAGCTTTATGGAAGCATCCTCTTACTATGTTAAGAAGACTGATCTGAATGATTCCAGAGTAGAAGCACTCATTTTGGCTGGCGGAAGGGAACAGAAAAAGATGATCAGGTCTGCAGAAATACTAAAGGACACATTGCTGGACAGCAGGCTGCAGGTATTGGAAGGATACAGTCATGGTGAGCTGAGTCTGAATCATCCTGAAGATTATGCTGCAATGATCCGTGACTTTATGAAGAAGGAGCGTCCGCTCCTGTATACAGAACAGTAAATGCTGTAACATCTATAACAGATCCTATAACAATGTAGGATCTGTTTTTGTTTGAGATATACAGATTAAGAATCTTAAAGCTTTCTTAATGGCTATGATGCTGTTTTCTTAAGGAAAGAATCTTTACAATTGAAGTGTAATAAGGGGGATTTGGTCTATGCCAAGAGTATTGATAGCGGATGATGATCCGGACATTGTAGCAGCCTTGAAGATATATCTATCATCGGAAGGGTATGAACTGCTTTCAGCAGAGAATGGAAAACAGGTCTTGGATATCGTCAAGGGCAAGCAGGTTGATCTGATCCTTCTGGATATTATGATGCCGCAGATGGATGGTATATCAGCAATTGCAAAACTGAGAGAAGAGAATGCCAATATGCCGATCATTCTTCTTAGTGCGAAGAGTGAGGATTCGGATAAATTGCTTGGGTTGAATATCGGAGCCGATGATTACATTACAAAACCATTTAATCCAGCAGAAGTTGTAGCAAGAGTGCGTTCTCAGCTGCGCAGGTATATGAGATTCGGTGCACAGACTCTTGAAGAGAACAATACAGCACTTCGACTTGGTTCGATCGTACTGGATGATCTATCTAAAACAGTCACGGTAGATGATGAGCCTGTATCTCTTACACCAATGGAATATGGAATACTGAAGCTGCTGATGAGCCATCCTGGAAAAGTATATTCATCCCGCGAAATATACAGGGAAGTATGGAATGACAGTCCAATAGCGAATGATGGAGTTGTAGCAGTGCATATCCGTCATCTTCGTGAAAAGATCGAGATAGAGCCATCTGACCCAAGGTATCTGAAAGTTGTCTGGGGACAGGGTTATAGAATGGGGGAACGTTGAAATGCATGATATGAAAAAGAACAGACTGCGTGGCAGTACGCTGCTGAAGACGGTATGTATTGTGCTGCTGTGTATATGCGGGGCTATCTGTGTCTATGGAGCATTTTCATGGTGCTATGTTGAATCACTGGATGGAAGCACATATCTGAATTCAGACAGCTGTAAAAGCAGCATGATGAATGATGCAGATCAGATACTGTCAGCATATCTGTATGATGACAGTCAGACAGACAGTAGCTATACCCTTTCCAACAGCAATATCCGTTATAATCTGCAGGTTGAATCGGGTGAGGACTACAAAACAGTGGAATCTAATGATACAGATGCGGCATTATATGATACGTCATATACATTCTTCTATGATGTTTATATGAATGACAGCAATGATCTGCTGTTTGATCATTACTATGACTCAGAACCGGCTACGATTGATGATTCAGATACTGTGTATCGGGTTCAAATCGCATTGCCGTATTCATTGCAGGCAGTTGATGCCTATTATTACAATCAGCAGAGATATACAGCAATAGTATCAAATTGGAATCTGATTATGATTGGAGTGCCTGCGGCAGCAATATTATTTGTGGGAATACTGATCTACCTGTTCTGTGCAGTTGGTCATAGATGTGAGGACGATGAGATCCATGAAATATGGATCGATAAAATACCGCTTGAAATTGTTCTGCTATTCAGCGCCTGCATCAGTTCCCTATGCGGAAGCTATATGGATACTGTTACTTCATATGCTGGTTTGAATGGAGCAGGATGGGATTATGCAGTCATGGCTCTTATCCTTCTTCTGATGACAGCTGGTCTTTCTATTCTGGTAAGTCTTCTGACAATGGCTAAGAGAATTAAAATGCATAGTTTTTGGAAGAGTACATTGCTGAGAGGAATACTGGCAGGAATTAAAGATCTATTCAGCAGGATTTCAATAGTCCCTCGAGCAGCCGTATTAATAGTGGGTGCAATCATTGCACAGATGCTGCTGTGCATGAAAGGTCATTATTTCCTTGCACTTATTTTGGATGCGGCTGCTGCTGTATATCTGATCGTCTGTGCAGAGCAGAGTCAGAGAATAGAGAATGCGGGACATGCTTTAGCTTCTGGAAATTTGGATTATCAGATACCTGATATAGATCATATGTATGGTATTTATAAGAAACATGCCGAAGATTTAAGTTCTATTCGTGAAGGCATGAAGTATGCAGTCAGTGAACAGATGAAATCAGAACACCTGAAGACAGAACTGATCACCAATGTATCGCATGATATAAAGACACCGCTTACCAGTGTGATAAATTATGTAGAACTGTTAAAGAAGGATCACACAGAAGAACAGGGAAAACAGTATCTTGATGTTTTGGACAGACAGTCACAGAGGCTGAAGAAACTGACCGAAGATGTTATAGAGGCATCCAAGGCTTCCTCGGGCAATATCAATGCACAGCTGACAAAGATCAATACGCATGAGATTCTGGAACAGTCACTGGCAGAATATCAGGAAAGATTTGATGCAGGCAAACTGACACCAGTACTGAGTGTCGAAGATGATCCGCTGTATATACTGGCGGATGGAAGACTGCTCTGGAGAGTGATGAGCAATCTCTTCTCTAATATATGCAAGTATGCACAGACTGATACAAGAGTATACATGCATGCACAATCTATCAGTGAAACAATGGCTGAAATTACTATTACAAATATCTCCCATGAGCAGCTGAATATCAGTGCAGATGAACTGATGCAGAGATTTGTCAGAGGAGATGTTTCCCGACATACAGAAGGCAGCGGTCTTGGATTGTCCATTGCGGAAAGTCTTATAAAACTGATGAATGGAACATTCCAGATATCCATTGATGGAGATATGTTCAAAGTGAGAATACAGCTTCCAAAGTACAGTGAACCGGATGTATCTGCAGACAGTGAAGTGGCATTGAATGAGGAATAAAAAAGGACAAGGCGCTCAATCAGAGGGCCTTGTCTTTGCGCTGAGACTGTATTACTGCTGCAGCTGTATCTGCTTTTCTTCCGCTTCCTTTTCTTCTATTTCTTCTTTGATGAACATAATGCAGAAGCTGACAGACAGCAGAATGCAGGAAACCCAGATTGCCTGTATGCCATAGCTTACTGTGAGCCATGATCCTATACCAGCACCTAATGCAAAGATGATAATGACAGCGAAATACTGCAGTGTTTTATGGAGCAGAAGCTGATTGCCAGTATGCATGTATGCACACAGAGAATCCATTCCGCTTCTTAGATTGCCTATGCACATCGTGCTTGCATAAGGACTGCCTGCAACTTTGCGGAATGTCTGTACCTGCATAGCACATACAAATGAAACCAGTGCATTCGCCAGTGTATTGAGAGAGGCGGGTACAAATCCTACAAGGAAGAGTATAACGATCTCCATGAGTACAATTGTCTGCCTCCAGTGCATATGTGTCATATGCTTCAGATGACGGTGAATGGTCTCTGCTGCAAGAATGCCTGCGCAGAATGTACAGAGCGGTATCAGATAGCGGCATCCCTGCATATATTCGCCATCAAAGAAATGCGAGCTCATCAGAACGATATTTCCAGTCTGTGCATTGGCAAACACCTTGCCGCGGCACATATATGTATAGGCGTCCTGAAGCCCGCCTGATAATGTTAGAAAAATTGCTGTGCGGAAGGCCTCTGACATCTGGCCATGTGTATGTCTGTTATCTTTACTCATTCACTTTCCCCTCTTCCTCTGCAGGACAGCTGTGTTTTGTATAGTAGGCTGTTACTACAGCAAATAATGAAATTGCTATGACAGAAACCTGCAGATAAATATTCTCCGGCAGAAAATTATATGCAAGTACGATCAGGATCATGCCTGTACATCTTCCTGCCGCAAGAAATATTTCTCTGGCAATTACTCTGCCTGTAATATTCTCTATCCCTTTGTATTTATCTACAGCTTCCATTCCAATCCATGAATATGCATTCCAGAAGAATGGGGAAGCAATGGCATTCACTACTCCATAGAACAGTGCTCCATATAGATTGGGAACGATGACGAGAACAATAGAAGAAACTGCCATGCCCCACGAACTGATGGTGTAATAATTCATAACATCTTCAGCTTTCATCTTTCTGGAACAGTAGGCATATCCGAGGATTGTTATAACTGCAAATCCTGAGAGAAGCTGACTGTACAGTGAACCGCTTCCACCAGTTGCATTGTATATGAGCAGACCTGCCAGCATCAATGACAGTGAGTTGTTGATTCCAAAAAGGAATGCATTGATCGAACTGACTTTCCAGAAGTGCTCGCGGTAGCTGCCTGTCTTCAGCTTCAGACATTTTATGACATGAAAATTCTGCGGTTTAACTTTGACTTTAACCTGAAAAGCGATAATTGCCAGAATAACATAGATTATAAATACGATTTGAAAGATTCTGATATAGCCTGCAGTATCACTGGTACTGTTAGCAATGATGATACCGGAAAGAACTGGTGCAGCAATGCTCATGATGTTATTGAAGATGCCCATAACACTGATGTATGCTGCTCTGCTTTCGGCTGTGGTAATCAGCTGATTCAGCGAGTTGTTGCTGCACCAGTAAAAGCTTTCACCCATCCCGCATATGACAGCTGAGAGATAGATCAGAAATGGATAAGCATTGAAATACTGATTGAGAAGAAGAACTTCAGCAAGCTGAAGGATGAGGAACAGCAGTCCAAATGTCAGCGCAAACGGATGTCCCCTTTTAATGGCAAGCTTTCCTGCAATGGTAAAGAAGAAAGGATAGCTGCCGATTCTAAATGTAGTATAGACAGCCATGGCTGCTAGAGAACCTGTGTAGCTGTATAGATATACATTCATAAAAACTGATGCCATCAGGCTGCATAGATTGAAAATGCAGTTGACTGCCAGCATCAGTATCTCGTTTCTGTTCATCTTTTCTATAAACATACGGCAATATAATACTCCTTTTTATCCACTATGAATGGTGAATATGGGAGCATTCTGTTTGAAGAGAGAAAACTGTAACAGTACCATATACTTATGATTGGAAATGATGATTATGAATATTGAAATATTAAAGGGGCTTTTAATCCCATTTATTGGAACAACGGCCGGAGCAGGCTGTGTGTTCTTTATGAAAAACACCTTGAGCAGAAAGGTTGAGAGAATACTGACTGGATTTGCTGCAGGGGTGATGACGGCTGCTTCTATTTGGAGTTTGCTGATACCAGCAATGGAACAGTCTTTTTCTTATGGAAAGCTTGCTTTTGTACCAGCTGCAGTAGGCTTCTGGTTTGGAACACTGTTTTTGCTATTTCTGGATCATGCAATACCTCATCTGCATCTGAACAGCAAGGAACCAGAAGGACCTAAGAGCAGTGTCAAGGGAACAACTATGATGGTGCTGGCTGTAACACTGCATAATATTCCTGAGGGGATGGCTGTAGGGGCTGTCTTTGCAGGTCTGCTGCAGCGCAATGCAGGTATTACTGCAGGTGGTGCTATGGCTCTTGCCTTAGGTATTGCTATACAGAATTTTCCTGAAGGAGCAATCATATCAATGCCGCTTCATTCTGAAGGCATGTCTAAGAAAAAATCTTTTGCTGCAGGTACTCTTTCTGGAGCAGTTGAGCCAGTAGGCACGTTGCTGACAATCCTATTTGCCGAGATGATAGCGCCTGTACTTCCATATCTGCTGAGTTTTGCAGCAGGCGCGATGATGTATGTGGTTGTAGAGGAACTGGTACCGGAAATGTCAGAGGGAGAGCATTCCAATATAGGTGTTTTGATGTTTTCAGTAGGATTTACCGTAATGATGATACTGGATGTGGCTTTAGGATAAAGCAAAGGAACATGCCATATGGCATGTTCCGTATCGTTACAGAGCTCTGATTGTTTTCTCGAACTGTTTCTTCTCAATGTAATAAGTAATAAATAGAATGATAACTGACAGATCGAACATAGCTGGAATAATAAATTTTAATAGAACACACAGAAGGAAGGAGACAATATCAAACAGGATATAGTGTCCTTTCTTTTCGTATCGTGCAATGACTTCATATTTCTTTTTGAAGTTAACTGCAAGAAAAGCAATTGCAATCGATACGATGATAGCATCAACACTGAAGTTTACTAGGAACTTCCCGGTGATGACTGCTCTTAGAAAGTAGATACAGATGGTGCCTGCCATGATAATGGCAAGAGAACACATCATGAACTTAGTATGATCATTCTGATAGACCTGCTGCTGTACTTTGCTGAAGGCGTTGCCTGAACTCCATGCATTGAATTGTTTCTTCAGGCTTTTACTGTCAGCACTGATATTCAGAGCACGTTTCTTATCTTTTGAAGAGAGACTGTCTATATAGTATCGGGCAAGAGCCTCCTTGCGGCAGTCAGGCATTTCATCTGCATTCAATGTATTCAGTACAGAGAGAAGTGCATTTTCATCAATGTGTTCAGGAACAGTGACATCTTTGCTGAGCCAGCTGTAGGCTTTCAGGGAAATCATTCAAAGTCCGCCTTGCCATCATTGATTGAGATATTTGTGCGGAAGTAAGCAGTCAGTGCTTTTACAGCATAGCCTGTATCCTTGATTCCAGCTGTTTCATAGCTGGAATGCATAGCCAGCTGAGGCAGTCCGATATCAACTGCATTTACACTGACATGTGTATTGGAAAGATTGCCCAGAGTGGATCCGCCTGCTTCATCACTGCGGTTGGCAAATGTCTGTACAGGTACCGAAACTCCATTGCAGATATCTGTGAATACAGCTCTGCTGAATGCATCGGTTGTATATTTCTGGTTTGCAGCTTCCTTAATGACAATGCCTTTGTTCATAAAGGTGCAGTTAACAGCATCTGTCTTTTCACCATGGTTAGGGTGTACTGCATGAGCATTATCGCAGCTTACCAGGAATGAACCGGCTACTGCCTGGTGATACTGATCTTCGCTCATACCAAGAGCATCATTCAGACGATGCAGCGTATCATGCAGGAATGTGGAAAGAGCTCCCTGTTTTGTGTTGGAGCCAACTTCTTCATTATCGAAGCAGCAGTAGACATTGACTGCTGCTGGATTCTCAGATGCTAAGAAGCCCTTCAGAGAAGAGAATGCACATTGCAGATCATCCAGTTTAGGGCTGGAAACAAACTCATCTTTCCATCCCCATATGGATGGTTTCTGATGATTGACTAGGAATAGATCTTTGCCAATGATGTTTTCAGGTTTAATGCCTAGTTCTTTGGCAATCATCTTATCAAAGTCACCTTTCTTCAATGCACCTGCAGAGAAGAGAGGACACAGATCAACCTGACGATTAAGTTCAACACCTTTGTTAATAAGGCGATTCATATGTATAGCAAGATTAGGGATGATCAGAATGTCTTTGTCTATGTTAAGGAGCTTTGCTTCAACATGTTTTCCTTTTTTAACAAGTACTCTTCCAGCTACACCTAAGGGTCTATCCAGCCATGTGTTATCAATCATTCCACCATAGGCTTCGACATCCAGTTTCAGGTATTCTCCAGGTCCGGCAAGTTCAGGCACTGCCTTGATCTTATAAGTAGGTGAATCACCATGTGCTGCTGTCATCTGAAAATGATAGCTGTTTAGCTGTGAGCCCACTTTGAAGGCGATGATACTGGAACAGTTCCTGATCGTGTAGCAGCTGTCACCCTTTTTTACATTCCATGCTTTTCCTTCTGGAAGGTAATGGAAACCTGCTGCATCCAGATATTTTCTGATTGTTTCAATAGAGTGAAACATGCTCGGACTTTCCTGAATAAAATTAATTAATTCTTCTGATATTTTCTTATCACTGCTCATATAGTTTTTCTCCCGTCTTTTATAATACAGCAAAAAACGGGAACCGTATTCATACGATCCCCGCTTAGTAATTTATTCAGCAGCAAGCTTTGCGTCCTGGTGTTTTCTGATGGCCGGCATGATCAGACCAAGAAGCACAAGGATAACAGGTGTTGCAATGTTGAGAATCATCGTGAATGTATCTGTGGAATACATGCCTAGAACACAGCATACCAGTGTTATCAGGAAGCACCAGCCACCTGTGATGATGGCGAAGTGATTGTTCTTGAGGAATTTGTATTCACGTGGGAATTTATCAGTTGCCTTACGCAGCATAATGTATGCTGCAAATACCCAGAGGTAACGGAGCGGCATGCATACCGAGTTCAGCTTAGTGAGCTGCTGCAGTACAGCATCTGCACCAGGAACAACGATCTGTGCAACGATTAGAGCACCCGAGAGTATAACGACAAGAAGAATACCATTGATATAGGCACCATACTTGTTCTGCTTCAGAAGCTGTGTAGGTACCATGCTCTTGGTTGTTTCATCATCGAGGAACATACGCAGAGGAGCATCAATACTGATGACCAGCGTAGAGAGCTGCCCAATCAGGTTGCAGGCTGCATAGATGATCATGAACAGATTTCCTACGTGGTAGTAGTTGCCAAGAAGCTGGAATGAGAGATAGGATCCATTGGCAATAAAGGATGTTGAAGAGATTGTCTGACCATTCAACAGAGTTCCTTCGCCACCTTGTGCAATAGCAGGGAACATCATTCCCATTGCAACAGTGCCGAGCAGTGCACACACAGCTACCATAATGGCAACTGCAATCATTGCCTTAGGGAATCCCTTAGAGGCATTCTCAACTTTATTGACATAAGGAGATATCTTTTCACATCCACCTACTGCAAATACAAGAATAGAAAGAGATGTGAAGTATTCTACATTGAATGTTGGAACAAGATTCTTCCATGAGAAGTCAAGCGATACAAAGCCAGCATTCGGGAACATTGCTCGAGCACCGAACATCATGATGATGTAGAGAATACTCATGATGAACATACTTGTTCCCGCCAGTGTTGCGAGCTTCTTCAGAGGATTAAGGCCTCTGCTTGCAATCCATGCAAAGACAAGAAGGATAGCAAGTGTAGCAAGCTGAATGTAAACAGTAGGAATTTCGTTGTAGGTAGTGCCTTCCTGAAAGATGAGCCAGCTGGCTGCTTTCAGAGCACCTGTACCTTTGCTGGCAATGTAAGTGATATGCACTGCGAAGTAGGTCCAGCCTGCATAGTAGGCAATCTTGCTGCCGCATGTTTCAGAAATCCAGGAGGTAACTCCTCCACCTTTATCCTTGAAAGCAGAACCAAGTTCACCGACCATTAATGCGTATGGTACAAAATACAGAGCAAACATCAGAACCCAAGAGAATATGACCTGAATTCCGTTGAAGTATGCAAATCCGTTCAGTACATTTCCGAATCCCCAGAGGGTGGAAAAGCACATGAAACACAGGGTCTGCCACTTCATTTTTTTCTGATTATCCATTAAAATAAACCCCTTTCACCACCGAATAGATTAACACATAGCGGTAGTGACGGCAAACATTGCGGAACAATTACAGATGACTGTCATCCTGCTGACAGACTGCTTTCAGTTTCTCAATAAATACCTCAAATGGACGTGAGAAATACTGATATTTTTTATATGCAAGCGTCATATCAGCATAGGACTTTGGATAAAGCTCTTTAAATACAAGATCAGTACCCTCTGTATTTACGATGTTATCCAGAGTGAGGGCATATCCGACTCTGTCCTTAACCATAATGGAAGCATTGAAGAGAAGAGTATAGGTTGAAACAATATTAGCTTCCGGAAGCTTGGCAATGAGCTCATCTTTCTTTCCTCTTGAGACAATTAGAGGCCTGTCTTTGAAATCATTCAGTGTAATTTTCTTCTTGTCAGCAAGCGGATCATCTCTGCGCATTAGGATACCCCAGACATCACGGTAGGGAACGGAGATGGTATTGAATTTTGCTTCATCAACAGTACGGAATACAAGACCGATATCGATTAATCCATTTTCCAGACTGTAAAGAACCTCTTCTCCATCGCCGGATGTTATATGAATATGGATGCCGGGATATTCTTCCTGCATTTCATGCATCACACTGGTGATGCAGTGAATGCCGGAGGTTTCACCTGCGCCGATATAGATATCTCCCTTCAGATCCTTATCATTCAGATTATAGATTTCTTCTTCTGTTTTATCAGCCAAAGTCACAATCTCATCGGCTCTTTTGCGCAGCAGTCTTCCTGCTTCAGTTAGGACCATCTGCCTTGGTTCACGGATAAAAAGCTGTTTGCCAAGCTCTGCTTCAAGATCTTGTATCTGTCTTGAAAGGGTGGGCTGGGAAACATGAAGAGATGCAGCTGCAGCCGTCATATTCTCTTCCCTAGCAACAGCTAGAAAATAACGAAGTACACGCAGTTCCATAAGTGATGATCCTCCATTAAACATAGTATACATGTTCAATAGGGAAAACGTATCAGAATATATAGTGTATAGGCATTTGTAATTGTACGAATTTGAAGATAGTCTGTGGATATGAAAGAGAAAGAAGTAGAAGAAGCACTGAAAACTGCAGGCTGCAGCAGCAGTGAAAGAAAAGATATTATCGGCAGTCTGGAGAGCCGCAGTTCGCAGCAGGCAGAAACAGAACTGCAAAAGCTTCGCTGTAAAACGATTGGCAGAAAGAGAATCTGTGAAAAACAGATCGACTGCCTGGATTACCTGATATTTAGACTGAAAGAGGAGAAGGCGGATGAATAACAAGAACTGGAAACTGAAAGCGGCATTGCTGTCGGCGTGTCTAGTGACAGCGTCATTGAATGCAATTACTGCAAATATCCCGGAGATGGCAAAATCATTCCCGGATATTCCGCTGTATGTCATTGAACTCATAACAACGGTGCCTTCCCTTTTCCAGATGTTGTTTGTCCTGGCGGGCAGAAAGGTATCAGAGAAAATCGGCTATAAGAAGACGATTCTGTTCGGACTTCTGCTATGTGGATTTGGAGGAGTTCTTCCGCTCTTTATACGGAACTTCTATCTGCTGTTTGTTACAAGATGTGTATTCGGGGCTGGATGCGGACTGATTCTGTCTACGCTGCTGACATTGATTATCATCCTCTTTACAGGAAAAACACGAAGCACAATGATCGGTCTGCAGGGAAGTATTGGAGGACTTGGAAGCGCGTTGGCGGTGTTTGTTTCGGGAAGACTTCTTCCCTACGGATGGAATTATTCATTTGCAGTTTATTTCACGGCGTTTGCTGTATTTGTACTGATGGCATTTGCAGTACCGAATGTTAAAAGAGAAGAAAAGAAGGAAGAGATACATCATACTGCAGAGAAGAGCAGTTTAACCGGACTGCTTGGCTATGCAGTACTGATGCTGATTTCAGTGATGCTGGCAACATTGTTCATCATAAAGATATCTACTGTGATAACAGGAAATGGATATGGAACATCACAGGATGGCAGCACTGCTCTTACTATTCTTTCATTAGGCTCACTGTTCTCCGGTGCGATGTACAGCAGTCTTCGCAGAAAAGCAGGTAGATTGACAATTGCGATTGTGTATCTTATCTGTGCGGCAGGTTTTGCATTGGCAGGGGTGTTCAATTCAATGCCTGTTATGATCGTATCCTCGTTTCTGATGGGATATGGATACATGGCTTTTGTACCGTATATTCAGGAGGATATTGCTCATAAGTATTCTGATAGAGGAGAAAGGGCAACCAGCTTCATCCTTGTTATGCAGAGTCTTGGTGCTTTTGCTGCTCCGTACCTTGGCAAAATCTTCTCGGTTATTACATCAAATTTCAACACACAGTTCCTGATTGGCGCACTGTGCTTTGCAATGCTTGCATGTATAGGATTAGTTATGACTTCCTCACATTCCAGAAGAATATCTTCGACCGAAGAATCTAAATAACATATATAAAATGCTGGCAGGAGGACTGTTAAAGGATCCTCCTTTTCTTGTTTTGAAGGTGGGTATTGACTAGTGAATTATCGAGTGCTATATTACTGCTTGCGTGATAAAAACTCATCGTGTTCATGAACAGTGAATACGATTATAAATACACGCATTCAATTGATCTGCAAAAGAAGCCGATCAAGTGATATATACCATCAATCAGACCGGAGGGTCTGTGTTATATATTAATGCCGGGACAATGACGTCTCGTTTTTTTATGCCTTTATACATATGCATGCATGAAGGCACAGAAAAACGGATCCTGCGATCCGTCTTCAGTATCCGAGCTTTCTATCAACTGTTCTGTCTAAGGGTTCATCATTTAGGTAATGTTTCAAATTGGTTTCAAACATGTTCAGAATGTGCTGGTAGGTAACTGCTGTATTGAACTTGCCCGCAATGTGCGGTGTGATATAGACATTCTTTGAATTCCAGAGGGGGCTGTTCTTTGGAAGAGGCTCATGTTCGCATACATCGATGCATGCTGCAGACAGGTATTCTTCTCGCATGATTTTTATAAGATCATTTTCGACAATGGCAGAACCTCTGCCTACATTCATCAGAATGGCACCTTTCTTCATTTTGTGAAGCAGAGTTTCATTGAACAGACCTTCTGTTTCAGGCGTTGAAGGGAGTGACAGTGCAACAGCATCAAATTCAGGAAGAAGTTCCTCAAGACTGTCCATTGTATAGAGACCATCTAGATAGTTCGGTTTTTCATGAACTGTTCTGCGTATGCCGGAAACATGTGCACCAAGCATATGCATTTTCTTAGCAAATGCAGATCCTATATCCCCCATTCCTACTGAAAGTATCTTCAGTGTGGATAATGTAGGCACTGTTCCGATATTACTCCATACGTGCTCAGACTGCTGATCATAATAATGATAGAGATTTTTAGCAACAGCCAGAAGACAGCCAATCATATGCTCTGAGATAGCTTCTCCATAGGCACCGCTTGCATTGGTGAGCTTCACTTCAGCTTTCAGAGTGCGGTAGGAATCTGCACCGGCGCTGTCAAGCTGTACCCATTTCAGCATAGGAGCACTGTTCAGCATATCAACAGGGAGGTTTCCAAAAACAATCTCTGTATCGCTGAGGTCTTCCTGAGTTACTTTGGAAGCTGGGATATATGTCATATCTGCAGGAAGTGATGAGAATCTTTTCTTATCTTCGTCATGAATCATGGATACATAAAGTGCTTTTGTCATAGTCGGTCTCTCCAATCAATGCGGATATTCTAGCACAAAAACACTTAGGTATACGGATTGCTTCAATCGTATATTTGCAGTGGCAAGTGCAGTGAATTATGCAGTATTATTAAGACAGTAAATAAAGGAGATGCAATTATGCTGAAACAAGTTAAATGGAGTTCGATTCTGCTTTCTGTTTCATATATTGTCGCTGGTGTACTGCTTATTATGTTTCCGAGTGCTTCCGGAACGGTGATTGCATGGATTCTGGGAATAGCTGCAATTGTTTATGGAGTCATAGACCTGACTACATATTTCCTGCTGGATGTCAGAGAGTCACTGAACCGCAATGAATTCGCTGTAGGCGTTCTCTGTATTATTTTTGGAATCATTCTGATCGTTAAAAAGGATATTATTGTTGAATTCATTCCAATCATCATGGGAATGATTATCCTCGCTTCCGGATTCGGTATGATGCAGAAAGCAATTGTTGCCAAGCGAATTGGCTATGATCGCTCTGGCATTTATATGATCCTTGCTATTATCTCAATAATTCTTGGTATTGCAGTCATGTTCTTTATGAATGGTCAGACAGCACGGAATGTTATATTCATTGTTGCTGGTATTGGACTGATGTACTGCGGAGCTTCAGATCTTATTGCAACATTATTCCTGGCTGGAAAGTTCAACAAATTCGTAAAGGCATTTGAAAATGCAGCACAGGCAGTTTCGGGGAAGCAGCCGCAGACAGTGGATGCCAATGTTGTTGATGTAAAGCCTGCTGAAGAAAGCAATGATACTGAAGACGGCAGTACAGATACCAGCAATCAATAAGCAAATCATTTTTCTATCAGGGAAAGCCGTGTTTTCGGCTTTCTTTTTATGTTGGAATAACCTAGAATATATAGTCACGGAGGGGTTTGTGATATATGTTCAATAACTGGCTCACCTTGGGGCCGATTACGATACATGGCTATGGTGTCATGATTGCAATTGGACTTCTAGCTGCTGCTGCTATGGCAGAGAAACTTACAAAAAAATATAAACTCGATTACGAACACATCGATCTATTCATTGTATTTGTTGTAGTACTTGGATATGTTGGCTCAAAGCTTACTTACTGTCTGACGGTATGGGATCAGTTCATTGCAAATCCGCTGTCTGTACTTGGATCAGGCGGATGGGTCGTCATGGGCGGTCTGATTGGCGGTGTTATTGCTGCAGTCATTTGGTGCAGATGGAAGAAATGGGATTTCTGGAAGTATTTTCCTGTACTGATGCCATGTGTTGCTTTAGCACAGGGATTCGGAAGAATCGGATGTTTCTGCGCAGGATGCTGCGGAGGCATTGAAACCTCTGCATGGTTCGGTGTCAGCTTTCCTGCAGATTCACTTGCTTGGACAACTGCTAAGATCATTCCTACGCAGCTGCTGTCCAGTGCATTTGATTTTGCTCTATTCTTCTTCCTGATGCATAATCTGAATAAAGGAAAGCATCCGGAGGATACAGGCGCATGGTATGTCATGCTGTATTCGCTTGGAAGGTTCATGATTGAGTTTATTCGCGGTGATCTTATCAGAGGTCAGATATGGATTTTCTCAACGTCACAGTTCATTTCCATCTTTACATTCCTGCTGGGAGCGTATCTGATATGGAGAAGACAGAGGGACGATGATAAAAAGCTGAAGGATATTAAGGAGGCGTAATATGAAAATAGGAATTGCCAATGATCACAGTGCAGTAGACATGAAGAATGAAATCACTGCATATTTGAAGAGTCAGGGCTATGATGTTATTAACTTTGGCACTGATACGAACGAATCTGTTGACTATCCTATCTATGGTGAGAAAGTTGCCAATGCGGTTGCTTCTGGTGAAGTTGACAGAGGTGTAGCAATATGCGGGACCGGTGTTGGCATTGGACTTGCCTGCAATAAGGTGCGCGGTATCCGCGCATGCACATGTTCGGAACCATACAGTGCTGAGTATTCACGCCGTCATAATAACGCCAATATCATTACCTTCGGTGCGAGAGTTATTGGCATTGAAACTGCCAAACAGATTGTTGATGTTTTTATGAAGACAGAGTTTGAAGGCGGCCGTCATCAGAGACGTGTTGATGAAATTACGGATATTGAAAAGAGAAACGAAGAAAAAGCATAAGAAAACTGGATTGATGAAATACTGATCAATCCAGTTTTTATATGTTTAATTCTGCTCTGCAGGTTTTTCTTCCGGAATTGTTTCTTCCTCAGTGAGTTCCTTCTGATTCAGGATCTTCATGAACTCCTCACCTGTAATTGTTTCCTTCTCATAGAGATAGGAAGCGATTCTATCAAGATCATCCTTGTGATCCTTAAGCAGTGTCTTAGCTTTGTTATGCTCGGATCTAACAAGATCTATGACACGCTTATCGATATCTGCAGCAGTTGTATCTGAACATGACAGGGAGGCATCGCCGCCGAGGTATTTGTTGTTTACAGATTCCATGGCAACCATATCGAAGTCATCCGACATGCCATACTGTGTAATCATGGCACGGGCAACTTTTGTGGCCTGTTCAATATCATTAGAAGCACCGGTCGAAACATCTCCAAAGCAAATTTCTTCAGCAGCTCTGCCGCCAGTCAGCGTAGCAATTCTGTTCAGCAGTTCCTGCTTTGTATAGAGATAGTGATTGCCTTCCTCTACCTGCATTGTGTAGCCAAGTGCACCGCTGGTACGAGGTATGATTGTTATTTTCTGTACAGGTGCGGATTTTGTCTGCAGTGCAGCTACCAGTGCATGTCCCACTTCGTGGTAGGATACACGTTTCTTTTCATCATCTGTGAGAATTGCATTTTTCTTCTGATATCCTGCAAAGACTACTTCAATGCTTTCTTCCAGATCTTTCTGTGAGACGGCGTTTCTATTCTCTCTGACAGCACGAAGTGCACCTTCGTTGATAATGTTGGCCAGCTCTGCCCCAGAAGCACCGGAAGCCATTCTTGCAATAACATTGAAATCAATATTCGGTTCCATTCTGACATCCTTTGCATGTACCTTGAGGATATCTTCACGTCCTTTTAGATCAGGAAGTTCTACTGGAACTCTGCGATCGAATCTGCCTGGTCTGAGAAGCGCAGGATCTAGATTTTCAGGTCTGTTTGTGGCAGCGAGAATCATAACTCCGGAATTGCTTTCAAAACCATCCATCTCAGTCAGCAGCTGATTGAGAGTCTGCTCTCTTTCGTCATTGCCGCCCATGCCGGTAGCGTTTCTTTTACCGCCGATGGCATCGATTTCATCAATGAATACGATACACGGTGCTTTTTCTTTAGCCTGCTTGAACAGGTCTCTAACCTTGGAAGCACCCATACCAACGAACATCTCTACGAACTCAGAGCCTGAGATTGAGAAGAAAGGAACATTGGATTCGCCTGCGACAGCCTTTGCAAGCATGGTCTTGCCAGTTCCCGGAGGGCCTACTAGAAGAATTCCTTTCGGCATAGAAGCACCGATTGTTTTGTATTTGGAAGGATCCTGCAGATAGCGAACAATTTCCTGCAGAGATTCCTTGGCTTCATCTTCGCCTGCGACATCCTTGAACATGATTGTCTGCTGTCCTTTTGCGTAGACACGCGCATTGGACTTGCCAAGGTTGAACATACCTCCGGCACCTGCACCGCCTATACCTCCAGCTCCATTTCCGCCTCTTGCGGAGCGCATCATGAATCTCAGCAGCAGTGTGGCAGCGAGAATAGGCAGCAGCCATCCAACAATCAGTGTCACCCATGAACTTGTCTGTTCTACGATTTCAGCATTGCAGTCGACTTTGTGTTCGAGAAGCCTGGATGTGAGATCAGGGTCGTTCATGATACCGGTGCGGTACACGGTCTCGTCATCATTTTTCTGATAGAGAATTTCGTTAGACTGTACCTCGACCACTTTGACTTTGTCATCGTCAACATCGGATATGAAGTCGTTGTAGGTCGTCTCTACGATCTTTGACTGATTCATCTGCGGAATAACAATTAAATTCAGCAGAACCATGATGATCATGACTATTGCATAGTAATAGATAATCGGCTTTTTCTGCGGATTGTCCTTCTTGTTTTGGTTGATAGGTCATCACCTCATTTCTGTGTAATACTGGTAGTTTAGCACACTTCACATAGGAGTGCTAATATTTATGTATCTGGTATAAAAGTTAAGTCTATCTGCATTCTACAGCAAATGAAAACGGATTACTTAATTGTGCTCAAATCTGATAATATATAAGAAAGAGCGGAGGTGCTCATATGTCTGGAAAGATCATTACTATCAGCCGGCAGTACGGATCCGGCGGCCGCGATATCGGCAGAAAGGCTGCAGAGAAACTGGGACTGAAATGCTATGATAAGGAAATTATTTCCGAAATAGCTGCTAGAAGCGGATACGCTGAGAACTATGTTAAAGAACAGGAAGATGCTATGGATGATACAGGCTTCTTCGGCCTGATTGGCAATTCTGATCTGTACACCAATTCTTCACGGGTAACGATATGGACAGAACAGTGCAATGTAATCAAGCAGATTGCTGAAAAGGGACCGTGTGTCATAGTCGGCAGATGTGCTGACTATGTACTTGCTGAACAGAAGGAACAGCTTATGAAGGTGTTCATTTATGCTGATACTGCTTCACGTGCACGCAGAGTCATTGAAGAATACAAGGAACCTCTTCCTAATCCAGAGAAGGGTCTTCGTGCCCGTGATAAAAGAAGAGCGGCATATTATGAAATCTACACTGATCAGAAATATGGGGATCCTGTTAACTATGATTTTTGCCTGAATTCAGGAAGTCTTGGCATTGATACATGTGTAGATTATATTGTTGCAGCATACAAGAATGAGAAGCAGGCTGATTGATTGCCTGCTTTTTGTATGGATTCAATAACTAAATTGATTATGATACAATGATCACAGGTGAGACAGGACATTCTGTCTTTTGGATCATTGTGTGTTCTGTCTGCGGGAATCATTTTTTCTATCCCGAGGAGGATTTTCTGTATGTCAATGGATGACTTGCTTGCTAAGCTTGGATGCCGCGAGATCCAGGCAACAAAGCAGAGATTTGTAGAAGATGAGGATTTCTATATAGAAATCCTGAATCAGATGCTTGCGGATAGTGCTTTTGAAGGTCTTGGACAGCAGCTTCGTGCTGAAGACACAAAGGGTGCTTTTGAGACTGCACATATGCTGAAGGGTGTTATTGGCAACTGCGGGATATCGCCGCTGTATGATACAATTGTAGAAATCGTTGAACCGCTGCGTACAGGCAAGCCGGATTATAATGCTGTTGAGAAATCATATAAGGAATTGCTTAAGAGACGCAATACAGCTATTCAGATAATGAAGTAATCACTCGGAATCAATCGTAGAATAGGGGAATGCTCCATGGATGAGAGAAAAGTGATTCTGGTAGTAGATGACAATCAGCTGAACTGTACCATTCTCTGCCGAATACTTGCTTCTGATGGGTATGATACAAAAATTGCCGAGAATGGTCAGATAGCTTTTGATATGCTCAATGACCATGATGCCCGTATTTCTCTTGTTCTTCTGGATATCGGCATGCCGGTCATGGATGGCTACACACTGCTGTCTAAGATGCAGGCTGAGGGTATGCTGCGTACTGTTCCTGTCATTATTATGACAGGAAGTGATAATGAAGATGCAGAGATCAAGTGCCTTGAAATGGGTGCTTCTGATTTCCTTCGCAAACCTTACAATGCGGAGCTGGTTCTTCATCGTGTGAGAAGTCTGTTAAGACTTGTAGATAATGCTGCACTGATCAATCGTTTGGAAACCGATCAGCTGACAGGTGCTTACAGTCAGAAATATTTTAATATTCATGCGGAAACTATTATTCAGGAACATCCTGATGATGATTACCGTATTGTTTATACAGATGTTGATGATTTTAAGATGATCAATGCCAGATACGGTATGAACGTAGGAGACGAACTTCTGAAATATCTTGCCGGAGTATTTCGCTCAAAGGTAGAACCGGATGGAATCTGCGGAAGGATCAATGCGGATAATTTTATTCTCCTGATTAAGGATGATCATGATCATCCGGGATCAACAGGGGAATTGAATCATAATGATTATAAAAATGCGCCAGTAAAGGGAATTCAGCTGAAATGCGGTATCTATCCAGTCACAGACAGATCGCTGCCAGTGGCAGATATGTGCGACAGGGCTAAACTTGCAGTTGATGCAGTGAAGCATCAGTATGGACTGCGATACGCAGTATACAACAAATCCATGATGGATAAGGTAATGCGTGAGCATCGTCTTTCCGACAGTATGGAAGAGTCTCTTGAGAAAGGGCAGTTCGTTGTGTATCTGCAGCCAAAGCATTCTGCGGAAACAGGTGCGATTGCAGGAGCCGAGGCACTGGTCAGATGGAATCATCCGGAACTTGGTTTTGTCAGTCCGGGAGACTTCATCCCGCTGTTTGAAAGAAATGGCTTCATTACAAAACTGGACGCGTATATGTGGCGGCAGGTATGTATTCTTCTGAAGAATTGGATTGCGGAAGGACATAAACCTGTACCAGTATCGGTAAATGCTTCAAGAATAGATTTCACATCGGCAGATCTTCCTGACCGGATATGCAAGATGGTAGATTCCTATGGCATTCCACATGATATCTTTCATTTTGAAGTGACTGAGTCAGCCTATACGAATAATCCGCAGCAGATGATTACTGCAGTATCTGCTCTGCGTGACAGAAACTTCAAGATAGAGATGGATGATTTTGGCTCAGGCTATTCTTCACTGAATATGCTGTCAGAACTTCCAATTGACTATTTGAAACTGGATATGAGATTTATGAACAGTTCACGTGATAAGATCCAGAATGGCAAACGTGACATCATGAGCTTTGTAATCAGTCTGTCAAAGTGGCTGCAGCTTCCTACGATTGCAGAAGGTGTTGAAACAAAGGAAGATTTCGAGCTGCTCAGATCCATGGGCTGCAATTATATTCAGGGCTACTATTTTGCTAAGCCAATGCCTGTAAAGGAATTTGAAGCATATCTGCTGGAACATCAGTCAGCTGACATTGAAAGATTGAAAGCAGAGAAAGAGAAAAAAGAAAAGACTGCTGATACTAGAAATGTTCCTACAGTAATGCTGATTGAGGATGATACAGCAGAACGCACATCGTTGAAAACAGTGCTTTCATCGAATTATCATACTGCATTATGTCCGGCAGGCAGAGATGCATTTGACTGGCTTCTGGATCATCGTGAAGAGATAGCATGCATCATTCTTGATCTTATGTCACCGGCAGCCGATGGATTCCATGTACTGGAAATGATGTCTGCGAATGATATGATCCATGAAATCCCGATAATTGCAATTTCTGAGTCTGGCAGTGAAAGAGAATTGAGAGCACTTCAGTCAGGCGTATACAGTGTTGTATCCAAACCATACAAGGCTGAGATCATAAGACAGTACGTTGCAAGAGCTGTAGAAGAAAGACAATTCTGGGAGCGTAAGCATAATTTCGAGAAGAAAAGCGGTTCTTTGTATCAGAAAGCATATCATGATGAACTGACAGGGCTTCTGAATCGCTATGGGCTGAATAAGGCCAGAGAAAAGATGGCTCCGGATGAAAAGTATGTAGCAGTAGTGCTGGATATTGATAATCTGAAAGAAATCAATGATGGGGCGGGGTTTGTTGTTGGAGATGAAGCAATCAAGACTGTTGCGAGAACTTTGATCAAGGAAACAAGAAAGGAAGATGCTGTTGCTAGACTGGGCGGTGATGAATTTATTGTTCTGCTGCACAGTTCTGATGATGTGAAGGCTGCCGAGACTAAGAGCAAGGATCTGATCCACAAGCTCAAACAGGGAATGATATGGAACACAGGTATATATCCTTCCTGTTCTGTAGGCATTACGGTAGGCAGTACAGATGAAAAATTCAAGGATGTTATTCTGCGCGGCGATGCTGCACTGCATCAGGCAAAGCACATGTCCAAGGGTACATGCTGTATCTGGAATGAATCGATGAAACAGTACATAACAGAATGCAGTTTGGATGAAGAATAGCGGATCGTATTGAACAGTGATATGATCCGCTTTTTACTGGACGAAAATAGTCAATAGAGCAAAATGGTTTATGGCTACTGAAGTCTGCCTATGATAAAGTAGGGTATATGAAAATGACGATGCAGGAGATTGCTAAGATAGCCGGTGTCGGGAAGAGCACAGTTTCCCGTTATTTTAACGGCGGATATGTAAAAGAAGAAACCAAAGAGAAAATAAAAAGAGTAACCGAGAAGTTTAATTACTCTCCTAATACAATGGCACAGGCACTGAAGGCAAAGCATTCCTATCAGGTCGTAATTATTACACCTACACTGGAGTCGGTCACTTCAGGTATTGTGTTAACAGCAATGGATGAGGAACTGCGCGCAAAAGGATATACACCGGTTATCTTCAATACAAATCATAATGAAGAAAGAGAACTGATGTCAATCCTGTCACTGACACGCATGAATGTGGAAGGCTGCCTGCTGCTGGCTACACATATCACACAGAATCATATTGATCTTGTACATCAGCTGGATATTCCATTTCTGTATGTTGCACAGGAAACAGACACATCCGTCCATATCACACTGGACGATTATCTGGCTGGCTATAAGATGGGACAGTATATTGCCAGACATAATCATAAGCGAGTGACATATGTGGGTGTTAATGAAAAGGACGAGGCTGTCGGTGTACTGAGAAGAAATGGTGTAATGGACGGCTTAAAGGAAAATGGAGTGCCGGAAATTGATTATTGTGAAACGGACTTTACGTATGAAAAATCCTGTACAGTACTGAAGAAATATTTGAAGAATAATAAAAGTACGTGTCTAATCTGCGCAACAGATACAATAGCCATGGCTGCCTACCGTGAAATACAGGAAACAGGACTGCGCATACCGGAAGATATTTCTGTAGCAGGATTTGGAGGACATGAGACCAGTGAGCTTTTGACACCTCCCCTGTGTACAATTGGATTCAATTATGAAGAGGAAGGCACTGCAGCAGCCCAGACAATGGTGGATATGATACAGGGAAATCCTGTACAGTCACATAAGATAGGATTCTACTTTAGAGAGGGAAACAGTGTCATTCAGAGATAATGGCGCTGTTTTTTTACAAAAGGTGGAATCGGTTTCATAAATTGTTGACAACTGATAATGCAATGATATACTTTGAATGTGGGAACGATACCATACGGAGGGATAGATGGATTACACTAAGGATGCTTCTGAAATTCTTGCGGCCGTTGGAGGAAAAGATAATGTCAATTCTCTGATGCACTGCGCAACACGTTTACGATTCTCATTGAAGGATGACACAAAAGTCGATCAGGCAAAGCTTGATGCAATGGATGTTGTGAAGGGAACCTTCAATGCCAACCATCAGTATCAGATCATTATTGGGTCCGGAACAGTCAATATTGTCTGCGACGAGATCCAGAAACTGCTTGGCAATTCTGTAACAGAAAATGAAGAAGAAAAGCCAAAGAAGGAGAAGGGACATTATCTGCAGAGGGCCATAAAGCTTCTGAGTGATATTTTTGTTCCGATTATTCCTGCTATCGTTGCAGGAGGTCTGCTGATGGGCATTAACAATGTTCTGACAGCAGAAGGACTGTTTATCAGCGGCAAGTCAATCATTGAAGCATATCCGCAGATGAAGGATATCGCGACAGTCATCAACTTATTTGCAAATGCACCATTTACTTTCCTGCCTGTATTGATAGGTTTCAGTGCTACAAAGAAATTTGGAGGAAATCCATATCTTGGTGCTGCCATGGGTATGATCATGGTTCATCCGGATCTTCTGAATGCTTACTCATACGGAACAGGGGTAGATGTTCCAACGTGGAATATTTTCGGCCTCACCATTGAAGCAGTTGGCTATCAGGGAACAGTTCTTCCAGTGCTTGCAGTATCGTTTATTTTGGCAAGCATTGAAAAGAAACTGCATAAGGTCACACCTAGCTGGCTTGATAATCTGACAACACCGCTTCTTTCTATCATCATTACTGGATTCCTGACATTCATCGTTGTAGGTCCAGTCATGCGCAGCGCAGGTACTCTGCTTGCAGATGGCATTATCTGGCTGTATAACTCACTTGGATTTATAGGCGGCGGTATCTTCGGTCTGTTCTATGCACCAATTGTTGTCACAGGTCTGCATCATTCATTTATTGCCGTAGAGACCCAGCTGCTGGCAGCTATTGACACAACTGGCGGATCATTTATCTTCGTTACTGCATCGATGAGCAATGTTGCTCAGGGCGCTGCGGTACTTGCAGTTCTCTTTATTACACAGAATAAGAAGATGAAGAGCTTATGCTCAGCATCCGGTATCTCTGCTCTGCTCGGTATTACAGAGCCGGCCATGTTCGGTGTTAACTTGAAACTGCGCTATCCATTCTATGCAGCTATGATCGGTTCCTGTGTAGGAAGTGCTTTCCTTGCCTTCCATAAGGTACTTGCGGTCGCTCTTGGTGCAGCCGGTCTGCCTGGCTTTATCTCTATCAAGCCAAAAGACTGGGGATACTTTGCAATAGGACTTGTACTTTCCATGGGTGTTTCATTCATTCTGACATTTGTCTTCAGCAAGAAGTTCGGTGAAGAGGATTCAGCGGCTGTATATGCACCAATGGCAGGTACAGTAAAACCTGTTACAGAATCCAGTGATTCTACTTTCTCATCAAAAATGATGGGTGACGGTGTTGTCATTTTTCCTACAGATGGAATGGTATATGCGCCATTCAGCGGTACGGTCAGTATGCTGTTTCCTACAAAGCATGCAATCGGTCTGAAATCTGACAGCGGTATTGAAATGATGATTCATGTAGGTATTGATACGGTTAAGCTAGATGGAAAGCCTTTTGAAGCATATGTTAAGCAGGGTGACAGTGTTAAGAAGGGTCAGAAACTGCTGAAGGCTGATCTGAAGCAGATAGAAGATGCCGGCTGCAGCACAGAGACAATGTGTATTATCACAAGCGGTCAGACATTTATTCCGGATGATGCATCAAAAGTGCGTCCTGGTATGAGACTTCTTGAATGCGGGAACGCGAATGCCTGATTACCGTCTGAAATACCATCTGATGCCGGTAACGGGCTGGCTGAATGATCCTAATGGTCTTTCCTTCTACAAGGGAAGATACCAGATCTTCTATCAGGAAGATGAGAAGGACTGTACAGGAAAACTGAAGTGCTGGGGACATTACTCAACAGCTGACTTTCAGCATTACCGTAAAGAAGCAGATGCACTGCTTCCGGATACAGAGGATGATAAAGATGGCTGCTACTCAGGAAGTGCGATTGAATATAAGAATCAGCTTCATGTTTTCTATACAGGAAATGTGAAACATGCTGGAAACTATGACTATATTCATGAAGGCAGAGAACATAACCTGATGCATGCTGTCAGTGATGATGGAATACATTTTACAGAGAAGAAGAAACTTCTTTCCAATAGAGAATATCCGAAGGATCTGACACTGCATGTCAGAGACCCGAAGGTATTTGAAATGGATGGAAGTTTCCATCTTGTTATGGGAGCTAGAACGAATGAAGATCATGGCTGCATTCTGGAATACAGAAGCAGCGATCTTATACACTGGAAATTGGAAAAAAGACTTGTTCCTTCAAATGTGAATGGATATATGCTGGAATGCCCAGATGTGCTGTTCTTTAAGGACAATGCATTCCTGATGTGTTCACCGCAGGGACTGCCGAAGATAGAAGGAATGTATCAGAATGTATATGATACCGGTACTTATGAAGTGCATGGTGACGTGCTGTCAAATTACAGAAGTCTGGATTACGGATTTGACTTCTATGCGGCGCAGACCATGCATGCAGGTAACCGCATTATTTTGATAGGGTGGATGGGAATGCCTGATGCACAGTATACAAATCCGACTGCAGATGAGAACTGGATGCATGCTCTGACAATGCCGCGTGAGGTGACCTATGATGGTGTGCTTAGACAGTATCCAATACAGGAAATACTGGGCCTAAGAAGAAATGAATGCATTCATAAAGAAAATGATTTTATCTGCAGTAAGGCATCCTGCATTACATTCAGTTCTGAAGGCTGTTTTTTACTGAAGATGAATGATATCAGTCTCAGCTTTAGGAATGGAACAGTGACACTGGATATGGGAAATTCAGGAAGCGGACGTAAGGTACGGACATTTACTGCCGATAGTATCGATGATGTTTCTGTTTTTATTGACACTTCCTGCATGGAGATATTCTTCAATCATGGAGAATACTGCATGACCGCAAGATACTACGATAATAAAAATGATATTCATACTATTACAGAGGGAATCAAAGAAACTGTATCTTATGATATGGAACCCTTTGTCATAGAGAAAGGAAGTCTATGAAGAAGCTTCTGGCTATCGGCGAAGCATTGGTTGATATGATTCCTTCAGGAATGGGTGAGATCAAGAATATGGATTCTTTTCATCCGGAAACTGGAGGTGCTCCTGCAAATGTGTGCGCAGCTTATGCAAGACTTGGCGGCACTGCACAGCTGATATCACAGGTCGGTCAGGATCCTTTTGGAGATAAGATACTGGATAAGCTTAAAAGCGTTTCTGTTAAGACAAACAGTGTTTTGCGTACATCGCAGGCGAATACATCGCTTGCCTTTGTGTCATTATGCAGGGATGGAAACAGAGATTTTACATTCTACAGAAAGCCTGGCGCAGATATGCTTCTGGATCCTAAGGCAGTGAAGGACAGCTGGTTCAGAAATACATATGCACTTCATTTCTGCTCAGTTTCGCTTGGCAATACACCAATGAAAAGAGCTCATGATGTATCTATACGCAAAGCAAGGGCGGCCGGTGCAATGATCAGCTTTGATCCTAATGTACGGCTTCCTCTGTGGGAACACCCATCGGAACTGAGGAATGTCATACTGAAGTACATGCCAAAATGCGATATTCTGAAGATATCAGATGAAGAACTTCCCTTCATTACTGGAGAGAAGAACATCGCCAAAGCATTGCCGAAACTTCTGAAGGGACATACGAAACTGGTTGTCTTTACGGAGGGGTCTAAGGATGCAATGGCTATTACAGCGAGCTGCAAGGCAATCGTAAAGAGCCGTAAGGTGAAGGCTGTTGATACTACTGGCGCCGGTGACGGTTTCATAGGCGCGTTTCTCTATTGCCTTTCAAGAGATGGAGTAAAGAGATTGGATAGTCTTGAAGAGGACAAGCTCAGAGAATATTTGGAGTATGCGACTGCATTCTGCGCAATGAGTGTGACAAAGCACGGTGCTATAAGTTCATACCCTGGTACTGAAGAATTGAGTATGTATATTGCTGGATAATAAAACATCAGACTGAATAAACAGCCTGATGTTTTTACTTGCTGTTTGTTTCTTCTTTGATACGTTTTTTAGCTTCTTCGACACTTTCATTATCTTTTGTCAGATACTGATCAACAAACCTGTCTTCGATTTTTGTATATGTTCCTGTAACAGCATTCTGAATTTTATTGAAATTGGAGACTGCTTTTTTAGCAATCTTCTGATTTGCCTTAACGAGTTTTGATTTTGCCATTTGTTTTTCTCCTGTAAGTGATGATCATGGATATTCCAAGATATAGATAAACAATGCATATTCCTGCGCCTGCCAATGAAGTCATTAATCTTCTGTTCATTTTCATTCCTGTGTCAAATGAAGCAAGCATCTGCGACTGTAGAGTTAGTACTGATGCAGCAGCGTCTGCAATACTGATATTGCGAATGCTGATTTGCAGAATAGATGCATGAGTATGAGCTTTGATGAAGTTGATAATGCTGAGAATGATCTTGAAGAAGGTGTATGCAGAAATAGTGATCATTGCAATGCTTGAATAAGAACTGATGTGATACTGAGCGGTATTCATCAGGATGACGGTTCCGCATAATGCCGGGATGAGAAGCAGAAGCATGATCCCTATTCTATACATGAGCCGGTATTCCTTATATATTTGAATGCTTTTGTGCAGATGTCTGATACTTCCAGCATACAGAACAGTGAGAAGTCTAGCAGCCGCTAATATGAAATAATAGAATGCCATTGTTGTAAACCAGGCACTGGATAAAGATATTCCTAGATATCCGTTATAGAAAACATAAGTCATATTCATTATGAATAGACATACTACTGACAGATACATTCGGAAGCTGCTGTTATAAAAAATCTTCTTCAGATTCATGATTTTGCAAAATCGATGATGACATTGAATGCATGTTCAGGATCAGCAGCTGTGCGTATTGCTTTGTCAAGATTCTCAATAGAGAATTCCTGCGTGATAATGGATTCAATATTGTATGTTCCAGAGACCATCATATCCATTACATCTCTGACATCTTCCGGCACGTATCCGCCGGAGCCAATGATGCTCTGCTGGGCGTATGTCATGTGAAGCAGATCGATATTTCTGACTGCCTGTCCAACCGCTACAGAAACAAAACGGCTTCCTATTTTTCCATGTTTCATATAGAAATCAAGAATGGTGTTCTGACCGGCTGCGTCTATCACAATATCAATGTCTGCCTCTTCGTCTAACAGGGATGGAGCTGTTCCAAAATACTGCTCTGTCGTTTTGTGCCAGTCTATGTCTTTGATACTGCATACAGCGAATCCCATTTTCTCTGCTATGGAAAGACGGAAATCTGAAACATCACAGAGCATTACTTTCTTTATGCCAAAACATTTCAATCCAATGGCGGCAGCTAAGCCAATGGTTCCGCATCCAAATACGATTGCTTTCTCGCCTATCACCGGCTGGGTTCTTCTAGCTGCTCTGAAACCTACTGTGAATGGTTCGATGAGACATGCAGTTTTGTCTGAGATACAGGCAGGAACTGTGTAAAGTGAATGATTGAGTTTGGCTTCAGGTATCAGAATATATTCGGAGAATGCTCCTAATGTACCAGCACGGCTTATATCATTTTTTGCAAAGAGTGGATATGGATAGACGCGCTGACCGACTCTGAAGTCTGTTACGTTTTTGCCCATAGCAGTGATTCTGGACACTGTTTCGTGTCCGAATTCGCCACTCACAGCTACCCTATGACCGGTATTTGGTCCATGCATATATACAGCAGCATCCGTTCCGCAGATGCTGGAATAGATATTTTTGATAACAACATCGTTGTCTCCGGGAATAGGAATCGCGGTATCGGCAATATTTATTGACTCTTTACCGAGATATAAAGCTGATTTCATTCCTGAATTCCTTTTGTCAGAGGAATGAGCGTAAACAGAACAGCGATGCCGATCAGACCAATAATGATTCCCTTTATCATTTCGCCCCAGATCATACTGAAGCACATGCCGATACCTAATGCGAGTACACCGACGATACCAATGATAACTGTAAGAATAGTTTTGCTGTCGAGATGAATTGGTGCCTTATTTTCCATACGTCTCCAGATAAGCAGGGTGATCAATGCAAGTACGAGACCGACACATCCAAAGACAATGCCTGGCTGAAATACGTTCCATTCTGGGATCATAGCCATACACATGCCGATTGAGAACATGACACCGCTGACTGTTCCTAACATGAGTGCGGTAAAATTGCTTTTTTTCATAAATGAATCCTCCTTTTATTAAGACAACATTTGTTGACTTAATGCGCTTTCAGTATAATGAAGGTATAAAACAGGAACAATCAACAATCATTTAAGATCTGTTGAGATAATGGAGAAAATATGAATACAGTCAATAACAGGCGAAAAAGAGAATCATGTAAGAAGATTGAAACTGTATTTATGAATCTTATCCAGACAAAAGATCTTTCAAAGATAACAGTATCCGAGATCTGCACGATAACCGGTCTGAACAGAACTACTTTTTATGCAAACTATGAAGATATCTATGCGCTGGCTAATCGCGTTAAGGAAAATCTGGAAGATGAGTTTTCTCAGATGTACAAAGAGGAAGTTATGGTAGGCTTTAACAGCAATGATTATCTTCGCTTATTCAGACATATCTATGAGAACCAGCTTTTTTATAAAACATATCTGAAACTTGGCTATGCACATGACTATAAAATATTGAAGTACGATACAGCTCAGGCGGAAGAGCATTTTCATAGTCAGTATATTGAGTATCACTGTGAATTCTTCAAAGCAGGCATTACTAAGATCATAGAGATGTGGCTTGAAGACGGCTGTAAGGAATCACCCGAAGTGATGGATGAGATCATACGCAGTGAATATCGAGGAAGAGTAAAGAAATGATAAAAATGTATATACCGAAATATGAAGATCTCTGGTTCAGGGAAAAGATGATGTCCGATCAGGAAACGATGTCCTATAACCATGCATGGGGAGGAACGATTCCATTTCCCGAGAGCAAATGGAGAAACTGGTATGAAAAATGGATTAAGAGTACGGATGGCAAAAAATTCTATAGATATCTTCTGAATGATAAGAATCATACATTCATCGGAGAGACTGCATATCATTATGATGAACAGACTGATATGTATATGGCGGATGTAATTGTCTATGCAGAATATCGAGGCAATGGCTATGGCAGGCAGGGATTGCGGCTGCTGTGTGAGGCTGCTTCAGATAATGGCATCGAAGTGCTGCATGATGATATAGCAATTGATAATCCTGCAGTGAAGATGTTCATACAGAATGGATTTCATGAGGAATACCGAACGGATGAAATCGTCATGCTTAAAAAGGTTTTGCGGAAATGTGGAGAATACGATAATGGAAACTAGATTAAGGCCTGTTACAACACTGTTCATGCTGATGTCATTGGACGGAAAGATCAGTACCGGAGCAGACGACAGTCTGGATTTTGACCGTGATCTTCCTGAAATAGATGGCGTAAAAGAAGGACTTCATCAGTACTATGAGATTGAAGAAACTACGGATCTATGGTCATTGAACTCGGGACGTGTTCAGCAGAAGATGGGGGCAAATACAAAACCGATGCCGGATCATCATTGGCAGGTAAGCTTTGTACTTCTTGACAATCATCACCTGTCGAAACATGGTGTTTCATATTTCTGTGCACTGTCTAAAGAATTTGTACTTGTAACATCCAATCCAAAGCATCCTGCATTTTCAGTGAAGGAAAAGAATCTTCATATTCTGTATTATGAGAAACTGAATATGAAAGAAATGCTATGTGATCTGTATGAAAAGTATGGATGTAAAAGACTGACAGTGCAGTCGGGGTCGACACTGAATGCAGAGTTTCTTCATGAACATCTGTTTGATTACGCAGATATTGTTATTGCTCCAGTTCTTGTGGGAGGAGAAAAAACATCTTCACTGATTGGCGGAAAATCATTCATATCAAAGGAGCAGCTGAATATGCTTGGTGTTCTGGAACTTGAAAAAGCGGAAACAATGGAGAACTCATATCTGCGCCTGAAATATAAAGTCAGGAAATGATATGAATTATGCATGGTGGCAATTCCGACTATAAAGTATGACTGATAGTATTCAAAAGAGGAAAAGTATAATGACAGAAAAAGAAATGTGGAAAAAATTTGTTGAGAAGTATCCTGAATATACAGATATGAAATATGAGGCATGGCAGTATGGAGGAAGTAACCCTGATGCATTGGCTGAACTGACGGCTTCAGGTGCCAAAACTGCTACTGCATCCGCATATCCATGTTATGAATATGAGAAAGAAGAACTCCCTAAAGAAGGAGAACTCAGTTTGATCCTGAAATCTGATCATTCAGCTTTATGCATTATCAAAACAATCCATATTTCTGTAATTCCGTTTATGCAGGTGTCTGCGGAGCATGCATATAAAGAGGGTGAAGGAAACAGAAGTCTGGAGTTCTGGAGAACAGTTCATAGGAAATTCTTCACTATGGACTTAGCTGAAGATGGTATGAAGTTCTCAGAGGATATGCCGGTTGTCTGTGAAGAATTCAAAACTGTGTATCCTGCAGAAGCTGAATAGGCAAGCTCATATGAAAAAACATAAAGAGCTCATAAATTGGCTTGGATTGCTCGGTGTGATCGCTTTTCTGTCCTATACTGCAGCGGTTGTGTTTGCACCGCTGGCGTATCCAGGCTATAACTGGATGTCACAGGCAGTCAGTGATCTGAGTGCACAGAATGCACCTTCTGAAATGCTGTGGAATCAGTTAGCAGCACTGTATAATATCTGCAGTCTGCTGTCTATCATGATGGTGTGCGTTTACATACAGAAGAAGCTGACGAAAACGATACGTATTGGAATATATTTATTCGCTGCTATGAACTGGGTATCGAGCGTTGGCTATGCATTGTTTCCACTGACGGACAGTTCAAATGTCGGATTTCAGAACTTTATGCATGTATATGTGGTTACGATTCTGGTCGTGCTTCTTTCTATTATTTCACTGATTATTATTATTGCTGGAGGCTGTCAGGAAAAGGGATACAGAAGTTTAGCTGTTTTTGCGGCAGCAGCACTGTCATTAATGTTTATTGGGGCGGTAGGTACAGGCATAGTTCCGCATAAATATTTTGGAATAGCAGAACGTTTCAGTGTTTTTGCAGCCGTCGGCTTCAATGCAGTACTTGGTATGTATCTTTTCTTTGGGTTCAGCAATAAACGCTAATTTACTGATAAAACAGCGCAGAGAATATATAGAAATGATATAAATAGATAGTGGCAGGAATTAAACAGTCGCATCATTCAGGCTGAAGCTTTTTGTTTATTTCTAAAGATGCAGCCTACTGTAAGAAAAAACAATCCTTTCATCGGATTGTTTTTCTATGGCGTCCCCGGGCGAATTCGAACCGCCGACCTTTCGCTTAGGAGTTTGGGAGGGTGCCTGGTACAGTCTGCCGAACGTAACTACCAGTATCAGCGAAGTTTAGTAAATACAACACTATTTGCAGTTCATCGGGTTATGGAGTGATTACCCGTTATTCATTGGACTGGCTGATAATAGAGCTCACAGTTAGCAAACTGTTAGCAAACCAAGGTGTCAACAACCATTCATCGATTGATCTGAACTACCCTAAAAGTATCGTAAAAGAATGTACTTATGGTGCAATTATTAGAAGTAATCTGAACAGTGTTAAACAACTATCCGAATGTTTGTCGTTAATTCGAGTGAATTTCGGATTTACCGTTGACTCAATAATAAATATCGCATAGAATATAATCGAAAATAGGTCGTAAATACAATCAAGATTCGGATATGAGGGGGGCCTATGTATATAAAACGTGACAGATATTTGAACAAGCTCGTCGATAGGATGGGCAATGGGCAAATCAAAATCATTACTGGATTAAGAAGATGCGGAAAGAGTTTTTTGTTATTCAACATTTTCTGTGAGTATCTGAAAGCACAAGGGATATCTGATGACCAGATTATTGCTATTGCACTGGATAATGATATGAACGAAAAATACAAAGATCCTAAGGAATTATCTTCATTTGTGCGTTCCCGTATCATCGATGAAAGCAAAACTTATTATATTTTACTTGATGAGGTACAGTATGCAATATCAAAGGAAGAATTGCGTAATCCCGATATTCCTGTCAAGTTATACAGTGTCCTCAATGGGCTACTGCGTTTAAAGAATGTTGATATTTATGTGACTGGCAGCAATTCTAAAATGCTCTCAAGGGATGTCATGACAGAGTTCCGCGGACGAGGAGATGTGATTGAATTATTTCCGCTGACCTTTAGGGAGTACTATGACTTCACTGGCGGTGAAAAATCAGATGCATTTGAAGAATACGCACTCTATGGCGGTATGCCACTTGTGCTCAGCAAAAATACTGATGATGAAAAATTTAAATATCTATCGGACCTCTTTAATGAAGTTTATTTTAAAGACATCATTGAACGATACCATATTGAACTTCCGAATGTACTCTCCGAATTGACAGATGATCTTTGTTCATCTGTCGGATCACTTACTAATTCAAAAAAAATAGCCAATACTCTAAAATCTGTTAAAAATATTAAAGTTAATAGCGAGACTATATCATCTTATCTGGAATATTTGACAGACTCATTTTTATTCAGGTGTGCAAAAAGATATGATGTCAAAGGAAAGAGATATTTTGAGTATCCTTCTAAATATTACTGTGTAGATATCGGACTGCGAAATATTAGACTGAACCTTAGACAACAGGAAGAAACACATATCATGGAAAACGTTATTTATAACGAACTTGTGGTACGAGGTTATTCTGTAGATGTAGGTGTTGTGAAAACTGAAGAAATTAATGATCAAGGCATTAGAAGTCAAAAGACTTTGGAGATTGACTTCGTTGTTAACAGAGGTGCAAAGAAATACTACATTCAGTCTGCGTTAACTCTTCCTGATGAAGACAAAACAAAACAAGAATTGCGCCCACTGCTCTCCGTGAAGGACTATTTCAAAAAAATCGTAATTACTAAGACCTCTATGAAGCCGTGGACAGATGACATGGGCGTCGTTCATCTTGGACTTTACGATTTTCTATTGGATGAGGACAGTTTGAACCTGGCTTAATATATGGTGGCATTGGAAATATCCACATATCAGTAATTGCATTAGATATTTTTATACCTGAAGCAGTGCGAGTCGAATTTGCACTTCCAGAACATGAAGAACCTGTCAGCTTGTTGGTAATGGGATATGCTGCTGCCGATTCAAAACCCTCTCCGTTGCATACGCAAAGAAAAGACATAAAAGAAACTGTAACGGTGTTATAGGCATCTATCGTCTGATAGGTGCTTTTTGTGTCCGTGAACTAATGAGGAAGAGTATTCAAGAGGAAGTAACACACTGTTAACAAGCGGGTAGAATCAATGGTAAGCAAGGTGTAAAAAAACTGCAAGCCCCGATAAGCAAAGAGCTTGCAGTACATTGTTATGTCAATTCCCAACACTTTAGATGCCGGAGGGTATGCTCATAATACGAAGCACGGCTTGTCAGCCGATCACCTTGTAACGCAACCGAATGTAAGATCCTTTTAGCACGTCAGCCTTTTCTAATTGAAGAATACCCAGTTTCCCCAACTCGTGGGGATATCTGAATGATTGTCCTCCGATCAAGGAAGCGGTTTCGGTTCCACCAATTAACACCGGCGCTACAACAACATCTACAAAATCAAACAATTTATTACGAAGAAACTCTGCATTCAGCGTAGCGCCTGATTGAATGGTAAGACGCTCACAGCCGTATTTTTCATGGAGATCCTCCAGCATTGTTGTAAAGTTTAAATCTTCATAATACAAAACAGAGAGATTATCTTTCTTTATAGAAAAAGCGGGATGGTTCGGGTTGGAGGTCACGAGCACAAACAGGTTAGAAAGCGCACAGAAATATTCAACCCCATGCGCATTCAGATGATGGTTGTCCAGCAGCACAAAGCTTACGTCCCAGTGATGATCCGGCAGCGGCTTCTCATTTACGCCCATTTTCTGCTGTACGCGTCCTGAGTTCAGAGACCAGGGATCTGTTGTTTCTTGAATCTCATAATATTGATAAAGACCTTCCTTCAATCCGGCGAATTTGGGGAAGTCAATATCAACATCCAGTTCATCGGTGGCGCCTGTGCTGATTTTCCCATCTAAAGAGGTAAGCATAAATAGTGTTGTAACTGGCCTTTTTCTCATTATGATCTCCTTTCAAAGCTATGACTGCATTACTAACCTTGTTGTTGAAAGATTTCGGATATCCACCTCTGGATACTCACCTTTAGGTCTAAAGTTTCATCGTCAAAATCCAGATATAATATTTTATTTCCATCCAGGCTGGGAACGAATTCTTTTATCGTCCTTGAAGAATTCCCCACATTTCCTCCATTTGTAATAAAGGCGAACACCCGCTTAGCTGAAAGATAATTTTCATTCAGGAAGCTTCGGACTGCTGGGGGAATATCGAACCACCAAACAGGTGTTCCCAGAATAACCGTATCATAATTAGATAAATCTTTTGTCAGCTTGTTGATTTCCGGGGTCTCTTTATTTTCTGTTTGATTTTGCGTTATCGCGTTGATTTCTTCATCTGACCCAGAATAGGGTACGACCAATTCTATTTCTTCGTGATCACAGGAAAGAAGTGACTCCAGCAGACGGGCTACTCTCTGAGTATGTCCGGTGAAGGTATAGTAAACAATAATCGCGTTCATCCGTCTTCTCCTTGCTGTTCAACCGGAGCAATTGCGTGTTTCATTTCATACCTTTGCGAGATTATATAAATAATCTTCCACACAAATCCCCATTGATCACTGTCCTGGTTGCAGTATACCATAGCCGGCAGGAAAGAAAAAGCAGAACGGTCTAAATGCCAACGCATCTAAACTGCTCTGCTTATTTGTCTATTGCCGACACGTTTAGACGCCGCGTTCCCGTTCTCTCAGACGTGAGCCCAGCGAAGCGGGTCGCGTCTGAAAAGGAGGAGCCATTGCGCTCCGACGTGGCGTCCCCGGGCGGATTCGAACCGCCGACCTTTCGCTTAGGAGTTTGGGAGGTTGCCTGGTACAGTATACCGAGCGTAATTCCAAATATCAGCGAAGCCTAGAAAATACAACACTATTTGCAGTTCATGGGATCATGGAGTGATTTCCCGTTATCCGCTGGACTGGCTGATATTAGAGCTCACAATTAGCAAACTGTTAGCAAACCAAGGTATAAACAACCATTCATTGATTGACTTTGCTGCATTTCAAAAACTGTACAGCCATTTGCGAAGAACTCTCTTTCGTACCATCTTTCAGCCAACAGATAACCATATTGTAAAGAGCACCTGCATAGTAATAAAGATTATAACGATTAATGGAGTTGGCAGGCATATCTCCATAAGAAAGAATCATGCTTTCTGTAAGAATATCTAGAAAATCGATTGAAAGATGAGCTTGTTGAAAGGACAAGATTAAGTCTCTATGCTTGTAGTAATAGTCAAAAGTATAAGTAAGCATATCTTTGGTGAAGAAATCATTTAATGTCGAAGGAACATGCTTCCAATAATCAGAACGCATTTCACTAATACCATATTGAATTAAAGCATTGATGGTATCAAAATTGCGATAAAAAGATGCTCTGGCTACACCCGATTGATTAATTAAGTCTGTCACAGTAATCTTTGACCAATCCTTTTCCTTAGAAAGAATTATCATTGCTTGCATCAATCGGTCTTTAACCTGCTTTTCGCGTTTATCCATGATACACCTCACTAAAAGCTGTCTCATAATCAGCGTTTATATGGCTGTAAATATAGGATACAATCTGTATCATATAATAGCAAGAGAAAGAAGTGAAATGATGATAACAGTTTTGATTGATGGAAAAGTCTTTGAGATAGATAAGATTCATGAATGGGAAACAGCACGAGTTAAAGCGTCAGAAAAAAAGTTGCATAAAAAAACAGGGAAGCATATCCAAGTGACAGATGCAGATGAACTTGCTGAAACAAAGGCTGCAATCAGTGACGATGAAATACTACAGGCTTTTAAACGTGAGGTATCATTCAGCAATTTTTGTACTGATATTGTTGTTCGGCTTTCAGGAAAAAAACGAAAATTCAGTGTGACAGAAATAGATGTTGATTTCTGTAGCGCAAAGCAGTTAAGTCAACTTTATGATGATATGATGCTGAATAATACTCCTGATAATCGTTATTGTTGTCTAAGAGCAAACCCGGATCATTACCTGCTCCGTAGTACAACAGAAAGCACTCAAGAAGTTTTGGAAGTAACCGGTGGGCTTCCGGTTGCTTCTCTCTTTGATATCCATTATGGTGACTTTGCCGGTCTTCAATCCCCTGAAGATGCAGATTATCCTCTACAGGCTGCCGGTGTATCGTATCTGAAGAATGGACTTGCAATAGGGGCCGTAAGGCATCAGATGAAGGATACGGAATCAGGCTGTCATATCAAATTGACCGTGGAATTTCCTGCTTTGATGCCTGATCGCAATTTGAAGATACATCAGTATCATCTTGCGTGTGAGTTTTACAACTGGTTTTCAGAATTTGAAAGACGTATAAAGGAGCAACAATCGTGATAAAAAGATATGTATTGATTACGGGGGCCTCTGCAGGTATCGGTAAAGCACTGGCTGAAGAGTTTGCGAAGAACGGTCATAACTTATTGCTTATTGCAAGAAGTGAGGACAAACTAATCATGGTTAAGGAATATCTGCAGCAACATTATCAGATATCCGTAGAATATCTTCCTTTTGATCTAACAGACAGTGAATCAGCTGAAAAAATAATGCAATTCATCGAGAACCATGATATTGCTGTCGATTGTCTGATTAACAATGCCGGTATGGGAGATGCATGTTTATTTGAAAATACAGATTGGAATAAAGACGTGAAAATAGTGGAGTTGAATATCCTTGCTTTGATGAGAATGAATAGATTGTTTATCCCTTATATGAAGAATAATGGAAATGGGACTATTGTAAACATTGCCTCAACACTGTCATTTGCCCCAACCGCCGGAGAAGCAGTATATGCAGCATCAAAAGCTTTTGTACTGTCTTTCAGCCAGGCACTATATGAAGAAACAAAAGGCTCAGGTGTTTCTGTTTTAACCATATGTCCGGGTGTTACAAAAACTGATTTCTTTGACAATGCAGGATATGATCTTAAGCAGTTTCACGCAGCGACACCGGAAAGCTTTGCGGCATTTGCATATAAGCAGATCATCAAACAAAGACCACTTTCAGTACATCGATTCTCTAACAGAATAATTTCGGTATTTGCTCGTCTGGCACCAAGAGGAACAGCGAGGAGAGTGTTTGCCGCATTTTGCAAGACAGAATGACTATCTAATAAAAACTTCTTGATATACTATCTCAAAAGTGGTTTTTCTAAAGAAACTGCAAGCCCTTTGTATATCTAGGCTTGCAGTAGATTTTTATGGCGTCCCCGGGCGAATTCGAACCGCCGACCTTTCGCTTAGGAGGCGAACGCTCTATCCAGCTGAGCTACGGGGACAATTGCTTAACTATTATACACGATTCAATATATACGTGCATTGCGTTTGTACTTTGACGGAATCATATGAATCCTTATAATAAATGAGTAGCGAGGAGGACCTTATAAATGGTCAAGAAAATAGCTTTGATTGCAGTAATGGTGCTTGCTGCCATACTGATTGCCTTCTCTGCAGTAAATGTAGTAAGCAAGATTCTCTGTGTTGCTGTACTGGGCTTCGGTGCTCTGATTATTGTTTTTGGAATGAATGATAAAGACAGGTCTGAAGACAGCAAGGATACAGTTAAAAAGTAGAAATTGATTTGTTTCACTAATTTTTCACAATTCAGACATCAATCTAACACAGCTGTTTAGTAAGATAATGATGTCTAAGAAAGACGAATCAATTTCTTTCCCCCGAATTAAAAGCAGAAGAAGGATCTGTGCCAGCAGATCTTTTTTCATGCAAGTATGAACAAATATTGAGATTTGTATAGCTGAGACATTCTATGTCAAGGTTACAATACCCTTGTAATTTTAAGGAGCTGATAGATATGCTGCAGGTAGTACTGATATTTTGCGGGCTTTCCCTTGATAGCGTCATTGTAATGATGCAGAAGGGTGCACAGTTAAGAAAAAAGACAGTCAAGGATTTGCTGCTGTATTCACTGGTATTCGCTTTGGTGACAGCAGGGATGCTCCTATGCGGATACATTGTTTCAAGAATACTTGAGCGCTTTATTCCGGACGGAATGAACGTCAACATTACCATCGCTGCACTGATTGTGCTTTTTGTTGGTGCTTTTCTTATGACTAAGTCGATTATGAAGAAGGGCTTTGAAGAAAAGGTCGATAAGGATTTCAACTATCACAAACTCTGCAGACAGGCCGTGTATACAAGCATTGATACTTTCTTTGTTGGAATTGCTGTAGGTTTTATGGGAATTGGTTTTCTTGGTGCAATGAATACAGCGCTGATTGTTACATTTGTGTCGGTTTTCATCGCATTGCTTATCGGCTATAATTTAGGAGCGAGATACCAGCGCGCAGTTGGAGTGGTTGGCGGCGCACTGATGGTGTTCTTCAGTATTTATATTGTTATAAAGTTTGTAATCAGAGTGGGGTAAATTCATGGAATATCACAAGGGACTGATGAAAAAATCCCTCGCCGAGAATCTTCGCAGCCTGATGGTAAGACATTTATTTGAAAAGATTACTATCAAGCAGATATGTGATGAGACAGGAGTTATCAGAGCTACATTTTATAACTATTTTGATGACAAGTACGACTGTCTGAACTGGATCGTATATCATGATCTTGTCGAGAGTACAAATGAATATATTGAAAAGAAGGATCTCAAGGGTATGATTTCCACAGCTCTTAATATTCTTCTTGATAATAAACAGTTCTACAGAGCTGCCTATAATGTTACTGGGCAGAATAGTTTTGAAGATATGGTTCGCAATAATCTCAGAATTGTAATGCGCGAGTATTTTGACAGAAACAGAAGACCTGATGTACTGTCACAGTATGACAACAATCTGCTGTCCAGATATTACGCTGAATGTCTTGCTTTCAACTTCAGATACTTTATATTCGAAGTGGGCGGAGCGAAGAGTGTAGAAGAATCCAGAAATCAGATTGTTGATCTCCTGGATCATCCGCTGTTCAGCTATACAGGTAAATCAACGGAACATTGACCTAGGCAATGTTCCGTTTTTAAAAGGAGAATGATATGGAAACAATACAGATAAAAGTAAAGCAGGGCACACTGGAAGGTGAGAACAGCAATGAATGTTTGATATTCAGAGGAGTTCCGTATGCAGAAGCACCTGTAGGACAGCTGCGTTTCTCTGAACCTCGTGAAAAGAGAGAATGGGGCGGTGTTCGTGAGGCTCTCTCTTTTGGAAGCCAATGTCCACAGGCTGATCCAACATCTGGTTTCTATGGCAAAGAATTTTACACAAGTAAAGAGTATCCGCTGCCTGCCATGAGTGAAGACTGTCTGTATTTGAATATATGGGCACCTGCAGGCATGAAGGACTGCCCGGTTGCTTTATGGATCCATGGCGGTGCATTTGATCATGGTTTCTCCAGTGAAATGGAATTCGATGGAAGAAAGTTTGCGGCAAATGGTGTGATTCTTGTATCCATCAATTATCGTGTGGGTGTATTTGGCTTCTTTGCACATGAGAAACTGAGAAGAGAAAACATGCATCATACAACCGGGAACTACTGTCTGCAGGACCAGCTTATGGCATTGAAATGGGTGAAGGAGAACATCTCTGCATTCGGAGGAGATTCTCAGAACGTTACTATATTCGGCCAAAGCGCAGGCGCTATGAGCGTACAGGCGCTAGTGTCCAGTCCATTGATCAAAGGGATGATACAGGGAGCTGTTATGCAGTCAGGCGGCGGTATAGACAATGGTATATGCAGAACGAAAAATCTTGAGGAAGCGTATCGCCTTTCAGATAGGATAATGAGCCTGTGCCATGCGCATACTATTGATGATATGCGAAAGGTTCCCGCAAAGAAGTTTGTGGAGATATTGCCGGAACTGTATAAGGATGTACAGGGCCTTGCCTTCGGGCCGATCATTGACGGCTATGTACTGAAGGAAGGAACGCAGGAAAGCATCCGCACTGGCAATGTTGAAGATATTCCGTACATGATTGGTGCAAATGGCGATGACATGCTGGTGAACAAAGGTGAAGATGGCATGCATGCAAAGCTGTTTAAGGGATGCGAGTCCTTTGCAGAAGCGAGGAATGCACATTCAGATAAACCTGTTTATGTATATTACTTCAATCGGAAACTGCCTGGTGATGATGCCGGAGCATTCCATTCTTCAGAGCTCTGGTATGTATTCGGTACATTGGAAAGATGCTGGAGGCCGATGGAGAAAAAGGATTATGTATTGAGTGACAGAATGATCAGTGCATGGGCTTCCTTTATGAAGGATAAGGATCCAGGCGAAGGCTGGAAGAAGTATGAAGATGAGGAAAAGTTTGTGAGAGAGTTTGATTGACCATCATAAAAGGGAGCGCCGCAATTTGACTGATATGCGGTGCTCCCTTTTGCTAGTTGGTATCTTTGCCATCCGGCCAATAGAGGCTTTCATGACGGTTATTGTCAAACACATTATTGTATTCAAGCATGTTGTACTTGGTAATCAGCTTATCATCGATGTCATCTACAGAATTGTAGAAGTTTCCATCCTTGTCATAGCATCCGTACAAAGAGATAACAGGGTATTCCTGACTCAGCTCATACAGGTACTGCTGATAAGGTGTCATCTGCATGTTGGCTGTCTTAAGAATCAGAGAGCTCATGTAGTTGGCAGAAAGCTTATCAATCGTCTGGTCAGGTATATCATAGTTAGCCCAGATGATGAATGGTGTGATGTATTCGTTGATATCTTCTTCTGCTGTTCCACTGTTAGGGAAGAACAGCTGGTCACTGACTGCGCCCAGTGAAGGCTGATGGTCACCATACATGATGATCATAGTAGGTTCATCAACATTAGAGAAGTATTCGATCAGTTTCTCATATGCAGAATCACTGAGTTTTATCAAAGACAGATAGTTCTCGGCAGCACTGTAGTCTCCCCATCCAGCAGAGGACAGGTCAACTGTCTTCTGAAGATCATCGGAGTCTGTATATCCGCCATGATTCTGATAGGTAACGTTGAATATAAACTGTTTCTTGCCTTTGTTGGCTTCGTACTGTTCAATCAGTTTTTCATAATCCTGCTCGTCGGTAGGATAGCCATGGATTGTGTCAAGACCATCAAAGGTCTCAGCAAATTCAGTATTCTGGAAGGCCAGCTTTTCATATGCCGTTCTTCTGTTCCAGTTGGTAGATTTTCCGAGATGAATGCCTGTGGTGTCATAACCTGATTGATTCATATATGAAACAAGTGAAGGGACATCTCTGTTCATATACATGTTATAAGGATATACACCAGATGCTAGGAATGCTGTAGTATTTCCTGTCAGTGTTTCATATTCTGTATTGCATGTACCGCCGCCTCTGACGGATACATACATGTTTCCCTTGATCGTGTTCGTCAGAGAATCAATAAACGGTGTAACACCTGAAGCATATGTTGTTCCGCCAACATCAAGGTTGGAGAATGATTCATTCATGACAACGATAACATTTGTAGGAGTTGTAGCTCCATCTGTGACTTCGGACTTCGCATCTGAAGTCATTTCTTTTTCAATCTTATCCAGTGCTTCGTCACTGTAGCCATCCGGTTTCTTCGGCTGATCCTCAATATACTGTTTTACCAATCCCGTGAAGGTAAGTGTAGTCCCTTCGTTCTGGAAAGTAGAAAGCAGACGGATGTCCCAAAGATAATAGGACCCGATACTTGAGAAGAAGATTGCGACAACGATAATAATGACCGGATAGACAACGTACCATTTATTAATGCGTGTCTTGTCACGAGGACATTTTCGCATAACAAGATACAGAACAATACAGACAATGAATGCAGCAATCATCATGTAGTTGACATCGAATTCATAGTTGGAAGCGACATCGACTGCAGTTCCTAAAGCGCTGAAGTCCCATGGCTCAATAGGGCGGTTGCGGAACATGATGACATACATGTTTGCAATTGCATATCCGGTGAAAAGGATATTGCATATATTCAGGGCAAACGGCCGCCGTCTGCATATCAGATGCACCAGTTTATAGACGACTACCATGATACCGACATTCAGAAGACGGTATCCAAGACTGATGTACCAAAGGTTTCCAAGGATGATTTCACCCATACAGAAGACCCACATAGGTGCGGCTATCAGCATCACCTCATTCAGCGGTATGCCGCTGATGAAGTCAACGTGCTTTACCAGCAGATTGGAAATGACAGCAGCCAGCAGGAACAGTATGAGATACGTCAGAACAATAATTGTCTTCGGTAAGTACTCCTGATCTGCGAACCAGATCCATCCTTCAGTATTCTGCAGATGAAGATGAATCTCATTGTTTTCAAATGAGATATCCAGACCCTGCGATCCGGAGATCGAAGTGGTCAGATTTGAAGCATCATATGTCTTTAGTGTCAGCGGTCCGAAGTTTACAGATATTTCCTTTGCGGTAAGATCTGTGACTCCATCCAGCTTCAGCTGCAGAGAGTTTGTGACGAGCGGTACGGAGACGTTGATCTCTTTTGTTTCAGTGGTAACATCATACCAGCTCTTATGTCCGTTGTAGTTGTAGGGCTCGAAGATTTCCTCGCCTCTGTCAGTGTTGTAATTTGCCAGAATTACAGTACCGTCAGTCACCTCGTCCACTTTTACATTGAAGCGGAGAGTCGGGGTAAAGCATACGAAGAAGAGTCCTGAGATGAGCAGGAACCAGACAATATTCTGGACCCTGAATAGTTCTCTTATTCTTTTTTTCATTTTTCTTTTCCCTTTACACGCGTAACATAGTAGCACAATTCACAATTGCCTGTGTGACGTGCTATATGCAGTGTGTACTTATTATTATAATGGAAAAATCCAGCTGCTTCGTTACATAAATGTAACATTGAATGGAAAATAAAAGGCCGGCAATGCCGGCCCTGATTCTTAACTGAATGTAACGTATTCTTCCTTTGGCTTATCATAATGAGCAACTCGATCAGCGTAGAGAATGACAGTCTCAGCACCGTTATCTACGGGAACAGTCTTAAGCTTTCCCTGTACTTCGATCCAGTCGCCTATTTTCATCTCCCATATCTTTACATTGGTAACTGTCAGCCCGCATAGAGAAGTATCCTGTGCGCAGCATACCATTGCCTGTCTGCCAAGAATGAAAGTCTGTTTATAATTTGGAAGTCTCTCAGCAAAGTATCCGCGCAGGATGATCTCCTTGCCGTTGTATTTCTCCGGATTCTCAACTGCATCCATATACCAGATGCCATAGTCCTCATCTTTGATATCTATGACATCAGCATTGATATCAAAAGGAAGACCGCCATCTTTCAGGGTGACAGTTTCTCCGAAATTTCCTTCATAGAAGATCTGTGCATGTTTGTTGATGGCCTTGATATTGCCTCTGAGCATAGTACTGCTGGTATCTTCCGTGCATCTGTTGCAGATAATGGTGTCAGACCAGCGAAGCTGCTCATACATCATCTGTCGCAGCGGTCCCATGAAGGTGGAGAATGTGGAAGCATCTACAGAAGTAAGGATCTGAACCATCGGCCAGAAGTCGGGCATATTGGAAAGGATCAGATCAGGCAGAGCAAGCGTTCCATTCCATTCAATAAATACCTGAGCTGGATGATAGATGGTATCCAGTTCCTTGATCTTTTCTGCAGTAAAGGTGGAAGCATCATCTACATATTCAATGAATGTATGATGTTCATCCAGCCATTTCTCTTCATATTCCACCTCGCCCTGTTCAAAGACGATCAGCAGAGTTCTTGAGACACCTTCCATGAACTGCGGATCATTCAGAGTATCCTTAATCAGAGTGGTCTTGCCTGAATCCAGGAAGCCAGTAAATACATATACAGGAGAAGCCATATTACTTCACTCCGAATAGCTGTTTCATTGCAGAAACATTGATCTTTTCACCGATAACAGTGATCAGTCCTGTATAGGCAGGAGCTCCTTTACGGATATCAATATCCCCTGGAACGTAATCAAAGAACAGCCAGCTTCCATCTTTATCTGCAGAAGGAACAATGCCCTTGGCACGTACAATGTTGTCACCAAGACCTTTCAGAGAAGCACGGATGCTTTCCTCTGTATAATGATTGATTGTTTCAATGCCGATGGAATCAAATACATCATCTGCATCCAGTCCCTCTTCATGATGGTGATGGTGATGATGCTCGTGTTCTTCAGCACCGATATGTACATGGTTCCCCTTGCTCAGTCCTTCATTGGCTTCAGCTTCAGCATCGCCATGGTCATGATGATGTTCATGTTCATCATGATCCTCATGTTCATCATCATCGATATCAATATCTTCAATTCCCTTAGGGAATCCATTGGAAGAACCTTCCATGGCGTCAAAGATCGCGGAACCGGAGAGATCCTCCCACGGTGTTGTGATGACACGTGCATCCGGATTCAGTTCATGAATAATATCTAAATCTTCCTGCAGTTTTGTTTCATCGATCATCTGTGTTCTTGAAAGAATAATGCAGGATGCTGTTTTGATCTGGTCATCAAAGAATTCTTTGAAGTTCTTGTGATAGATCTTACATCTCTTAGCATCAACGATGGTGCTGTAGCTATTCAGCTGCAGGCCTTCTACTGATTTTACAATGGATAGAATATCAGACAGCTTTCCAACACCGGAAGGCTCAATGATAATGTGATCCGGATGATATGTATCCTTAACTTTTTTCAGAGCGGTCTGAAAATCGCCCTGCAGTGTACAGCATACACAGCCTCCGTTAATTTCATTAATGACAATGCCTGCTTCTTTCAGGAAACCGCCGTCAATACCGATTTCTCCGAATTCGTTTTCAACAAGTACGATCTTTTCTCCTTCAAATACTTCCTTCAGGAGCTTCTGGATCAGGGTCGTCTTTCCAGCTCCTAGGAATCCGCTTATAACATCTGTTTTACACATGTTTTATACCTTCTTTCGTAAGCTAACCTATTATACTCTAACTGCGGAAAAAGCCGCATAATATGCAGTGCTTAGGAAACTAATAGTGTCTGTTTCGGCAGTTTTCATATACAATAGCGATATTGAATCGAGATGGACTATGTATAAAAACTATATTTTTTCTCTGTATGGTGTTCTGCTGAACATAAAGACAGATGAATCAGAAAGATTTCTTTGGAAAACAATGGCTGAGACCTATGCTTTCTTTGGGTCTGATTATTCTCCAGAGCAGCTGAGGGATGCCTATCACTATGTATGTCTCAGTGAGACAAGAAAGATTGAAAAGAATACCGGTGTTCAGTATCCGGAGATTGATCTGAACACCGTATTTTCAAGGCTTCTTGTCGAGGCACCGAAAACACATACAGGCGTTATGTGCCCGAATGGATGGGGAAAATCGGATGTCGGCTACTGGACATTCCACACTGCTTCCCTATTCAGAGCTCTTTCCAAGAATTACTGCCACCCATATTTTGATACATTGAATACATTGAAGGAATTGAAGGAAAAGGGATGCCATCTGTTCATTCTCTCCAATTCCCAGCATGTCTTCGGCATGCCGGAACTGGAGATTGAAGGAATGACAGAGTTCTTTGAGGATATTCGTTTTTCCTCTGACTATGGTATGCGAAAGCCGCAGAAGGAATTTCTGGGGAATCTGATCAAAGAACATGATCTGAAGAAAAGGGACACAGTGCTTGTTGGATGTGATTATGAGACGGATATTAGGACTGCAATGGAGAACCGCATTGACAGTATCTACCTGAATACGGACAATCTTGAAGCGGAAGAACGCAGTGTGCTCCAAAAGAAGTCTGTCATAGGAAAATATGAACCGCATGTTATTGCGTCCGGCCATCTTCATGAAATTCTGAATAAAGGCGGAGAGATAGATGATTAAGGCGGCCTTCTTTGATATTGACGGTACATTGAAACCATTCGGTGAAGATGAACTGAGAGATTCCACAATTGAAATGCTGAAGGAACTGCAGAATAAAGGGATCAGGGCAGTACTGGCGACAGGCAGACCGCCGGTTCAGCTTCCGCTCCTTGGAAAGAAACTGAATGCATTTCCATGGGATGGATATGTCATGATCAACGGACAGTACTGTATGGATGAGAATAAGATTCCTTTCTATAAACTGATGATTCCTAAGGAAACACTGAAAGTGCTGGTTCCTTGGCTGAAGAGCAGTGTGACATATGCCTGTTCCTTCTTTGAAGCGGATTTCTCATATGAGATGAGATTCAATGAAGGATCGTATCAGTATATGAAGAGTCTTGGAAGAGAAAATGAAATGCCTGATATCATTGATCCGGTAAGATCTTATACACACGATACTTATCAGCTGTGCCCTTACTGCAGTCCAGAAGAAGATACGGAATTTGTGGCTCATGCACCAGGTATGAAATCAGCCAGATGGGCTTCAAACTTTGCAGATATGATTCCTGAAAAAGGAGGAAAACCTGTAGGGGTTGGAAAAATACTGGAACGGTTTGGACTGAAAAGAGAAGAATGCATTGCCTTTGGCGATGGGGGAAATGATATTAGCATGCTGGCATACGCCGGGATCGGTGTAGCAATGGGAAATGCCAATGATGAAGTAAAGGCTCAAGCGGATTATGTAACGGCAGACAGTGATAAGAATGGCATTCGCAGGGCATTTGAACATTATGGAATACTGGATGAGAAGATCTGAGATCTTCTTTTTTTGACATGAAAAAAGGAATCCATTTCGGATTCCCTTATCAGTGCACCAGACAGGACTTGAACCTGCATGAGTTTCCTCATACGCCCCTCAAGCGTACGTGTCTGCCATTCCACCACTGGTGCGTGCTCAAAAATTATATAGCATGCTGAAGTAAAAGGCAATGGATTTATGTTGTAAATTTGGCGGGTTACCCTTATAATAGGGCACGTTTCTAGTAAAGATGGAAGGAGGATGTATGGACTATCAGAAGATTATCAATATTGCCGTCATTGCACATGTCGATGCCGGAAAATCTACACTGGTTGATGCATTCCTGAAACAGTCTCACGTTTTTAAAGATAATGAGAAGGTTGTTGACTGTGTTATGGACTCCAATGATCTGGAGCGTGAGAGAGGAATCACAATATATTCTAAAAACTGCTCAGTGCAGTACAAGGACTATAAGATCAATATCGTGGACACACCAGGCCACGCGGATTTCTCATCCGAAGTTGAACGTATTATCAAGACAGTAGATACTGTCATTTTGCTGGTTGACTCAGCGGAGGGACCAATGCCGCAGACAAGATTCGTACTGCAGAAATCATTGGAGTGCGGATTAAGACCTATTCTTCTTATTAACAAGATGGATAAGCCGGACCAGAGAGCTGTAGAAGTTATAGATGAGGTATATGATCTGTTTCTGGAGCTGAATGCTACAGATGATCAGCTCGACTTTCCTATTCTTTACGGCTGTGCAAGAGAAGGTGTTGTACGCTATGACTGGGATGCGGATTCCAACAATGATATTGTTCCGCTGTTTGAAACAGTCATTGCTCATACACAGGCATATCCAAATCTGATGGAAGAGCCTCTGCAGATGCAGATCACAGCTCTTGCTTATGATGATTATATCGGCAGACTTGGTGTAGGCCGTATCTACAAGGGTACATTGAAGACAGCTACAACTTATGAAGTATGCAATGCGGATGGAACTGCTCATCAGGGCAAGACCAACCAGATCTTTGTATACAAGGGACTTTCAAGAATCTCTGTTGAGGAGATCCAGTCAGGTGAAATATGCATGATCTCCGGTATTCCGGATATCAATATCGGTGATACGCTCTGTCCAGTGGGCGCACCTGATCCAATGCCTGCTATTAAGATTGAGGAGCCGACAATGTCCATGAACTTCATGGTCAATGATTCTCCTTTTGCTGGACAGTCAGGTAAGTATGTTACTTCAAGAAACATTCGCGACAGACTGCATAGAGAACTTGAGATCAATGTTGGTCTGAAGGTTGAGGACACTGACTCTACAGATACATTCAAGGTATCCGGCAGAGGTGAACTGCATCTGACCGTTCTTCTTGAACAGATGAGAAGAGAAGGATATGAAGTTGCTGTATCCAGACCTGAAGTTATTCTGAAGAAGATCAACGGTGTCACATGCGAGCCTGTTGAGGAAGTTGTTATTGATGTGCCGAATGAATATTCCGGATCTGTTATTTCCGCATTGAATATCCGTAAGGGACTTCTCAACAACATGGAAGATGTCGGAACATATTCAAGACTGACATACATGGTTCCTACAAGAGGACTGATTGGCTTCCGCTCAGACTTCATCAATATGACACACGGTGAAGGAACAATTGTACAGAGACTGGCTGATTATGAACCGTACAAGGGAGAGATCCCGCAGCGTGAGAACGGTGCTCTGATTTCTACTGAGCACGGCGGAGCGATGACTTATGCACTCTGGAATATCCAGAACAGAGGGCAGCTGTTCATCGGTGCGCAGACACCTGTATATGAAGGCATGATTATCGGTGTATCCGCAAAGAATATGGATATGACTGTCAACCCGATCAAAAATAAGAAGATGACAGCTGTACGTTCTACCGGAAACGATGAAGCAATGAAGCTTGTTCCACCGAAAGTCCTGACACTTGAGCAGGCTGTAGAATTCATCAATGATGATGAGCTTGTTGAGATCACACCTACAGATATTCGTATCCGTAAGAAGTATCTCAGTGCAATCGACAGAAGAAGACATGCAAGAGCTATCGGAAAGATTGAATCCGAAGACGATGATTAATGACTGAAGGAACAGCATACGCTGTTCCTTTTTCTGTATAGAAAAAGGAATCAGATTATCTGTCTGATCCCCAATATATTAATTATATCAAAATCAGCGAATGATTAATAGACTGTACAAATTCTATAGCTGGACTATATTAAAGGTGGAGATAGAAGAGATCCTATAAAGATCACGGGAGGCACATAATTATGTTGGACATACCCGGAATTCAGACAGTGCAGGAATAAAGGCCTGCGAAGGATGATCAAAATCTGAGACTGAACCGCAGGAGTTGAAGTACAGCAGTAAGCCGGAGGGGAAAGACACAGATAGAAATTCCTTATGTATCGAACACCCGAAGCAGAATTACCGCAGCTGCTGTGAGAGTCGGAGCCTCGCAAGGATAGATTCAGCAAACAGCAGAGAATGGGCGAAAGAACAGATATGACCCTGAAGGCGGAAAACTTGCAGTAAAGAATAATTCGTGTATTCATCATTGGAATAATTCAGATTGTTTCAGCAAGGGTAGCGACAGTGAAAGGAAACCGAATATCCAGAAGTAATCTTCACCTGATCAATCAATACTCCAGATAAAAGCGGACAGTCACAGATGTAGATAGAGAAATCCTCGGAACTTGAGGGTTTCTCTTTTAAAATGTTTCAATGAAAGCGGTTAATATATCATTTTTGGATTAATATGAAGCGAAAAGGTTCAAAGGTTCATGCATATTTGTTATAATATTCACATGAGTAAAATGAAGAGTGCGATCTTTCTGGCGGACGGATTTGAGGACTGTGAAGGGCTGATCACTGTTGACATGCTAAGAAGAGGAAAACAGGAAATTGATACAGTATCGATGAACGATACCTGTGAGGTTCATACTTCTCATGGTGTAACAATGCTGGCGGATAAGGTGTTCAGTGAAATAGATCCTGCATACTATGATATTCTGATCCTGCCCGGTGGAAAACGTGGAGTTGTTAATCTGGAAAAATCGGAGCCTCTGAAAAAAATCCTGCTGAAGCATTTCAATGAAGGAAAACTGACATGCGCAATATGTGCTGCACCTTCCCTGCTGGGCCACATTGGCATTCTGAAGGGCCGAAAGTATACATGTTTCCCTGGCTTTGAGGAAGACTCCTTTGATGGGGAGTATCAGATGGAACTCGCAGTTGAAGATGGCAGCCTGATCACCGGCAGAGGCATGGGAGCTACAATTGAATTTGCGCGCACAATTCTTAAGAAAACAGCACCTGAAGTACTGAAAGATGTGGAATATGGAATGCAGTATGAGCATAGTTTCCGCAGTTTAGCAAAATAAGAAGACGATTGGAGAACGCCTTATGGAAAACATCTTTACCAATGATTCAAGACAGTTTAAATTCGACATCCTTGTAACAATCTGCAGAATGGCGCAGAAGAGCGAAATCACTGAAAATGATGTCTGGAACTGTGCACAGAAACTGGTGTCACGTGATACACCGCGTATCAGATGCTGCATATACAAAGAACGTGAAGTTCTGAGACAGAGAGTCCGTCTTGCAATGGGGCAGAATGCAACAGATGCAATTGATCACCGCCCGACCCAGATTGTTCAGGTGATTGATGCCGCATGTGACGGCTGTACAATTCAGAAGGTCCGTGTAACCGACAACTGCCGTAAGTGCATGGCAAAGAAATGTATGGCTGCCTGCAAGTTCGATGCAATTCATCTTGGAACATACCGTTCTGAGATAGATTACAGCAAATGCAAGGAATGCGGATCCTGTGCACGTGCATGTCCATACAATGCAATTGTAGTAACAGAGAGACCGTGCTATGCTCATTGCCCTGTGCAGGCAATCAGCTGGGATTCACACCATATTTCTGTGATTGATGAGTCAAAGTGCATCAACTGCGGACAGTGCGAAGGTGCATGCCCGTTCGGTGCAGTAGAAGATAAGTCATGGGTTCTTCCTGTTGAAAATAATTTCCGCAATAAGGTTCCTATGTATGCCATTGTGGCACCTTCTATTCAGGGACAGTTTGATGGTACGTCACTTGCCCAGATCATCAAGGCAGTTGAGATGATCGGTTTTGAGAAATGCTATGAAGTCGCTGGCGGCGCTGATGCGGTAGCTGTATTTGAATATGAAGAACTGAAAAAGCGCAAGGCACAGGGCATTCCTTTAACAACATCCTGCTGCAGTGCCTTTATCAATATGATGAAGATCCACTTCCCGGAGCAGTATGCAAAGAATAAGAGCTCTACACTTTCTCCAATGCTGGCTCTTGCAAGAAAACTGAAGACAGATCATCCGGATCATCAAGTTGTCTTTATCGGACCGTGCATTGCCAAGAAGTCCGAAGTGATGGAAGACCGTACATGTGACTACGCCATCACATTTGAGGAACTGGCTGCTATGTTCGTGTCTAGACATATCAATCCGCAGGAAGTAAAAGCCGATGATATGAAGGATTACGCTTCTACATACGGAAGGAATTTTGCACATAGCGGCGGTGTAGCTGCTGCGGTAGCGCAGGCTGCTAAGGAAGCAGGCGATCCGGACAGCTATTCTATCGTACAGGCTGACGGCGGCTTTGAGTGCAAGAAGCAGCTGACACTGATGAAGTTCGGCAAATTCAATGCGGACATACTGGAAGGTATGAACTGTGTTGGAGGCTGCGTGAACGGGCCTGCTGTTATATCAGATCCGGTAATTGTTAAAGGACGTATGATCAAGGAAAACATGGCACTTGATAAGAAAACAATTGCACAGGGTGTAGATGTCTTCGATATGAAGGGCTTTGACATTGAAATAAAGGATAAACCGCAGTAAATCATAATAGATCCGCAGGCGTGCAATACCGTCTGCGGATTTCCTTAAGGTGGGGTAGGAATATGGATAAAATGATCAATCTGAAGAAACTGCAGTGGACACAGAAACCAAAGTATTTTGTACAGAAAAGTGACAGGATCATGATCGAGACAGAACCGCATACGGATCTGCCGCCGTATGGCAGGGGGGCTGAAGCAAAGGATTTGATTGTGACACCAGGAGGCAGTTTCCATATGACCGTCAGGTGTGATTTTACCTATCATGAGCCGTTTGACCAGTGCGGTCTCGTGTTATATAACGGTGAGGAACGAAAAGCAATCATAGGCACGCAGAAAAGAGATGGAGAAGTCTCTAAACTGCAGTGTATTGTGTACTATGATGGCGGCGGGGACCGCTGTGAAAGAGATATCGGTTCGGCAATACGCTGGATGTATTACCGTATCTGGTACCGAACAGGCGGGGTACGTATTCAGTACAGTTTCAACGGAATAAGATATTCGGATTTTAGGGAGTTTGCTGTGGAGGAAGATACAGAGCTCCATATTGGCATATATGCCTGCAGTCCGTCAGATTCCTATTTCGACTGTGAATTTTCAGAAGTGGCAATAGCCCAGGAGGAAAAACAGAAATGAGTGCAGAAGAGAGATTATTGCGTTACTGCAGGATCGATACACAGTCGGATCCTGATAATGAGGGAGAAACGCCAAGTACAGCATGCCAGTTCGATCTGGCAAGAGTACTTGAAAAGGAACTGCGAGAAATTGGAGTGGCGGATGCGGAAACAGATGAGCACTGCTATGTCTATGGACATATCGCTTCCAATATTGAGAAGGAGGTTCCGGCTGTAGGCTTTATTGCACATATGGATACTGCACCTGATTTTTCAGGCAGGAATGTTAAACCGCGTATCATTGAAAAATTTGACGGAAATGATATCCGCCTGAATGAAAATACAGTGATGAAGATGGAAGATTTCCCCTATATGAGAAAACTTAAGGGAAATAGACTTGTTGTTACAGATGGTACAACACTGCTTGGTGCGGATGATAAGGCAGGTATTGTAAGTATTATGGAAGCAGTCAGCTATCTGCACGAACACCCGGAAGCAAAGCACGGAAAGATCTGCATTGGCTTTACACCGGATGAGGAGATTGGCAATGGACCGAAGTACTTTGACATTGAAAAGTTCGGCGCACAGTTTGCCTACACAATGGATGGCGGAGATATCAGCGCCGTCAGCGATGAGACATTCAATGCATCATCAGCTGAGCTGACCTTCAAAGGATTCTCTATTCATCCAGGCTCTGCAAAGGACAAGATGATCAACGCAGCTTCTGTCGCATGCGAGTATCAGAATCTGCTTCCTGAATATATGACACCTGAACATACCGAAGGAAGAGATGGATTCATTCATCTGATTGGTATGGAGGGAGATTCATCTGAAGCACATCTGTCATATATTATTCGAGATCATGACAGCAGAAAACTGGAGATGAAGAAACAGCTGATGAAGAAGGCTGCTGGATATGTTAATGAGCTGCACGGTGAAGGCACTGCGCAGATTGAGATTAAGGATACATACCGCAATATGAAAGAAGTGCTGTCTGCACATCCTGAAGCTACGGAACTTGCATGGCAGGCACTGCAGGAGCTTTCTGTAAAGCCTGTTAATGAAGTGATCCGCGGAGGTACAGACGGTGCACAGCTTTCCTTCCGGGGACTGCCATGTCCAAATCTTGGCAATGGCGGTGGGAACTGCCATGGACCATATGAATACTGTGTTATTGATCAGCTGGAGACAGCAGCACAGCTTATATTGAAGATTGCTGAGGATATAGCTGACGGGGCACATGCATGATCTGCACCTGTACAATGAATCCTTCGCTTGACTACTACATGGAGTTTGATGAGAAACCAGTCGGAGGTCAGACAAATCGTTCTGCACTTGAATACTACACAGCAGGTGGAAAAGGCATCAACGTTTCCATTGTCTTGAATAATCTTGGCGTTCCATCCAGAGCATTTGGTTTTCTGGGAGGATTCTCAAAGGACTTTTATATATCACTGCTTGCTCAGTATGAGGAGATACGTCCCTACTTTACCTATACAGAAGGGCATACCAGAGTCAATGTAAAACTGCGTGCGCCTGGATATACAGATACGGATATGAATGCTGCAGGGCCTCATATTACAGACGCGGATATGAAGAATCTGATGCTGAAGACAGAGACGATCTATGCTGGCGATTACTTTGTGCTGGCAGGCAATACACAGAGCTATCTGGTCGACAGCACGGTGAAAATGCTGAGAGGAATCATTAAAGAAAAGGGCAGAGTGGTTTTGGATACAAACACAGCAATCATGAAGACGATCCTGAAGGATAAGCCGTTCATGTATAAGATCACACCTCATCAGGCTGGGGAGATACTTGATCGAAGTGTGAATACGGAGGAGGAAGCTGCAGAAGCTGCCCGTGAGATACATAAAAAAGGTGCCAGCATGACGATTATCCTGATGGATGACAGCGGAAGAGCTATTATGGCGTGTGATGAGGGAACCTTTGAATGCAGGATTCTGAATCAGGGCAAAGCTGTTAATACAGTCGGCACTGGTGATTCCATGGTGGCAGGATTTCTAATGGATTATATGCGTTCCAAAGATTCAATAGACAGTTTTCGGTTTGGAGCAAGCTGCGGTTCTGCTACTGCATATTCAAAGACACTGGCTACACGTGAAAAGATTGATTCCATGTATGAATCAACTGAAATAGTAAAACTGAAAGACTGACTGCAGATCAATAATGATTCGCAGTTTTTCTTTGAATTCGGTAGAATAGTGGTTATGAATGAAGACAATACATCAAAAATGGGACTGATCAGGAAAGCTCTTTATATCTGGGCTGTTCAGTACCATTTTGTTATTCCTAAAGAAATTCTTAAGGGATACATAGAAAAATACCGTACTGAAAGCCATAATATTTCAGAGTATGGGCAGAGATTCTATGATCCTCAGGATCCTGACCAGTATCATAAATGGCTTACCTTCCAAAATTATGAGAAGAGTTCTGAAATGAATAGCATAACCTTTATCGGAAACCAGATAGAGAATGTTAGGTCTTTTAACATGCCGCATATCAGTATGGATATTCTCCATACTGATCAGATTCATACCGACTATGCATGCATATGCAGCAGCGATACAGTATTTTATGACTGTTTCACTGCCTATGCTGGCGAATGCGCCAATCATGATCTGACCTTCTTTGACAGTGATTATGCAGTAAACGGAAAAAGAAACAATCCACAGCTGAGACCTGATTTTTCCTATGATACGCTGCGTGGCTTCAACTGTGTTGGCCCTGTATGGATCATCCGTACGGATTTGCTGAAACAGTTTGAAGGACAGAAGATGAATCCGTATGCATGGCTGCTGGAACTATCGGATCAGAAACTGAACTGGGGGCATATTGAAAAAATTGTTTATGGAAATACAGTAAAACCTGTATGTGAAATAGATAAACTGAAACAGTATTTCAACAGTCATCATATAAGTGCTTCTGCATCCGTGAATCCTGATGGAATCAGTGTGGATGTAAAGTATGAGCTGAAAGGAAATCCGTCAGTTTCCATTGTCATCCCTACCAGAGATGGAAAGGATGTACTGAAGAAATGTTTGAATTCTATTTTTGAAAAGACATCTTACAATAATTATGAAGTGATTATTGCGGACAATGGGAGTACAGAGAAGGAAACGCTTGCGTATTTTACGGAACTGAAGAAGAAAAATAATATCAGAATTATATCGTTGCCAGGCAAATTCAACTATTCCCGTATCAATAATCAGGCGATTGCACAGGCAAAGGGCGAATACATTGTTCTGCTGAATAATGATACGGCAGTTATCAGCCATGAGTGGCTGGAGAACATGCTGGCATATGCGCAGCAGAACTGGATCGGTACCGTCGGCGTGAAGATGTATTATGAAGATGGTACGATACAGCATGGCGGTGTTATCAGCGGAAAAGGCGGTGCTGCTGCACACAGGTATTACCGCAAACCGCACGATGAAAAAGGATATATGCATACATTGGAGACGGCTAATGATGTAGCATGCTGTACGGCAGCCTGTCTTATGTTTTCAAGAGAGAAGTATGATGAGATGCATGGTCTGGATGAAGAACTCAGTGTACAGTTCAATGATGTTGATTTCGGACTCAGACTGCTGGAAAAAGGATATTTCAATGTGTTTCTGCCTTATGTAGAAATGTATCACTATGAGTCCAAATCAAGAGGCATTGATAAAGACAGGCAGTCTGTAGAGAGATATGTGTCCGAGGTGGAATTTGCACAGAAGAAATGGGCGCGCTATATTGTGCATGATCCTTACTACAATGATAATTTTGACAAGAGCTATGACTATATGCTGATTGCAGGTCAGGGAAGCAGTGGATTTACGGGCAGTAAACGTTCTGATTGAATCATGGTATAATATTGCGGGGATTGAAGGAGAAATTGCTATGAAAGGTATTATTCTGGCAGGCGGTTCAGGAACAAGACTTTATCCATTGACAAAGGTAACGTCCAAACAGCTGCTGCCTGTTTATGACAAACCAATGATTTTTTATCCGATCAGCACATTGATGCTGGCGGGCATTCGTGAGATTTTGATTATTTCGACACCGCACGATCTGCCGAACTTTGAGAAGCTTCTCGGAGACGGGTCAGAATTCGGCGTCAGCTTTTCATATAAGGTACAGGAAACACCGAATGGACTGGCACAGGCATTTGTTCTGGGCAAGGAGTTCATTGGGGATGACGATGTGTGTCTGGTGCTTGGTGACAACATTTTCTATGGCAACCATTTTGGCAGAATGCTGAGAGAAGCTGCTAGAAATGCTGAAAACAGCCATCGCGCATCTATCTTTGGAAAGTATGTCAATGATCCGGAGAGATTCGGTATTGCTGAGTTTGATGATAAAGGCAGAGTTGTTTCTCTTGAAGAGAAACCTGCTGAACCTAAATCGAATTATGCTGTAGTTGGTCTTTACTTCTATGACAATAGGGTTGTTAAGTATGCAGAACAGCTGAAGCCATCTGCCCGGGGTGAGTATGAGATCACTGATCTGAACAGGATCTATCTGGAACATGGAGATCTTGATATGCAGGTTTTGGGAAGAGGATTCAGCTGGGTTGATACAGGAACAGTGGAGTCTATGGCGGAAGCTGCAGATTATGTGCGTTCTATTGAACATATTCAGGGTATCCGCATTTCTGTTCCGGAAGAGATTGCTTACTACAATCGCTGGATTGATGAAGGAAAGCTTCTGGAAGCTGCAGAGATGTACGGCAAGAGCCCTTATGGAGAATACCTGAAGAATTTAGCAGGGAACAGCATTCAGGGACCAATAGAGAAGAGAGAGGACTAAAAGAGAATGAATATCATCGTTACTGGAGGAGCCGGATTTATTGGCTCAAACTTCATCTTTCTGGAACTTAAGAAGCATCCGGAAGACAGAATTATCTGTGTTGATGCATTAACGTATGCAGGCAACGTAAAGACACTGAGCAGTGTTATGGAGAAGCCTAACTTCAAGTTCTACAAGGCTGATATCTGTGATAAGGAAACAATTGACCGTATCTTTGAGACAGAGAAACCGGATATTGTTGTTAACTTTGCGGCAGAGTCACATGTTGACAGATCCATTGCTGATCCGCAGATCTTTCTGAGAACGAATATCATTGGTACATCCATTCTGATGGATGCCTGCCGCAAGTATGGCATTAAGAGATACCATCAGGTATCAACAGATGAAGTATATGGTGATCTGCCTCTGGACAGACCGGACATGTTCTTCACGGAGGAGACACCGCTTCATACATCTTCTCCATATTCATCATCAAAGGCTGCTGCAGACCTTCTGGTTAATGCATACCACAGAACATATGGTCTGCCTGTAACAATCTCACGCTGCTCCAATAACTACGGTCCTTATCAGTTCCCTGAAAAACTGATTCCGCTGATGATTGCCAATGCACTGGCAGATAAGAAGCTGCCTGTCTATGGCGAAGGGAAGAATGTCAGAGACTGGCTGTATGTTGAAGATCACTGCAATGCTATTGATCTGATCATCCGTGAGGGTACAGTCGGTGAAGTATATAATATCGGCGGTCATAATGAGATGACCAATATCGATATTGTTAAGATCATTCTGAAGACACTGGATAAGCCGGAATCACTGATTGAGCATGTTACAGACCGTAAGGGACATGATATGCGCTATGCTATTGATCCAGCTAAGATTCATAAGGAACTTGGATGGCTGCCTGAGACAATGTTCAAGGACGGCATCATCAAGACGATTGACTGGTATCTTGATAATAAGAGCTGGTGGGAAGATATTATCTCTGGCGATTATCAGAACTACTACGAGAAAATGTACGGAAGTAAGAAAGTTCTGGACTGATCCAATAAAAGACAGCGGGGACTTTCAGTTCCCGCTTTATCATTACTAGGAGGAAAAATACATGAAAGTATTTGTAACAGGAGTAGGCGGACAGCTTGGTCATGATGTCATGAATGAACTTGTCGGAAGAGGATATGAAGGCATCGGTTCAGACATTGCCCCTGCATATGCAGGTGTTCAGGATGGTACACCGGTAACGGAAGCACCGTATATTGCTATGGATATCACAGATAAGGAAGCTGTGAAGAAAACATTGGAAGAAGTCCGTCCGGATGTAATCGTTCATTGTGCTGCTTGGACTGCTGTTGATATGGCGGAAGATGATGACAAGCTTGCAAAGGTCAGATCGATCAACGTTGACGGTACGCAGAATATCGCTGATATGGCAAAGGAACTGGATGCCAAGATGGTTTATCTTTCCACAGACTATGTATTTGATGGACAGGGAACAGAGCCTTGGGAACCGGATGACAAGAACTACAAGCCTCTGAATGTTTATGGTGAGACAAAACTTGCCGGGGAACAGGCAGTATCGAATACGATTGATAAGTATTTTATTGTACGTATCGCATGGGTATTTGGAAAGAATGGAAAGAACTTCATCAAGACAATGCTGCAGGTTGGCAGAAAGTATGACGAAGTTAAGGTGGTTGATGATCAGATTGGCACACCTACATATACATATGATTTAGCCAGACTTCTGGTCGATATGATTGAGACAGACAAGTATGGCTACTATCATGCAACAAATGAAGGCGGCTATATTTCCTGGTATGACTTTACAAAGGAAATCTTCAAGCAGGCTGGATATAAGACAAAGATCACGCCTGTAACAACTGCAGAATACGGTCTTTCAAAGGCTGCTCGTCCGTTCAATTCAAGACTGGACAAGTCCAAGCTTGTTAAGAATGGCTTTAAGCCTCTGCCTACATGGCAGGATGCTGTTGCGAGATATCTGAAGGAACTGGATCCTTCTACAATTGCCGAGCCTAAGAAGGTTGGACAGATCAGTGTAGAAAGAAATGTCGGCGGGATCGAAGGACTTTGTGTCATTACACCGGCTGTTCATGGTGATGCTCGTGGATATTTCATGGAGACATATAATCAGAATGATATGAAGGAAGCCGGTTTTGATATTCATTTTGTGCAGGACAATCAGTCCATGAGCACAAAGGGTGTATTAAGAGGTCTTCACTTCCAGAAACATTATCCGCAGTGCAAGCTCGTTAGAGTTGTCAGAGGATCTGTATTTGATGTAGCTGTTGACCTGCGTAAGGAATCAAAGACATATGGCAAATGGTTTGGTGTCGAATTGACTGCTGAGAATAAGAAGCAGTTCCTGATCCCGGAAGGATTTGCACATGGATTCCTTGTACTGAGTGACGAAGCTGAATTCTGTTACAAGGTAAATGATTTCTGGCATCAGAATGATGAAGGCGGAATGGCATGGAATGATCCCGAAATTGGTGTTGTATGGCCTCATTTGAAGGGTGAATATAAGAATTCTCCATCAGGAGAGGGCTATACTATGGATGATGGCACACCGCTGAATCTGTCCGATAAGGACCAGAAGTGGTTCGGTCTTAAGGATACTTTCCATTTCTGATTGTTCAGTACAATTCAGTTTTAGGTGAATCCATTTAAAATAAGGTCAAACATGCAGAGAGATTTCAAAAGAAATGTCATGTGGAACGTGCTCGGATCGACATTGAACGGATTCAATTCGATGTTTTTCATGGTGCTTATCACCAGAATCAACGGATTGGATCAGGCAGGTTCCTATACGACAGACTTCTCTCTTGCATGTTTGTTTTTTATGATTGGCACATATGCAGGCCGGACCTATCAGGTGGCTGACAGATCCGGTATCAATGAGAATGATGACTATATCGGTCAGAGATTTATGACAGTAGGTCTGATGATCATCATAGGACTGCTGTACTTTCTGATACATGGATATGATGCATATCGTTTCATGCTTGCAAGTCTTCTGCTTATCATGAAGGCACTGGAAGCATTTGCGGAGGTATTCTATGGCATTATGCAGAAAGAGGAACGGCTGCATATAGTGGGAAAATCACTGTCTATTAAGACAGGAATTGCGCTGGTATTCTTCTTTGTGTTCGATGTGCTTCTGAAGAACCTGCTCACGGCCTTTATTGCGGTGGATGCTGTCTGGCTGATACTGCTGTTTACATATGATATTCCAAAAAGTGTTGGACATCTGAATCCTAAATTCCGTAAGGATAAGATCAACCGTCTGTTTCATCGGGGATTCTATTCCTTTGCCTTTTTATTTCTTGGTGTATATCTGGTGAATGCAACGAAATATGCACTGGAAGGAAGAGTGCCGGCAGCGTCACAGGCCGCCTATGGGATCCTGCTGATGCCTGCTACACTGATTAATCTGATCTGTTTGTATGTACTGCAGCCTATTGTAGGAAGGCTCTGCGTTTCCTATACAATGAATCGTAAAGCGGAATTCGATAAGACGATGAATAAGGTGATCAAGACAGTCATGGTCCTTGGGGTCATTGCAATTATTGCAGCTTCTACATTCGGTATTCCACTGATGGAAGTCATTTATGGAACAGAGCTCAGTCAGTATACTTTCTGCTTTCAGCTGATTGCTGTTGGTGCAACGATGAATGCAGCAGTTACATTATTCTCAACGGCACTGACAGTTATGCAGAATACACGTTCCCAATTTTTTATCTATATTGGTGTTTCAGTATTTGCATTGTTTGCATCGCCGCTTCTCATCGATCTATATGGTGTAACAGGAGCAGGAATTGCCTATATTGCTACAACATTGCTGCAGCTGGTCAGCTGTATTGCTGTATACAGGATACTGCGTGCAAAATGGAATGAAGAATTGACAGAACAGTAAAGTGATATACTTATTTTGTTTTTAGAAATCGAGGTAAATGATATGCATAGAATTCAATTCAGCCCACCGGATATTACTGAAGCAGAGATTAATGAAGTGGCCGCAGCGATGCGCTCCGGCTGGATTACAACCGGTCCTCGTACAAAGAAACTTGAAACAGAACTGGCCGAGTATCTTGGCACAAATAAAGTTGTATGCCTTGGATCAGCAACGGCTTCAGAAGAACTGAACTTCAGAATTCTCGGTATTGGAGAAGGTGATGAGGTTCTTGTTCCGGCATATACATATACATCAAGTGCTGCTGCAGCAATTCATTGCGGGGCAGCAGTTAAGTTTATAGACAGCGCAAAGGATTCTCTTGAGATGGATTATGACGCTTTGGAGAATGCTATAACTGAAAAGACTAAGGCTATTGTTCCAGTAGATCTTGGCGGGGTCATGTGCAACTATGATCGAATTTATGAAATTGTAGAAAAGAAGAAAGCACTGTTTCATGCAAAAACACCGATACAGAAAGCAATTGGAAGAGTCATTATTGTAGCTGATGCGGCTCATGCATTAGGCGCAGTTAGAAAGGGGGTTAAGGCCGGACAGGCTGCTGATTTTACATCTTTTTCTTTTCATGCTGTAAAAAACTTCACAACAGCTGAGGGCGGATGCGCAACATGGAGGCATATTGAAGGATTTGATGATGATGAACTGTATCATCAGTATCAGCTGCTTTCACTGCATGGTCAATCCAAAGATGCTCTGTCCAAAACAAAGGCCGGTGCATGGGAATATGATATTGTCGGTCCCTGGTATAAGTGCAATATGACAGATATTACAGCTGCAATCGGTCTTGTACAGCTGCAGAGATATCCTTCTCTTCTTGAGAGAAGAAAGCAGATCTATCATAGATATGATGAAGCGATGGATGAAATGAACATTCCGCATATTATTCATCAGGGCAGTGACTATACAAGCTCTGGACATCTTTATATCATCCGTATCCCCGGCGCAACAGTAGAACAGCGCAATGATATCATCACAAAAATGGCTGAAGCAGGAGTGGCGGCAAATGTTCACTATAAGCCTCTGCCGATGATGACAGCATATAAGAAGCTTGGTGCTGATATCAAAGACTACCCGAATGCATGTGATTATTTTCATAATGAAATAACACTTCCTCTTCATACTCTGCTGAGCGATGAAGACGTTGAGACAGTTATCAATACACTGCGTACAGCAAAGAAGGAAGTCGGTCTTTAATAATGAGAAGCTGGGACAGACTGCCCGACGATATGCGCACGGAAGACGTAAGAAAATATTACGACAGTCTGTGCAGACATCCGTTTGGGCTGATATTGAAGAGAGCGTTTGATATCGTCATGTCTCTGCTTCTTTTAATATTACTTTCTCCACTGTTTCTAATCGTCAGTGTCTGGATAAAAAAAGACAGCCATGGACCTGTTTTCTTCAGACAGGAAAGAGTCACAAGATATGGCAGGACGTTCCGCATTTTTAAGTTCAGAACAATGATTGTGAATGCGGAAGAAAAGGGAACACTTGTTACTGTTGGAAATGACAGCCGCATAACACGTGTAGGTATGAAGATACGTCATGGCAGGATCGATGAGATACCGCAGCTTCTGAATGTTCTGAAGGGGGATATGTCCTTTGTAGGAACCAGGCCTGAGGTGTGTAAGTATACAGAGCAGTATACCGATGAAATGAAAGCCACACTTCTCATGCCTGCAGGTATTACATCCAATGCCAGCATTCAGTACAAAGATGAGGATGAATTGCTGGATAAAGCAGAGAATCCTGATGAAGTATACGTGAAGGAAATACTGCCAGCTAAGATGAAGTACAATCTGGAGGATATACTTGCCTTCAGTGTATGGAATGATATAAAGACAATGGCAGGAACAGTGAAGGCGGTTATATGAAAAAGGCTTTGATCTTCGATGCTTATGATGATTATGAAATCCGTGTCAGGTACATTAAAAATGCTCTGGAAAGAGCAGGCTATGATGTACAGATTTTCTTTGCGGATTTTGATCATTACAGAAAGCAGTATGTCGAAAAGAGAAGACCAGAAGTAAACTACATTCACGTACAGTCTTACAGTAAAAATCTTTCCTATGCCAGAATACATTCTCATATAAAATTTGCAAAAGCATGTGAGAAGAAAGCAGAAAGCATAGATGATGTTTCTCTTGTATATGTTATGGCACCGCCGAATTCCATGGTCCAGCAGTTTGCTTTCTATAAGAAAAAGCATCCAGAGATAGAATACTGGCTGGATATATGCGATATGTGGCCGGAGTCTCTGCCTGTTTCGGGGGCTGTTAAGAAAGCTGCATCTCCATTTCTGCATGCATGGAGGATGAAGAGAGATGGCAGTCTGGACAAGGCTGATATCGTATCACTGGAATGCAATCTTTTCCGGAAACCCCTTGAGGGAAAGATAGATGAGAATAGAATGCGTACACTGTATCTCTGCCAGCCGGAGCGATTTGTAAACGAATATCCGGATATTGAGAAGGATGATATAGGAATTCTGTACTGTGGGTCTATGAATCATATAACTGACTATGAATTGATTGTTTCCTTTATGAAGGAAATGAACAGACATAGAAGAACAGTTCTTCATATTATCGGTGATGGTGAAAATAGAGAAGCACTGCTCGCACAGCTTAAGAAGATGCAGATTCCATATCAGTACTATGGCAGAATGTATGATGAGCTGGAGAAGGTGAAGATTTATGCAAAGTGCCATTTTGGGTTCAATGTAATGAAAGATTCTGTCTATGTTGGACTTACTATGAAGTCATTGGACTATATGTCATATGGGCTTCCGCTTCTCAGCAATATTCAGGGTGATACATTTTCGTTTGTTAGTGACAGAAAGATAGGATATAATCTTAAATCAGATGGGGTATCCGCAGCAGCGGAAAGTATTATTCATATGGATCGGCTGACGTACGGGGAGATGCGCAGCCGAACTGCTTTGATCTTCACTGAATACTTCAGTGACAAAGCTGTAAATAAGCAGCTGGATCAGATCATTGATGAACTGAAAGGAAAATGAGTTATGGGAGTTTCAGTAGCAGTGGCGACCTACAAGAGCGATGATTATCTTAAGCAGCAGCTCGCCTCGATCTTAAAACAGCTTGGTCCTGAAGACGAGCTTGTCATCTCCACGAACACCGAGAAGGAAAGAGAAGAGCAGATTACTTCGCATCCTGAAGAAGGCATGCCTGTGATCAAGATGGAATACTGCACGGAGATTGGAATTATTCCAAACTTTGAGAATGCGATCCGTCATTGTACAAAGTCAATTATATTTCTGTCGGATCAGGACGATGTCTGGGCAGACAATAAAGTAGCGAAGGTGATGGAATGTTTTGAAAAAGACAATTCTATTATGGTTCTGCATAATTGTGAATATACAGATGCAGAGATGAATGATTTGAATCAGAATCTGTTTGATGACCGCAAAGTGAAAGAGGGGCATTATCATAATCTTCTTACCAATGGCTATCAGGGAAGCTGTATTGCATTCCGCAGAGATCTAGTTCCGATGATCATTCCTATGCCCCGTGATATTGCAATGCATGATCAGTGGATTGGACTGCTCGCAGAAAAGGCGGGAAAGATCAGTTTCTGTCCTGATATTCTCATGAAGTACAGAAGGCATGATGGGGCTGCTTCAGCTGGCAGAGTGCCGCTTGGAAAAAAACTCAGCTGGATGGCTTTGCTCAATTATCATCTGATCAGAAGAGAGCAGGAACAGCTGAACTATCTTGAATATCTGAGAGGAGCTTATCTTCCAAAGAAGAAGAAAGTTAAGTAAAACGGGATTTGATAAATTCCGTTTTATTTTGGCTGAAACTGTGCTTACTTGAACAGTTTGTAAGGAATCGTTAGAATATTCTCATATATGAAAAAAACGGGGAAAAGGAAAAAGCTGACAAAAGCCGGCAGAATACTGACGGATATTATTTTGATAGCTGCACTGATAACAGCGGGATATGCCGGCTGGAATATCTATACGATTCTGAATGACAATCACCAGGGCTCTGCAGCATATGAAGAATTAGCTTCTAAGGCAGAGACAGGATCCAGTACATCCAGCAATGAGAAAACAGTGGACTTCAGTTATTTATCGGGTATCAATCCTAACATTCAGGCATGGATCACTCTTGATGACAGCAATATAGATTATCCGGCGGTTCAGTATACAGACAACAGCTATTATCTGACACATCTGTTCAATGGGGAATATAACAGGCATGGCTGTATCTTTATTGATTCCAATAATCAGGCAGGATTTGCGGATAAGAACACGGTTGTGTATGGCCATCATATGCATGATGGTACAATGTTTGCGGATGTAGAGAACTATAAGGATTCCAGTTATTATGCCGGACATAAGCAGTTTGATATCTATACGCCTGACGGCAGATGGGTAATGTATCCAGTGGCTGGACTGGTAACGACAGCAGATGTGAACTACATTCGATATACTTTCACGGATGATGATGATTATCTTTCGTATGTAAATAGCTTTGTGTCAAAATCGACCTTCACGAGTGAAGAGTCAATTACGGCTTCAGATCAGATGATGACGTTAAGTACATGTTCCTATGATGTTGAGAATGGAAGATATGTATTGATTGGAAAACTTGTAAAGGTACAGTAAGAAAGAAAATATGAAAAATACAGATAGCAATGGATACTACGGAAATTCACCAAAGAATATAAAAAATGTATCCAAGAAAAAGAAAAGACATATCAATAAGGGGCTGGTATGGCTGATACTGTTCATAGCGGCAGCCTGTTTCTTTGTTTCATTTTGGGGCATGCCGATGTTCCCACGCAAATGGAGCTTTATTGTACTGGGCGTTCTGCTGGTGATTCTTCTGTTTACAGGTTTATGTACATCAAAAGCAAAACGCAGAGGGACATGGACAAAGGTGCTCAATTCAATACTGGCAGTGTTTCTGTTTATTGGATCAGCAGCAATGCCGTATTATACCGATAAGATATCGAGCCTGTTTACCAGTGCAGTAGGCAATACGATTACGATCAATCTATATGTTATGACAGCAGACTACAAGGCAGAGCATACAGATCTGTTTACGGATTCGAATACGATTTCTGTACCTTCGGATGGACAGCAGGTATCCAATCTGGATGATTATACAAATGCTGTATACGGTACCAGTTCATCTGTAGATGAAGATAATCAGTCTTATGCAATATCACAGCTCAGAAAGGACTGCGGCAGCAGTGTCAAATTGATTAACAGTGAATCTGTTGCAGATTCTGCAGCGGCTCTGTACAGCAACAAGACAGATATTATGGTCATGGCACAGTCTTATGCTGCAACTATTTCGGACATAGCTGGATATGAAAATTTTGATAAAGATACACAGATCCTGTATTCCTATAAGAGAGAGATTAAAGCATCTTCTCTGACTGCAAATACGGAACTGACAACAAAACCATTTACAATCTTCATCGCTGGCAATGATCAGACTGGAGATCTTTCTCTGGAAGGAAGAACTGACGTTGATATGATTATCACTGCAGATGCAGTAACAGGGCAGTGCTCCATAGTGAATCTGCCGCGTGATTCATATGTAGCAAATCCATATTACGATGATGATAAAGATAAACTGACACATCTGGGTCTGAAGGGAATTGATAATACGCTGAAGGGTACATCCAATCTTCTGAATGTTGATATATCCTCGTATATGATTGTTAACTTTGATACATTTATGGAGATAATCAGTGCCTTGGGCAATATAACGATTGACAACCCATATGCATTTACCGCAATAGATGGACAGTCATTTGCGGAGGGATCAATTACACTGGATGCAGCAGGGGCACTGATGTACTGCCGTGAAAGAGAGAATCTCCCTGATGGCGACTTCGGTCGAAACGCACATCAGCAGATTGTCATGAAGGCTATCATTTCCAAATTGACAAGTGCTGATGTTATAACGCATTTTGATTCTCTGCTGACATCACTGAATGGAAAATTCCTGACGAACCTTTCCAGTGATTCAATCTATGCACTGTGCCAGAAACAGCTTAACGACAGCATTGACTGGAATATCGTCACTTACCATGTTGAAGGGACGACAGGATATGAAGAATGTGCTTCAGCAACTGGACAGAATCTGTCGGTTGTATATCCATACACAAATCAAATTGAATTTGTATCAAAGGTTATGAAGCAGATTATTGCAGGGGATACAGTAGAGCAGGAAGAACTGCCGGAAGGATCTTTTAAATCTTCTGACAGTGATAACTGACAGGAAAGAAGGAACTGAAGATGTATAAAATTACAGACTTGTATGATCTTGATCATACGCTTGCAAAGGATTATCTATCACAGTTTACATATCCTTGGGAAGCACTGGCAGGAATTAAGGAATTTATTATCAAGCTAGGCGAAACACTTCCTAAAGATGAATATGAAGAGAGAAGCGAACATGTATGGGTTCATCGCACTGCACATGTATTCGACAGTGCATATCTTGGTGCTCCATGCATCATAGGTCCGCATACAGAAGTCAGACACTGTGCATTTATCAGATCATCGGCATTAGTCGGTGCAGACTGTGTTGTTGGAAATTCAGTAGAACTGAAGAATGTAATTCTGTTCGATCATGTACAGACTCCGCATTATAATTATGTTGGTGATTCTATTCTTGGCTATTATTCCCATATGGGTGCTGGATCCATTACTTCCAACGTAAAGAGTGACAAGAAGCTTGTTGTTGTGCATGACAGAGTGAATAATGAGAACATTGAGACTGGTTTGAAGAAATTCGGTGCAATGCTTGGGGATCATGTAGAGGTTGGCTGCAATTCTGTACTGAATCCTGGTACGGTGATTGGCAGAGAATCAAGAGTATATCCGACATCCTGTGTCAGAGGTGTAGTTCCTGCCAAGAGCATCTTCAAGAATGACGGAACAATTATTGAACAGAAATAATACGCTGGAACATGAGAAATCATGTTCCTTTTCTGTTGGCTCCGTTGACACGTATATGCCGGTTAGTTATAATTAACTTATGAAACTAGACGAGCTGAAAGTAGGAGAGTCCGCCATTATCAAGCAGACAGGCGGAGAGGGCGAACTTCGCCAGCATTTCCTGGATATGGGACTGATTCCAGGCACTGAAGTCACATTGATCAAATTTGCACCGATGGGTGATCCAATGGAAGTCATGGTCCATGGCTATGAGCTTACATTGAGAGTGGCAGATGCTGCAAATATTGAGGTCAGGGGGGAAACAAAGAAACCTGCCGAAAAGAAAAATAACAAAATTCCCAGAGAAAAATTGATTACGTATGAGCATCCTGGGCTTGGCGAAGGCGGGAAGTACCACGATCGATCCACTGAACATCCTCTTCCGGAAGGCACTGAACTGACGTTCGCATTAGCAGGAAACCAGAACTGCGGCAAGACAACACTGTTCAATCAGCTTACCGGATCCAACCAGCATGTAGGAAACTTCCCTGGGGTTACAGTAGATAGAAAAGACGGTGCAATACGAGGATACCCAGAGACCAGTGTTACTGATCTTCCAGGTATCTATTCTCTTTCTCCGTATACAAGTGAGGAAATTGTATCCCGTGAATTTATATTGAAGGATCATCCTTCCGCTATCATCAACATTGTTGATGCGACAAATATAGAAAGAAATCTGTATCTGAGCATGCAGCTGATGGAACTGGACAGGCCAATGGTAATGGCGCTGAACATGATGGATGAGATGCGCAATAATCAGGGCAGTGTTCTGATCAATGAAATGGAAGATGCTCTTGGTATTGCTGTTGTACCTATTTCAGCAGCCAAGGATGAAGGCATTGATGAACTGATTGAGCATGCTATGCATGTCGCTAGATATCAGGAACTTCCGCGCCGACAGGATTTCTGCGATGAAAATGATCACAATGGTGCAGTGCACAGATGTCTGCATGGCATCATGCACCTGATAGAGGATCATGCAGCCCGTGCAGGTCTTCCTCTGCGTTTTGCCGCAACAAAGGTAATTGAGGGAGACCAGAGAGTTATCAGCGCACTGTCTCTTGAAGAAAATGAAAAGGAAATGCTTGAGCATATCATCAGCCAGATGGAAGAGGAAAGAGGGCTTGATCGTTCTGCTGCCATAGCTGACATGCGCTATTCCTTTATTGAAAAGCTCTGCGCCAAAACAGTGGTAAAGCCAGAGGAATCAATTGAACATGCTCGTTCGCAGAAAATAGATAAGATCCTGACCGGCAAATGGACTGCTATACCCTGCTTTATCGGTATTATGCTGCTGGTATTCTATCTTACCTTCAATGTTCTCGGTGCATTTTTTCAGAATCTGCTGTCCACTGGCATTGCTGCCCTAACTGCTTTCTGTGATGCAGGAATGACAGCAGCCAATGTGAATCCAATCCTGCAGTCATTGATTATTGACGGTGTATTCAAGGGTGTCGGATCTGTTGTGAGCTTTGTACCGATTATTGTTATTCTGTTCCTCTTTCTCTCTATATTGGAAGACTGCGGATATATGGCAAGAGTTGCCTTTGTAATGGATAAGCTGTTAAGACGCATCGGCCTATCAGGAAGGTCAATCGTACCGATGCTGATAGGATTCGGATGTACTGTTCCTGGGGTTATGGCAAGCAGAACGCTGCCATCTGAGAGGGACAGAAAGATGACGATTCTGCTGACGCCTTTCATGAGCTGCAGCGCCAAGCTTCCGGTCTATGCTTATCTTGCAAATGCATTTTTCCCAAATTATGCCGGCCTGGTCATGGTGCTTCTCTATCTAATCGGTATCGGCATTGCAGTGCTGGTAGCATTGCTTTCCAAGAATACGGTATTTAAAGGTGAGGCTGTTCCATTTGTCATGGAGCTTCCGAACTATAGAATGCCAAGTGCCAAGAGTGTCGTCCAGCTGATGTGGGATAAGGCTAAGGATTTCCTGCAGAGAGCATTCACAGTTATTTTTGTGGCAACGATCATCATATGGTTTCTGCAGTCATTCAATCTCAACTTTGCAATGGTAACGAATTCTGATGGAAGTATTCTTGCATCTCTGGCTGGGTTCCTTTCGCCAATTTTCTCACCGCTTGGATTTGGAGACTGGAGAGTTGTTACAGCATTGATTGCAGGATTCATGGCAAAGGAAAGTGTTGTCGGAACATTATCAGTACTGTACGGAAGCACTGCAGCAATAATATCCTCCTTTACTCCATTAGCGGCGTTCTCCCTGCTGGTATTCATTCTGCTGTATACACCGTGTGTTGCAGCAGTATCTTCTATACGCAGAGAATTGGGAAGAAAATGGGCTTTGGGCATAGTTTTATTTCAATGCTCTGTAGCGTGGCTTGCAGCCTTCATTGTCAGTATTGCGGGTACTTTGATTGGATTTTGAGGATTGCAGAAAGATGACAATCTGCAGCTGACTGACGGTCAGCTGCTTTTTGTTAAGTGCACAATTCGTAAAATTAAGGTAAAATGTAGAACATGAAAAATGTTAAGAAGGCGCAGAAAAAAAGGCATTTAAAGCTAAAAAGGATCATTCGCGAAAAAGCGTGGAGTACAAAGGCGCCTAAGCCGATGGATCTTATTCATCTTGAAGAGAATGAGAAACAGGCGAAAACAGAACTGAAGGAAGCTAAGAAAGAATACAGGACAAATGTTAAGAAGAAAAAGAAAGCAAAGAAAAAGGGAATACCGACAGCTATTATTGCGGTGGTCTTTCTCTGCATTGGTACATTGATCCTGGGAGCTGTTATGTGGATGATGCGGACATGGCCTCGTCTGAAGATGGATGAGCTGATGTACCAGCTCAGTGCACCTATAACAGGAACCGGTTCTGATATTATGAAGCAGTTTGTACTGCAGGCAGTAGTTCCTACGGCCGCAGTCGGATGTGTGGCAGTGTTTATTGTTGTCAGATGTACAAAGAAAGGCATTAAGCCAAGAAAAATCTGTAAGGTATCTATAACCACAATAGCAGCAGCGTGCATTGCTGTATCTTCTGTGCTTCTTTGGAATCATCTGGATCTCGGAGCGTATCTGGAGAATCAGTCACAGGATTCAGGCTTTATAAAGGCAGAGTATGTCAGCCCTGATGAAGTATCGATTGATTTTCCTGAGACAAAGAGAAATCTTATCTATATTTATCTGGAATCGATGGAGATTACCTATGCAGATGAAGATAATGGAGGGGCTTTTACAGAAAATGTCATTCCGGAACTGACTTCACTTGCTGAAAGCAACGAATGCTTCTCCGACAGTTCTTCTGCACTGAATGGTGCCTATTCATTGCCTGGAACAACCTGGACAATGGGCGGTATCTTTGGCGCTACTTCCGGTCTGCCTCTGCAGGTCAATGCAGAAACAGATGATCTGAATGGTCTTCTCTCTTCTCAGGACTCACTCTTTCCTGGTATTACCACATTGGGAGATGTTCTGGAGGATGAGGGATATACGCAGGAATTTCTGTGTGGGTCAGATGCTTCATTCGGAGGCAGAGAACTTTACTTTCAGTCACATGGCAACTATGCAATTCATGATTATGACTATGCAGTCGAGAATGGATGGATTCCGGAAGGATATCATGTTTGGTGGGGCTATGAAGACAGTATTATGCTTGATCATGCCAAGGATGATCTGACGTCTTTGGCTGCCAGCGGCCAGCCATTCAATATGACAATGCTGACGGCAGATACGCACTTTGAAGATGGCTATGTTTGCAGTGAGTGTCAGGATCAGTATGATACACAATATTCCAATGTTATGGCATGCTCCTCAAGACAAGTGACGGAGCTGGTCTCATGGATACAGCAGCAGTCATGGTATGACAATACAACCATTATTATTTCCGGCGATCACCCGACAATGGATTCTGATTACTGCAATGAGGTGGATGATTCGTATGGAAGAAGAGTCTATACGACCTATATCAATGCACCGGTCGAGAAACAGATTGCTTCCAGCAGAACGTACTCCACATTTGATAATTTTCCGACAACACTTGCTGCCCTTGGTGTGCAGATCGAAGGTGACAGACTTGGACTTGGTACGAATCTGTTCTCTTCGGAGAATACGCTGACGGAAATATACGGTCTTGATACAGAAACAGCGGAATTGAATAAGAAATCAACCTTTATGGATGACATATCAGATGTACAGGCATTGTCAGCAGCAACGCCTTCTACGGAAAGCTATAATGCTGATACTGGGCAGGCAGTCCTTTCATTCAGTGCAGTCAGCACTGAAACGGAAGGAAACATCAAATCACTGTCGGTATCTGTGACACAGTCTGATGGCAGCACGAAGGAGTATCAGGCTGCATACAGAAAGTCATTTGATAACTATGTTGTGACAATTGATGTACCGGATAATAATCCTTCGGCAGTGACATTCACTGTGACAGCACATGTATCTGCCGAAGGAACGGATGAGATCGCTTCGGAAGATGTATGTACCTTTGAAGGTGATATTACACAGCTTGAGACAGCAGGATAGTCAGTAATTACGACTATTTCCCACATATGTTTACGGACTAATACATGAATGTATGATAAGGTCAGTATGCAGCACGCAAAAAGATAATGACAGACAGCAGCCGCTGGCACGGAGAAATGTCTGTGATGAGAGGAAAAACTATGGTCTCATTTGCGAATAGAAAGAAAGTCCTGTATCTCTATAATGGGAAAGCAGGCAAGAAAACATTTTCAAAAGATATTTCGGGGGAAATAAACTGTGCAATTGAAAGCCTGTGTGAGAATGGGTATGAAGTTACTGTCTATCCGATCATTCCAGAAAGCGGACTGACATCCGAAAATATTCTTTCCGAGATCGGCGGCAGATATGATCTTGCGATGGTGTGCGGAGGAGATGGAACACTGAATCATGTGATCAACGGTCTGATGCAGAACCATCTGAAACTTCCGCTTGCTTATGTACCGCTTGGAAGTACAAATGATTTTTCTAAGAGCCTGTATGGAGCCGGGAATCATTCTATGAGTGATTTCTGCGGATATATTGCGGATGGACATACATTTACTTATGACACAGGTAAGTTCAATGACAGCTATTTCAATTATGTAGCTGGATTCGGTGCTTTTCCAACAATCAGTTTTACAACATCGCAGGAGCTTAAAAATGCGGTTGGCTATACAGCATATGTGTTGAAGTTCCTGAGCGAGCTTCCTGATGGACTTTCCTACAGCAAGCACTGCAGGATTGTACATGATGGCATTACTGAAGAAGGAAATTTCATGTTCGGACTGATCACCAATTCCATCTCTGTTGCAGGAATGCAGCCGGGAGTGATAAAGATGAGTTCTCTGAATGACGGAGTCTTTGAAGCTACGGTAGTAAAGGCGGGACTGGATGCAATCAAGATTGCGGATGTTCTGCGCACACTGAATTCAGACAATCCTAACAGTGATAATGTACTGTCTTTTCAGACGAAGCACTGTGAATTCTATTTTGACGAGGAAGTACCATGGACGCTGGATGGCGAAGATGGCGGAACTCCAAAACAGGTGATTTTGGATGTTATACCGGATGCAGTAACAATTTATGTACCGAAGGAACAGGAATGATATCCTGTTCTTTTTATTTCTGACTGATTATAATGGAAAACGCAAAGGAGAGACATATGCGAAACAGAAAAGCAATGAAGGTGATTATGGGTGTTCTTGTTTTCTTTATTGTACTCAGTATGTTTCTGAGTATGTTCCGGTAAATATATGAAGAGATTTAAGCAGAATGAAATTACTGAAATGGCAGAGATACTGAAGAATGACGGTGTTATTTCTGTGCCTACGGATACGGTATATGGTGTATGTGCACGTATGGATTCGCTGCAGGCGCAGGAAAATCTGCGCGATGTGAAGCACAGACCTTTAACAAAGGCATTCCCTGTTATGTGCAGCGATGAGAAACAGATAAAGGAAATTGCTGAAGTGAATGAGAGAACAGAGAAACTGATTGCGGCATTTATGCCGGGACCTGTCACTTTTATTCTGACGAGAAAAGAGAGTGTTTCGGCATTTGTGAATGGAGGCATGCCAACATTAGCAGTGCGTATGGCGGTGTCAAAACCTCTTGAGGAACTGATCAGTGCAGTAGGAGGACCAATTTTCATGACCAGTGCAAATCAGTCTGGAGAACCGACATGTACAAGTCTGGATGAGATTGAAAAAGCATGTCCAGATCTGAATGGAATGATGGAAGGTACTGTGACTTTCGGAGAGGCATCAACAATTATTGACTGCACACAGGCCGAGGTAAAAATATTGAGAAAAGGTCCGGTAACAGAAGAACAGATAATCAATGCATTGAAATAAAGGAGAACGCAATGATCTTGGAAGAATATGACAGCACCCAAACTGCTATTATCAATCCTGCAGATATTGTTCGGCCCGTAGAGAACATGCCGCATACTGTTCTTGCATGTTTTTCTCATATAACTTTTGTCAGAATGAGAAAAGAATTCAAGGCGGAGAAAATCATTGCGGAAACTAGCAGTGCTGCAGGTGTGATTCATGTATATGAGTGTATCTGCCGTGGAGAAAGATTCGGAATGGTATTGCTTCCGGTTGGCGCATCAGCATCTGTTGGAGTCGTAGAGGAAATCTACGCAATGGGTGCAGAGACTTTTGCTGTATTTGGAAATTGCGGTGTTCTGGATCATTCAATAGAAGACTGCGGGATTATTATTCCGATCAGTGCAGTTCGTGATGAGGGAACGAGCTATCACTATTTCCCTGTTTCGGATGAGATTGCAGTTAATACGCAGTACAAAGATGTATTTGAAAATATACTGGACAAGAGAAAAATAGAGTATACAGAGGGAAAGACATGGACTACGGACGGTTTCTATAGAGAAACCGCAGATAAGGCTGCCAAGCGCAGGAAAGAAGGGTGTGTCTGTGTTGAAATGGAATGCTCCGCATTAGCTGCTGCTGCAAAATTCAGAAAGAAGGAGTTCTTTGAATTCTTTTATGCAGGAGATAATCTTGACGCAGAAGAATGGGAACAGCGCAGTCTTGGAAGTGACGTCGGTCTTGAAAAGAAAGATTCAGTTTGTAATCTGGCAGTGGAATTGGCTGCAGAAATTGAGAGGAGAAGGCAGTGATGTCTTCCCTTTTTGGAATTTGAGGCGGTCATGCTATAATTCAGACATCTGAATTTGATTTACAACAATAAGGAGAACAATAAGATGAGCGATAAGAAGATTCTGTTCCTGGATGTAGATGGCACTCTGATCGATTATGAAACAAAATTACCTTCATCAGCAAAGAAGGCGGTAGATTTTGCAAGGTCTAACGGTCATAAGGTGTATCTTTGCACGGGATGTTCCAAGGCAGAGCTGGCCATGCGTGAGCTTCCTGAAACAGATGGACTGATTGGCGGCAATGGTGCCTATGTGGAAGACAGAGGTGAAGTTGTCATGCATCAGAAGCTTACCAAAGAAGAAGTAAAGCATATTGTAGACTGGTGCAATGCGAGACACCTTGGTATTACAGTTGAATGCAACAGCGGTATGTACTGCAATGACTATACAGTAGAACAGGGTCCTGAAGTAATGCGCAAGTATGCAAAGGGCAAGGGAAAGAGTGAAGAGGAAGCCAAGAAAAGTGCAGATGAGTATGTAAATGGTTTTACACTCCTGCATGGGGAGGATCTTTATAGAGATGATGTAAACAAGATCGATTTTATACTTTCCTCCTATCAGGACCATTTGGACTCCAAGAAGGAATTCCCTGAACTGGAAGCTAATACATGGGGCGGCAAAGATGAACAGGCACTGTATGGAGATCTTGGACCTTCTGGTATTACCAAGAAGCATTCTGTTGATGTGCTTCTGAAGCATTTGAATGCAGACAGAGAAGATACGATTGCTTTTGGGGACGCAAAAATAGACATTCCTATGTTCAAGGCATGCGGTTACAGTGTGGCAATGGGAAGCGGTGGGGAAGAGTGCAAGGAAGCTGCTGACTATGTGACGACCGGTGTTGATGAAGATGGCATGTGGAATGCATTCAAGTATTTAAAGCTGATATAAAAGTTTAGGGATCGCTGTGCGATCCCTTTATAGATACTTGATGATCTCGGACAGATCCAAATCAGCATTGCACTGATCAGCAATTGCCTGATTGCGTTCATAGTAGCGGTCATTGGAAAGCAGGACACGGTAGTTCTCATAGAGTGTAGACATGGTCAGATCATTTTCATCAATACCGATGCCGATGCCTGATCTTTCTGCAGCCAAGGCATTGGTGATGCGCAGACAGTCACGGGAATAGATGAGAAGCTGTGGAATGCCTCTGACCATGCTCTGATTGAATAAGTAATCATTGCCATCATGAATGATCGCAATGGAACCGGGCAGGAGATCTTCACGCGGTGTACTCAGGAAATGGAGATTTCCTTGTGTTTCCGGATGAATGCCGGGAAACCAGGTATATACTGCATAAGGAGCACCTAGAAAAGCATCTGTGATGATCTTGGAAAGTGTATTGGGCTTCTGCTTAACTTCACCAAGGAAAATACAGATTCGGTTTGTCTGCAGTGTATGAAGAGGATATAGAGACTGAATGCCGATGCGGGTAACGTCTGCTTCGACTGGAAAAGGCTGTATCTCTATAGGGCCGAAGCAGAATCTTCTTTCGCAGTAAGAATACAATTCGCCGAAGTTCAGCACCTGTTCGGCATTGTGAGAGGAAAGTACTGCATTCAGGCTCTGTACTGCCTTCTTTGTAGGACGTGAATTGTACATGCTGTTATGTACCACTGCCCAGCAGCGTATTCCTGCTTCACGGGCGGCTATAACAGCTGCTGTGCGGTCTATGGTGATAATTAGGTCGGGTTTGAACTGCTTGATAGCTGAATGAATGGCAGCGATATCTGCTTCGAGAAATGCAGAAGAGCCGGCTCCGCTTCTGTAAAGCCATGCATCATAAGATCTATCTGCATGCGCGGCGAACAGACGTGAAGTCTGATATGGAGCAGCAGGGAAAAAAGAAACACTGTGAAATCTGCTGTGAGAAGAGGTACATACTGCACATGGATGATCCTCCTGTGCAAATAGAGATACCAAGTTTCCAGTCAGATAATAGGCAGCGTCAGCCTTAGGTGTATGAATCAATGGAGCAATCAGAATTCTCATGCCAAAATTATACAACATGCATGAATAGTTGCACATGAAGGAAAGGTTGCGGTATTATAAGCAACAGAAAAATGGAGGAATGGAATATATGCTGGAAGTACTGAACCATCCGTTAATTACCCATAAACTCACACAGATGCGCAAGGCATCTACCGGGACAAAGGATTTCAGAGAGAATCTGGACGAAATTGCTGAACTTATGGCTTATGAAGTATGCCGTGATCTGCCGACAAAGCCGGTAGAAATTCAAACGCCGATTGCTAAGTGCACTGGATTTGAGCTTTCCAAGGAAGTTGTCATTGTTCCAATACTGCGTGCAGGCATAGGACTGCTGGATGGAATCAGAAGACTGGTTCCGACGGCTAAGGTCGGATTCATTGGTATGTACAGAGATGAAAAGACGCTGGAACCGCATGAATATTTTGCTAAGTTCCCTTCAGGAATGGATGACGCAATCGTTATGATCGTAGATCCTATGCTGGCAACAGGCGGCAGTGCTATTGATGCAATTGCAGCTGTTAAGAAGAGAGGCGCTAAGCAGATCAAGCTGGTATGCCTTGTTGGAGCACCAGAGGGTGTGAAGGCTATACAGGCTGCTCATCCGGATGTTGATATTTATATCGCAGCACTGGATGACCATCTCAATGAGAACGGCTATATTGTGCCGGGTCTTGGAGATGCCGGAGACAGAATTTTCGGTACTAAGTAATGGCTCTTGCAGTATTTATTGAAAAATGTGCGGTATATATTCTGTCATTTGCTGTGACATGGTATGCAATGACCGCAGTGAATTATGAACGCTTTCTGAAGAAGGGACATGTCAGACAGGCACAGATTCTTTATTTCCTAATTGTTCTGGCAGTTGCATACCTGGTCGGATCATTTGCTCTGGCCTTTATCTATCAGGGGTAGGGGGAAGAAGCTTATAAATAAACAGAGCGGTGCTCTGATGGAGTTTGAAGTATATGTTAATCAGTTTGATCGTACCATGCTACAACGAAGAACAGGTTCTGCCGCTTTTCAAAAAAGAGACGGATAAGACAGTAAAGGTACTGAAGGAGAAATATCATCTTGATACAGAGTATGTATTTGTAA
>JBFLGD010000004.1:0-40240 GCA_041859965.1 Bulleidia sp. | reverse complement strand
ATGGTTCCTCAGATAAGACGCTTTCTATCTTCCGTCAGTTCAGAGAAAATGATAAGAGTGTCAGGTATATTTCATTTTCAAGGAACTTTGGTAAGGAGTCCGGTCTTTATGCCGGTCTTCAGAATGCTAAGGGAGACTATGTGGCTGTCATGGATGCAGATCTGCAGGATCCTCCGACAATGCTGCCGGAAATGCTGGATGCGGTGATGAGCGGTGAATATGACTGCGCTGCTGCACGAAGAGCTACCCGTGAGGGAGAACCTAAGGTACGCAGCTGGTTTGCCAAAAAGTTTTACAAGATTATCAACCGTTCCTCCGATACTGAAATTGTAGACGGTGCACGTGACTTCAGAGTCATGAACAGACAGATGGTGAATGCGGTTCTGGAGCTTGCAGAATATAATCGTTTTTCCAAGGGGATTTTTTCCTGGGTTGGTTTCAGAACAAAATGGTTCTCCTATAAGAATGTAGAGAGAGCTGCCGGTCAGACTAAGTGGCATTTCTGGTCACTGTTTCAATATGCCATTGATGGTATGGTAGGCTACACAACGAAACCATTGGAATATGCTGCATGGGTTGGTTTCCTGTTCTGCTTCCTTTCAACAATAGGCATAATCTTCATTGTTATCAGAAGGCTGTGCTTTGGCGATCCGGTTGCAGGCTGGGCATCAACAGTTGTCATCATTTTGTTCTGCTCAGGTATTCAGCTTCTATGTACAGGAATTATCGGCGTGTATCTGTCCAAGACCTACCTTGAAGTAAAACGCCGTCCAATCTATATTGTTCAGGAAACTGAAGAGACGTACGAGAATAAAAAAATAGAGAAATAACAAGGGAGTTCCCATTTTGACGTGAATATTACTGTCAGGGGGAACTTTTATGATGAGCGAAGGAAACAGAGAAACACTGCTTTATGACTATATGCATGAAAGAACAGATCTGTATGCAAAGCTTTTGCCTGGGAATCTGGAGAGATCACTTCTTTCTGAAACAAATTGGATCATACGTTCAAGATATGCCAGCGGAGAAGATATGGGAATCAAGGTTGTGACGGGAGACATCTGCTATATGGATTTTGGACAGATGTATCTGAATGAGATGGGCTTTCAGCATTTTGGATTGGTGATTTCAATCTGTCAGAAAAAAGCACTGGTCATACCGATGACCAGTAACATTGCAACATATGCTAAGGCATATGATGAAATCTGCAATCCATCTGGGAAAAAGAATCTTATGCGCATTGGTCTTGTGAAAGGCCTGAATAAACCGTCTGTTCTGTTTTTGAATGATGTGCGTTTCGTAAATACAGCAAGGGTTATAGATATCAAGGCTCATCTTGATATTAACGGGGAAATGTATGGAAAAATACGCAGCCGATTCCTTCAGATTGCTTTTCCTGCTTGAGGGAACAATTTGTATCCAGTGATTCGTGATAGAATCACTGCATGAGGAAATTGGAAGGAAAATGGCTGGCAGCTGTATCGGGTGGACCGGATTCAATGGCTCTGCTGCAGATGTGCCTGGATACAGGCATAGATGTCGCAGCTGCACATGTTAACTATCATCATCGTAAGCAGGCTGAGGAAGAAGAAGCATATGTACGCACGTTCTGCAGTGCTCATCAGATTGAATGCTATGTAAGAAATGAGCCTTTTGTGTCTCATGATAACTTTGAAGCAGATGCAAGAGACTGGCGTTATGACTTTTTTGAGGAGACTGTCAGGAAGTATGGATACAGAGGGGTGCTGATTGCTCATCAGGAAGATGATCTGATCGAGACGTATATGATGCAGAACGAAAAGAATATTGTGCCTGCATGGTATGGTCTGAAGGAAGAAAATATGTATGAGGGAATGCTGGTGGTAAGACCGCTTCTTTCGTATACAAAGAAACAGCTGCAGGACTGGTGTAAAGAACATCATGTGAAGTATTACATTGATGTGACGAACATGGATGAAACGTATGCACGGAATAAAGTGCGTCACGAGAATGTAGAGAAAATGTCACGCAATGAAAGAGACATGGTACTGAATGAAATACACAGATTGAATGCAGAAAAGCAGGAGAGAATGTGCAGAGTCAGAACAATGATCGATCATGGCTATGTTTCTATTGCACAGTATCGTTCTCTGTCTGCACTGGACAGAGAAGCATTAATGCGTATGACTGCTGAACCTGAAGATAATACAGATGAAAAGATGTCTTTGGCTCACATCCGTGAAATAGATCATATTGTAATGAGCAGAGATGATTTTGAAATTGATATACATGAAAAAAAGCTTGTGCAGGAAAATGGATTTTTCTTTCTGTGTGAACCGTATCATACATACAGAGATGTATATCAGAATGCAGAAGAGATGGAGAATGTACAGAAGACATGCTACAGCATTGGCAAGGGACATCCTGGTATTCATGCAGTAACACTTACTGAGAATGATTTTCCAGTGACTGTGAGAAACTTTGAACCTGGTGATTCTATTCAGATGAGATTTGGTACAAAGGCTGTACACAGATTCTTTATTGATCGTCATATTCCCCTTTATAAAAGAAGAACATGGCCTGTTATGACAGATAAAAATGATACGGTAATACTAATTGCGGGACTGGGATGTGATGTTCGGCATTATGCTGTAAACCCGCAGTTTGATGTGTTAGAATATAACACATCACGGAGGTGAACCGGTCATATGTGGGAAGAGAAAGATATTAAGAAGGTTTTAGTTACCGAGGATCAGATTGTTAAGAGAGCAGCAGAAATCGGAGAACAGATTACTGCTGATTATAAAGACAATCCTCCGCTTGTTGTAGCACTGTTAAGAGGATCGGTTCCATTTCTTGCTGAATTGATTAAGCATATAGATCTGGATATCCAGTATGATTTTATGGATGTCAGCAGCTATCAGGGCACAGAATCTGTAGGAGATATCCGTATCATCAAGGATCTGGATTCTTCTATCAAAGGCGTGGATATTCTTCTTGTTGAAGACATTGTTGATACAGGAAAAACGATTCAGACAGTAGTTAAGATGCTGCTGCACAAAGGAGCTAAGAGCGTAAAGGTAGTAACTCTGCTGGACAAGAAGAGCAGAAGAATTGTTGATATGTATCCGGATTATATCGGATTTGAGATTGAAGATTATTTCGTCGTAGGATACGGGATGGATTTTGATCAGAAATACAGATGCATTCCTTATATTGGTATTCTTAAAGACGAGTGCTATGAATAATAAAGGAGTGGCATGAAAATGCAGAAAAACAACAATAAGATTTTAAATTGGCTGCCGTATCTGATTGTTATTGTGGCAGTGCTGTCACTATTCGGACTGAATAACAGCAATTCAACGCAGACGCTTACATATAAGAGCCTGCATTCAGCACTGAAGCAGGAGACTATATCGAATGCGACTGTATCGATCGGATCCAATATTACGACAGTGCAGGGCAGTTTTGAAGGTGATAACAATAAGACAGTTGTGTTCGAGGGATCTGTTCCTTCCACCAATGACGAAATATCTGAAGTTCTGGATGATCTGAGCGATACAAATGTAGCTGTTGTTGATGCTGAAGCATCCAGTGAATTCATGAATATTCTAATATCGCTGGTACCGTTTGTTCTGATGGCAATACTTGCTGTTTGGATGATCAACCGCATGAACGGTTCACAGAGTGCCAATGGCAAAGCTTTTGAATTCTCCAAGTCCAGAGCAAGGCTTGAGGGCAAGGTCAAGGTGAGATTTGCAGACGTTGCTGGATGTGATGAAGAGAAACAGGAAATGGCCGAGATTATCGACTATCTGAAATATCCTAAGAAGTTCGAGTCGATGGGCGCACGTATTCCAAAGGGAATTCTTCTCTGCGGACATCCAGGTACTGGTAAGACATTGCTGGCCAAGGCTGTAGCAGGAGAGGCGGATGTTCCTTTTTACTCCATCTCCGGTTCAGACTTTGTTGAAATGTTCGTGGGTGTCGGTGCTTCCCGTGTCAGGGATATGTTCAAGAAGGCACAGCAGACTGCCCCATGTATTATTTTTATCGATGAAATTGACGCAGTTGGACGTCAGAGAGGTGCAGGTTTCGGCGGCGGACATGATGAGCGTGAACAGACATTGAACCAGCTCCTTGTTGAGATGGATGGTATGGAAGAAAATACGGGCGTTGTTGTTATTGCGGCAACCAACCGTCCTGACGTACTTGATCCGGCTCTTCTGAGAGCAGGACGTTTCGATCGTCAGATTACTGTATCTCTGCCGGATCGCAGAGGCAGAGAAGCAATTCTGAAGGTGCATGCTAGAAATAAGACTTTTGCTAATGACATAGATCTTGGCGCACTTGCAAAGAGAACACCAGGATTCTCGGGAGCTGATCTTGAGAATGTACTGAATGAGTCTGCTATCATGGCGGTTCGTCATAAGGAAAATGAAATTCATATGGCGGATGTTGATGAGGCTATTGACAGAGTTATGATGGGACCTGCAAAAAAATCCCGTGTATATGATGAACAGACGAAGAAGCTTGTTGCGTATCATGAGGCAGGACATGCAGTTGTCGGTTCTTTCCTTGAAGATGCACAGGTAGTGCAGAAGGTCACAATTATTCCTAGAGGAACTGCTGGCGGATATAATCTTATGACGCCAAAGGAAGAAAAGATGATGAATACGAAGAAAGATCTGCTTGCAGAGATCACTTCCTTTATGGGAGGCAGAACTGCCGAGGAGCTGTTCTTCGATGATGTCACAACTGGTGCTTCCAATGATATCGAAAGAGCTACCAATATGGCTAAAGATATGGTCACTCTCTATGGTATGTCAGATCTTGGACCTACCAAGTATAACTCCGGTACGGAGAATGTATTCCTTGGCAGAGATTACAACTCACCGAATAACGTCTCCGGACAGGTTGCGTTTGAAATTGATGAGGAAGTGCGTAAGATTGTAAACAGCTGCCATGATAAGGCAAAGGAAATCATCAGTGCGCATAAGGATGTTGAAATCCGTATTGCAGATGCACTGATGGAATATGAAACACTGACTGCTGAGCAGATTGAACGTCTTGTAAAGGGAGAGGATATCGCGTCTGACTTTGCAAGCATCAGCACTCCGACAGATGGTGAAAGTACACCGGCTGCCGGCGAGGCACAGGCCTAGTCGTAGACCGTGAGGAAACCCGACAGGGTTTCCTTTTTTTAAAGAAGGAGGCTATATGTCTAATCATACAAAGCTATTATTAATACAGTTCTTTTCTGGTGCCTGCGGCGGTATCTTTATGGCAATTATTGTTCTATGGATGATGATCTCAAATTCATTTGTTATGAACGGTATCGGATTTATGCTGAGCATGATAGTTACGGCATGTCTTCCACAGTGTCTCCGTTTCGTAAGAAAATGGACTATATCGGTATGGGTGCCGGAATTGGTTATGACAGCAGTATCCTTTTGTATCTGTTTCCTGTATTCAGGGGCAGTGACAGGCTCGGAACTTGCTTCAGGTCATACAGGTATCTTCTCTATGGTCGTATGCGATGCGGCTGTGCTCCATTTGTGTGCACTGGGCGCAGTGCTGATTGTTTCACTTATTGAATATTCAAGAAGCAGAAAAAAATGAATCTATAGAGGAATACAGGCTGGTATCCGCCTGTATTCTTTACTGTGATAAAATGATGCAGGACATATTATGAAATTATCAAGTATATGGGGAGAAAAACTGAATGAGAATGCGCCGCTTCCTGAATACCCGCGTATGGGTATGCAGAGAGACAGCTATTATAATCTGAACGGTGCTTGGGAGTATCAGATCACGGATCGAAGAAGAGAACCGGATTCTGATAAATGGAAAAAGATCATTGTTCCTTTTGCTGTGGGCTCATTGCTGTCACAGGCAGAACAGGAGCCAGTTGAAGGAAAGGCACTCTGGTATAGAAAACAGTTTGCCTATCATCCTAATACAATGCATACATGGCTGAACTTTGAAGCTGTAGACATGGAGTGCACAGTGTTTGTGAATGGCATGGAAGCTGGCACACATAAAGGTGGATATGAGCCTTTCAGTTTTGATATCAGCGGAATGGTGAAATATCAGAATGCTCTGATGGTGAAATGCATTGACGATTCTGAAAAGGGACTGTACGCATTTGGAAAGCAGAAAACAGAGCATGGCGGTATGTGGTATACACCTTCGTCAGGAATCTGGGGAACTGTGTGGATGGAAGATGTTGGCGAACATGGAATTCAGGATTTGAAGATAACTCCTGACTATGATCACAGCAAGGTTATCATAGATCTTGCTGGAGATTTCTCACAGGCTCTTGTGACTATTGCCAGTGGCGGGCATGTTCTGCATTCCGGTATAACGAATGACAGACATTATGAAGCTTCTATAGATAATATGCATGCATGGTCACCGGATGATCCATTTCTTTATGATCTGTATGTCAATACAGAAGATGATACGGTACGCTCATATTTCGGAATGAGAAAGATATCCAAAGGTATCGATTCAAATGGATATGCAAGAATATATCTGAATGACAAGCCATTGTTCCTGAGCGGGCTTCTGGATCAGGGCTACAGTGTGGATGGTCTGATGACGTATCCTTCCGATGAGGCAATTCGTGACGAAATAGCGCAGATTAAAGGAATGGGTTTCAACATGCTGAGAAAGCATGTAAAGATTGAGAACAGGCGCTGGTATTATGCATGTGATCAGCTGGGCATGCTGGTGATGCAGGATATGCCGAGCGGAGGCTATGATCATTATGATCAGTTTCTGATGGCAGTTCTTCCGACTGTTGGATTCAGGCATCTGAAGGATACAGGCAATCCTAAATTCGGAAGAATCAGTGAAGGTTCAAAAAGAAGATATTACAGTGAATTGGATGAGATGTTGTCAGAACTGTATAACAATCCGTGTATTATGGCATGGGTGCCGTTCAATGAAGGATGGGGGCAGTTCAATGCGGCTGAAGTGACGAATCATATCAGAACATATGATCGCACCAGACTAATTGACAGTGCCTCCGGCTGGTTCGATCAGGGATGCGGCGATTTTGACAGTATACATAATTACTTCACGCCATATCATACACACAAGGATCATGAAAAGAGAATCAGCCTGCTCAGTGAATTCGGTGGATATTCTTATGCGGAAAACGGGCACAGCAATCCAAAGAAAGTCTATGGTTATAAAGTATTTAAGGATCGGCTGGCACTGAATCAGGCAGTACAGGAACTGTATGAAAAGAAAGTGCTTAGCAATATAGACAGAGGACTTGCTGGATGTATTTATACACAGGTAAGCGATATAGAAGATGAAGTTAATGGCCTGTTTACAGCAGATCGAAAAGTGCTGAAGATTGATGCGAAGAAAATGAAGAAGATTAATGAAAAGTGTATCAGGAGAGTGAAATGAAAGACGAAATAGTAATTGCGACAGCACTGAATGGACAGATCAGAATTCATGCGGCTGGAACAACCGCAATGGTAGAAGAAGCCAGAAAAGCACATCATGCGATGCCTACTTCGGCTGCAGTGCTTGGCAGGGTGATGACAGCAACAGCTGTCATGGCATCTGATCTAAAGAACAAGAATGAAAAGATCACATCTTTGATCAATGGACATGGTCCTGCCGGCACAGTTATGGCACAGGCAGACGGTGATGGCAATGTCCGAGGAATGATTGGTGATCCGAATCTGTATCTGGTACGCAAGGATGGACATTTGGCGGTAGGACAGGCAGTTGGCACGGATGGCAGTCTGACTGTAACAAAGGATCTTGGACTGAAGGAACCTTTTACGGGAATATCAAAACTTCAGACAGGTGAAATAGGTGACGATTTTGCATACTATTATGCGGCTTCCGAACAGACACCTTCTGTTGTGGGGGTTGGAGTACTCGTCAATAAGGATGGTTCTGTTCAGGCTGCAGGAGGGCTGATCTATCAGCTTCTTCCTGATGCGAGTGAAGAGGCTATTGAATACTGTGAACAGACTGTTAAGAAGCAGAAGCCTGTAACAGAACTGATTGACAGCGGTATGAGTGCGGAGGAAATTATTCATCTGTATTTCCCTGATGCAGAAATCATGGAGCGCAGAGATGTACGCTGGCATTGCGGATGCTCAAAGCAGGGATTCAGAGATGGGCTGAGCACACTGCATGATAAAGATCTTGAGGAAATGATAGCTGATGATGAAGGTGCAGAGATTATCTGTCAGTATTGCCAGAAGAGATACTTTTTCACAACTGGGGAATTGAAGGAAATATTGGACAGCAGGCATGTGGAAAATAGGTGATGTAGAAATAAAGAACAGGATTGTAGCAGCACCGCTTGCGGGCATCTCCAATCCTGTTTATCGCACATTCATGCATGAAAGAGGTGCTGGTCTGACGGTGAGTGAAATGATCTCTGATAAGGCACTTCATTATAAGAACGAAAAGACTTTTGATATGTGCAGAACCTCTCCTCGGGAGCATCCTGTATCCCTGCAGCTGTTTGGCAATGATCCTGTAACGATGGGAGAAGCATCGGCATATCTGACAGAGAATACAGACTGCGATATTATTGATATCAATATGGGTTGCCCAGTTCAGAAAGTACTGAAGGCAAAGGCCGGTTCTTATCTGATGGCACATCCTGATGAAGCATATGCTGTTATGAAAGCTGTGGTGGATCATACAGATCGTCCTGTAACCGTAAAGATGAGAGCAGGCTGGGATCATGATCATATCAATTGTCTCGAGATTGCAATGCTTGCTGAAAAGGCAGGAATCAAAGCTGTTGCAGTGCATGGAAGAACACGTTCACAGATGTACAGTGGGCATTCTGATAACAGCTATATTCGCACGGTAAAGGAAAACGTATCGATACCGGTCATCGGGAATGGCGATATACGCTGCGCTGATGATGCAACGAGAATGCTGGCAGAGACGGGATGCGATGCCGTTATGATAGGCCGCGGATTGATTGGACATCCATATCTGATTGATGAAATCAAAGCTGGAATGAATGGAGAATCCTATCAAGATCCTTCCTATGAGGCAAGACTGGATGATTGTGAGGATTATGCACGCAGGCTTTGTCTGTATGAAACGGAGAAAATCGGAATCCGTGAAATGAGAGGACTAGCTTCCTACTATATTACAGGCATTCCATTTGCTTCAGGATATAAAAATAGATTCTCACAGATGCATAGCATGGATGAATTTCATGGGATCATGAATGAATACCGTGAACAGCTGGCTGTATTGAAAAAGCCGCTGTAGAAGCGGTCTTACAGGGTCATAAATACAGATGATAGCACAGCTGTAAACTGGTGGAGCAGGGGGAAGGTCCTTCTGTCTTCTGTAATGGTAATAAGCTGGCTTTTTTCTGCTTCCTTCATGATTCTGTACTGTGATGCTGTGCAGCACATTTCTGCTTTTTCATGATCCCAAGTAAAGTGAATGATATGTTTCATATGTTTTTCCTCCTGAGAATATAGTAGAGGATAGCAGATTGAATGCTGTACATAATGAAGCACAGTAAATGATTTTCACTGCTTTCATATTTCAGGTGAAGATATGCTGAATTTTATCTGCACGATGAGACGTATGACTTCCCATAAACCAATCAATCGTTTATAATTTAAACAAGTGAAGAACTGTCATCATACGATAGTTCGTTCAGACATTTGTGGAATTCACTGCAGCGATGCATGCGATTCTCTTTGGAAGGAGGCCATGAATGCAGGATACGATTATTCTGTCCGCAGAAAACGTATCCCGCCAATCGTTTCAAGTATCAGACTATATTTCTTAGGGCTGCCGGTCATATCCGACAGCTTTTTTCATGCTGTAAAAAGTGATACATTTAATACACGAGGTAAAACATGAAATACATAAAATTAGGCAGTACAGATATTCAGGTATCACGTATCTGCATCGGAGGAATGTCTTTTGGAAAGGCATCCGAGGATTTTCATCAATGGACTCTGAATCCTGAAGAAACTAGGAATATGATTGCACATGCACATGATCTGGGAGTCAACTTCATAGATACAGCCAATCAGTATTCTTTCGGTACATCCGAGGAATATATTGGGAAGGCAATCCGAGACTTAGATATTCCAAGAGATCAGTTTATTATTGCTTCAAAGGTATATTACAATGACGGCCACTTATCGAAGAAGGCCATAAATCGTGAGATTGAGGGAACTTTGAAGAGGCTTGGCACAGATTATCTTGATCTATATCAGATCCATAGATTTGATTATGATACACCGATAGAAGAAACAATGGAGACACTGGACAGTTTGGTAAAACAGGGAAAAGTAAGGGCTTTGGGTGCTTCTGCTATGTATGCATATCAGTTTCATAATATGCAGATATGTGCTGAAAGGCATGGATGGACACAGTTCTCTACGATGCAGAATCATTACAATCTTCTCTACAGGGAAGATGAAAGAGAAATGATACCTGTCTGTGAACAGTATCATGTTTCAAGAATTCCTTATTCTCCCTTGGCTGGAGGACATCTGTCTCATATGGGCTGGACGATTGATTCGCTGCGCAGTCAGACAGATAAAGTTATCCGCGGCAAGTACGATAAATACAAGGAAAATGATCTTGAAATCATTGGAAGAGTTAATGAACTTGCAGAGAAGTATCATGTAACAATGAGCGAAATAGCTCTCGCATGGGAATTTGCGAAAGGTGTAGCTGCGCCAATCGTCGGTGCTACAAAGATTCCTCATTTTGATGATGCGGTTAGATCTGTTGATTTGGATTTGAGCAAGGAAGACATTGATTATCTTGAGGAACTCTACGTTCCTCATGAACTGACGGGTTTGATCCGTCATCAGTAATAATTAAGAGAACTGCCGGCTTTATTTATAAGTCGGCAGTTCTCTTTATGTTTAACGAATGTTTCCAGAACCAATCTGAATCATGTTCTGCAGCTGCATTCTGTAGAGAATCAGATCATCCTTACCTGGATTGACTACGGCTGCAGCAACTTTTTCATTGCGCTCCAGGAAATCAAGAAGGTCACGCTTCCCAGTGATGTAGATGAATTCCTCATCCTTCAATGAATGCTTCCATGCTTTAAGAAGGGAAAGATCTGTGAATACAGGGAGATATCTTTCTCCATCTGTTCCCTCCATGATGTCAGCTTTAAAAATATCCTGTGCATGAATCAGCGTGTCTCCTGCTTTTTCTTTAACAGGATACAGGACAGCAAGAAAATTGATATTTCCAGTGAGATACATTGTAAGATCTGTTAATGCAAGACGCATGCCCTCTTCAGAAAGCGGTGCTCTTCTTTCCGCCAGAAGTTTTTCAAGGCGATCATCCGTATTCAGATGCATGTCTTCTGTATATTTGTTCATAATCATTACCTGTGCTTTCCCGAAAAGTATACCAAAGAAAAATGCATCTTACGATGCATCTTCTACATAAACTGTTCTATTTGACACTCATGACAGTTCAGTTATGCTTTGAAATGTCATAACGGCTTTTATTAAGAATGCTGATGAAACCCAATTTTTCTTCAGCCTGCAGTTTCTGCAGACCTTTATCATCTGTAAATTCAATAATAGTGCCGCCATCGATTGTCAAATACTCAATACGATGACTCATAATAATGTATCTCCTTTCTTGAGAATATATTTATACTCTTGTTTTCTAACAAATGCAAGAGCTTTTGTGCAAAATCACTTAATGCTCACATATTGCATAACTAAGGTGTTTTACAAATTGTGCTTGTCCGGCTTCAGAAATGATGCTCCCATTCCTTTTAACGATACCAATTGTCAGAGTCTCAAGAAGACCCTCATTTTCTTCTTTATGAATTTCCACAGCGCTGCTGTCATCGGCTGTTCATGGATGGAAATGGCTGATTGAAAATATAAATGTAACGGTTCAGCAGAATAGGATGAAATTTTAAACTTTCACAGAAATCGATGAGCATGATGATTGACAGCAGGAAAAGCAGATATACAATGTGTATAGATTTTGTTGGAAGTCCAACTAATTAGAAATAGACAAGGGAGGTCGATGCTATGGCGGGCAGCAGCAGTTTTGTAAGAGATCTTTCCGCACTGTACTGGAATACGCAGAAGTACTATGATCGAGTACTTGCACCGTATGGAATCAGCACTGGACAGCTGATACCTCTGATGATTATCAATGAGAACAGAGGAATTCAGATGCGGGATGTGTCGGAAAGTTCCAGAGTTGATAAGGGATCCATCACAAAGTCTGTTAACAGATTGGTGGAACAGGGATATGTAGAGCAGATACCGGATGAGAATGACAGACGTATAAAGCGGCTGTATACAACAGACAAGGCTGCAGAGATAATGAATTCCATCTATGAGTATCGCAAGCAGTGGAGAAGCTCACTTGAGAAAGATGTCGATTTTGATACTTTTGCAAAGGGACTCTCTACAGTCAGTGAGAATTCCGGAACGGAGCTGAGCAGTGCTGAGGAGAGCGGATATGATTCCCTGCGCATTGGCGGCATTCAGAAAGTGACTCTGCTGGATTATCCCGGCAAGGTCGCGTGCACAATATTTACAGCGGGATGTACATTCAAATGCCCATTCTGTCATAACAAGGATCTTGTCTATATTCCAGAGGACTATTCTTACCTGGAACCAGATGAAGTTCTTGCTTATCTGGATAAACGAAAGAAGATACTTGACGGTGTATGTATCACCGGAGGAGAGCCGCTGATCCAGGAGGATCTGATACCGTTTGTTGAAAGAATCCGGTCTATGGGGTATTTGATCAAACTGGATACCAATGGGAATGAACCGGACAGACTGAAGGAAATATGCAGCAAAAATCTGATTGATTATGTAGCAATGGATGTAAAAAACAGTCCTGATAAATATGCTGAGACAGTTGGATTGAATCCATCCACATTCTCGTTGGATCATATCAGGGACAGTATTGATTATCTGAAAACATGCGGCATTGAACATGAATTCCGCACAACTGTTGTCAGAGAGCTTCATACAGAAGAGGATCTTACCGCAATTGCAGAATGGCTTGGGACTGAAGAACATTACTTTCTGCAGCAGTACAGTGATAGCGGAAATGTGATTCAGCCTGGATTTACGGCCTATTCGAAAGAAGAAATGGAAAAACTGGCAGCTGAAGTACAGAAGATACTGCCAAACACCGAGCTGAGAGGTGTAAAGGAGAATTGACCTATGTATCAGACAAGAAAAAGAGACGGTAAAATTGTTGAATTTGATATTGCCAAAATATCGAGTGCTATACGCAAGGCATTTGATGCCTGTGGACGTCAGTATAATGATTCCATTATTGATTTGATCTCATTAAAGGTTACCAGTGATTTTCAGGAGAAAATTAAGGATCAGATAATCGATGTTGAGGATATTCAGGACAGTGTTGAAAAGGTACTGAGTGAAGCAGGATACAGCGATGTATCAAAGGTTTACATTCTGTATCGCAAGCAGAGAGAAAATGTCCGCAATATCAATGCCACAACATTGGACTATAAGAAACTTGTAGACAGTTATCTGAAGGCACTTGACTGGAGAGTGAAAGAGAACAGTACAGTCACCTATTCCGTAGGCGGATTGATTCTTTCGAATTCAGGAGCTATTACAGCAAACTATTGGCTGTCTGAAGTGTATGATCAGGAAATTGCAAATGCGCACAGAACAGGTGATATTCATATTCATGATCTAAGTATGCTGACAGGATACTGTGCAGGCTGGTCCTTGAAACAGCTGATTCAGGAGGGTCTTGGCGGAGTTCCTGGCAAGATTACTTCAGGACCCGCAAAGCATCTGAATACATTATGCTCACAGATGGTCAACTTTCTTGGCATTATGCAGAATGAATGGGCTGGAGCACAGGCGTTCAGCTCCTTCGATACATATCTGGCACCGTTTGTTAAGGCAGACAATTTAACATACCGAGAGGTAAAACAGTGTATTCAGTCATTTATTTATGGTGTCAATACACCATCTAGATGGGGCACACAGGCACCATTTACCAATATCACTCTGGATTGGACTGTGCCGGATGATCTGGCAGAACTTCCAGCGATTGTCGGTGGAAGGGATATGGACTTTAAATACAAGGACTGCCGCAAAGAAATGGATATGATCAATAAAGCCTTCATTGAAGTCATGATTGAAGGAGATTATGAAGGAAGAGGATTCCAGTATCCGATTCCTACATATTCTATTACAAAGAACTTTGACTGGTCGGATACTGAGAATAACCGTCTTCTGTTTGAAATGACAGCTAAGTATGGAACTCCATATTTTTCCAACTATGTCAATTCAGATATGAAACCTAGTGATGTCAGGTCTATGTGCTGCAGACTGAGACTTGACCTGAGAGAACTGAGAAAGAAGAGCGGTGGATTCTTTGGCTCAGGTGAATCCACTGGATCGGTAGGTGTCGTTACAATCAATCTGCCGCGTATTGCATATTTAGCTGCAGATAAGGATGACTTCTATAAGAGACTGGATCATATTATGGATATATCTGCACGTTCACTGAAGACAAAGAGAACTGTCATTACGAAGCTTCTGGACAGCGGACTGTATCCATATACAAAGAGATATCTTGGTTCCTTCAAGAATCACTTTTCAACAATTGGACTGATCGGTATGAATGAAGCTGGTCTGAATGCAAAGTGGCTGAGAAAGGATCTGACTCACAGGCAAACACAGGATTTCGCGGCAGAAGTACTGAAGCATATGCGTACAAGACTTTCTGATTATCAGGAAGAATATGGAGACCTGTATAACCTTGAAGCAACACCGGCAGAGTCAACAACATACCGTCTTGCCAAGCATGATAAGGAGAGGTATCCGGATATCATTACTGCCAATGAACATGGCACACCGTATTACACCAATAGCACACATCTCCCAGTAGGATTTACGGATGATATCTTTGCGGCATTGGATATACAGGACCCTCTGCAGACACTGTATACATCAGGCACTGTATTCCATACATTTCTTGGTGAAAGACTGACGGACTGGAAATCAGCTGCAGCAATCGTTAAGAAGATAGCAGATAACTATAAACTTCCTTACTATACGCTCTCACCGACATACAGTGTATGCCCAAATGATGGATATCTGGCCGGTGAAGTATGGAAGTGTCCAAAGTGCGGTGCAGAGACAGAAGTATACTCGCGTATCACGGGTTATTACAGACCGGTCAAGAACTGGAATGACGGTAAGCGTCAGGAATTCAAGGATCGTCAGACATACAGTATTGAGGGTGATATATTAAAGCCGGCACCTGACTTTGAAGAAAGGAAACGGCCGGTATCCGTTATTTCAGAAGCGAATGGCAATGGAGAAACACTACTTCTGTTCACAACAAAGACATGCCCTAATTGCAAAATCGTAAGGATGCTATGAATAAGAAAGGCATTCACTATACAGTATTGGATGCAGAAGAAAACCAGGATCTTGTTAAGAAGTATGACATTATGCAGGCACCTGCACTGGTAACTGTAAATGACGGCACGGCACAGGTATATTCCAATGCTTCAAACATCATGAAGTTTCTGAATGAGCACATGCAGGCATGAATTGGGAGAGGGTCTTATGACCCTCTCTTTGTGCTAATATGAGATAAAGGAGAACAATTTATTATGACAAAGACATGGTTTATTACCGGATGCAGTGCGGGCGGTATCGGTGAAGGAATCGCCAGAGGAGTTCTCAAACGCGGCTGCAACGCAGTTGTAACAGCAAGAAACACTGATAGGGTAAAGGATATCATTCTTGATTACCCGGATACGGCAATTGCAGTAACACTTGATGTTACAAGCCCAATGTCTATTTCTGCTGCTGTACAGAAAGCAATAGAAAAGTTCGGTACAATTGATGTACTTGTGAATAATGCGGGATATGCATACCGCTCTTCTATTGAAGAAGCAGCGGATGGAGATGTTATGGAAATGTATAACACCAATCTGTTTGGACCTGTTCATTTGATTCAGAAAATACTCCCACTGATGCGTGAAAAGAAAACCGGTGCAATCATTAATATTTCTTCTATCGGAGCGGTAAGAACAGGTGCGGCTTCTGGTTTTTATGCATCTTCAAAAGCGGCTCTGGAACTGATGTCACAGGCACTGGCGGCCGAAGTAAAGCCGCTTGGCATCAAGGTGATGGTGGTAGAACCAGGAGCTTTCCGTACGCATTTCTATGACTCTTCTTTGAGGGGGTCAAAGATGACTATTGATGCTTATGAAGATACTGCATGGAAACGTTCTGTGGATAATACTGTGAATCAGCAGAACCAGCCAGGAGATCCTGCAAAGACGGGTGAAGTGATAGCGAATGCTATTGAAAGAGATGATTATCCATTCCGTCTGCTGCTTGGAAGCGATGCCGTAAGAATTGTTTCGGAGTCTCTTAGACAGAGAACAGAAGAAATCAAGAAATGGGAACAGGAATCTGTAAAGACTGATTTTTAAGAAGAAGTATAAAAGGAGAACCTGCATGCATGATGAATACAGATTCTCCTGATTATTACCTAGGAAATGATATGACAGAGAACAGTGGATAATGATCAGAAGGACAGATATCATTGTATTTTTTGGTAATCTTATCCAGCGATATACCAGTTCCTGTTGTGTAAATAGCATCGATCGGTCTGTTATGGACTTTAAGTGAACCAATCTGTCCACGGAGTGTTGACCCTAAACCATCAGGATCAAGATTGTTCATTCCATGATGTTCCAACATACATATAACATCAGGTGATACAGAATTAAAATCACCAGTAAGGATAATAGATGCGCACAGCGATTTTCGATATATCAGTTCAGAAAGTATGGAGGCCTGTCTGATCCTGACACTCTCAAGATTAACGTCAAAGTGCGTGTTCCAGAAGGCAATGGATTGATTAGTTTTGATGTTTCTTAGATGTGCGCACACAGCAATTCTGGGAAACTGAGACATTGCGACTCTTGAACCGGTTTCCTCAGGATGTTCACTGAGCCAGTATGTATTGCCGCCAATTAGTTCAAAACAATCCTTACGGTAGAGAATACTGTTGTATTCATCAGCCAACAGGGAATGTCTGGAGTCTCCGAACATCCCATAATCTTCAAGAATGTGATTCATTCTGCACATCATTCTGCTGGTGAGTTCTTGAACACCGATGATGTCAGGCTTATATTCATCAATGAGTCTATTAATAGCATTGATTCGTAAAGAAAAGTTCATCTTTCCGTATTGGTACAGATGATCTGTCAGCATGTTCAGTGTCATTACTTTGTAATCAGTCATGTACTTATCATACTATCTTTTGCTGAACTGCAAAAATAGAATATTATATTGATAGGAGGTACTCTTATGATGGCGAAAAAGGTATTGCTGATAGGCGGAACTGGAACGATATCCTCTTCGGTGACGCGTATGCTTGCAAAGGATCCGGGATACAGTGTTACGGTCATGAACCGCGGTCATAAGAGCCTGCCGGATCATGTAAGACAGATAATCTGCGATGTATCCAACCCGGATAATATCCGTTCTGCGATTGGAAATGAAACGTATGATGCGATAGCTGACTTTATTGTATATACACCGCAGCAGGCACAGGAAAGAGTAAATCTTTTTAAGGACAGAACTGTACAGTATCTGTTTATCTCGACTGTGGTGGTTTTCAATCATGAGAATGAAGTGTGGATGGATGAAAATAGTCCACAGGGGAATGCATATTCACAGTATGGAAGAGATAAGCAGGCATGTGAGAAGATATACATGGATGCATATCATGAGTATGGCTTTCCTGTGACAATTGTCAGACCATCTCAAACGTATGGCTATGACAGAATTCCGTTAAGTATTAAGGGCAATACATGTTTCTCGACCGTGTCCAGAATATTGAAGGAAAAACCTGTAATTGTACATGGTGATGGAAAATCTTTGTGGCATATGATGCATACGTTTGATTTTGCGTATGACTTTATTCAGCTGATAGGCAATCCTGAAGCAATTGGAAAATCAGTGAATCTAGTCAATCCTGATACGGTCACATGGGACATGATATACAGGGAACTGGGGAAACAGCTTCATCATCCAGTACATATTATTCATATTGCGTCAGATACACTTGCATGTTCTTCCAAATATAAAAATGCCGAGACATTTCTCGGCGATAAGCAGTATTCAAATCTGTATATGACTTCGGCATTGAAAGAGTTGATTCCTGACTTTAGATGCCATGTGGATCTTCAGCAGGGAATTGCCTATTATATCAGCTATATGCGTGAGCATAATGAACTGCAGATTCCAGATCCTGAATTTGATACATGGTGTGATATGGTTATTCGAGATTACCTGAGCTTCATGAGTGAATTCGGCAAAAAGTATTGATGATTATTGGACCTTCCGGTGCATCTGATCATAGACTGGATCGCCCTTTTTCCATATTTTTCCATTTTCAAATACCTGTCCGTCATAGAGCACTCTGAACATCAGTACTTTTCCATAAGGCAGAGAGCGGATCAGCATCTTGGTATGACGGACGATGTCTTTATCAAATCCACAGTTCTCTGTTTCAAACTGCATATCAATATCATTGAGCATACCAACAAACTTATATTTTGGGCATGTCTGATTCTCCAGCATTTTTTTTATTTCTTCTCTTTTAATGCCTGACGCAACATTGACCAGTGTCATATAGTGTTCTCCAATGGTAGGTATTTTAGCATAATAATCTGATAGAAATGTATATATTATCAACAATCCAGAAGAATACAGGAGTAAACTGTTAGCAATGAAAATATATCATGAAACATTACGCTTTTCACTGATTAAATCACTGCCTATTATGGTCAGCTATTTTTTTGTGTCTATGGTGTTTGGGATGATGATGGGACAGCAGGGATGGTCATGGATTTACGCAGCTGCTGCCTCCTTTTTTATATACACTGGAGCTTTTCAGTTTGTGTTTGCTTCAATGCTGAGTACAGGAGCATCTTTTATGACAATCCTTCTAACAGATCTATTTATGTCATCACGTCAGATATTCTACGGCATCTCTCATATTGATGATTTTAAGAAAACAGGAAAGATGATGCCGTACATGATTCACTCTATGACGGATGAAACATATGCACTGTATGCCTCGATAAAGGAATATCCAGCGAATGTCAGTCGGATTAAGGCAGAGGAATATATAGCTATGTTTTCACATGCATCATGGGTAATAGGAACTGCTGCAGGGACACTTATTGGCAATCGAATTCCTTCTGATGTAAGAGGCTTTGATTTTGCGCTGACTGCCCTGTTTCTGACAATTGTTATAGATCAATGGAAATCAGCTGATTCACATGTGCCGGCAGTGATAGGTCTTCTATGTGCAATTGGATGGCTGTCTGCAGTGGGAACTGATTATTTCCTTCTGCCGTCTCTAATAACAGCATCGCTTATACTTGCGGCTGTATCGTATCGCAATAAGAGAGTGTGTATAGATGAATAAAACATATGCAGTTGTTCTTTTAATATGCTGTGCACTGATTGTTGAATTCTGGAGAGCACTTCCTTTTGCAGTATTCAGAAAAAGAAGGATGCCGGACATACTGAAAAGACTGTCAGCAGTACTGCCTGCAGCTATTATGGCAATTCTTCTTGTCTATGGTTTGAAGGATCTTCCTTCTGCTGGTTCGCAGGAATGGATATCTGTGCTGATTGCATGCGCAGTCACAGCAATTTTGCATATATGGAAGGGCAGCTCTATTCTCTCCATAGCAGCCGGAACAGTGATATATGTGCTTCTTATAAATATGCTTTAACGAGGGTATCGGTAAGGATACCCTTTTTGAGCATCTTAATTGACTCATACCCTATGGGGGTATATAACGGCGATGTAAGAAGGAGAATGGTGATGAAGAAAAAAGAATGCTGTGAAAGGCATAAAGTAAGAACTCCTGAAGAGAAAAAGAAACTTCTGACTCGCTTAAAAAGAGCGGAGGGACAGATAAGAGGTATTGAAAAGATGGTTGAGGATAATGTTTACTGCCCTGATATTCTGATTCAGGTATCAGCAGTCAGCAGTGCACTGAACAGTTTTAATAAGGAACTCATAAGCTGTCATATACATGAGTGTGTAGCAGATGATATCAGAAGCGGTAATGATGAAACACTGGATGAACTTGTCGGTGTGCTGCAGAAACTGATGAAGTGAGGCGGATATGAAACAGTATATTATTACAGGTATGACATGTGCCTCGTGCCAGTCACATGTAGAGAAGGCTGTTCGCAGTCTTAAGAATGTAGAAAGTGCTTCTGTATCATTGCTTACAAATACCCTTTCAGTAGAAGGCAGTGCATGCGATGAGGAAGTGATTGCGGCAGTGGAAGCCGCAGGTTATGGAGCTTCACTGAAATATGCAAATCAGAACAAACTGAGTGAAAGTGAACGTCTGAAAGCAGATGAGAAAGCGTTGGAAGATAAGAATACTCCAATACTGAAGCGAAGAATGATACTATCAATTGTTTTCCTTGTATTGCTGATGTATATCACAATGGGCCACAATATGCTTGGATTGCCGCTGCCATTGTTTATGAACGGAAATTACATCGGCACTGGCATAATTGAGATGCTGCTGGCTATGGCGGTGATTATTGTAAATAAGGCTTTCTTTGTTTCGGGTTTTAAGTCATTGAGCAAGGGGTCTCCAAATATGGACACGCTTGTAGCTCTTGGATCCGGTGTTTCATTTATCTGGTCACTGTATATTCTGCTGAAGATGACGGTGATGATGAGAGATGGAGCAGAAATGATTGCAGTAATGCATCTGTATCACAATCAGCTGTACTTTGAGTCAGCGGCGATGATACCTGCATTGATCACTGTAGGAAAACTGCTGGAATCAATATCCAAGGGAAAGACTACGGATGCTTTGAAGAATCTGCTTAAGATGGCACCAAAGAAGGCAGTGGCTGAAAGAAATGGAAAGCCCGTTCTGCTTGACATAGATGAAGTTGTAACAGGAGATATTCTGCAGATTAAACCTGGCGAATCGATTCCGGCTGATGGAATTGTGATCGAAGGAATGACAGCAGTTGATGAATCTGCATTAACGGGAGAATCTATTCCTGTTGATAAAAAACAGGGAGATTCAGTCAGCGCAGCCACAATAAATCGGTCTGGATTTATCAGAATTCAAACTGTCAGAGTGGGTGAGGATACTTCATTTTCGCAGATCATTCAAATGGTAAGCAATGCTGCATCAACAAAGGCTCCCATTGCTCGAATTGCAGACAAAGTGTCTGCAGTATTTGTGCCGGCAGTTATTGTGATTGCTTTGATTGTACTTGCTGGCTGGATACTTGCAGGCAGTGATATATCAATTGCAATTGAACATGCCGTGACTGTCCTTGTCATTTCATGCCCATGTGCACTTGGGCTTGCTACACCTGTTGCTATTATGGCCGGAAGTGGAAAAGGTGCGCAGAATGGCATCCTTTATAAGACGGCTGCATCACTGGAAATGGCTGGAAAAGTACAGATCGCAGTTGTTGATAAAACGGGAACAATAACAGAGGGAAAACCAACTGCGGTGAATGTGATTCCAGCAGTTAATGTTGAAGAAAGTGTATTTCTTGAAAAAGCATGTGCTTTAGAGAGCAAGAGTGAGCACCCTCTTGCAGCAGCTGTTACAGCACTTGCGAAAGAAAAGAATATTTCGATTCTTTCTACAGACAATTTCAAAGCATTACCCGGAAATGGTCTGCAGTCAGAATTGAATGGTAAAAAAGTATTCGGCGGATCTGTAAAGTATGTTTCTTCAATGATCTCTATCAACAAGGATATATTGAATAAAGCCAGTGAATTTGCTGAAGAAGGCAGGACGCCTATTCTGTTTGGAGAAGATGACAAATATCTTGGTATGATAGCGGTAGCAGATGTTATCAAGGATGACAGTGCCGAAGCTATATGCGAAATGAGAAATATGGGTATAGAGGTAGTGATGCTGACGGGAGATAATGAAAGGACTGCTGCAGCTATCGGCAGACAGGCTGGTGTTGACAGAGTGATTGCTGGAGTGCTCCCTGAAGGCAAGGAAGCAGTCATTCGCGATATGATGAAGCGAGGAACAACAGCTATGATCGGCGATGGTATCAATGACGCACCGGCATTGAAGAGAAGCGATCTCGGCATTGCGATTGGCGCAGGAAGCGATGCTGCAATAGATTCTGGCGATGTTGTCTTGATGAATTCTCGGCTCAGTGATGCAGCAGGCGCAGTCAGATTAGGCAGAGCAGTTCTGAGAAATATCTATGAGAATTTATTTTGGGCATTTGCGTATAACATTGTATTGATACCGATTGCTGCAGGATTTTACCCGAGACTTCAGATCAATCCAATGTGGGGCGCGGCAGCTATGTCGCTTTCCAGTTTTACAGTATGCATGAATGCACTGAGACTGAATATATTCAAGATTGACGATTCATCTCATGACAGGATTATGAAGCATCGCAAATTGCATGATGCAGAGACAGTAAAAACTGTAATGGCAGTAAATGCAGCTGGTGGAAATACTACTGTATGTCCAATAAAAAACAGAGGAGAAAATATGATTAAGAAGACAGTAAAGATTGAAGGAATGATGTGCGAACATTGTGCTGCTGCAGTAAAAAATGCATTGGAAGAATTAGATGGAATTGAGAGTGCAGAAGTATCTGTAAAGGATGGAAGTGCTGTAATTGAAATGAGTAAGAATGTTGATAGTGAAAAGATCAAGAAGGCAATTGAGGACAGGGACTACAAGTTCATCAGTATTGAGTAATAGCTGTATATTTTGACAGGAGGACTGTATGATTGCAGATTTTCATGTGCATAGCGAATTCAGTGATGATTCAAGTGAGCCTATGGAAAACCAGATCCTGAGGGCTGAAGAACTTGGACTTACAGGGATATGCTTTACGGATCATGTGGATTATGGAATCAAGAGAGATTGGAATGATTCAGCGGGTATTGCATACAGACCTGCAGATCCGCATAACAATGTTCCCGGATCAGAAGAGCCTCTGGCAAATGTTGATTATCCCGAATATTTTGATATGCTTGCATGCATGCAGAAAAAATATGCAGGAAGAATTAGGATAGCATGCGGTCTTGAATTTGGAATGCAGACAGAAACAGTAGATGCTTTTCAAAAACTGTATAACAGATATAAGAACAGGCTGGACTTTGTATTGCTTTCAATGCATCAGGTAAATAATCTGGAATTCTGGACACAGGACTTTCAAAAGGGAAAGAGTCAGAAGGAATACAATGATGAATACTATCTAGAAATCTATAAAGTACAGCAGGTATTCCATGATTATTCCGCACTTGCACATCTTGATTTGCTATGCAGATATGATCCTGCAGGTATTTATCCCTTTGAAAAAGAAGAAGAGATTATTGCTGCGATATTGAAAACTGCTATCAATGATGGAAAGGGTATAGAGATTAATACATCTTCATGGCATTATGGTTTGAAGGATACGCAGCCTTCCCGAAAGATCCTAAGCCTTTATAAGGATCTTGGCGGGACTATTATCACGATGGGATCTGACGCACACAGCATTAAATATGTTGGCGATCATTTTCAGGATGCCGTTTCAATCCTGAAAGATGAAATTGGTTTTAGGGAGTACTGTACATTTGAAAAGATGAAACCAGTATTCCACGAACTATAGAAAGCTTAAATAGAACAGCAAAAAGAAGAGCCTTCAAACTTGAGCTCTTCTTTTTGTTAGAAATCACATGTATCCGGATTAATATTATCAGGACCATAGTTTTTCATATGATCCATAAATTTCATATCATCTTCAGAGATACTGAAATCAAGAGTGTGGAATGAGTTTTTCAGCTCATCAGGATTGTTTCCCTGACATAATGCAATGCAGTCCTTTTCAAGAAGATATCTGATGCATATTTGTCTTGGGGTAACTTTATATTTTTCAGCGAATATTTTCAATTCCTGTGAATTGATGATTTCATCATGATGCGGCGGAAGGAATCCTTCCGTTTGGATCTTATGCTCATTTGCACAGGTGAGATTATCATCAAACGGGAATCCAGGATAGAGACGTGCCTGATTGACCATGGGAGCTATTTCAGCATTTTCCAGTACAAATTCAATATGCCGTGATTCAAAATTTGCAAGACCTATAGCTCTTGCCTTACCGTTCTTGTACAGAGTTTCAAGCGCTTTCCATGTTTCGATTGCAGTTGCTTCATAGGTATCACGAAATTTTTCGGGGTTTGGCCAGTCAATCAAATAAAGGTCAACATAATCAGTTTTAAGTCTCTTCAGTGAGTTTTCAAAGGCACGAAGTGTAGCTTTATAGCCGTGATTATCATTATCAAGTTTTAAGGTGATAAACAGTTCATATCTAGGAACAGCCGCATCTCTAAATGCACGGCCGGCTATCTTTTCTGTTTCACCATCACAGGCAATATCAAAATGACGAAATCCTGCATCGAGTGCTGTAAGAATATTTCGATAGTTTTCTTTGTTGTGGTCAAAATCAACTCGATAGCCAATCGTAGGCATATCGACGCCGTTATGAAGTTTGGTGGTGCTGCTCTGAAAAGGATCCATAATGCCTCCTTGCACTATTATACCCCATGAACATGAGGGAACTGATTAAAAACGCATGAATATACAACACATTCTGCATAATGTTAGTAAGAATTTTCATTATCGAATCACTGATTGAGCAATGCTCAGGAAAAGCGATCGATTACTTCAGTTATCTTTGGAAGTATTTGTGATTTTCGTGAGAGAACCCCGGAATGCAGGCTGTGAAGTTCGTTCTGATTATCTGGGAATGCTTCATTCAGCCACCCAGATCTTTCTCCTGCGCCAAAGAAACAGGATCCCTTTTCTAATACACTGGTAAATACAGCTACCAGAAGGTCTGCACCTTTTTTGGCAGCATATTCATTCATCTGTGTTTGGATAAGATCTGCTTCATTCTGTACTTCTTTTATATCAGAAACCATTATCTGTGAAATCAGTACTCGTACAGAATGAATATCGTATCCTTTGATGTCCTGATTCAGAAGATCCTGAATATTGCGATCTGCTGTGTCGGACTGTACTGCAAACATTTCTTTACCGAATTGATGGATATCAATATCTGCAAGTGCTGCCAGGATATCTGCTGTTTCCCGATCCTTGGATGTAGTGGTTGGTGATTGAAACATCAATGTATCTGAAAGAATTGCACTAAGGAGAAGCCCTGCAAGATTGGCTGGAATTGGGATCTGGTTTTCTCTGAACATTGTTGCAATGATGGTGGCGGTAGATCCTATAATTTCATTTCGAAAACTGACAGGCTGCGATGTGGCGAAATCACAGATTCTATGGTGATCGACTACTTCCAAAAGCTGTGATTTTTCAACAGCTCTGACAGACTGTGAGAATTCATTATGATCTACGAGAATGATCTTCTTATTCTTAGAATTCATAATGTGGTAGCGTGAGACATATCCAGCCAGACAGCCGCTGGCATCTACAACAGGGTATGTATGATATCTTGTATTCATCATTTTGTATCCGGCATCTTCTGCCAGTTCACTGATTCTGAAAGTAATCAGATTCTTCGACATGACATATTTTACCGGAGGGGCAAAGAATACATATCTGGATGTGTTCATAGAGCCATGTCCTGAGATAATGACGGGGCAGTGATATTCCTTGGCGGTTTCTATGACAGCAGGATTGATGCCCTTTGCCCATACTGCTATTAGCATGCCTGCTCCTTTTTGAATCAGCTGTATCTGTGCATCAGGATCATCACCAACAATGACAATGCGATCTTTAATCTCGTAGTTTTCCAGTTTAGCGGCAGTCAGCGCGATGATGGAAACTTTTCCATTCAGATGGAAACTGGTATCACGATAGATCATTTTTCCACTGATTGTCTTACAGATGTCATCAATGGATGTTTTAGCTAGAAGCTCTGTACCGGATGCTGTATCACCAAGACCGATAGTGGACAGGTCGCTTTTTGTGACCATACCTAAAAGAACACCGTTATCATCTATGACTCCAAAGGCTGCTCGGTTCTTTTCTCTCATAAGATGTATAGCTTCATAAATTGTTGTTTCCTGAGATATAGACAAAGGTGAATCAATATCAATTTCACCTAGTGTTTTTCTGGCATCAGTCAGCAGAACTGGTTCTTTAAATCCGAAATGTTTCAGAAGCCATGATGTTTCTGTATTCAGTTTTCCTAGGCGGCACGGAACTGCCTTGAATCCTTGAGCACGTTTAAAGAATGCATAGCCAATAGCAGAAGCTATTGAGTCTGTATCCGGATGTGTATGCCCAGTGATATAAATTGGATCTATTAAGACCTTATCTTTGATACAATGCCCGTATGTGCTTTTAGCCCGGAAACCGCACTGTTTCTGGGCTTTTCTTCGTTTCAGGGCATAGAGCGGGAGCTCACTTCCGGTCCTGTATTCATATGCTGCTGTGGTTGTTGTGGTCAAAAGCGACACCCCCAATCTGCAATCGTTAAAAAGTATGGCTATCGTTGAAAGGTTTAATCAGCTAAACTGCGTCAGGAAGCATCACCATGAAATGATCTTCTACAATCTTATTCAGCTGCCCAGCAATCTCCGGAAACTCCTGATTCAGATCCAGAGTCTTCACCGAGATCTGATTCCCGCTCATCTGGTACACATTGTCTGGGACAAGGTCTTCATCAGTCTTGGCGTACAGAAGCATCCCCGACACTTGATGCCCGGTGCCTTCAAGTTCCGCTTCCTTGTTTTTCACATAGGTGAAGATCTGATACATGTTGCCCGAATGCAGTGTCTGCACATCGAAGTTCGTCTGCAGCGTCCGCTCATAATATTTTGCATCGATGATGAGCGTCTGATTCCCGTATGTCAGCGTGATGTCCGTCTGCATCACCGGAAGCAGAGCATCGTAACCGTCGTCAAGCTGCCACGGGATCTGCAACGCCCTCGAAGAGAATCCCTTCAGTCGCTGCCCGAACTCCTGCGCATAGTATTCCAGAATGAACTTCTCATACAACCTGCTCATCCGCTGCTCATCCACAAAGCTCGCCAGTCGGTATTCGCCGCTTTCAGTTGTAAGTAGCGAGCCTTCTATCAGCAGCTGGCAGATTACAAGAAGCAGCTGGTACGTCCGATTATTTCTCTGAAAGCGGATATCCGACCAGCGAATGTGCTGTAGCTCGATCTGATCCACTTCCGAGAAAAAGAGCATCTCCTTTTTCAGTTCCGCCTTGTATTTCTCGTCTACATCCCTCTGTCGAAGCAGCAGGAAGACCGTGGATTTAAGAATCTGGTTCAGCAGGTTATTCTCGGAAAGCTCGTCGTAATCACAGGTTACAACCTGTCTGCGTCCCAGCCGGTTTCGGATTGTACCCGGCATATCAATTTTGCCGCGGACAACAGGAAGTGTCTCCACCCGATTGATGTATTCCCGATAAAGTCCCTGCTTCAGCTGAAGGCCTATACCTTTTGCCAGAATCGCCGCAAACAGGTTATGGATGTTCTCGAATGACTCTTTCTGAATATCGTCGTAGACGGACTCTTTGAGCGTAGTAAACGCATAGGACAGCATATAGTAGATGTTTTTTATGAATATGCTTTTATCCTTTGTCATTGAAATACTCCGTGCAGGATGTTATCCCACCGCTGCACCTTGCTGTCGTCGTCAAACCAGTACTCCTGAAGCATCGGGAGAATGTCATAATCCACAACTGACTGCATCCATTCGTCGGTGCAGGTTTTCTTCGTTCTGCCGCAGAAATAGCTGTGCCCGATACAGAAACCTTTGCCAAGAGATTTATCCCGGCTGATTTCCTCATTCAATTCGATGACTTTCTTGATCAGCTCATCAAATGTATCGTTCTCCAGTGTCCGCTGATAGTCACTAAAGCCTTTTGATTCAAAACCCGGTTCAATCTCAAAGAAGCTGAACCTCCGACGAAGAGCATAGTCGATCATCGCAAGGCTGCGGTCTGCCGTGTTCATCATGCCGATGATGTACAGATTTTCCGGCACAGTAAAAGGCATGCCATTATAGGCAAGCGTAGCCTTTGTGCCGCGATAATCCTTCTCGATCAGCATCAGAAGTTCGCCAAAAATCTTACTGAGATTTCCGCGGTTGATTTCGTCAATAATGAAGAAGTACTTCTTATCCGGCTGATTCTCGGCCTTCTTGCAGAAACGATAGAACACGCCATACTTCAGCTCGAAGCTGTCGCCGGACGGTTTATAGCCCATCATGAAATCCTCATAGGAATAATTCTGATGAAACTGCACGAATTCAATCCGGCTGTCATCCTTTTCACCCATCAGTGAGTAGGCGAGGCGCTTTGCAGCGAATGTCTTACCGACACCTGGAGCACCCTGCAGGATGATGTTCATCTTGTTCAGGAGCACACCAGCCAGCCGATCATATTTCTCCTCGGTCATGTAAACCTCAGATAGGAAGTCCTCCTTCGTATAAGGTGGAATCTTTACCTCAGTATTCAGCGGATTCTCATCACGGATCATGTCCATGATGAATTCATATTCGCCTTTTGTCAGCTTGAAGAAGCTGCCATTCGGATTCTGGAAGAACTCCATCTTCTCCAGTTCAGGGCATTCCTTCAGCGTCTGGTAGTCAATCGGGTTTGCAAGCGACTCTGTCTTTTCAAAATAAATCTTCTGGCCGTCGTTCGCCGCACTGACCTTCACAAGAGCTACAACCTGCTTGACCGGATTCGATTCATAGCCAATGACGAGATCGCCTGCCTTGGCGTCAATAAAGTTCTGGAACACACGGCGCTTGTTGCCATTCTCGTTGAAGAGCGTGTAGTCCTGCACTTCGCCGACCTGCAGATCTGAAAAGCTCCAGATCTTCGGATTCGCATTCAGCCACCAGTAGCCATGTTCTTCTTCGCCGTCATCAGATTTTGCATAGAGGTCCACGTCCTTCAAATCGACCTGATCCAAGGCATCGGAGAGTTCGCTCCGAAGTCTCCAAATGTACCCGCCGTCTTCGTCTTTTGTAGCATGCCTGCCAACATAGAGGACAGGCCACCATCTGGAATTATCAGAATCTCTCGGCATAACCGGGCATCCGGTCTTCTCGACGACTCGTTTTGCCAATCCTACAGAACCGGCGTTATAAAAGTTCTTGCTCTCGCCGTATTTGACAGCAAGCTGTGTGCAGGTGGCTGCGCCGCCGTAGTCCTTGAAGCGCTTCATAATTTCAAGGCTGCTCTGTGTAAAGACACTTTTATCATTCAGCAGTGCCACCCATTCCTGAACAGTGATGCCGGGCGCATATTCTTCCTGTGACGGGAACCACACATTATTATCGGGATCGCCGCTATCTTTCTTAGAATATTCCCGCGAGATGTAGAACCCTACATCGAAGGTCAGCGTTTTCAGTTCCGGATCTGGATAGCAGTCGCTTGTAAGTTGACTTCGGAACAGGTTTACCAGCTCTGTATCCTGTTTCAGTTCCTCACAGATTTCATCATAGAATTTATAGAAATTCCGGATATTATCCGCGTATGCGCCTTTCTTGAAGCGGTAGTCGCTTTCGAGGACATCGGACGCTGCCTTTACCTCACCGAACTTATAGATGTAGTACTTGTCCGGATATCGCAGCCACAGGTATGTCGTGATGGCATTCTCATACTGATAATGTTGTCCGGCTCCGTTTCCGTACTTTTCGAGCAGAATAGATGACTGCATTTTGAATGCGTTGATCCGCTCGTAGACTTCCTTGGTCTCGTCAAAAAGGTCAATATACATCGCCCGGACTTCCTCCGGCGCAGTCTTGGCGAAACCGGTAATCATTCGTGCCGGGAAATTATTCATCGAGGCAAGAAGGTTATAGGTTTTGGAGAGAGACCGGCTGAGCATATCAGCAAAGTCCTCCGCTTTCACATCCCAGTTGTCCTGAAAGCATTTAACCGCTTCCCACTTATATTTTTCGTCTTTCCAGTGCTTCGGAAGGAAATCCTTCTTGTACTGGACGAGCACCTCTTTCAAACGAAATTTGTCAAACATTCATGCATCCTCCGCAATACTTTATTGTCTGAGCAGAAATTCCTACCATTCCTTAACCGTTAAGAATCCCTTCTCAATGGCATCCGGGAACAAAAACGTCTTATTCGCCACATCAAAGGAAACCATGACCTTGCCCGATTTGATTCCCGTCACTTTGCCCTCACCGTACTTCTTGTGTGTGACGATAGTACCAACACGGAATTTCGACAGGTCGACCTCTTTGAATTTTGGCTTAGCGTCGTATGGAGCAGGTTTTTCTGCGACATAGGAACCGCGCTCCAAGCCAGGTACAGAGTAACCCTGATTAATCGGCACGACCTTCGGTTTGGCTGGTGCGGGTTTCGGCTGCTGAATTGGCTGCTCGATGATGACAGTCTTCTTGAATGGGTTCTCCTGCATGGAAGCCGTCTGCGCGGAGGCCATATCCTTGTACTCATCCTTGGAAATGACCGTACTGAACAGACCGACATCTTCATCCTCGGCATGTTTGCTGATGCCTGTATATTCAAGAGACGCGTCTTCATAGCGTTTGAAGTTGTAGACAGCGCTGTTCATGAGCGAGTCATTGAAGATTCCAAGGGAGACGAGCAGCTCGAAATCCTCCACAGTTAGACCAGTAACTTTCTTGAAAAGTCCCGGCTCGAATTGGGTGATGACATCCTTCAAGCTGTATTCGCGAAAATCCGTCAGATACATGAAAATCGGGATTCTTGTTGCAAACTTGATGAGCTTCTCCTGTATTTCTTTACGTTTGCTCTTGTATTCCTTTTCCTCCTGCGACAGCTCCTTCTTTTCCTTCGGAGTCATGTCGTCGCCTTTTTCAGCCTTAGCTTTCTTAACGGCGTTCGATTTATTGATAATCGTCTCAATGTCCTTATTCAGGCTTCGGAAGCCTTCAATGTTCATGATTGCTTTCATGGCTTCGTCGCTGTCAAGCAGCCGCTGCAACGTCTCATTGTCCACGTTGACAAGCAGAGCGGATTCCCAGCGGCGTGCGAGAAGTGTTGCAGACGTACCGGCCATCGTAATATCCAGAATGTCGGACGCAGAAACGGCTGTCATCGTGCTTCCATCAAAAGCCAGTACCGGCAGGAAATGAATGAAGTCTCCCACCTTCTTTTCTGGATTTGATTCTGAGATGTTCAAGCGGCAGCTGTAATCGGAAATTTGTCTCAATGCACGGTCAAGGGCAAAGTCAAAGATGTAGCAATTCTCTTTGAGGATTTCCTCTGTACCATCTTCCTTCTTAACTGTCCAAGGAGACTGCACGCGGAATGCAGCCTGGAAATATGTCTCCGGAGAGGACAGGTTCCGCAGCATGAAAATACCCGTCCACGGCTTGATCGTCACGCCGGTCGTCAGCTTGCCGCAAGAGAGCGTGATGGTTTTTGTCTCGAGCGGCGGGTCCATAGACTCACGCACCGGTTCAAGCGCAGCGAGTCCTACGCCTGCTGCTGTTCCGGCGCAGACATTGACGGTGTAGTCATGGTAGAAAACGTTCTGCTTCTCGGCGAGCAGGTTCGCCATAGCGTAGCAGGAGGCCACGTTCGGCAGGAACCACAGCGTATGGTTCAACACCGACAGCATTCGAGCATCAGAGTATGGCATAACTGGCTTGGCATTCTGGCCAAGCTTCAGATCGTCGACAGTTGAGGGCATATAAGCGCCACGGATAAGAGAAAGCCACTTCTGGACATAGTCCTTGTAGACGAACTGCGCCGTCTCTGGGTGTCCTTCGACTTCCGGTTTCGCGGCAAAGAACACGTTCAGGTCAAACTCGTTAAAATCCTCGTTGTAGGCGATACGACGGATTTCGTCCGGAATCCGATAAGTCATCATGACCATTTCCGGCATAGACGCATACGGATTCGGGCCGTCATTGTCGTCCCAGTTTTCTTTCGCTTTCTGCTCATCGGAATATGTCCATGAGAAGATCTGATCCTCCATGAACTCGCCGGTGTTCAGAGCCCGGAAAGGCGTACCGGACAGGAAGAGATAGTACTTTGTCGTGATCGGCAGGAAGTCCTCGTTGACAGCATTATCGGCCTCATCTTTTTTGTACTTATCGATATCCAGATCGTCGTAGCTGTCCTCGTCCTCTTTCTCAAACAGGTGCTTAGCGTTCTCACGCCATGCGCCAAAGTGGTACTCATCGAAGATGACCAGATCCCAGTTCGTCGTATGCACCCATTCGTTCTTGGCCTTGATGCCACCAGCGGCATTCGTGCCGAGGAAGTCTTGGAATGAGCCAAAGCAGACAATCGGCTTCGACTGATCCAGATCCTGTGGTCGAATTCCTGTTTCCTGAGAGACCTCACGGGAATAGAACTGCCAGCCCTCGAAATCCATGTGTGAGAGCAGATCGGTTTCCCACGATTCCTCAACAGCGGGTTTAAAGGTCAGAATCAGCACCCGCTTCATGTCCATCGCCTTGGCAAGTTCATAGGACGTGAACGTCTTACCAAAACGCATCTTCGCGTTCCAAAGGAACTTCGCCGTATGATTCGGATTCCGCTTTGTCTCGGATTCAAAGTAAGCCTTTGTCATCCGGACAGCGCGGGCCTGTTCCGGGCGCATACGAAAATTCTGCGTGCGGTTCTCAAGGTTGAGAGATGATGTCTTGACGGCAAGGATAGCGGCTTTCACATCATCAACCGAGCACTTGTACCATTCGCTCTTTTTGCCGTCCGGCGATTTCTGAGCGTGAAAGCCGTGCGCCTCAAGCATCCGATGCACATCGTGATCCATGAAGATCGCGCCGTCAGCATTAAGTGCGGATTCGACGTACTCGACCTTGTAAGACTGGCCCGGCGTCAACGTCGGATAGTGCTCATGCATGCGTACTTCGATAGGTCGATCTGTATAACCGACTTTCAGGCATCCCGGAAATCGGGTGTCGGAATAGGCGTAGATGATCGGCTTAACTTCTGTTTTCGGGTGAACATATTGATCGAAAATATCAGCCATCAGTCTTCACCTCTTTCCAAAAAAGATCTTAGCCTCCGTGACGCCCTCGCTGGGATCTGCACTTGGCCTAAATCATTTTCTTTCAGTAATTCATATGTATATCGGCCTTCGTCAAAAGTTTGGTCGAGCTCCAACTCAACATAGTGTAACTTCCCATCAGCATTTTTAGGAATAGCATATGAGTTTTCCTGAACCACATCTTCAGGGACTTCATCTGCAATAACATGGCATTTAAATCTTATTTCCTTATAAGGAGCACCAATGTAAATGTAAACCTCATCGCCAGTATGTACAGAACCCCTTTTCTTCCATACTACCGTGTTACTTTTCGCAAAATGTTCAAATATATCAAAGAAACGAACATTACAAGGGAATACCCAAGTCTCTTGGTATGCAGCCATAATCATTCACCTCCAACAGCGCTAATGCGGGCATCTATCATTTCCCATTCATCCTCAGCGATATTCCATTTCTTACAGAGCATTTGATCGTTGTAGACGCCCTGATAATGTCCGAGATCTGGAATGAAGCAAAAATTCTTCTTAGTAACGTCCTGAGAGACAACAGTCTGGAGAAGGAGAAACCTGACGGTTTTAGTGTAAATATATGTCCTATAAGCCAAAACCTCATCTTCTGAATCAAAAGCGCCCAATATTATGAATGATTCAGTACAGCATTCTCCTGGTGCCGCGATTCTGGTGTTTCCGTCATAATAAAACCCTACAGGCTTTGAGAAATCTGTTTGCCCAGCAATTGGAGCCTTAGGTGCTAAAAGCTTCCATTTGCTTAAGTATCCTTTTGAATCATCAATATCTTTCGGATCAGCATATTTTTTTCCAATTCGCTGAATGAAATAGCAAGGAACACCGTTATCCTTTGGCTCATAATTTGTTGGCAATCCGAATGGCTTTCTGGCTGATACGACATCCGACAAAACGCGATTATGTTTATTCCATGATAAAACCTTTCTAACAACTGAAAGTGCCTTATTCTGGCGAATAAACACATCGTATTCGTCAAGATCTCTGATCATTCGTCCTTGCACAGTATCGGTCATATTAGTAACTTCGCATGATCCTGTATTATCTCGATCCCATAAGAAATAACAAGCTCCTCCTGCTAAGTCCACGCCCGGAAATACGTCCTTAAAGTTCTCGTAGTCAACGAGCTTCCGAATTCTTTTGTCATGCAGCATGGTTTTCCTGAAATCATCAAGCCCTTTGCCTCCGGTGAACCACCGAGAAGGGATAATCATCGTTAGATAACGAGGGTTAAGTTTCTTAGCCTGTTCAACAAATAGCTGGTATATAGGTTTTGCGCTTTTTCCATTGCCACCATCATTTAATTGGTACGGCGGATTTGAAATTATCACATCAAACTTCATCTTAAAAATATCCTCCGGATGTAATGTATGTATAAACTCATAGGCATGAGACTCCATTCCTTCACGGGCGATGTCATTCAGATCACCGTTCTCAGCCGTGCCACAATAAATACACTTCTTGTTCTGCCACGTGTGCTTGATCTTGTGAAAGATAATATTCCCCTGCACGTTATCGAATTGCGTAATCGAAAACGGACTGTTCGGATACTTCGAGCAGTAAACCGAACGGCGGGACAGAAGGGAAGTCAGCTCCGTGATGGCAATGCCGTAGAGCTGGTTCTTGAAAATCCAGTCGCAGCGTTCCTGCAGGTTTGGAATTTTGTCCGCAAGACCAGCAATAAGCCGCTTCGCAATTTCGCGGAGGAACACTCCGGATTTGCATGCCGGATCGAGGAACTTCGTCTCCGGATCGCGGAAAAGCTCCTGCGGCAGCATGTCGAGCATTCTGTTCGCGACGTCCGGCGGTGTGAAGACCTCGTCGTTCGACAGGTCTGCAAGGCAAGACAGGACGTCCGGTTTGTATACGCTTGTAAATAAATCAGGATTCAGTGACATATTGAACCTCCCAGTAATCTACGGACGGAAACTCTCTGATCGGTGCCGGAGTCCATCCGTGTGTCTCGGCGTCGTAATCCCATCCCTGTTTCTTTTTCTCGGCCAGAACATCCATAAAATTCATCTGGCCAGTATCTTCAACCTTTTCCGGTTCCTCATCACGCATCAGTGCATCGAGCGTGAAGTCCCTCCGCCGCATCCGGTAACCAACTGTGAAGTCCCATTGAGAAAAGATGATCGGCGTACCGTCATTTTGCATGAGCGTGAGCGCATCACCGCACAGGATGTTCTTCTGCAGAATGTACCTTGCTGCACCGCGTATTTCGTCGCTGGCTTCCTTCTTGACCTGCTTTGTATAGGCTTCGTCCCAGATCTTGAATAGCCGTTCGCGGCATTCCTTGACATTGTCTTCCTGTATATCAATTCCGTAGATACTCGTAAGCGCCAGAAAAGCGTTCTTCGTGTATTCGGAATTATTCTTCTTATATTGTCGCTTCACCCGTGCAAGCTTCCGGCGGAGAATCTCCGCAAGGAAGTTTCCATCGCCACATGCTGGCTCCAAAAACCGGCTCTCAATCCGGTCGGTCTCGCTTTTCACGAGATCGAGCATGGCATTGACTTCACGCTCATTCGTGAAAACCTCGCCGTGTTCCGCGACTCGTTCCTTTGATTTTATTTGTTTTGGCATTGATTCAGTTTCCCACCTTATTCATTATGTTTCTTGACCGCAGCTGTCATCATGTCATAGTGTTGGTTCTGATGCATGACGTAAAAGATCTCCTTGAATACTCGTTTGTACATGTCCACATCGTCATAATCCTCGACCACAAGATTCAAGCCGTCTGTGATGCCGTTCGGATTGTTGATATAAGCAAGCATAGTCGAAGCAAGCTCGTAGTCGGTCATATCTGGCTGGCCACCTGGAACTTCCTTAATAAAGTTCTTTCTGTTCTCTGGATCTTCGAGCAGCTGCTCCCGAAGACTGGTACCTTCGTATCCGCAAAGCTGCAGGAAATACGACTCGAGAATCCTGCGCATCACGTTGAGCGCCGGAATTACAGAATCTGCATCACGTAGTTCCTCCCACAGAGCCGCATAAGAGCTCTGCACCGGATTGTAGTTTTCATACTCGGTCTTGGCTTTGTCCTTTGGCCTTTCGCAAATATGTACACGCGAGATATTGGCGGTCTTCCGAATCATATAAAACGTGGTGCAATCATAATAGCCGACCTGCTGATAGGTTATCTCTCTATGGAAGTACACGTTGTGCGTCAGGATGAAAATCTGCTTGATATAGTTCCCCGGAACCTTTGGATTTTCCCAATGGGTATTATTCCGGCAGACGTTGATCATCTCGCGCACGATTGCACTAACAAGAAAGAGTGCCGTGCTGTCCATACTGGAAACCGGATCGTCGATGACGACAATCTTGTCCTTTTTCTCTTCACTGCTTTGGCTTCCGCGAACAAGCTGATAGAAATACAGGAAAGCGATAAAGTTTCGTTCACCTTCACTCAGATTTTCTGCAACTTCTCCGGTGTCACGGATGACCTCGTAATGATTCTTGTTGTTCTCACATTCGCGGATGTGGAATCCCTGAAATCCGGAATCCTTCAAGATCTTGTTGATTCCATCAACCGCAGCTTGGGTATTTACAACCTGCAAATTCAGTGCGGATATTTCACTTGTCAAGGTATTGATGGCTTTCTTGAGGTTCCGGCCCTCGTCTTCGAGCTTCTTAAGGGCGTCTTCCTGTGCCTTCTTTTCATCAAGGTAGCTCTTGATTTCGTCCTTCAGCAGGAAAGCAAAATACTCGATAACCTCTTTTTTGCACTTTGCCTTGCTGGTTCTCTTAGCGTTTACCACATCGTTGTTTGCCTTGATCTTCTTGTTGATGGCATCGATGAGGTCGCCGATTTCGAGCAGCAAAGAATCTGTATCCTCCAGCGATACGATTTTTGATGGCTCCTTGACTTTTTCGGCAAGGCGGCCCGAATTCAAATCTATCTTGCTCTTCAGTAGCGCAAGTTTCGATTTGTATTCGTCGAGCTCGTCATCCAGTCCAGGCATCGTATCACTCAGATTTGCTTCCAGCTTTCTAACAATGGCCTGTGTTTCACGATCATACGTACTCTGGAATTCTCCGAGCTGAGAAACATTCTCCTGATACTGTGCATCGAAGCATTTCTGAATGTCCTCTTCAAATGTACTTGGCAGCTTCTGCTGGCAGAAAGGACATTTTCCCTCAGAGCCGGGAACGAAATGTGTATGGCCTTGACGCACCCAGTCGGTGGCTTTTATTTTTCTTACGAATTTGGCAAAGTCGGTGTTTGCGCTACTGACAACAACCGTAGCCAGCAAATCTTTACCTGGCAATTTTCCATATGTAACAGAGCTGTCTGCTCGCTGAAATTCCGAATAACTTCTGGAATTCGCATCAAACGCCACATCACAAAGCCTCTTTAATTCATCCGGATTGTGATCGGTCGGATTTGTTTCAGCAAGAATAGCCTCTATGAATCCCTTTTTCTGTTTCTTACCTTCGAGGGCTTTATCAAAAGCGGCCCGCTCTCTTGTCGTCCTTTTAAAGCAGTCATCCTGAAAGGTAGTCAGTAACGTGCCAAAGCCACTTTTCTTAGTGCGCCAGTCATCCTGTGCCTTCGTGAAGTCGCCGTTTAATCTATCCTTCTCCGCATATTTCTCGTCGATCTGACTTTGCACGCCCTTGTTGATTTTATTGAAGATGAACACACCTGGAAGGTCTCCATAGCTTGAAAAATTATCCTCAACGAAATCCCGGTTGTATATCAGAAGATCATAGTCGCTCGGGACCCGTCCATCAGCCCATTCAACACTGTCGTTATCACCATTGTTCTCACTGATGGCATACGCTATGGACGACTTCCCAGCACCATTATTTCCGTAAAAGAAATTAATAAAGGAAAGCTTCTCTATCGGCTCATTATGGAAGGTCGCTCTGTTGACCGTGATTTTCGTTATCAGTGAAGGATATTTTTTACTCATATGAAGTCCTCCTGTCGTTACTCCTTTATCTTGCCTTCCCGAACCCATTCATCAACTTCGGAAATTTTAAATTTATAGCGTTTGCCAGCCCTGTAATAAGGCAGTTTGCCTTCTTTAATCCAGGTCCTTACTGTGTCTTGGCTGACACTCAGATGGTCCGCGATGTCTTCCAAGTTCACCCATTTTTCGACGTTCATTTCTTCATATTCTCGGCTCATGTTTTACCTCCGTAGTATTGCGTTCCATGAGTTGAATCTAAAGCAGCCGTATCGTACAGCCGTTATTATTTAGTGCTTCTACTACATCAACTTTCTTTATAGCCCAGTGTGTTTCATCGAGTTCGTTTTTGAAATCAGTACCGCCGATGCCAAACACTTCCTTCTGTTCATTCAGAATTTGCTGGGCGAATTTCCTATATTTGAAAAAGTAGATCCAGATGCCATCTTCCTTCACCTGCACGTCTCGCACTATTCCGAAAAAAGCTCTATGGCGATCATCTGTCCGTGCGAACTGATGGTTTGTGCTCGCGAATATCGCCGGAAAAGTCTTCACGATGTTGATGCATTCTTCTGTGAGATAGGCAAGCTCCCATAGATCATTGGGTGTACATTTGTCGACTGCGATAGCGTGGTCCTTAGGAACTACGAAGTATTTTCCCTTGAACATCTCATCGGCGATCACGAATAGGTTGTAGCAACTCAAATCAAGGTCAACCTGATCTGGCGTATTATCGTCATCCTCATCCATATCAGAAGGAAGGTAGATTGCAACCTTCTTATGGTCCTCATAATGCTCAACAAAACCGTATTGTTTACCTTTTCCGCCAGACTGCTCCATATGAACTTCAATCGGACGTGGCGTTTCGTTTGAAGGAAGCTGAGGCTGCACCTTTTGAATCTCATTTTTCTCCACAGGCACTAATCCTCCTCGTCCTTTTCGTAATAATTCTCTATATATCCGATCTGCTTACCAGCACCGCCTGATTGCTCAAATTTAAAATTAAAGACTTTCGGCTGGTTGATGGTCTGCTCCATTTTCTGGTTCGCAGATTGTTCATCAGGCTCCGGTATTGCGTCTATAACTTCCGACTCCGGATTGCCTGATCCGTCTGATGCTTTGCCAACTTCATCATTTTCAAAATCAGTCGAATAGCAATATGTAAGCTCGACTTCCCGCGAACTTTTTTCGCCAATAGCAGCTTCATACGGTCGCCCATTATTGCTCTCAGTAGGCGGGCACCATTCAGCATAGGTTTCTTGGCCTATGCTGTTTTTCTTTATGTGGACAATGCAGTAGTGCCAAAGGCCGAGAAGGAATGATTCAAGACATAACGAAGGGGAAGATAAGACTTCCGCTTTTGTAATAGTCGTACCATCCTTATTGGCATATAGCTCAGTACCACTTGGAATTGTTTTATCGGCATCCAACAGTTCAAGGAGTGCTTTTACAAGGTATTCGTCCTTCCTGGTCGCCGAACGCAGTTCCAGATATTTATTTGTAAATGCCGTCATTGCAGCAAGGCATTCTGCGTAATTGTTCTTAATCCTATCGTCAAAAGATTTTTTTGCAGACGCGTCTTTAAAGCGGAAATGTCCCCATCCCCAGTTTTCGCATGATTTGAAAGCGAGAGTCCCATCGCGAAATGATCTTTCATCCAATCTTGATGGATCTGAAATGCTCGGTGTTGCGACTCGCGCTAAAGCGAGAAGTGTTTCCGGCTCAGTGATGCCGCTTTGCTTACCCATGTACATCTCTGCGTGCGAAGGCATCGGATTGCGGGCATCGGATATCAATATGAAGAAGGTCCCGCCGCACAACCTCCAAGTATCTCTGTTTGCCATAGATTGTCCCTCATTTTCAAAAACTCCGACAAAAGCGACAAACCCGACTACGTGAACATCGACAAACCCTACTCCTCAATGGCTCTTGTGGAAATCACAGGAGCCATTTTCAGTCGGTAAAGGCACTTCCGTCGCTGGGGAAATTCTGGTTAACAACCCATAACAAACCCCACTAAAACATTATACCACGGAATAATACGAATCTCAATGAGATCGTATGAACCAGCAATGAACTGACTGTGAATTGTTCCCCTGTGATTGCCCACAAAAAGCCAATCACAGGAGGAAAAATTCATGACAAAAGAATTCAAACGCATCTATGACAAGACCACCCGCACCTGGTACGAGGTCCCGGAGGATCAGTACCGGGATTACGACCGCTGGCGCACCGCACTCAGGAAGCGGATGCAGTACAGAGGCG
>JBFLGD010000049.1:599-939 GCA_041859965.1 Bulleidia sp. | reverse complement strand
AAGTGATTTTGCTTGGGGCAATATCGCCTTCAAGGGTTCCGCGCGTAAAGTCAGGTTCACCGCCGCTTTCAAGCAGTCGGTTCTGAATCAGCTGATATTTGATGGATGCACCTTTGGCCAGTTTGCAGAACGGTGTATTGCCGCAGTGGAATCCCATGAAAGTATCATGCAGAGTATACGGATATTTTCCTTGAATTTCGGATTCAAAGATATCCTTTGGAACGCTGTTGTTAATATCCAGCAGCGTAACGGCGTCGCCGGTCAGGCAGGCGCCGATATATTCGCTTACCGCTCCGTAAATGTCCACTTCACACGCTACGGGGATTCCGCGGGAAGTCAG
>JBFLGD010000049.1:317-589 GCA_041859965.1 Bulleidia sp. | reverse complement strand
GCGGCTGTTCACGTAGCAAGGTTCAAACCCGAATTCTTTTGGAAATGCGGGCCAGCATTTGTCTGCAAAGACCACATAGCGGCGGGAGCCACGGTTTTGTTCCGCCCAGTCGAGCAATGTCAGTTCAAACTGTGCCATGCGCGGCAGAAGATCCGGATACCGGTTGCCGGAGGTCCCAAGTTCTTTTGCCATATCGCTGACAACATCCGGAATCCGTTTGTCGTCTTTGTGTGACCGGTAGGAGACCAGAAGATCCAGCTCGGAATTTTCCT
>JBFLGD010000049.1:0-307 GCA_041859965.1 Bulleidia sp. | reverse complement strand
AGAAATCCTGCGGACGCGGGCCGAACGAAATGACCTTCAGCGATTTCAGACCGATAACAGCGCGGGCAACCGGAACAAAATCGGCAATCATGCGGGCTGCTTCCTCGGCAGTGCCCACTGGATATTCCGGAATAACAGCCGGAATCTGCCGCAATCCCAGGTTATAAGAACAGTTCAGCATTCCGCAGTAGGCGTCGCCCCGGCCGTTAATCAGATCTTTTCCTGATTCTTCAGCAGCAGCCACATACATAACGGGGCCGTCAAAATATTTGGCGAGCATTGTCTCGGGAGTTTCCGGCCCGAAGTT
>JBFLGD010000048.1:0-1059 GCA_041859965.1 Bulleidia sp. | reverse complement strand
CTTTGGTAATAGTTTCACCTGATTTTTCAGCGTAGAACTTTGTATCACCATCAATTGTTCCATCTGCATCCAACAACTCTAACAGTGCCTTTGTAAGAAAGATATCTTTTTGGGTGGCTGTTCGCAGATCCAGATATTTATTTGTAAACGCTGTCATCTGAGCCAGGCATCCCCGATAATCGTTCTTTATGCGCTCATCAAAAGATTTCTTTGCTGCTTTATCGTTAAAAAGGAATGGGCGCCATCCCCAAGTAGCGCATGATTTGAACTTTAAAGTTCCATCTCGCATCGATTTGTTTTCTGAATCTACCGGGTCTTGAATATCCGGAGTAATGATTTTTGCCAAAGCCAAAAGTGTCTCTGGCTCGGTTATGCCACTTTTCTTCCCGGCATACATCTCACCTTTAGAAATCATCTGCTTGCGTGCATTGGAAATCAATATGAAAAATGTCCCTCCGCACAGTCTCCATTTATCTCTGTTATCCATAGATTGTCCTCACTTCAAAAACTTCGACAAAAGCGACAATCCCGACAACGTGAAATAAGGCAAGTTCTACTTCTTAATGACTCTTGTAAGCAAAACAAGAGTCATTTTCAGTTGGTGGAATGCTTTTATCTACTCTGGGGATATGGATCAGCAACCCGTAACAAACCCCACTAAAACATTATACCACATGGCAATACAACTCTCAATAAAAGCGTGATATTGTCAGAAAATTTTGTTCTTGTCAGCTTTACTTTCACGGATGTTCACCCGGTGCACAGAGTGGCTCGAGCGGATGTGAAGGTCACAACTGAATAGAGAAACCAGCCTACGAGCGTGTGCTGGCCTTTTCGGAACCATTCAATTCCCGGTTCCGGATGGTCAACCACGCTCTTTTTTCGTGCGGAACCTCCGGTCCGGGCAACGGACAGGAGGTAAACAAGTTGAAACGTAAAAACGTATATGTCCGCACTGAAAACAGAGCTGATCAGCTCAAGAAAACTGATCGTAAGAACAGAACCACATATACCTATCGCTATCACAGAACAGAGAAAAACGGCGCCAAGGTTCAGGAC
>JBFLGD010000047.1:0-1132 GCA_041859965.1 Bulleidia sp. | reverse complement strand
GCGTGGATTGAAACTTATTATCCCCACATTTGATGCCACTGGATTACATTGTCGCATCCCTCACGGATGCGTGGATTGAAACCGTCTTATACATATTTTACTAGTTATACGGATATAGTCGCATCCCTCACGGATGCGTGGATTGAAACGATTTTGCTCTAGATAGAGCATTAACTGCCGGAAGTCGCATCCCTCACGGATGCGTGGATTGAAACAGGTTTATAACGCCGAAGGCACGTTCGACCGACTGTCGCATCCCTCACGGATGCGTGGATTGAAACCCTCCACTGTTGAACTTTAAATAAAAAGGAGGAAGAGTCGCATCCCTCACGGATGCGTGGATTGAAACATGGCAATTACCTCCTTAATTATCTCATGTTTCCGTCGCATCCCTCACGGATGCGTGGATTGAAACATCTGACTGCAACTGGTGTAGATGTAACTATAGAGTCGCATCCCTCACGGATGCGTGGATTGAAACTATATAAATTTATTAGTAATTGACGATGAAGAGAGTCGCATCCCTCACGGATGCGTGGATTGAAACTATAGTGAGTTGGGAGGTGTGAAAAATGACATTTAAGTCGCATCCCTCACGGATGCGTGGATTGAAACTTTCAAGTTAGCAGGATTAACCACAGGAAACCAATAGTCGCATCCCTCACGGATGCGTGGATTGAAACTAAATTAGTTAACTGGGGATTTTTCAATGCCCCGGGTCGCATCCCTCACGGATGCGTGGATTGAAACTACCTCCAATAGAGGTTTGTCTTGAGCGTATATATCGTCGCATCCCTCACGGATGCGTGGATTGAAACTGTCTGCTTTGCCTACTGCTTACTTTGTTACTGGCGTCGCATCCCTCACGGATGCGTGGATTGAAACAATCTTTCGCCAAACCACATAAATCTATCCCCTCATGTCGCATCCCTCACGGATGCGTGGATTGAAACAATAAACGAGTGCCGTAGTTTTTCGTTGGCTCAACGTCGCATCCCTCACGGATGCGTGGATTGAAACAATAAACGAGTGCCGTAGTTTTTCGTTGGCTCAACGTCGCATCCCTCACGGATGCGTGGATTGAAACAATAAACGAGTGCCGTAGTTTTTCGTTGGCTCAACGTCGCATCCC
>JBFLGD010000046.1:0-1178 GCA_041859965.1 Bulleidia sp. | reverse complement strand
CATGGTATTCGCTATGATCACGATCTCAGCATCTTCTACACAGCGTATTGCTGAACTGCTGCAGGAAGAGACAGACATCAAGAATCCTAAGAATCCAGTCATGACTGTTAAGGATGGAAGCATTTCCTTTGAGGATGTTGATTTCAGCTATGCTTCAAAGGCAGACAAGAAAGTACTGGATCATATCAATCTGAATATACTGTCGGGACAGACCATAGGTATCATTGGAGGTACGGGTTCTTCCAAGTCTTCCATGGTGCAGCTGATCCCTCGTCTGTATGATGTAACTGCAGGCAGCGTGAAAGTGGGCGGTGTGGACGTACGTTCCTATGATCTTGATACATTGAGAGGCGCAGTAGGAATGGTTCTGCAGAAGAATGAACTGTTCTCAGGGACTATTAAGGAGAACCTGAGGTGGGGCAATAAGGATGCAACTGATGAAGAAATCAAACATGCATGCATAACAGCGTGCGCGGATGAATTCGTTTCACAGATGCCAGATAGATATGACACATATATTGAACAGGGAGGCACCAATGTTTCAGGAGGACAGAAACAGAGACTCTGTATTGCAAGAGCACTGCTGAAGAAACCTAAGGTACTGATTCTGGATGATTCTACCAGTGCAGTAGATACAAAGACAGATGCGGAGATACAGAAGGCTATGGCTTCTTCACTGCCTGAGACAACAAAGATCGTCATTGCACAGAGAGTCAGTTCTGTACAGAATGCAGATCAGATCATTGTTATGGATGGCGGAAAGATTTCCGCAGTTGGAACACATGACGCACTTCTGAAGACAAGCAGTATTTATAAGGAAGTATATGAGTCACAGGTGAAGGGAGGCAGCAATCATGAGTGAGAAAAAGGAAAAGGGAAGCAGTTTTGACACAGCCACGCTTAAACGGATCCTTTCATACATGCATGTATATAAAGGTCAGCTGATCGTTGTAACGATATGTATAATCCTTTCAGCACTGGCGAGTGCGGCTTCCTCTATGTTCATTGAGACACTGATTGATGATTATATTACACCGCTTCTGGGCCAGCCCAACCCAGTATTTACAGGACTGCTGCAGGTGCTTGGAATTATTGCGGTCATATATGCGATCGGTACGATTGCCAATTACCTGTACAATAGAATGATGGTCACCATTGCACAGGGAACATTGAAGACA
>JBFLGD010000045.1:0-1183 GCA_041859965.1 Bulleidia sp. | reverse complement strand
CGGCTGAACGGCAAAATAAACAGATAAAAAAGACGGACAGGTCCGCAAGGTGCGGCATCTGTCCGTTTTGTATTCTGCGATTTTATTATGTACTATTCTGTCTGTACAAACTGTGCATTGTACAAACGGGCATAAAAGCCGCCTTTTTCCATAAGCGACTGATGTGTTCCCTGTTCCACAATGCGTCCGTCCTGCAGTACCAAAATAAGGTCCGCGCTGCGAATGGTAGAAAGCCGATGTGCAATAACAAAGCTAGTGCGTCCGCGCAGCAAATTCTGCATGGCGTCCTGCAGGCACTTTTCCAGCCGTGTGTCCACACTGGAAGTTGCTTCATCTAAAATAAGTATGGGCGGGTCCCTCAGCAGTGCCCGCGCAATGGTCAGCAGCTGCTTTTCACCCTGTGAAATGTTGCTGCCCTCCTCGTTCACCCGCATATCGTAGCCATTCGGCAGGGTACGGATAAAGTGGTGCACATTAGCGGCCTTTGCCGCCGAAACAACTTCATCCCGGCGGGCGTTCAATTTTCCATAGCGCAGGTTGTCCGCAACGCTGCCGGAAAACAGCCATGTATCCTGCAGCACCATGCCAAAAGCAGAACGCAGGTCATCCCGGCGGAAGGAACGGATATCCCGGCCATCCAGCAGAATGCGGCCGCTGCCTACATCGTAAAAACGCAGCAACAGGTTGATAAGTGTGGTTTTGCCTGCACCCGTAGGCCCAACAATGGCTACCATTTGCCCGGGCTGAGCCGTAAAGCTGAGGTCGTGAATGATTTCCCGCTCTCCATAACTAAAACTTACATGCTGAAACGATATTTGACCATGCACCTTTCCCAGTTCCGCCGGTGGGTCTGCCTCCGGAACCTCATTAGGCTGTGCCAAAAAGTCCGTTACACGGCCGGCCGCGGCAAAAGCTGACTGTATTTGTCCGGACATCTGTGAAATTCGTGAAAGCGGGTCATTCAGCTGCCAGATATAGTTGATAAACGCCTGCAGTGCACCCAGTGTCAGCCCACCGGCCAGCACATAATTGCAGCCGAGGGCCGCCGTGCTGCCGATTATCAAATATGTCACCAGCAAAATAAGTGGCGACATGGTAGAGGACAAAAACTGCGCACGGAACACATAGTGCTGCAGGTGATGGTTTACCTTGCGGAAATCCTGCTCCGCTGATTTTTGCTTAT
>JBFLGD010000044.1:0-1227 GCA_041859965.1 Bulleidia sp. | reverse complement strand
TTATTGTGCTGATCATCACTTCTGGACTAATGCTGCAGAGTATCGAACATTCATCGCTGTGGAAAAAATTCAAACATGATTGATATTCTTTGACTTTCGATTTTATTTTGGTTATTTTGTAGCTGACATTTGTCTTTAATTTGATGATTCTCTTGATATCTGCTTCGGTTTTTATCTTGCTGTTTTTTCCAATTCTGTCTCTGTGTCTCTCCATGCGTTCAATAACGTACGGCACTTTCTGGATTACCATTTCAGGTTCTTCCGTGCATGGAGTTTTTGTAACTCTGTACAGATAGTGGAGTGCCATTTTGTATTCGTCCAGTGCGCTCAGAACAATGGCTGCACCTAGCCTACGATAGTTGTCAATGTCAAAATCGAGTGCTTTCATTTTGCAATCTTCTTTGCTTTCTTAGCCTTCTTAGCCTCTGTTTTAACCGCCTTACGTGGCTTCTGGCAATGATTGTCGTTTGCTCTGAGCCACTTATCACAAATGACGTTTAACATCGCTACATCGCTGTAGTGCCACTTGTGTGCGTATGCATGGATATCTTCGATTGTGTAAACTGTCTTGCCGATTCTGACTGTCTTTGCTGTGTTCACTTTTCTTTACCTTTTTGATTGATTAATAGTCAATCCCTTTCATTTTTATTCGAGATTCTTCAGCATCGCTGATGATTCTTACCTTTTTAACTGTGTTGCAATTTTTACTGATTGCTGAATAGATGCTGTCTGATCTGATTCCAAGCGATCTGCTCAGCTCTGCTCCTGTATCTGCGATCCCCTCTGGAAGATATGGAAATCGTGCTGAATATTTAACGTACACAGTTTTTTCCATGTCTTTTAGTCCAATAGTCAGTGATCTCGTCAATGAAATCGCATGTCCATCTGTTGCGCTCTGCTGTGTCGTCTGTGCAATCCTCATCCATCCATTCGTTTATCAATGCTGCACGTTCGTCAGCATCTTCGAGTGTCCAATAGATTTCTGCACGGTCTAGGCTCTCTTCAATTTCTTCAGCACCGCAGTATGGGCATTCGTCAATTGTTAGATAGTCTCCAGAAAAATAGTGCACTGGGTCGCAAACGTATGCATCCATCGTTGTCTGCTGATGTTCCATATCCTCTTCTAGAAATGATTTGTTGCAATTTTCGCAATGCCAAACTGTATGATCAGCCATTGTCAGTATTCTCCTTTGTCTTCTTTCCCATTCTGTTTATCGTTTACTAGTT
>JBFLGD010000043.1:0-1643 GCA_041859965.1 Bulleidia sp. | reverse complement strand
ATCGACAGCCGACAGCTTGCTCGCACCGTACTTGTGGAGCAGCTCGCGGATCTGCGCCGTGTAACCGGCCCGCGACCTTTCGGCGAGAACCGCCCGCACATCCTCCAGCTTCAGCTCCTTCTTCTCAGGCTCGTCCTGCTGAGCTTCCGGCTTGGGAGCGGGTTCCGCTTCCTCTGTGGTGCCGGAGAACTGCTGGTAGAGCCAGTCGGCAGCCGCGTTAATAGCAGCGGCGGCATCGCGGAGCTCACTGATGGTCTGATCCATTTCTGCCATTTTTGACACTCTCTTTACCTCCTTCCAATGGTTGTCTGTCTGCAGCAAGGATCGAGAGGTTCCTTGCCAGCCTTGCGGATACATGGCTTATCGCGATAAGAACGGCGATGATCTCTGTGTCCGCGGGACTTCTGTTGCGTGTCTTGTTCATCACGTTTCCTCCAATCCGGAGCAGCTTTCTGTGCTCCTTACACTTCCCACTGGAGGCGAGGCACGCGTTTTGACGAAGGACGAGGAAAGAAATTCTGAAAAAAGCTCCGACCGCCATGATTGGCAGCCGGAGCCGTGTGTTTAGAACCAGTCAGGGAACTGCTCGTGCATCTCGTCCGGAAATTCCTCGCAGAGCTTCTGCTTGGCCTTCTTCAGCCGGGACAGGAATGTCGTCCGCTTGATGCCGATCTTCTTTGCGATGGCCTCGTCGGAGAGTCCCTCCTCGCGGAGCTCGCCGATGCGGCGTGCCTCCGGCATGAGCTCGTCCAGACGGTGAAGAAGCTGGGTGAGCATCATCTCATCGGCAAGCACCTCTTCAATGAGAGGAGCGTCGTCCGGAACGTAGTCGCCGAGAGTGCCTTCGCCGTCCGGCAGCGGATCGTCAAGAGAGACGGTCGTGTTGTTGTGGAACTCGCAGTCGAGGCAGTTGCCGTCGCACAGCCACCATTTGCTGCGCGGGCAGAAGCATTCGCCGCGATACTGCATACGCTTCCGAAGCGCAGTGCGGTTCCGGTCATATTCGCGATATTGGTCCTCGGGGACCTCGTACCAGGTGCGGGTGAACTTGTCGTAGATGCGTTTACTCTGGTTGACATTGTTTTTCATGTGCGATACCTCCGTTCGCTTCTCCCGAACCGGAGGCCGCACAAAAAAGAAGGCGTGACAGGCCAGACGGAACGGGAATTCAACTCGTTTCGTTCGGCCAGCCACGCTCGTAGGCTGGTTTCTCTATTCAGTTGTGACCTTCACATCCGTTCGAGCCACCTCTGTGCACCGGGTGAACGTCTGTGAAAGTGAAGCTGACAAGAGCAAAAATTTCTGACAATACAATGCCTTTATTGAGAGTTGTATTGTCATGTGGTATAATGCTTTAGTGGGGTTTGTTACGGGTTGCTGATCCATATCCCCAGGGTAGATAAAAGCATTCCACCAACTGAAAATGACTCTTGTTTCGCTTACAAGAGTCATTAAGAAGTAGAACTTGTCTTATTTCATGTTGTCGGGATTGTCGCTTTTGTCGGAGTTTTTTGAAATGAGGACGATCTATGGATAACAGGAATAGATGGAAACTTTGTGGAGGAACTTTTTTCATATTGATATCCTATGCACGCAAACAGATGCCTTCTAAGGGAGAAATGTATACTGGAAAGAAAAGTGGC
>JBFLGD010000042.1:0-1699 GCA_041859965.1 Bulleidia sp. | reverse complement strand
CATCCCTCACGGATGCGTGGATTGAAACATATCCTCGCTAGTGTAAAATGGTGTACCTACCGTCGCATCCCTCACGGATGCGTGGATTGAAACATGATAAAATCTCGGTTTGGTTTTGAGTGGTTTTGTCGCATCCCTCACGGATGCGTGGATTGAAACATGCAGCAGAGCGCGGGTTGCCGACGTTTGCAGAGGTCGCATCCCTCACGGATGCGTGGATTGAAACTTACTATCATAAATACGCCTGGAGATGGTGCGGTAGTCGCATCCCTCACGGATGCGTGGATTGAAACATTGGTGATGCAAGGTGATTCTGGTAATTTTACCGTCGCATCCCTCACGGATGCGTGGATTGAAACTTCGATGGATATTTAATGCTGGTGGTCATATCCCCCGTCGCATCCCTCACGGATGCGTGGATTGAAACAATTCACCTTTGAACACAATAATTCGTCATATCAAGTCGCATCCCTCACGGATGCGTGGATTGAAACATAAATACATTTATCGGGTCCACTGACACAAATGGTCGCATCCCTCACGGATGCGTGGATTGAAACTATCACCCTAAACGCCGTTGATATTCGTGAAAAAGTCGCATCCCTCACGGATGCGTGGATTGAAACAAGCGAATTGATGCGGGTGGTAAGGACCGCGTTATCGTCGCATCCCTCACGGATGCGTGGATTGAAACATAAATAGTTCTATTCCTGAGACCGGTCTTGCACTCGTCGCATCCCTCACGGATGCGTGGATTGAAACTAGTCTCACCATATTTCTCAGCAGAATTTAATTCGTCGCATCCCTCACGGATGCGTGGATTGAAACCCGGTTAGTCATGCGCTCCATGTCCGTATCTGACATAGTCGCATCCCTCACGGATGCGTGGATTGAAACTCGCCTCAATGATCTAGTCTATGATGCGTTTTTCGTCGCATCCCTCACGGATGCGTGGATTGAAACATGCGAGTTAAGTGAGCCATCGAAGTGCCAGAGGCCGTCGCATCCCTCACGGATGCGTGGATTGAAACCCGCTTAAAGGTTGTTTAAGTTACGGCAATTAATAGTCGCATCCCTCACGGATGCGTGGATTGAAACTAGAGTACGCAGAGAATCGCGCGCAGTACGACAGGTCGCATCCCTCACGGATGCGTGGATTGAAACTTAATATACTATCAGAGAAGTTATCAGAATTAGATGTCGCATCCCTCACGGATGCGTGGATTGAAACATAACAACTGGGATACCATAAAGGCTAAAGCTAGTGTCGCATCCCTCACGGATGCGTGGATTGAAACGTTATAGGAGATAGATGGACCAATCGGAAGATCGCCGTCGCATCCCTCACGGATGCGTGGATTGAAACAGTGCTGTAGTTTGCGGTCATGCCGAAGGATGTCGTCGCATCCCTCACGGATGCGTGGATTGAAACGCATAACCACAATGATTTCCTACTTTTAGTTTTTGTCGCATCCCTCACGGATGCGTGGATTGAAACATATTTTATTTATGTTACTGATAGAGATGATCTTAAGTCGCATCCCTCACGGATGCGTGGATTGAAACACGATATCAAAGAGCATAAAAAGAGCTAAGGAAATGTCGCATCCCTCACGGATGCGTGGATTGAAACATTAAATCAGGAACCAACAACAAGCGATAGTAAAAGTCGCATCCCTCACGGATGCGTGGATTGAAA
>JBFLGD010000041.1:0-1949 GCA_041859965.1 Bulleidia sp. | reverse complement strand
CTTTATAAATTCTCTCATGTTGTTTTCTTTCTAAGCAATTTTCAGGGAACTGCATCTAAAATCATATTTTCAATTGTATCATATAAAACACTCAGCAGCTTGAATGGCAAAGCAAGTATTGTTCCTTTGAATGTCTAAAATTCATTTCCCTATACGATACAGTCAGAATATAGGAACTCTATGCATAATCACAAAATCACAAAAAAACACTGATTTCCTTATAAAGGATCTCAGCGTTTCTAATGTTATGACCGATGATAATTAAGCGTTGTTCTTAGCGGCAATAGCAGCCTTGAGCTTCTCTGTCAGAAGCGGAACAATCTTGTTCAGATCTCCAACGATACCATAGTCAGCAACGTCGAAGATAGGAGCAGATTCATCCTTATTGATAGCAACAATGATGTCTGATTCTTCCATACCTGCAACATGCTGAATTGCACCAGAGATTCCGATTGCAAAGTATACATGCGGACGTACTGTCTTACCAGTCTGTCCAACCTGCAGTTCCTTAGGCTCCCAGCCTGCGTCAACAACAGCTCTTGAGCAGGATACTGTACCATTCAGTACAGCAGCAAGATCGTCAAGAAGCTTGAAATTTTCCTTGGAACCGACACCACGGCCACCAGATACGAGAATCTTAGCAGCAGCGATATCAGCAACATTGGAGACTTCCTTAACAACCTTTTCGATCTCTACATAGCAGTTGTTCGGCTTGAATCCAGGGTTGTAGTTGACAACCTCAGCCTTAGCACCCTTAACAGGTGTAATCTTCTGCATAACACCTGGACGTACAGTAGCCATCTGCGGACGATGATCCGGGCAGGCAATTGTAGCGATGGTGTTTCCACCGAATGCCGGACGTGTCATCAGAAGCTGGTTATGCTTCTGCTCTACTTCATGTCCTGGCAGTGCAACGAGCGGGAAATCACCGATTTCAAGCTTTGTGCAGTCTGCTGTCAGACCTGTAGCAACACGTGCAGATGTTCTAGGACCAAGATCACGTCCGATGGCTGTAGCACCAACAAGCATGATCTCAGGCTTGTACTCATTGATTACAGATGCCAGAGCATGTGTATATGGCTCTGTTCTGTAGTCCTTGCATTCAGGATCATCAACAACGATGACTCTGTCAGCACCGTAAGAAGCCAATTCGTCGACCAGTCCGGAAACATTTGAACCAATCAGAACAGCTGTTACCTTTTCATTCAGATCCGCAGCCAGATCCTTAGCTTTTCCGAGAAGCTCGAGAGCAATCGGAGAAACCTTGTTATCTACCTGCTGAGCATATATAAATACGCCCTTATATTCTTCTAATCCCATTGTTTTTTCTCCTCTGCTTTCCTTAGATGACATGCTTCTCGGCTAAAGTGTTGACGATATAGTCAGCAGCGTCTGCGGCTGTGTCAGGAGTAACCTTGACACCCTTGCCCTTAGCAACCTTATCAGAAGCCTTGGCAATAACGGTAGGAGAACCCTTCTTACCGATGTTGGCATCGTCAACATCGAGGTTTGCTCTGCCCCATACAGTAACCAGTTCAGGATGATCAATTGCATAGAAGATTCTGCCTGGTCTCATATATCTAGGCTCACCCATCTCTGATAATGCTGTTACCAGTGCCGGCAGCTTAGCCTTGACGATATGATATCCATCATCATACTGTCTCTTAACTTCAATAGTCTTATCCTTGAAGTTTACCTTCAGTTCCTTAGCATAAGAGATCACAGGAATCTGCAGATGCTCGGAGATCTGAGGTCCAACCTGAGCAGTATCACCATCAATAGCCTGACGGCCAGTGATGATAAGATCATACTCCATGTTCTTCAGTGCACCAGCAATTGTTGAAGATGTTGCCCAAGTATCAGCACCGCCCAGAACTCTGTCTGTTACCAGTAAGCCGTCATCAGCTCCCATGGCAATAGCTTCACGCAGTACATCATCAGCCTTAGGA
>JBFLGD010000040.1:0-2060 GCA_041859965.1 Bulleidia sp. | reverse complement strand
GGGGGAATGATTCCAGCAAAGAAAAGATGGAACCAACAACTGTAACTGGGAGAATATCAATCATTCCATCACGAATGGCAAGAAGAATATGGTTTGTACCGATCACTTCGGCAATACGGCGGAGAATATTTGCCTTTGTATCCTTAGTTTCTTCTGCTTGTCCGGGATGCATGATTAAATCTATGATCTGATCAACATCCTGCATGCCATATGATCTTGCGTCCATAACAGCAATCTGATTCAGACCATCCGCAATCAGGTTTTTCTTTAAATAGGATATCTGCGGCGCTATTAAAATAAGATCTGCCTGGATTGCATAATCCCTGATCTGATTTGATCCACAGGCTCCAATCTTGATATCCTGTATCCCTCTTTCTTTTAGACGTGCTCTTACCTTTTCTGCTAGAGAAGAAGATGACATTCCTACTGCACAGACCATCAATACATTCATTGGAAAATACTCTCTGGTTTCTTTTGGCTGTTCTTTGCCAGCAATCCCTGTATTGTATTGATAAGGATAGAATAATCTGGATGTACTTCTATTATTTTCATCAATTCTGGATCTTTGATGAGCGAGTATAATGTCTGAATTAAAGGTTCTGCTGCATCATCTTTTTGTTTCTGCACACCAAGCAAAAAGACCCAGCTGACCTTTTCTCTGCCCCAGGGAACTGGATTAGAAAGATGCGCAATTACAATCCGGGTTTCATCCAGCATCAAAGCACCTGGATGGGGCATTGCAATATTGTTGCCCATGCAAGTCGGAGCAAGTTCTTCGCGCTGAAACACCTTCTCCATAAAATCTTTTGGTACTGCTATTTCATGAGATAGTTGTTCACATAAGAAACGGATTACATCATATTTGTTCTGCATATTCAGATCTGCAAAAAACAGGTCCGGTGAAAAAGCATGCATCACTTTATCTGAAACGGAAGAATCATATTCCATACGACGGCTGATATCTGCTAAATCTTCCGGTGAAAGATAATATTCTACCTGCAGTACTGGTGCTTTAGTCTGAACATTTAATGGGACAGTTGTAACAATCAAGTCATACGCATCCAGGTCATACTGTGCTAATTCCGTAAGTCCAATGGATTCAATCTTTTCAATTTTACTCCCAAAAGCAGACTGCAGCCGATACATCAGCATGCGGGATGTTCCTGCACCGCTTGCACAGACAGTTAAGATCTTCTTTCGATCCATCTGCTTTCTCTTTTCCAACGCAAGCTGGAAGTGCAGAGCAAGATATCCAATCTCATTTTCGTCCACTGGCTGATGATATTTCTTTTCGATAATCTGCGCTGCATAGACTGCCATCTCATATCCTAGCGGTTCTTCTTTACGCACCTGTGTCAATAAAGGATTTCTCATTTTTACATGATTACGCAGGCGAATCAGCATCGGTTCAATATGCGTGCATAGCATTGTAAACAGATCAATATCTTCAAAAAGATTGATGTTGTATTCATTTAGTATTCCGGTCAATATTTCACGGACGAGATTTAAAGTTTCTGCTGTAATCAGTTTCTCATCACGGCTGCTGAAGATCCGTGTTCCAGCCATATGAATGACCATATAACCCAAAGAATCATTTGAGATACGGATGCCCGTCTTCTTCTCTACTGCATCACGGATCTCTTCGCTCATCGTAAATTCCAACGGCTGTTTTTCCCTCTGAACATTCGCCTTCTCATTATCCCGGACAAAACCATTTTTAATCCGGAATAAAGCAATCATGATATGAACGACCAGATTTTGAATGCCGACATCTGTCATTTTATAACTGTATTTTTGCAGGGTTCCCATTACGATCTGTTGAATCTCATTCTTATATAATTGGTCAAACTCGCCAATTAGCTCATCTTTAAATGCAGTACTGTTCGAGTATGCATTATAAAAGAAATAGTCGGCTGTACATGCCCTCAGATCCATTTCACATCCGGCAATATATAATATGACAACTTCAAATGACGCACTTCAGGCAAGTGGGGACGATGATGGCATTGCTCCTATTGGTGCAGATGGGAAACCTGTCAATATAGTTCAGTCAATTGAAC